>NZ_JBIWPG010000017.1:0-214142 GCF_044768135.1 Streptomyces sp. NPDC101165 | reverse complement strand
AGGGCCCGCTCCCGCTCCACGAGCAGCGGCATCGCGTCCGACGCGGTCACCAACTCCCGCACCGGATGGCGGGACAACACCGCCTCCACCTCGGGAGCCAGAGCCGCCGCGAGCCGCCAGGCGGCCGGGCGGTCCTCGTCCCGCAGCGCGGCTGCGGCCGCCAGGACCAGGTCCCGCTCCTGCTCGGGGACTCCGGCGGCCGCCCGCTCGTACAGCCGTGCGCCCTCCTCCAGGACCAGGCCGGTGTCGATGCCCGCCGGGATCTTGATCTGCGCGTGGTGCCGCCAGGTGCCGATCGGGTCCGACCAGGCCTCGACCGTGTAGGTCCAGCGGCCGGGCTCGTCCGGGGTGACGGTGGCGCCCAGGCGATCGGTGCCCGGGGCGAGTTCACGCATCGGGGTCCAGGGCCCCGGGCGGCCCTCGGGGTCCCGCAGGACGACGTTCGCGGCGACGGCGTCGTGGCCCTCCCGGAACACGGTGGCCGACACCTCGAACGACTCACCGGCCACCGCCTTGGCGGGCCTGCGCCCGTGCTGGACCACCGGGCGCACGTCGAGGACGGGAATTCGGCCGAGAATGGTCGGCTCGGACGGGGCGGGACGCTGCTGAGGGGGCGGGGCCGGAGCCTCCTCGAGGAGTTCCTCGGCGGGCTTTCCGGTTTTCTTGCCAGAAGTTTTCCTTCCGGCCGCCTTGCTGGGTGTCGAGGGTGCTGACGAGTGGTGCGTGGCGGGCATGACCGCTCCTGTCCGCTTCAACGTGGGTGTGGGCGGATGGCTGTGGGGAGGTGGGTCCTGCAGGTGAGACGTGGTGCTGCTGTGGGACGTACCGGAGGAGCCTTCCCACCCTATTCGGGTGGGCAATCCGGCACTTTGTTAACTACTCACGCGTACGTCTACGCACAAGACCGGCCCCTTTTCCGGTTTCCCGCCAGGATGGCCATTACGCCCCCGCCGCGCCCCGACACCCGCGCCCGCTACGTCCCCACCGACGCCCCGGTAACCACTAACGTCGACCCTGACGACGAGACGTACGGCGCCGTGCGTCTCACCCCGTAACGCGTCCGAGGTGGAATGTGAAGGCGATCCGTCGGTTCACCGTCCGTCCCGTTCTCCCCGAACCCCTCCGGCCGTTGAGCGACCTGGCGCGCAATCTGCGCTGGTCCTGGCATGTGGAAACGCGCGATCTGTTCCAGTCCGTCGACCCCGAACGCTGGGCCGTCGCCGAGGGCGACCCGGTGCGGTTGCTGGGCGGGGTGCGCCCGGCCCGGCTCACCGAGCTGGCCGGGGACCGGCGGTTCCTGCGCCGACTGCGCGCGGCCGTCGACGACCTCAACGACTATGTGACCGGCGACCGCTGGTACCAGCAGCAGGACGACGGGCTGCCCGCCGCCGTCGCCTACTTCTCGCCCGAGTTCGGCATCACGGCCGCGCTCCCCCAGTACTCCGGCGGCCTCGGCATCCTCGCCGGCGACCATCTCAAGGCGGCCAGCGACCTCGGGGTCCCGCTGATCGGTGTCGGCCTGCTGTACCGGCACGGGTACTTCCGCCAGACCCTGTCCCGGGACGGCTGGCAGCAGGAGCACTACCCGGTGCTCGACCCCCACGAGCTGCCCGTCGGCCTGCTGAAGGAGGCCGACGGCAGCCCCGCCCGGGTCTCCCTCGCGCTGCCCGGCGGCCGGGCGCTGCACGCCCGGATCTGGCTGGCCCAGGTGGGCCGGGTGCCGCTGCTGATGCTCGACTCGGACGTGGAGGACAACGACCTCGGCGAACGCGGGGTGACCGACCGGCTGTACGGCGGCGGCAGCGAGCACCGGCTGCTGCAGGAGATGCTGCTGGGGATAGGGGGTGTCCGGGCCGTGCGGACGTACTGCCGGCTCACCGGGCACCCGGAGCCCGAGGTGTTCCACACCAACGAGGGACACGCCGGCTTCCTGGGGCTGGAGCGGATCGCCGAACTGTGCGACCGGGGACTCGACTTCGACTCGGCGCTGGAGGCCGTGCGCGGCGGCACCGTGTTCACCACGCACACCCCCGTCCCGGCCGGGATCGACCGGTTCGACCGGGAGCTGGTCGCCCGGCACTTCGGGGCGGACGCCGAACTCCCGCGCATCGACGTGCAGCGGATTCTGGCCCTCGGCATGGAGACCTACCCGGGCGGCGAGCCGAACCTGTTCAACATGGCCGTGATGGGGCTTCGGCTGGCCCAGCGGGCGAACGGGGTCTCGCTGCTGCACGGGCAGGTCAGCCGGGAGATGTTCGCGGGGCTGTGGCCGGGATTCGACCCCGAGGAGGTGCCGATCACCTCCGTGACCAACGGGGTGCACGCCCCGACCTGGGTCGCCCCCGAGGTGCTCCGGCTCGGCGCCCGGGAGATCGGCGCCCAGCGGGCCGAGGACGCGCTGAGCGTCGGCGGCTCCGAGCGCTGGGACTCGGTCGCGGACATCGCGGACCAGGAGGTCTGGGAGCTGCGCCGCACCTTGCGTGAACAGCTGGTGCTGGAGGTACGGGAGCGGCTGCGCGCCTCCTGGCGGCAGCGCGGTGCCGGGGACGCGGAGCTGGGCTGGATCGACGGCGTGCTCGACCCCGGGGTGCTGACGATCGGGTTCGCGCGGCGTGTGCCGTCGTACAAGCGGCTCACCCTGATGCTGCGCGACCGGGACCGGCTGATGGAGCTGCTGCTGCACCCGGAGCGGCCGATCCAGATCGTCGTCGCGGGCAAGGCGCATCCGGCGGACGACGGCGGCAAGCGGCTGGTGCAGGAGCTGGTGCGGTTCGCCGACGACCCGCGCGTACGGCACCGGATCGTCTTCCTGCCCGACTACGGCATGGCGATGGCGCAGAAGCTCTACCCCGGCTGCGACGTCTGGCTGAACAACCCGCTGCGCCCGCTGGAGGCCTGCGGCACCTCCGGGATGAAGGCCGCGCTCAACGGCTGCCTCAACCTCTCGGTGTTGGACGGCTGGTGGGACGAGTGGTTCCAGCCGGACTTCGGCTGGGCCGTCCCGACCGCCGACGGCGCAGGCACCGACCCGGACCGCCGTGACGACATCGAGGCCGCGGCCCTGTACGACCTCCTCGAACAGCGGGTCACCCCGCGCTTCTACGAGCGCGGCCGGGGCGGGCTGCCCGACCGCTGGATCGACATGGTTCGCCAGACCCTCACCCTGCTGGGCCCGAAGGTGCTGGCGGGCCGGATGGTCCGCGAGTACGTCGACCGCCTGTACACGCCCGCCGCCCAGTCGCACCGCGCGCTGACCGGGGACACGGCGCGTGAACTGGCGGTCTGGAAGGCCAGGGTGCGGGCCGCCTGGCCCCGCGTGAGCGTCGACCACGTGGAGACGACGGCCACGACGGCCACCGCGGAACTGGGCTCGACCGTGGGGCTGCGGGTGCGGGTGGGGCTCGGCGACCTCGGGCCGGACGACGTGGAGGTGCAGGTGATCTCCGGCCGGGTCGACGCGCAGGACCGCATCACGGACGCCACGGTGGTGCCGCTGAAGGCGACCGGCGCCCCGGACCTGGAGGGCCGTCGCGTCTACGAGGGCCCGCTCTCCCTGGACCGCACCGGCCCCTACGGCTACACGATCCGCATCCTGCCGGCCCACCGCCTGCTCGCCTCCGGCGCGGAGCTGGGCCTGGTGTCCGTGCCGTCGGAGGAGGCGGTGGAGAGGGCGGGGGTGCTGATGCGGTGAGCGTCAGTCCTCGAGGCCCCGGGTGGCCAGCTCCCTCAGCACCTTGCCGCACCTGCGGGCGTAGGCGTGCTGCAGCCCGCGCGTCGCGGCCCCGCCCGCGCGGGCGTACCACTTCTCGGCGCGGCTGAAGGCGGCCACCGTCAGCCAGACGGTGCCGTCGCCGGTGCGGTCGACCACGAAGGCCTCCTCGCCGCACTCGGGGTGGCCTTCCAGGGTGCCGTAGGCCCAGCCGGCGCGGCGGGGCTCCTCGACGGTCCAGACGATGCGGCAGGGGGCCTTGATGAGGCCGGCCAGGGTGACCGTGACGTCGACGTCGGGGGCCGCACGGTCGGCGGTGGCGTCGATGCCCACGCGCATGGAGCGGTGCATCTCCCAGGTCAGGACCGCCTCGGCGGCCCGGCGGAAGACCTCAGGGCCCTCGCCGATACGGGTGCGTTCGAGTAGCGGGTGGTAGCCGGGCGGGCAGAAGGTCAGGTCGTCGCGGGTCGCGCCGACCGGCTCGTAGGTGAAGGGCGCCGAGGACATGGGACACAAGGGTAGGGCGGTACCCGGGACGCCTTCCGCCCGGGTACCGCCCTACCTCACGTGGGGTGTGACTAGCTGACGTTGACCGCCGACCAGGCCGCCGCCACCGTCTTGTACTCGGTGCTGGTGGAGCCGTACAGGGCCGACGCCGCGCTCAGGGTCGCCGTGCGGGCGCCCTTGTAGTTCGTCGTCGACGTCATGTACGTCGTCAGCGCCTTGTACCAGATCTGCAGCGCCTTGGCGCGGCCGATGCCGGTGACCGTGGAGCCGTTGGACGTCGGCGAGTTGTAGCTCACGCCGTTGATCGTCTTCGAACCGCTGCCCTCGGACAGCAGGTAGAAGAAGTGGTTCGCGACACCGGACGAGTAGTGGACGTCCAGGTTGCCGACCGAGGAGGACCAGGAGTCCGCCGAGCCGCCGTCCTTGCTGGGCTTGTCCATGTAGCGCAGCGGGGTGCCGTCGCCGTTGATGTCGATCTTCTCGCCGATGAGGTAGTCACCGGGGTCCGAGGCGTTGTTCGCGTAGAACTCCACACCCGTGCCGAAGATGTCCGAGGTGGCCTCGTTCAGACCGCCGGACTCGCCCGAGTAGTCCAGGCCGGCGGTGTTCGCGGTGACACCGTGGCTCATCTCGTGGCCGGCCACGTCCAGCGAGGTGAGCGGGTCGACGTTGCCCGCGCCGTCGCCGTACGTCATGCAGAAGCAGCTGTCGTCCCAGAACGCGTTGACGTACTGGTTGCCGTAGTGCACGCGGGAGTAGGCGGCGGTGCCGTCGTTCTTGATGCCGCTGCGGCCGAAGGTGTTCTTGTAGAAGTCCCAGGTCACCTGCGCGCCGTAGGCGGCGTCGACGGCCGCGGTCTGGTCGGTGGTGGAGCTGGAGGCCGAGCCGGTGCCCCACGTGTTGTCCGCGTCGGTGAACAGCGTGCCCGCGGACGAGGTGGTGGTGTGCTTCTTGTTGTACGTCTTGTGGCCGCCACGCGTGGTGTCGTACAGCTGGTACGTCGAACCCGACAGCGTGGTGTTCAGGCTGACCGTGCCGGAGTAGAGGCTCTTGCCGGTGCCGGTCGCGTTCTCGATGCCCTGGTACTCGAAGAGCTTCTTGCCGGTGGCGGCGTCGGTGATGACGTGCAGCTGGTTCGGGGTGCCGTCGTCCTGCAGGCCGCCGACGATCGTCTCGAAGGCGAGGACGGGCTTGCCGGAGCCGGCCCAGATCACCTTGCGGGCGCCGTCCGCGGCGGTCTTGGCGGAGCCGAGGGTCTTCGCGGCGCTCAGCGCCTGCTTCTCGGCCTTGGCGGCGGAGATCTGCGGCTTGAGCGAGGCCACCTTGATGGCGGACTTGTTCGCCTTGGTGACGCCCTCGGCCTTGCCCGACTTGGCGGTGTGGACGACCAGGTCGCCGCCGAGCACCGGCAGGCCGGCGTAGGTGCGCTCGTAGCGGGTGTGGACGGTGCCGTCGACGTCCTTGACGACGTCCTTGACGACCAGCTTCTCCTTGGCGCCGAGGCCTATGTGCTGCGCGGTCTCGGTCGCGTCGTCCTGCGCCTGCTGGATCAGGGTGGTACGGGCAGCGGCGGACAGCGCGGTCGGGGCGGCGGCCAGGGTCTTGGCGGCGGCGGCCTCGGCCGGGGTCTGGGCACTGGCACTGGTGGTCAGACCGGTGGAGAGCAGGGCTCCGGCCGCGACAGCGGTGGCGATGGCCAGAGTGGTGCGCTTGTGACGCGCGTAGAGGGGGCTCACAGAAGCTCCTTCTCGTGGGGGAGTCCGGGCAGTGTGGGGTTACTGGCCGGAGTGTGTGGCGTTGGGAAGTTGCTGTGCTGCTGCGGCGGGTGGAGAGAGAGTGACATCAGGGGCGCGTACATGTCAGGACCCCTAAGTGATGTTGGCCGAAAATCGACTGTCTGATGAACGTTTCAGGAATGTAAAACGGGCGCCGCCCGAGGGGATCGAACCCCCGGGCGACGCCCTGTTCCGGTGCTGGTGGGGTGTGGTTTACGGGAACGTCAGCTTCCAGCTGTTGATCTTGCCGACGTCCTGTGCGGCCTGGTCCTGGACCTTCAACTTCCAGGTCCCATTGGCCGATTCGGAGGAGGCGTTGACCGTGTAGGTCTCCGCGACGTTGTCCGCCGAGTCGGAGGACGAGAAGTTCTTCAGGCGGTACGAGGTGCCCGACGGACCGACCAGGTCGATCACCAGGTCACCGCGCCAGGTGTGCGTGATGTCCACGCTCACCGAGAGGTTGCTCGGCGCGTTTCCGCTCCTGCCGGAGACGGTGATGTTCGAGGTGACCGCCGGTCCGTTGTCCGGGATCGACACCGGCGAGGTGTTCTCGTACGAGGTTCCGCCGCCCCCGCCGCCACCGGAGCGCGAACCGACCGCCACGCCCGCCCAGGCGTCCTGCACCGCCTTGTACTCGGCGCTGGTGGTGCCGTACAGCTCGCCGGCCGCCGCGAGCGTGCCGGTGCGGGCGCCCGCGTAGTTGGTGGTGGAGGTCCACTTGGTGGTCAGCGCCCGGTACCAGATCTGCAGCGCCTTGTCGCGGCCGATGCCGGTGACCGGAAGGCCGTCCGCGGTGGGCGAGTTGTAGGTGACACCGTTGATGACCTTGGTGCCGCTGCCCTCGCTCAGCAGGTAGAAGAAGTGGTTCGCGGGGCCCGACGAGTAGTGCACGTCGATGGACCCGATCCCCGAGTACCAGCTGTCCTTGGACGCGCCGTCCTTGCTGGGCTTGTCCATGTAGCGCAGCGGGGTGCCGTCGCCGTTGATGTCGATCTTCTCGCCGATGAGGTAGTCGCCGACGTCCGAGCTGTTGTTGGCGTAGAACTCCACGCCGGTGCCCATGATGTCGGAGGTGGCCTCGTTCAGGCCGCCGGACTCACCGCTGTAGTTGAGGCCGGCGGTGTTGGAGGTGACACCGTGGCTCATCTCGTGGCCCGCGACGTCGAGGGAGGTCAGCGGGTCGGCGTTGGCGGAGCCGTCGCCGTAGGTCATGCAGAAGCAGCTGTCGTCCCAGAAGGCGTTCACGTACGCGTTGCCGTAGTGGACGCGGGAGTAGGCGCCGACACCGTTGTTCTTGATGCCGCTGCGGCCGAAGGTGTTCTTGTAGAAGTCCCAGGTGACCGCGGCCCCGTAGTGGGCGTCCGCGCCCGCGGTGGCGGCGTTGGACGTGGTGCCGTTGCCCCAGGTGTCGCTGGTCTGGGAGAACAGGGTGCCGGTGCCCGAGGTGCCGTGGTTGAGGTTGTACGTCTTGTGGCCGCCGCGGGCCCCGTCGGTCAGCGTGTAGTTCGACCCCGACTGGGTCGTGGTCAGCGTCACCTGGCCGCTGTACTGCGTGTTGCCGACGCCGGTCCTGATGCCCTGGTACTCGAAGAGCTTCTTGCCGGTGGCGGCGTCGGTGACGACGTGCAGCTGGTTCGGGGTGCCGTCGTCCTGGAGCCCGCCGACGACGGTCTCGTACGCGAGAACGGGCGTGCCGCTGCCGGCCCAGATCACCTTGCGCACGCTGTCCGCGGCCGACTTGCTGCCCCCGAGGGCCTTGGCCCGCTGCACGGCCTGCTTCTCGACCGAGGCCTTCGACACGGCCGGGGTGAGGCCGGCGACCTTCAGCGAGGCGTTGTCGGCCTTGATGACGGACTTCGTGGCGCCGGACTTGGCGGTCTCGACGACGAGGTCGCCGCCCAGCACCGGCAGACCCGCGTAGGTCCGCTCGTAGCGGGTGTGCACAGTCCCGTCGGCGTCCTTGACGACGTCGTGGACGACCAGCTTCTCCTTGGCCCCGAGGCCTATGGACCGCGCTGTGGAAGCCTTCTCGGCGTCCGCGTGCCGGATCAGCTCGGTGCGCTGCGAGGGCGTGAGCTTGAGGGCCACATGGGCGGGGTTGACCTTGCCGGCCTGCGGCTTCGCCGGGGTGGCGCTCGCGGCGCCGGACTGGACGGCCGCGGCGATCAGGGCGGCGACACCCGCGAGGGCGACGGTGGCGGTGCGGCGGTGCGCTGTGTGGGAGGTGCGTCTGCGAGAGGTGCTACTCAACACTGACTCCTTCTGCATGACCGCGGGTCGCGCGGCCAGGGGAGACCGGACGGTGGGTTGGGACGTCCGGGCAGAACAGGGCGTTACGCGGAACCACGTGCAGGTGCAGAGCCGGCTCACGCGAGCATGGGGAACTGTGGGGTTGCTGTGAGTCGGCCGTGGGAAGAGTGGCAGGGGATCACGGCATCTGTCAGGACCGCGTCAGAAACTTGGCTGGAAATGGTCCGTTGACCGGATGTTCATGTTCGATATGCGGACTGTTGGCCGGGTTGGTCTCACCGGGCAACTGGCTTGGACGCTGCGCCGGTTGAACCGCAGAAATGGACTAGTCCTCGGGGACCGCGTCCCCGTGCCAGGTTCGCCACAGGGCCGCGTACGCCCCCTTCGCGGCCACCAGTTCGTCGTGGGTGCCCAGTTCGGTGAGATGGCCGTTTTCCATGACCGCGACGCGGTCCGCGTCGTGGGCCGTGTGGAGGCGGTGGGCGATGGCGATGACCGTGCGGGACTCCAGGACCGCGGCCAGGGCGCGCTCGGTGTGCCGGGCCGTGGTGGGGTCGAGGAGGGCCGTCGCCTCGTCGAGGATGAGAGTGTGCGGGTCGGCCAGCACGACCCGGGCCAGGGCGAGTTGCTGGGCCTGGGAGCCGTCGGTGGGGTGGCCGTTCGGGCCGAGGGGAGTGTCCAGGGAGGACGGCAGGGCGCGGACCCAGTCGTCTGCGCCCACTGCCTTCAGCGCCGCCCACAAGTCGGTGTCCGTGGCGGTGGGTTCCGCGATCAGGAGGTTGTCGCGGACCGTGCCGAGGAAGACGTGGTGCTCCTGGGTGACCAGCACGACCTGACGGCGCAGGCGTTCCGGTTCCAGGGACGCGATCGGCACCCCGCCCACCGTCACCGTGCCCGCTCCGGGCGTGTCGATGCCCGCGAGGAGCCTGCTGAGCGTGGTCTTGCCGGCACCCGACGGGCCCACCACGGCGAGGCGTTCACCGGGACGTACCGTCAGGTCCACCCCGCGCAGCACCTCACCGCCCCGCTCGTACGCGTACCGCACCCCGCGCACGTCGATCCGGTCGTCCGCCGGCTCCGGACAGCCGCCCTCCGCCTCCGCCCGGGGAGCCTGCGCCAGCCCCTCCACCCGCGCGAACGAGGCACCGCTGCTCTGCAGTTGCTCCACCCGCATCAGGATCTGGTCCAGCGGCTCGGTGAACTGCCGCAGGTACAGCGCCGCGGCCACCACCGCCCCGACGCCCACCGCACCCCGCTCGTGCAGCCACCCGCCGAGCAGCAGCACACCCACCACCGGGACGCTGTAGGTCACCTCGACCGCGGGGAAGAACACCGACCGCAGACGGAGGGTGTAGAAGCGGGTCCGGCGGGACTTCTCCAGCGCGTCCCGGTTCGCCGTGATCCGCCGCCGCCGGAGCCGGAACGCCTCGACCGTCCGCGCCCCGGTCGCGGTCGCCGCGACGATCTCGGCGACCTCCGAGGTGGCCGCGCCCTCGGCGAGGTAACCGTCCCGCGCCCGGCGCAGATACCAGCGCAGCGCCAGCCAGATCGGGGTCAGACCCAGCACACCGAACAGCCCCAGCACCGGGTCGAGCGCGAACACCGCGCCGAGCACGAACAGCGCCTGCACGATGCACACCAGCAGCTCCGGTCCGACGTCCCGCAGCGTGGTGCCGACGGTCGCCACGTCGGCCGTACCGCGCGCGGTCAGGTCACCGGTGCCGGCCCGCTCCACCGCCGAGGCGGGCAGCGCCAGCACCCGGTCGACGTACTCCTCGCGCACCCGGGCCAGCGTCCGCTCACCGAACCGGTGCCCCACGTACCGTGCCCAGCGCGCCAGCAGCAGCTGGGCCAGCGAGCAGAGCAGGATCCACAGCGCCAGCCGGTCCACCGCCCCGACCCCGTGTCCCGCCCGCACCTCGTCGACGATCCGCCCGACCAGCCACGGCCCGGCGAGCCCCGCCCCGGCCGACAGCGCGTTGAGCGCCAGCGCGACGGCGAACGCCCGCCGGTCGGCCCGCAGCAGTCGCCCGGTGGCCCGCCGCACCCCGGCCCGGTCCGCGACCGGCAACAGCCCCGTGTCCGTCGTCGTCACCGTACGGCCTCCTCGGCGGTGTCAGCAGTGTCAGCAGTGTCAGCAGCGTCATCGGTGTCTCGCGCCACCAGCGCCCGATACCCGGGCTCGGAGACGAGCAGCCGCTGATGCGGGCCGCTCGCCGTCACCTTGCCGTCGGCCAGGAACAGCACCGTGTCCACGCGGTCCAGCACCAGCGGCGACGTGCTCACCACCACCGTCGTACGGCCCTCCCGCGCCGCCCGCAGCCGCTCGGCGACCGTGGCCTCCGTGTGCGCGTCCAGCGCCGAGGTCGGCTCGACGGCCAGCAGCACCTCGGGGTCGGCGAGCAGCGCCCGCACCAGCCGGATCCGCTGCCGCTGCCCACCGGAGAGGCTGCGCCCCTGCCCGGTCACAGCCGAGTCCAGCCCGTCCGGCAGCCCTCGTACGACATCCTCGGCGGCGGCCGCGTACACCGCCCGGCGCAGCGCGGCGTCCTCGGCCTGGTGCTCGGCGGCCACGACCTCCCTCAGCGGCCCGGCGAACAGGTCCGCCTCGTTGTCGGCGACCAGGATCCGGTCCCGTACGTCGGTCAGCGGTACCGCGTCCAGCCGTACCCCGCCCCAGGTCGCCTCGGTGGGCCCGTACCGGCCCAGGCGGTCGACCACGGCGGCGGCCTCCGCGGGCCGGACGGCGGCCAGCGCCACCAGCCGGCCCGGCGCCACCCGCACCCCGGACGCCGGATCGCACAGCTCGGCCGGCCCGTCCGGTGCGGCCAGCGTGCCCGTGTCCGGCTCGGGTTCCAGCCGCAGCAGCCGTACGACCCGGCGGGCGGCCACCACGCCCCGGTTCAGCTCGTAGGCCATCTGCACGAAGAACGCCACCGGTCCGATCAGCACCGCCACATAGCCGTACACCGCCACCAACTCGCCCACGCTGATGGACTTCTCGGCCGCCAGCCGGGCCGCCAGCCAGGTCACCACGGCCAGGAACAACGTCGGCAGCCCGACCCCGAGCGCCTGCACCCAGCTCGCCACCGCGCCCACCCGATAGCCCTGCGCGCGCAGCCGCTGCGAGTCCTTCCGGAAGGCGTCCGAGAACAGCCCCTTGCCGCCGAGCCCGTTGAGGACACGCAGCCCGCCCGCGAGGTCGCCGATGCGCGCCGTCAGCACGCCCTGCCGCTCCCGGTACTCGCTCTCCGCGCCCTGCAGCCGCAGCGTCAGCGGCCCGGTGAGCAGCGCGATCACCGGAACCCCGAGCAGCACCACGGCGGCGAGCGGCGCCGAGATGGCCAGCAGCAGCCCCGCCACGACGACATACACCACGATCGAGCCCACCCCGGGCCCGACCACCGTCAGCGCCTGCGCGAGGGTCGCCACGTCACCGACCCCGATGGTGACGACCTCCCCGGCCCCGGCCCGGCGCGACAGCACCGCCCCCAGCCGGGCCGCGTGCCCGACGACCAGCTTGACCGTACGGAAGTTGGCATCCATCCGCACCCGGGTCATCGTGCGGTGCCGCATGATGCTCAGCCAGGCGTTCAGCGCCCCGACCCCGAACATCGCGGCGGTCCACCAGGCGAGCACCCCCAACCGCCCCGGCACCAGCCCGTCGTCCACGGCCCGCGCCATCATGTACGGCTGCGCCGCCATCAGCACCATCCAGGCACTGCCCAGCAACGCCCCGACCAACGACCGCACCGGCTGACGCAACACCAGCCAGCCCAGGTAGTGCCACCCGCCCCGAATGTCGGGTGTGCCCGGATCCGCGTACGCGTCGATCATCCATCCCCCGTTCCGTTCGAAACCCACCGGAACAGCGGTCCTGACCGGAGACGTCGAACGTACTCAGCGTAAGGATGGTTGCTCCATCGAATAAGACGCCGTCTCAGGTGCTCGCGCAGCGAGCCCTGTTTGACCTTGACACGGTGACAGGGTCTTCACTGCCCGCCAGGGAGGTGGTCTCGATGACGATCATGAGACACGATACGGATGCGGTACGAGTGCTGAAGGGGTTGGGGGACGGCCGTTCGTCCGTGCGACTGCGGACTGCTCTGGCGGCCAGCACGACGCCTGACCCGCGCTTCGTCGACAAGCTCGTCGAGCGAGGCGCGATCGAGCCCGAGTTCTTCGTCCGCGACATGCTGACCTGGGCGCTCACCCGCCACCCGGTGTCCGTGACGCTTCCCGCACTGCTCCGCGAAGTCCGCTCGGAGCGTGCGCAGGCGCGGAGCCAGGCGCTGCACACGCTGTCCAAGATCGGGGACGGGCGGGCGTGGCCGGCGATCACCCGGACACTCCTGTCCGACGCCGACGACGAGGTGGCACGAAGCGCCTGGCGCGCCGCGGTCGTGCTCGTTCCGGAGGGCGAGGAGCCCGAGTTGGCCGCGGTGTTGGCGACGCAGCTCGGGCGCGGTGAGCGGGAGACGCGGCTGAGTCTCAGCCGGGCACTGGTCGCGCTGGGTGAAGTGATCGTGCCGGCTCTTCGTGACGCGACGACGGCCCCGGACCCGCGCACGCGCACGCACGCGCTCGCCACCCAACGGCTCCTGCGCGACCCGGACGCCGGATTCGAGTTCGCGGTCGAGGAGGCGAAGCGCGTCGTGGCCCTCGGCGGGTCCGGCCGGGAGGGACGATAGGGCGTGTTGATCGGTGAGGTGGCGCGACGGTCCGGGGTCAGTGCCCGCATGCTCCGGCATTACGAGTCGCTCGGTCTGGTGCGCCCTTCGGGTCGTACCGGCTCCGGATACCGGGAGTACTCCGGCGAGGACATCCGGCGGATCTTCCACATCGAGAGCCTGCGGTCGCTGGGACTGTCGCTGCGTGAGATCGGACGTGCGCTCGACGATCCCGGCTTCACGCCCTCGGCACTCGTCGACGACCTCATCCGTCAGACGCGCGACCGCATCGCGGCCGAGACCGACCTGCTCACGCGGCTGAGCCGGATCCATGCCGCGGAACCCGCCGGCTGGGAGGACGTCCTCCAGGTGGTCGCGCTCCTCCAGGCACTGGGATCGAAGAACGCCGACGTGCGCCAGCGCGCGGCCCTCTCCTCGGTCGATACGGTTCCGGTGCCGGTGGAGGCCCTGGTCGAGGCGACGCTCAGCGAGACGGAGCCGAACGTCGCCGGGGCCCTTCGATGGGCGCTGGCGCGATCGGGCGACGGCGGCCCGGCACTGCTGGCGGAGGGCCTCGGCTCACCGGTGGCCGCGGTGCGGGAGCGTGCCGTTCGGTCCCTCGCCGAGCTGCCCGGTGGTGAAGCCACCGCGCAGCTGCGGGATGCCCTCGCGAACCCCGACGTCGTGGTACGCGGGTATGCGGCTCTGGCGCTCGGCACACGTGGTGTGGCCGCTGCGATCCCGACGCTCGTCGACATGATCGTGGAGGGAAGGAACGACACCGATGCAGCCGATGCGCTGAGCGTGCTGGCGAGCGACACCGCGACGGCGGACCGGATCGCGACCATGCTCTGCAACCGCCTCGCCCACGACACCACCGAGGCGCCGGCACGCGGGCGGCTGACCCAGGCGCTGGCGGGCATCCCGGGGACGAGGGCGTCACGTGCCCTCGTGGAGCTTTCGCACGACGAGGACCGTGCCGTCTCGCTGACTGCGGCGTACCTTCTTCGGCTGCGCGACGCCCGGTGACGGACACCCGCCCCGCTCGGTGGACGCCTCAGCCCAGGATTCCCCGGTCGTAGGCCACCGCCACCGCCGCAGCCCGGTCCTTCACGCCCAACTTGACGTACAGATGCGTGAGATGGGTCTTGACCGTCGCCTCACTGATGAACAGTTCGCGGGCTGTCTCGCGGTTGGACATGCCCTTGGCGACCAGGGCCAGGACCTCGCGCTCGCGGGTGGAGAGGGGCTCGTTGCCGGGGGCGCGGACGGCGTGGACCAGACGGGAGGCGACGGCGGGGGACAGGACCGTGCGGCCCTCCGCGGCGGCCCGGACCGCGGTGAACAGCTCGTCGCGCGGGGCGTCCTTGAGGAGGTAGCCGGTGGCGCCCGCCTCGATCGCCGGGAGGGTGTCGGAGTCGGTGTCGTACGTCGTCAGTACCAGGACCTTGGCACGGGCGTTGCGCCGGGTCAGTTCGGCGATCGCGTCGACCCCGCCGCCGCCCGGCATCCGCAGGTCCATGAGGATGACGTCCGGGTCGAGCGCGGCCGCCCGTTCGAGGGCCTCGACGCCGTTGGTCGCCTCGCCGAGCACGGTGAAGCCGGCTGCGGACTCGAACATGCCGCGCAGGCCGTCCCGTACGACGGGATGGTCGTCGACGATCAGCAGAGAGATACCCGTGTCACTGGTCATGGCGGACCAACGGTACGCGGGCCGACAGCGCCGTGCCGTGACCGGGCTCGGACTCCACCGCGAGGGAGCCCGCGATGCGTTCGGCGCGGGCGCGCATGCCGTCGAGGCCGAAGCCGCCGGAACGGGTGCGTGCGGGGACGGCGAGCGGGTCGAAGCCGCGGCCGTCGTCGCGGATGTCCAGGATGACCTCGTCGCCCAGGAAGGACAGGGTGACGCCGGCGCGGGTGGCGCGCGCGTGGCGTGAGGTGTTGGACAGGGCCTCCTGGGAGATGCGCAGAAGGGTCGCCGAGACCTCGTCGTGCAGCTGCTCGGCGTCACCGGTGACGGTGAACTCGGCGCGAATGCCGGTGTGTTCACCCCATTCGGCGACCGTCTTCTTCAGGGCATCCGGCAGCCCGTCGCGGGCCAGGGCGACCGGGGCGAGGTTGTGCACCGAGCGGCGGGCCTCGCCGAGGCTGTGCCGGGCCAGCGCGGAGGCCCGATCCAGATGCGTCCGGGCCGTCGCCAGGTCGGGTGCGTTCGCGACGACCTGGAGCTGGGCGATGATGCCGGTCAGCCCCTGGGCGAGGGTGTCGTGGATCTCGGCGGCGAGCCGCCGGCGTTCGTCGGCGACCCCGGCCTCCCTTGCCTGGACGAGGAGTTGGGCGTGCAGGGCGGCATTCTCGTCGAGGGCCTGCTGCAACGCCGTGTTGGTGCGCTCCAGTTCGGCGATGGTGTCGGTCTGGACCTCGGATCGGGCCTGCTCCTGCACGGCGTAGCGGGTGAACACACTGACCATGCCGACGTTGACGCCCAGGACCAGGAAGAAGCCGAACCACAGGACCAGCCCGTGCGGCGGCATACCGCCGATCTCGCTGCCGGACATGGTGACGGCGGTCAGGAAGAGACCGGGAAGCACCAGGCGGCGGGGCAGCTCACGGACGGCGGTGTAGTAGCCGGTCACGGCGTAGAAGGCGAAGAACGGGTTGATCCAGGTCAGCACGAAGCCGATGGCCCAGCGCAGCAGATAGAGGCCGGCACCGGTGCGGCTCGGACCCGGCCGCCTGCGTTTCACCCTCCCCCAGACCGCCTGCAGCACGACGCTCGCGGCCACGAGCACTCCCGTGACGACCAGTTCGGAGCGGTCCATGCCGATCAGGTGGGCGGAGATCGTCCCCGCGACGACACCGGCGGCCAGCAGCGCCCAGGGTCCCCATGTGTCGAAGGAGGCCCGGGGCTGGTGCTGCGTGGCGGTCGTCATGGCATCAGTGTCCGGCACGGCTCGCTCACTCCCAGCGGAACCAGCGTGCGGCCGCCGCCGTCAGCAGCACCGTCCAGGCCGCGAGCACGCCCAGGTGCCCCCACCCGGGCCAGTGTCCGGCCGCCGCCTCGCCCAGGGCGCGGGCCGCCGCGCCGAACGGGGTCAGCTGCACCACCCGCGCCAGCGTGTGCGGCATCGCCTGCACCGGCAGCCACACACCCGCGCAGAACATCATCGGGAAGAACACCGCCGAGCCGGTCGCGCTCGCGATCTTCGTGGTGCGGGACAGCGCCGAGACGACGGAGCCGAGGGCGAGGGCCGCCCCGGCGGCGAGCAGCAGGGCCAGCAGATAGCCGGCCGGCTGCTCGGGCAGCCGTACGCCGAAGGCGAGCCGGCCGACGACGAGCGCGAGCAGCGCCGAGGCCAGCGCCACCGTGCCCTGCACGACCATCTGCGCGGACAGCAGGGCGGAGGGCCGTACGGGGGTGAGCCGCATCCGGCGCAGGATGCCCCGCTCCCGGTGGCCGGTCAGGGCCTGGGGGAGCGACTGCACCCCGGACATGATCAGGGCGATCAGGACGGCGATGGGGACGTAGGCGTCGACCGGCCGCAGCCCGCCCAGGGACTTGTCGGCCTCCCGGAACGACGGGATCGAACCGAGGATGACCAGGAGCAGCGTCGGGAACAGGAAAATCCAGAAGACGGCGCCGGGTTCCCGGCGGAACAGGCGGAACTCGGTGCGCAGGACGGCGGTGTTCATGCCGTGGCCTCCTTCGTCAGGTCCAGGAACGCGTCGTCGAGGGTGGCGTCGAGGACGCGCAGCTGATGGGCGGTGACGCGGTGGCGGGCGAGCAGGGTGATGACGGCGTTGACGGTCTCGTCGGTGCCGGAGAGGGTGATCCGGCCGTCCCGGTGCTCGAACGAGGCGAGCGCCGGCAGGGCGGTCAGTTCACGCTCGTCCAGCGGGGCGGACGGGGTGAAGCTGATGACGGTCGCGCCCGCCGAGCGGCGGATCAGCCCGGCCGGCGTGTCCAGCGCCGCGACCCGGCCCTTGTCGATCACCGCGATCCGGTCGCACAGCCGCTGCGCCTCCTCCATGAAGTGGGTGACGAGCAGCACGGTGACCCCGCTCGCGCGGACGTCCTCGATGAGCTGCCAGGTGTCGCGGCGGGCCCGCGGGTCGAGGCCGGTGGTCAGCTCGTCCAGGACGACGATCCGGGGGTCGCCGATCAGGGCCAGTGCGATGAACAGGCGCTGCTGCTGTCCTCCGGAGAGCTTGGCGAAGCGAGTGTCCAGCTTCGGGGTCAGCCCCAGCCGTTCGGCCGGCGTCCGCCAGTCGGCGGGGCGCGGGTAGAAGGACGCGTACAGCTCCAGCGCCTCCCGCACGGTGAGCTTGGGCTGGAGTTCGCTCTGCTGGAGCTGGGCGCCGAGGACCTTCGCGACCTGCCCGTGGTCGGCGACGGGATCGAGGCCGGTGACCCGGACCCGCCCGGCGTCCGGGACGCGCAGCCCCTCGACGCACTCGACGGTGGTGGTCTTGCCGGCGCCGTTGGGGCCGAGGATGCCGAAGATCTCGCCCTCCTCGACGGCGAAGGAGACGCCGTCCACGACGGCGCGGCCGCCGTAGGACTTGCGCAGATCGGTGACTTCGATGACGGGTGGCATGCGTCGAGAGTCCCGTGCGGGCGGGGTCCGGCACATCGGCCGTCGCGCTCGAAGCGGCATCGTCCGATCGGTTGATGGCGGGCTACGACCCCCTGTGCGCGGCTCCTCGACTCCCTTGTACGACGCCTCGAACGTTCCCCCAAGCTGTCGGCTTCGCTCGAGCAGGGGGAACCCCCAGGTCGTAGGACCAGGGACGGATGTGGGTCCGGCCAAAACTCGGTGGGCGATGTCAGTGCGGATCCGTAGGCTCGCGATGATGCCCACGACACGTGCAACCACCCAGGACCGCTCCGCCGTACGCACCCTTCTGCGACTGTGGCCGTACGTCCGCCCCGTGCGGGCCCGGCTGTTCACGGCCGCGTTCGTCGCGGTCGTCGCCTCCTGTACCGGACTGGTGATCCCGCTCGTCCTGAAGTGGCTGGTCGACGGACCGGTCGCCGACCGGGATCCGGCCGGGGTGTGGCTCGGCGCGCTGTACCTGCTGCTGCTCGGCCTCGCCGAGGCCGTCCTGTTCGGCATACGGCGCTGGCTGGTGGCCCGGCCGCTGTCGCACGTCGAGGCGGAGATGCGGGCGGGCCTGTACGGCCGTCTGCAGCGGCTGCCCGTGTCCTTCCACGACCACTGGGCGTCCGGCCAGTTGCTCTCCCGGGGCACCACCGACCTGATGCTGCTGCGCATGTTCCTCGCCTTCCCGCTGACCTTCCTGCTGGTCAACGGAGTGACGATCCTCGTCGGCGTGGTGATCATGCTGATGCAGGACTGGGTGCTCGGGCTGGTCATCCTCGGGCCGGCCGTCCCGGTCATGTGGACCTGTGTGGTCTTCGAGCGGCGCTACGCCGAGGTGGCGCGGCGCGCCCAGGACCAGGTCGGGGACCTGACGACGATGGTCGAGGAGAGCGTGCTCGGCATCCGCATCATCAAGGGCTTCGGCCGGCACCGCAGCCAGGCACGGGCGTTCCGGGAGCTGTCGGGCAGACTGCGCGACACGGAGCTGCGCAAGGCGCGGCTGCTGGCCACCATCTGGGGCGTCATCGTCACGCTTCCCGAGGTGGCGATCGGGGCGGCGCTGGTGCTGGGCGCGGTGCGGGTGGCCGACGGGGACCTGTCCGCGGGCACACTGGTCGCCTTTCTGAGCACGGCACTCGCGCTGCGGTGGCCGGTGGACTCGATCGGCTTCCTGCTGGCGATGAGCCAGGAGGCGGCGACGGCGACCGAGCGGTACTTCGAGGTGATGGACGAAGCGCCGGAAGACGGGTCGGCCGGGGGCGGCTCGCGCGGCTCGGCGCCGCGAGATGCCGCTGCGCGGGGACTGCGCTTCGACGACGTCCGGTTCCGCTACCCGGACGCGCCCCCCGACTCCCCACCCCTCCTCGACCACATCGACCTCCACATCCGACCCGGCGAGTCCATGGCCCTGGTCGGAGCCACCGGCTGCGGAAAGACGACGCTCACCGCCCTCATCCCCCGCCTGCACGAGCTGACCTCCGGGCACATCACCCTGGACGGAGTCGACATCACCGCGATGTCCCGCGAGGAGCTGCGCGCCAAGGTCGCCGTGGCCTTCGAGGAACCCACGCTGTTCTCGGCCGACGTCGGCGAGAACGTGCTCATGGGGGCCGGGGACGACGCCTCGGAGGCGGACCTCGACCGCGCCCTCGCCGTGGCGCAGGCCGAGTTCGCGCACGCGCTCCCGCAGGGCACCGGCACCCAGGTCGGCGAACAGGGCCTGAGCCTGTCCGGTGGTCAGCGCCAGCGTCTCGCGCTGGCCCGCGCGGTCGTCGGCCGGCCGGAGTTCCTCGTGCTGGACGACCCGCTGTCCGCCCTGGACGTGCACACGGAGGCCGCCGTGGAGGCCGCGCTGCGGCACGTCCTCGCCGACACCACCGCGCTGATCGTGGCCCACCGCCCGTCCACGGTGCTGCTCGCCGACCGGGTCGCCCTGCTGTCGGGGGGCCGGATCACCGCCGTCGGCACGCACCAGGAACTGCTGCGCACCAACGCCGAGTACGCACACCTGATGTCCGGCGAAGAAGGCGAAGAAGGCGAACAAGGCGAACAAGTCCGAGAAGGGGAACGAGGGGACCTCCGATGACCACCACCACGACCGCCGCCCCCGCCACGGACAACGACGACGAACTTCCCCGCCCCGAGGCCACCGGTGGCGCGGGCGATCCCTTCGACCGGGACGTCCTGCCCACTCCACCCGGGGCTACGGCCTCCCTCCTGCGCTCGCTGCTCGCACCCATGAGGGCCCGGGTCACCCTCACCACCGTCCTCCTGCTGTTGCAGCAGGCGGCGGTGCAGGCGGGCCCGCTGCTGGTGGCGTACGCCCTCGACACCGCCGTACCGGCGTTCCGGGACCACGACCACGGTCCGCTCATCGCGGTCGGCGTCGGCTATCTGCTGTGCGCGCTGCTCTCCGGCGGGCTGCAGTTCGCGTTCATCGAGGTCTCCACCCGGGTGAGCCAGGACGTGCTGCTGGACCTGCGTGGCCGGATCTTCCGGCACGCGCAGGCGCTGAGCGTCGACTTCCACGAGCGGTACACCTCGGGCCGGCTGATCTCCCGCTCCACGACGGACGTCGAGTCGCTGCGCGAGCTCCTCAACGAGGGGCTCCAGGAGCTGGTGACCGTCGTGCTGTCCTTCGTCTACATCTCGGCGATGCTGCTGTGGCTCGATCTCGGCCTCGGCACGGTCGCGGTGGCCTCCTTCGTGCCGCTGTACCTGCTCGTCCGGGTCTACCAGCGGCGCGCGGGGCGGGTGTACCGCGCGCGTTCCACGGCGATCGCGGCGGTGATCGTGAAGTTCGTGGAGACGATGAACGGCATCCGCCCGGTGCGCGCGTTCCGCCGGGAGGCCGCGAACGACGCCGAGTTCGCCGGGCTCAACAGGCGGCACGAGCGGACGAACGGGAACGCGCTGCTGGAGATGGCCCGGTACGTGGTCGGGTCCCGCCTGGTGGCCAACACGGCGGTCGCCGCGATCGTCCTGTGGGGTGCCTACCGGGTGGCGTCCGGCTCGCTGGCGCTGGGTGTGCTGGCGGCGGCCGTGCTGTATCTGCGGCGGCTGTACGACCCGATCGACCGGCTCGGCATGTTCCTGAACTCCTACCAGTCGGCGGCGGCCTCCCTGGAGAAGATCGCCGGGCTGCTGGCGCAGACGCCGTCCGTGCCGGAGCCGTCGGCGCCCCGTGAACTCCCGTCGGCGAGGGACGAGTTCCCGGGCCGGGAGGTCGTCTTCGACGGGGTCCGCTTCGCCTACCGCACCGGCGGCGAGGTGCTGCCCCGCTTCGACCTGACCCTCCCGGCCGGGCAGACCGTCGCCGTGGTCGGCTCCACCGGGGCGGGCAAGTCGACCCTGGCCAAGCTGCTCGCCCGCTTCTACGACCCCTCCGACGGCCGGGTGCTGCTGGACGGCGTCGACCTGCGCGAGCTGGCCGTGCCCGAACTACGGCGCGGGGTGGTCATGGTGACCCAGGAGGCCTTCCTGTTCTCCGGCACGGTCGCGGACAACATCGCGATCGGCCGGCCCGACGCCACCCGCGAGGAGATAGAGCGGGCCGCGAAGGCGATCGGCGCGCACGAGTTCATCAGCGCACTGCCCGACGGGTACGACACCGACGTACGCAAGCGCGGCGGGCGCATCTCGGCCGGGCAGCGCCAACTGGTCTCCTTCGCCCGCGCGTTGCTCGCCGACCCGGCGGTCCTGATCCTGGACGAGGCCACCAGCTCCCTGGACATCCCGGGCGAACGGGCCGTCCAGCGGGCGATGTCGACGGTCCTGCGGGGCCGCACCGCCGTGGTGATCGCCCACCGCCTCTCCACCGTGGAGATCGCCGACCGCGTCCTGGTCATGGAGCACGGCCGCATCGTCGAGGACGGTCACCCCGACGAACTCATCGCGGGCACGGGGCGCTTCGCGGACCTGCACCGGGCGTGGCGGGACAGCCTGGCGTAGCCGCCGATCGGTCGAACTGCGTTGTCGGACCTGCCGGTTAGGTTGAGTTCATGACCTACGCAGAGGGCAGGGCCGAGCGCATCAGGCCGCAGCGGTTTCACGAGACCCCCGGCCTGGAGGACTGGCGTGTGCTGGGGGAGGGGGCGTGTGCGTACTTCCGTACCGGGTCGTTCGCGGCCGGCGCCCGGCTCGTGCAGGCGATCGGTGCGTTGCCGGGTGTGGGGGACGGTCCTCCGGACGTCGACCTGCGGCACGAGGGCGTGACCGTACGGCTGATCACGATCACGGACGACTCGTACGGTCTGACCGAGCGGCACATCGAGCTGGCCCGGCGGATCTCGTCGGTGGCCCGCACACTGGACATCCCGGCCGATCCGTCCGCCGTGCAGACCGTCCAGGTCACCGTCGACGCCCTCGCCCGTCCCGACGTGGTGCCCTTCTGGCGTGCCCTGCTCGGGTACCAGGACCGCGCGAACAGCCCCGAGGACCTGATCGACCCGCACGGCCGCGGGGCGCCGTTCTACCTTCAGCAGATGGATGCGCCGCGCCCGCAGCGCAACCGGGTCCACGTCGATGTCTGGGTGCCGTACGACCGGGCCGAGGCGCGGGTGGCCGCAGCGCTCGCGGCCGGTGGCCGCCTGGTGAATGATGCCGACGCGCCGTCGAACTGGGTGCTGGCCGACCCCGAGGGGAACGAGGCGTGTGTCGGCGTGGCCGGCCGGCCCGGGACGGGCCCGGCCCGTCCCTGACGAGCGGCCGCCCAGCGATGGTTCGCCCCGCAGGAGCTGTGCGACAGACGGGACCGGGCCCTACGGCACTCCGAGTTCGAACAGTGCGTACCCCGCGTACGAGCCGGAGGCCAGGGCGGCGATGCCGAACAGGGTGCACTGCATGCGCAGGCTGAGGCGGCGCATGGCTACGGCGAGGGGGATGAACAGGGGGAAGCAGGGGAGCAGGTAGCGGGAGACGTTGGCGAAGATCTGCTGGCTGCCGAGGACCAGGGCGAGGGTGAGGACGGTGTGGACGACCAGCACCGCCGGTGGGCGCAGCCTCAGCAGGAGGGGGAGGAGGGCGAACGCCAGCAGGACGACCCCGACCCCGATCACGTCGGCGAAGGGCCAGGCGGACAGGTAGGTGAAGTGACCCACGGGGACGGACGTCAGGACGTCGAAGGTCTGCTTGCCGTAGTCGAAGCTGTGCGCCCACGCGCCCGACTGGAGCTTGAAGTAGCCGCCGTAGTCGCCCATCCGGTGGCCCACCCAGCCGAGGTAGCCGAGCAGGCCGAGCGGGGCCACGGCCATGGCGAGCAGCGGGCGCAGGACGCCGTCGCGGCGATCGCGCAGCGCGCACAGCGCGGCGACGGCGAGCGCGGCGATCAACGCGGCGGCCGTGGGGCGGTTGAGGCCGGCCATGAAGGTGAGGACGCCGGCGGTGAGCCAGCGGCGGGTCATGACCGCGTAGCAGACCCAGGCGGCGAGGGCGACGTAGAGGGAGTCGGAGTAGACCGCCCACTCCACGCCGGAGCCGGGCCAGACCGCCCACAGCCCGGCCGCCGCGAACCCGGCCCGTCGGCCGCCGAACCGGTCGGCGACCGCGTAGATCCCGAGGGCTGCGACGAACGAGGCGAGGATCGAGACCAGGAGGCCGGAGCCGAACGGGCCCAGGCCGGTGACCGCCGAGGTCAGCCGCATCAGCGCCGGGTACAGCGGGAAGAACGCCGCCGAGTTGCCCTCCAGGGTGATCAGGCCGGTGGCGCCGGGGATGTGGACGAGCTTCGGGTCGTAGCCGTGCAGCGCGATCTGCTGGTACCACCAGCCGTCCCAGGTGGCCAGGACGTCCCAGGTGTGCGCTCCGCCGCCGAAGCGCGGGTGCTTGGTGCGGAAGTCGCCGGCCGAGTCCAGCAGGTACATGAAGGAGCAGAAGCCGGCCAGTTTCAGGGCGCCGTAGAAGGCGAGGACCGGGCCGTGGTGGCGGGCGGCGGCGCGCAGGCGTTCGCGGGGGCCGGGCGGGCGGGCCGGGGCCGGCGCGGGTATGTGGTCCAGGGTCATGGTCATGCGGCGCTCGATCCCGTACGGCGGCGGGCCGGTGCGCGGCGCATCCGGGCGATCCCGCGCAGGTCGGCCAGCGCCGTGGCGAGGATGTCGACCCGGCTGTCGGGATCGTCCACCCAGTCCACCGGCACCTCGTGGATCCTGAGGCCCGCCCGCTCGGCGAGCACCAGCAGCTCGGTGTCGAAGAACCACTCCCCGTCCCGCACCAGCGGCAGCAGCCGCTCGGCGACATCGCGCCGCACCGCCTTGAACCCGCACTGCGCGTCGGAGAAGCCCACGGACAGCGTGCAGCGCAGCAGGACGTTGTAGCAGCGGGAGATGACCTCCCGTTTGGGGCCGCGCACCACCCGGGCGCCGGGTGCGAGGCGGGTGCCGATGGCCAGGTCGGAGTGGCCCGAGATGAGCGGTGCGACCAGCGGCAGCAGCGCCGCGAGCCCGGTGGACAGGTCCACGTCGGTGTACGCCAGCACGGGCGCCCGCGAGCCCGACCAGGCCGCGCGCAGCGCCCGCCCGCGCCCCTTCTCGGGCAGCCGTATGCACTCCACCTCGGCCAGCTCCTCCGCGAGCCGGGCCGCGATGTCCGGGGTGCGGTCGGTGCTGGCGTTGTCGGCGACGGTGATCCGGAACGGGTAGGGGAACGTGTCGCACAGGTGCGTGTGCAGCCGCCGGACGTTCGGCTCCAGGTCCTTCTCCTCGTTGAACACCGGCACGGCCAGGTCCAGGACGGGCTCCTCGTGATCGGTCGGCAGCGGGGCGCGCCGGGGCAGCGGAGTCCTCGACGGTGTGGCCCGACGCGGGCGGAGATTTATCACGTAGGTCCCTTACGTTCTTGAATGTGAGGCGCACTGAGGGAGCGCGCGGCGGTGAAGTGACGGAGGAGGGCGGCGCGTTATCCGGTCGGGCTGGCCACCTGGGAGGGGGCGTCCGACGAGTCGTCCGGGTTCGCGGTGTCCGTGGGCGGCGGTGCGGTGTTCGTGTCCCGGTCCGTGGGAGTCGCCGTGGCCGTGCCGGTGGGCGGCGGGTCGGTGGCCGGGTCGGTGGTCGTCGACGTCGCGGGCGGTACGGAGGTCTCCATGGTTCCGCCGGGGTTCGGTGTCCCGGTGGTCGCCGTCGAACTGGGCGGCGGGCTCGGCGAGTCGTCCGGCGAGGGGGACGTGTTCGGGGTGGGCGTCGGGCTGACGGCGGGCCGCGGGTGGGGCGCGCTGGGCCGGTCCGTGGTCGGTGTGTGCGGCCACAGGAACAGGCCGAGGCCGAGCCCCGCGACCGCCAGCACGGACCCGGCGGCCCGGCGCGCCGCCCGCACCCGGCGCCGGGTGCGCACGCCCGCGTACAGCCGGTCCTGGTTCCTGGCCTCGAAGGGGCTGTGCTCCTGGGTGCTGTGCATCAGCTGCGTCAGCTGCCGTTCGAAGTGATCCATGGCTTCTTTCCTCACCCCACCGGCTCGATGACGTCGGCCAGGAGCCGGCGCAGCCGGGCCACCCCGCGCGAGGCGTGGGACCGGGCTGTGCCCACCGGGCAGCCCAGGGTCTCCGCGACCTGCCGGTCGGGCAGGTCCTGGTAGTAGCGCAGGACGACGGCGGCCCGCTGCTGCGGCGTCAGCTCGGCGAGCGCCGCCTCCAGCCGGGAGCGCTCGGCGACGGTCGCGGACATGTCGCCGGCCACCGCGACCTCGGGCAGCTCCTCGACGGGCCGCTCGCCCCACCAGCGCCGGCGGGCCGAGCGGGCCGCGGCCCGGGCCAGCACCTTGCGCACGTACGCCTCCGGCGCCTCGTCGGCGACCTTCGGCCAGACGAACCACAGCTTGACCAAGGACTCCTGCAACAGGTCCTCGGCGCGATGCCGGTCCCCTCCGGTGAGCAGACGCGCGAGATGGAACAACACCGACCAGCGTGCCGTCACGAACGCGTCGTACTCACCTGCCCGAGCCTGCTCCATTCCCGCGGTCCCCGTTCTTGCCGACTGTCTCCACAGGGGGAAAGGCCCTGGGCCCCCGCCCACGCTGCACCCGGCCGACGTGATCCGCGTCACGCACAGGACTCACACAGCGTCAGTCGACGCGCAGCAGCAGGACGGCCCGGGCCGGCACCATGATCTCCGTACCGGCCGGATGGACCGTGCCCGGCGCCTCGGCCTGCTCCTCGCGCGAGGTGTCGACCACGACCTCGTACCGCTCCGCCCAGGGCGCGCCCGGCAGCACGAAACCCGTCGGCCGGTCGCCCGCGTGCAGCACGGTGAGGAAGCTGTCGTCCAGGACCGGCGCGCCCCGCTCGTCCCGGCCCGGGATGTCCCGTCCGGACAGATACATGCCAAGCGTGGCGGCGGGTGCGTACCAGTCGCCCTCGGTCATCTCCTCGCCCCGGGAGGTGAACCAGGCCAGGTCGCGCAGGCCGTCGGCCGAGTGGGCACGGCCGGAGAAGAAGGCGCGGCGGCGCAGCACCGGGTGCCGGTGGCGCAGGGCGATCAGCCGGGAGGTCAGGTCGAACAGGGGGCGCCAGGCCGGGTCGTCCAGCAGGGACCAGTCCAGCCAGCTGATCTCGTTGTCCTGGCAGTAGGCGTTGTTGTTGCCGCGCTGGGTGCGGCCGAGTTCGTCGCCGGCGACCAGCATGGGCACGCCGGTGGACAGCAGCAGGGTCGTCAGGAGGTTCCTGAGCTGCCGGCGCCGCAGGGCCCCTACCCGCTCGTCGTCCGTCTCCCCCTCGGCCCCGCCGTTCCAGGACCGGTTGTCGTCGGTGCCGTCCCGGTTGTTCTCGCCGTTCGCCTCGTTGTGCTTGGTCTCGTACGACACCAGGTCGCGCAGGGTGAAACCGTCGTGCGCGGTGACGAAGTTGACCGAGGCGTAGGGGCGCCGGCCGCCCCAGGCGTACAGGTCGCTGGAGCCGGACAGGCGGTAGCCCATCTCCCGCACATCGGGCAGGGCGTGGCGCCAGAAGTCCCGTACGGCGTTGCGGTAGCGGTCGTTCCACTCCGTCCACAGCGGCGGGAACGCGCCCACCTGGTAGCCGCCCGAACCGATGTCCCACGGCTCGGCGATGAGCTTGACCCGGCGCAGCACGGGGTCCTGGGCGATGACGGCCAGAAAGGGCGACAGCATGTCGACGTCGTGCATCGAGCGGGCCAGGGCCGCCGCCAGGTCGAAGCGGAAGCCGTCCACGCCCATTTCCGTCACCCAGTAGCGCAGCGAGTCCGTGATCAGCCGCAGGACCTGGGGCTGGACCACGTGCAGGGTGTTGCCGCAGCCGGTGTAGTCGGCGAACCGGCGGGCGTCGTGCTGGAGACGGTAGTAGCCGCGGTTGTCGATGCCCTTCAGGGAGAGCGTGGGGCCCAGCTCGCCCGCCTCGGCGGTGTGGTTGTAGACCACGTCGAGGACGACCTCGATGCCGGCCGCGTGCAGCGCGCGGACCATCCGCTTGAACTCGCCGACCTGCTGGCCCGTCGTACCGGAGGCCGCGTAGGCCGCGTGCGGGGCGAAGTAGCCGATGGAGTTGTAGCCCCAGTAGTTCTTCAGACCGCGGCGCAGCAGATGGTCCTCGTGGGCGAACTGGTGCACGGGGAGCAGCTCCACGGCCGTGACGCCCAGCTTCACCAGGTGCTCGATCGCGGCCGGGTGCGCCAGGCCCGCGTAGGTGCCGCGCAGTTCCTCGGGAATGCCGGGGTGCAGCTGGGTGAAGCCGCGCACGTGCAGCTCGTAGATCACCGAGTCCGCCCAGGGCGTCTTGGGGCGGCGGTCGTCGGCCCAGTCGTCGTCATCGTGGACCACGACGCCCTTGGGGACGTACGGCGCCGAGTCCCGGTCGTCGCGCACGGTGTCGGCGACATGCTGCTCCGGCCAGTCCCGGACGTGCCCGTACACCTCGGGCGGCAGCCCGAACTCACCGTCCACCGCCCGCGCGTACGGGTCCAGCAGCAGCTTGGCCGGGTTCCAGCGGGCGCCGGTCCACGGGTCCCAGCGGCCGTCGACGCGGTAGCCGTAGCGCTGCCCCGGCATCACGCCCGGGACGAAGCCGTGCCAGATCTCGTGCGTCAGTTCGGTCAGCGGGACCTGCGTCTCCCGGCCCCGCTCGTCGAACAGACACAGCCGGACCGCCTCCGCCCCGCCCGCCCACAGCGCGAAGTTGGTGCCCGCGACCCCGTCCGGGCCCACCCGGAACCGGGCCCCCAGCGGAGTCGGCGCACCCGGCCACGCGGGCGGGGCGGCCGGCAGGGCGCGACGGACGCCGTCCACCACGGCAGCCGGCTGCCCGCTCTCGGCGGCCCGCCCCTCGGCCAGTGCCCGCTGCTCGGCTGCGCTCGTCACCAGTCGGCCCCTCTTTCAGTGGCTCGCCCCCGGGGCGCAGTCGGCCGCGCCGAAGGGCCGAGCGTGCCCGGACCCTTCCGGCCCAGGGCACGCTCGGCCGCCCGGTACGGCTGCGCCCCGACGGCTCCGACGATGGCGCGGCGGCTCCCCTTCGCGTCGTCCTCCCCACTGTTCTGCCCAGCCCTGGCGTCGCACTCACGTTTCCCCGGAGCGTGCCCGGTCGTTGAGTCCCACGTGAGGCACGTAAACGGGCGCGCACGGCGCGCGGGGGCCGCATTGGCCGCCGTACTGACATGGGCGGGTCTGCTGGCCGGCTGCTCCTCGGGCAGCCCCGGCGGACTGGACTTCGACCGGGTCCTCGGCAAACATCCGGCCCCCGAGGACGTCATCCGGGTCACCCCCGACGACGGCGGAACGGGTGTCAAACCCGGGGAGCGGCTGCGGGTACGGGTGCCCGACGGGCGCCTGGAGAAGGTGAAGGTCGTCAGGTCCCAGGACGCGCAGGACTCCCCGGTCCCCGGGCACATCAGCGCCGACGGGCTCAGCTGGGCACCGGACGACGAACGGCTGGCGCTCGCCGCCAAGTACACCGTGGACGCGGTCGCGCTGGACGCCGACGGCGGTCGATCGGCCCGGCACACCACGTTCACCACCCTCGTCCCCGCGGAGCGGTTCATCGGCTACGTCACGCCCGAAAACCGCTCCACCGTCGGCACCGGAATGATCGTCTCCCTCGCTTTCAGCCGGGACATCACCCACCGCGCCGCTGTCGAACGGGCAGTACGGGTCACCGCGAATCCGCCCGTGGAGATCCGCCCGCACTGGTTCGGGAACAACCGTCTGGACTTCCGCCCCGAGGCCTACTGGAAGCCCGGCACCGAGGTCACCGTCGACCTCGGCCTCAGGGACGTCGAAGGGGCGCCCGGCGCCTTCGGCCTGCAGGACAAGACGTTCACCTTCACCGTCGGCCGCAGCCAGGTCTCCCGGGTGGACGCGGCCGAGCACATGATGGAGGTCCGGCGCGACGGGCAACTGCTCGCGAACGTGCCGATCACCGCGGGCGCACCCAAGACCACCACCTACAACGGGAAGATGGTGGTGATGGAGATGCTCGAGGTCACCCGCATGAACAGCCGGACGGTCGGCTTCGGCGGCGAGTACGACATCCCCGACGTCCCGCACGCCATGAAGCTCACCGACTCCGGCACCTTCCTGCACGGCAACTACTGGTCCTCGGACGCCCCCGGCCGGGTCAACGTCAGCCACGGCTGTGTCGGGCTGAGGGACGTCAAGGGCGGCAGTTCGGACACTCCGGCGGGCTGGTTCTTCGACCGCAGTCTGGTCGGTGACGTCATCGAGGTCGTCAACAGCGAGGACAAAACGGTCGCTCCCGACAACGGCCTCGGAGGGTGGAACATGGCCTGGAAGGAGTGGAAAGCGGGCAGCGCGGTCAAGTAACCGGATGAGGGACAGGGTTGCGGGCGAGGACGGCCGGTTGAATTTGCGACTGAACGGTGACATTCACCTGACACCTCGCTCAAAACCCTGCGGTTAACATGCGCACACCAAGTGTGGTGGGGAGCGGGCCTGACCTGGCCCGGCGAGGGGAGAACAAGTGAACGTGCGGCCTGTTTCGGGGGCGTCGGTGGGGGGCCGGGGGAGAGGCCGTAAGGGGCTGGCGCTCATAGCCGGCGCCCTGCTCGTGACCCTCACCGCGTGCGGCGGCGGTGACTCGGGGTCCGGGTCCGGGGCCGGTTCCGGCGACGGGAAGGGCAAGGACCCCAGCACGCAGCAGGGCAAGCAGTCGACGGCCGCCGTCAGCATCTCGCCCAAGTCCGGTGCCACGGGCGTCGACACCAGCGGCGCCCTGAAGGTGAACGTCAGCAAGGGCAAGCTGACCGAGGTCACCGTCAAGGACGCCAAGGGCGCGAAGGTCGACGGCGCCATGGCCGGCGGCGGCACCTCGTGGACGCCGTCGACCCATCTGGCCGCCGGCACCAAGTACACGGTGCACGCGGTCGCCAAGGACTCCGCGGGCCGTGAGGCCGCCGAGGACTCCAGCTTCACGACGCTCACCCCGCAGAACACCTTCGTCGGCTACTTCACCCCCGAGGACGGCTCCACCGTCGGTGTGGGCATGCCGTTCTCGGTCCACTTCACCCGGGGCATCACCAACCCGGGCGACGTCGAGAAGGCCATCAAGATCAAGACCGAGCCGGCTGTCGACGTCGAGGGCCACTGGTTCGGCAACGACCGCCTGGACTTCCGTCCCGAGAAGTACTGGAAGGCCGGCACGAAGGTCACCGTCGACCTCAACCTGGACGGCGTCAAGGGCCGCGACGGCGTCTACGGCGAGCAGCGCAAGACGGTGAAGTTCACCATCGGCCGCAACCAGGTCTCCATCGTGGACGCCAAGAAGCACACGATGAAGGTCACCCAGGACGGCAAGGTCATCAAGACCATCCCGGTCACCACCGGCAAGCCCGGCTACGACACCTGGAACGGCCAGATGGTCATGCGTGAGAAGCTCACGGTGACGCGCATGAACGGCGAGACCGTGGGCTACGGCGGCGAGTACGACATCAAGGACGTCCCGCACGCCATCCGCCTGACCGACTCCGGCACCTTCATCCACGGCAACTACTGGGGCGGCGACGCCTTCGGCAACTACAACGCCAGCCACGGCTGCGTCGGCCTCCGTGACGTGCGCGGCGGCTACGACAAGAACGTGCCGGCGGCCTGGTTCTTCAACCACTCGATGAGCGGCGACGTGGTGATCGTGAAGCACTCCCACGACCGCACGGTGGACCCGGCCAACGGCCTCAACGGCTGGAACATGTCCTGGGCCGACTGGAAGAAGTGAGCCCTCGGTGAGCTGCCGGCCCGGTGCTGTGAACTACGGCACCGGGCCGGCGGTCGTTTTTGGGGCAACCCCCAGACCCCCGGCCGGATGTGATCGACCGCACCGCCCCAGTTGCCGTTAGTGCCCGTGCTGTGCCTGTCTGGGGGCAACCCCCAGACCCCCGGCCGGATGTGATCGACCGCACCGCCCCAGTTGCCGTTAGTGCCCGTTAACCTGCTGCGCATGACCGTGAATCTCGAAGTCGCCGAAGGTGTCGGAACGCTGCGGCTGGACCGGCCGCCGATGAACGCGCTGGACGTCGCCACGCAGGACCGGCTGAAGGAGCTCGCCGAGGAGGCCACGCGGCGCGAGGACGTGCGCGCCGTGGTGATCTACGGCGGCGAGCGGGTGTTCGCGGCGGGCGCGGACATCAAGGAGATGCAGGCGATGGACCACACCGCGATGGTCCTGCGCGGCCGCGCCCTGCAGGACTCCTTCACCGCCGTGGCCCGCATCCCCAAGCCCGTCGTCGCGGCCGTCACCGGGTACGCGCTCGGCGGCGGTTGCGAGCTGGCCCTGTGCGCGGACTTCCGCATCGCCGCCGACAACGCCAAGCTCGGCCAGCCGGAGATCCTGCTCGGTCTCGTCCCGGGCGCGGGCGGCACCCAGCGGCTGCCCCGCCTCGTCGGCCCCTCCAAGGCCAAGGACCTCATCTTCACGGGCCGGATGGTGAAGGCCGACGAGGCCCTCGCGATCGGTCTGGTGGACCGGGTCGTCCCGGCCGCCGAGGTCTACGAGCAGGCGCACGCCTGGGCCGCCAAGCTGGCCCAGGGGCCGGCCATCGCGCTGCGTGCGGCGAAGGAGTCGATCGACACCGGCCTGGAGACCGACATCGACACCGGACTCGCCGTCGAGCGGAACTGGTTCGCGGGTCTGTTCGCCACCGAGGACCGCGAGCGGGGCATGCGCAGCTTCGTCGAGGAGGGGCCGGGCAAGGCGAAGTTCCTGTGAAGTTCACCGCTGAACTTCCGTGCTGAGGCTTGCAGTTGACGCCTTGTCTGATCCGGGTCCCTCGATGGGGCGGTTTATGGGAGCCTTAAGGCAACCTTAAACCTGCCTCGTCGAGGGAGTCCGTCGGTTGCCCGGAAGTGAGCCATCGCCGCAGGTCGGATGGGCTGTTCCAAGATCGGACATGCCATCGGCATATGCCGGTAGGCCGGAGCGTGGCAGGGGCGTACGGGGGGTGTATTCCTCCGGAACGGCCACGGAGGCGGCTCCGGACGGCCATCATGGGGGCATGGCGGGGCTGGAGGGCATCGAACAGCCGCGGGGACACAGCCGTGCGGCCGCGGCGCGGTGGTCGCCCGCGGTCGAGGACGAGCAGGCGCTCAAGGCGCTCGAACTGTTCGGCAACCCGACGGAGGCGGAGGTACCGCTGCCGTCCCGCCCGGAGTCCGCGGCCACCGCGCGCCGGCTCGCCCAGGTCGTCGTCCTGCGGCAGTGGGGGCTGACCCCCAAGATGACCGAGGACGTGGTCTTACTCGTCTCCGAACTCGTCGGCAACGCCGTACGGCACACCGGGGCCCGGGTCTTCGGCCTCCGGATGCGCCGCCGTCGTGGCTGGATCCGCATCGAGGTCCGCGATCCCTCCCGTGGGCTGCCCTGTCTGATGCCGGTTCAGGACATGGACGTCAGTGGCCGCGGCCTGTTCCTGGTGGACAAGCTGTCCGACCGCTGGGGCGTCGACCTCCTGCCACGTGGCAAGACCACCTGGTTCGAGATGCGGGTCGCCGACCGCTAGGGCGACAGGCCCAATGACCGGGGTCGAGGAGACCCGACGGCTTGCTCCCTGCGAATGAATCCTCCGCCACGCCCCCTTGGCGTACCGATGATGTGACTGTCAGTCACCAGAATGGCCCTCGGCCGGATGCCGGCGTCCACGCAACCGGAGACAAGGGCGGATCACATGGTGCGAGTCACTTCACCGACACACCGACAAGGAAGAGGACGACGAGGGCTGCTGCGGCCGAGGGCGAGGGCGGCGGCTCTGGCGGGACTCCTGCTGCTCGGGATCGCCGCTCCGTCACAGGCCGTCGAGTCCACCGTCTCGGAGAACAACAGGCGCACCGGGTGGGACACGCACGAACCGATGCTGGCGCCGGCCCTGGTGTCCTCCTCCGCCTTCGGGCAGCGCTGGTCCACCGCGGTGAACGGCGTGGTGTCGGCCCAGCCACTGGTCACCGGCAAGAACGTCGTCGTCGCCACACAGAACAACTACGTCTACGGCATCGACGCCTCGACCGGGAGGACCAGCTGGACCCGCCAGCTCGGCCCGGCCTGGCCCACCTCGGCCGTCGGCTGCAACAGCGGGTCCACCGGGATCACCGCCACCCCGGTGTACGACGCGTCGTCCAACACGGTCTATCTGACCAGCAAGGTCGACGACGGCCCGGACGCGATGCACCCGCACTGGTACCTCCACGCGCTGAGCGCCTCCAGCGGCGCCGAGCGCGCGGGCTGGCCGCTCACCATCAAGGGCACGCCCACCAACAGCCCCGGCCACCCGTTCAACCCGCTCACGGCGTCGCAGCGCCCCGGCCTGCTGCTGCTCAACGGGTCGGTGTACGCCGGGTTCGCCTCGTACTGCGACCACGGCCCGTACGTCGGCCAGGTGGTCGGCGCGAACGTCACCAGCCGCAAGCTCACCCTGTGGTCCGCCGAGGCCGGTTCCGACAGCAAGGAAGCCGGCATCTGGCAGAGCGGCGGCGGGCTGGTCTCGGACGGCAACGGGCGGATCTTCGTCGCCACCGGCAACGGCACCGGAACGGGCGGCTCGCCGAGCGCCGGACCCGGCAACCTGCCCCCGGCCGGCCTCGGAGAGTCGGTGGTGCGTCTCGGTGTGAACGGCGACGGCAGCCTCTCGGCCAGGTCCTTCTTCAGCCCGACCGACAACAAGACCATGGACGTGCACGACACCGACCTCGGCTCGGGCGGTCCGGTCGCCCTGCCGAACAGCTTCGGCACCGCGGCGCACCCGCGCCTGCTGGTCCAGGTCGGAAAGGATGGCCGCGTCTTCCTGCTGGACCGGGACCATCTGGGCGGCATGGGCCAGGGGTCGAACGGCACCGACAACGCGGTGAGCACGGCCGGTCCGTTCGAGGGCATCTTCGGCCACCCGGGCGTCTGGGGCGGTGACGGCGGCTACGTGTACACGGTGGCCACCGACACCGGTCACGGCTCGCCGCTCCGTGCGCTGAAGTACTCGGTGAACGGCGCCGGCACTCCGGTCCTGACCAGCGCCGGCACCAGCACCGAGAGCTTCGGCTACGGCTCGTCCTCGCCCGTGGTCACCTCCAACGGGACGATGCCCGGCACCGCCCTGGTCTGGACGGTGGCCGCCGCCGGTTCCGCCGGAGCACTGCGGGTCTACGACCCGGTGCCGGTCAACGGCACCCTGCACCTGCGCCGGTCCTTCCCGATCGGCACGGCGTCCAAGTGGTCGCTGCCCGCCACCGACGGCGGCCGGGTCTACGTGGGGACCAAGGACGGGCACCTGGTGGCCTTCGGCATCGGGTAGGACCGTTCCACGGCACGGGCGTGCCCGACCCGATGGAGGGCCGGGCACACCCGTGTGCGCGGGATCCGGTGGCGACTGCGACCCGAAATCGCCCCTCGATCGGCGCAATCGGCCGTTTTCTTACCCAACGCCCCTTAAATGGTGCGGGTGACCACGACCAACCGACGCGGGGTGCTGCGCGCGGGTGCCGGGCTCGTCACCGGGGGCGCGTTCGCCGCCGGTTGCGGCGCAGGCCAGGACGCCCGGCCCGGCGCGACGACCGCCGCGCATCCCGGGTCCGCCCCACCCGCCGACGCGTCCGGCCGTCCCGCGGCCACCTCCCACGCCGCCCCCGCCCCCCGCGCCTACGCCGGTCTGCCGGCCCAGATCACCCACGGCCCGCGCACCCGCCCCCAGGTCGCCCTCACCTTCCACGGGCAGGGCGACCCCGACTTCGCCGAGTCCCTGCTCAGCACGGCCGAACAGCACGGCGCCCGGCTGACCGTGCTCGCCGTCGGCACCTGGCTGGACCAGCACCCGGGCCTGGCCCGCCGCATCGTCGACGGCGGCCACGACCTCGGCAACCACACCCAGCGGCACATCTCCATCAACGCCATGGCCGAGGCCGACGCCCGCAAGGAGATCACCGACTGCGCGGACCGGCTGAAGCGGCTCACCGGGTCGATCGGCACCTGGTTCCGGCCCTCCCGCTCCCCGACGGCCTCCCCGCTGGTCACCCGGCTCGCCCGCGCCGCGGGCTACCCGCACGTGCTGTCGTACGACGTCGACTCGCTCGACTACACCCGCCCCGGCGCCGACGCCGTCACCCGCAAGGTCCTCGCCGAAGTGCGGGGCGGCTCGGTGGTGAGCCTGCACTTCGGGTATCCGGACACGGTCGCCGCCCTCCCCGCCGTACTCCACGAACTCGACCGCCGCCACCTGCGCGCGGTCACCACCACGGAGCTGCTGAGCTGATGCGAACCACGAAAGCCGCCCGCCGCCTGGCCGCCGGAGCCGCCCTCACCGCCCTGGCCCTGCTGTCCGCGTGCAGCGGTGAAGCCCAGCACAAGGAGAACGAGGCCCTCGGCAGCCAGGCGCCCGCCCGGCCGCAGGTGAAGAAGCAGCAGGTGGACGGGTTGCCCGGGATGCCCCCGGTGCTGGACCCGACCGACGTCTACGCGGCCGACCGACCGAACCGGCTCTCCCCGGCCGTCAAGGACTTCCCGTCCCGGGTGTACGTCCCCAACACCAACTCCGACACCGTCACGGTCATCGACCCGGAGACCTACCGGATCCTCAAGACCATCCCGGTCGGCCGGCAGCCCCAGCACGTGGTGCCGTCCTGGGACCTGAAGACCCTCTGGGTCAACAACGACCTCGGCAACAGCCTCACCCCCATCGACCCGAGGACCGGGAAGGCCGGCCGGAAGGTCGCCGTGCATGACCCGTACAACCTGTACTTCACGCCCGACGGCAAGTACGCGATCGTCATGGCCTCCATGGACCGTCAGCTCGTCTTCCGCGACGCGCACACCATGAAGGTGGTGAAGGCCGTCCCGGTCGGCTGCTACGGCGTCAACCACGCCGACTTCTCCCTGGACGGCCGCTACTTCATCGTCTCCTGCGAGTTCAGCGGCGAACTCCTCAAGGTCGACACCGCGCGGATGGAGGTCCTCGCGCACCAGAAGCTGCCGTTGCACGGCGCGATGCCGCAGGACGTCAAGGTCTCCCCGGACGGCAGGCTCTTCTACATCGCCGACATGGTGGCCAACGGCATGTGGATCGTGAACGGGGACACCTTCGACAAACCGGAGTTCCTCGCCACCGGCAAGGGCGCCCACGGGCTGTACATCAGCCGGGACTCCCGGGAGATGTACGTGTCCAACCGCGGCGAGGGCACCATCTCCGTCTTCGACTTCACCGAGAACCGGCTCACCAAGAAGTGGCACCTGCCCGGCGGCGGCAGTCCCGACATGGGCGGGGTCTCCTCCGACGGCAAGGTGCTGTGGCTCTCCGGCCGCTACAACTCCGAGGTGTACGCCATCGACACCCGCACCGGCACCGAACTGGCCCGCATCAGGGTCGGCAGCGGACCGCACGGCCTCGCCGTCTACCCGCAGCCGGGCCGCTACTCACTCGGGCACACCGGCATCTTCCGCTGAAGCAGCACCTCCGAGCCCACCGGACGGTACCCGGCCGCCTGGAACGCCCGCATACTGCGGGCGTTCCCCGCCGACACCTGGGCCCAGACCGGCTCGTCGGCCAGCTGCCGCGCCGCCGTCACCAGCGCCCGGCCGAGCCCCTGGTGGCGTACCGCGTCGTCCACCTCGACCGCCGCCTCCAGCCGGCCCGCCACCCCGCGCCCCAGCACCAGCACCCCGCCGTCCACGGTCCACACCCGGACGTCGTCGCGCCGCCGGCGCGAGCTGACCACCCGCGGGTGGGACGGGTCGGCGATCTCCCGCAGCGCGAGCGCCGGACGGCCCGGCAGCGGGGACCCGACGACCATCACGTCGACCGTGTCCGTACGGCACCCCGTGCGGTCCATCAGGGCGGTCAGGAAGCGCGCGTTCATCGTGGCGGCCAGCGCGTCGCACTCCTCGGTGACCGCGCGCAGCGTCTCCCGCACCCAGTCCGGATCCTCGTCGGTGAACACGACCGAGTGGGCGGTGAAGGCCAGGACACCGGCGTCCCGGGGCGAGGGCTGGGGAACGACCGTCGTGCCGCCGTCCGCCGGCGGGAAGACGCCCTGTGCCGCCGCGTCGAGAATGTCCCGCAAGGTCTCCAAAGCCGTGCTCCTTGAGTCTCCAGGGTGGTCGCCGCACTCCATGCTCACGGCGGCCGTTAATCTGACCAGCGACAGTACGCCGACACGGCATGAGAATCACGAGCAAAAGGGGCGGATCGGTGGCTGACATCGAGGAAGCACGCAAGCAGTTCCAGCGGATCGACGCGGACGGTGACGGTGTCATCACCGCTGCCGAGTTCAAGCACGCCCTGGCGCAGGGGGGCGACTGGAACGTCACCGATACGGTCGCCGAGGCCATCATCAAGACCCGCGACCTGAACGGCGACAAGGTCCTGTCGTTCGACGAGTTCTGGGCCTACCTGAACAAGTGACCCACCCGAAGGGGGTGCCCGTCCCGTGGGGAGGGCACCCCCTTCGTCATGCCACCCCCCGCCGGTACTGCCCCGGCGCCACCCCGTACTCCCGCTTGAACGCCTTGGCGAAGGCGAACTCCGAGGTGTAGCCGGTGCGGGCGGCCACCTGGCGCAGGGACAGGTCGTCGTGGCGCAGCAGCCGTCCGGCGACCGTCATGCGCCACCAGGTCAGATACGTCAGAGGCGGCTCGCCCACCAGCGCGGTGAAGCGGCGGGCGAAGGCCGCGCGGGACAGGCCGCCGGTCGCGGCGAGCTGTGCCACCGTCCAGGCCTGCGCCGGGTCGCCGTGGAGCGCGCGCAGCGCCGCCGCGACCGCCGGGTCGGCCAGCGCGGCCGACCAGCCCCGTGCCCGCCCGGCCGCGCGCTCGCTCTCCCACCAGGCCCGCAGGATGTACAGCAGCAGGGTGTCCAGCAACGAGGTGACGATCGCGTCCGTCCCCGGCCGCAGTTCCTCCGGTTCCATCCCGAGCAGCTCCACCGCCGCCCGCAGCGAACGGTGGCTGCCGACATGGGCGGGAAGGTGCACGACCTGAGGCAGTTCGGCCAGCAGCCGGTGGGCGCGGGCGCGGTCGAGCCGGTAGGTGCCGCACAGCGTCACCGTGTCCGGGCAGCCCTCCGGCGGCCCGCCCGGCGGCGGACCGCTCCAGGTGCCGTCCGGCAGCAGCCGTACCTCCTGCAGGGGTACGTCCAACCCGCTGGCCAGCGCGTGCCCCTGGCCGTGCGCGAGGAAGACGACGTCCCCGGGCGCCAGCGCCACCGGCTCGCCGCCGTCCGGGATCAGCCAGGCCGAGCCACGCAGCACCACATGGAAGCCGGCCTCGTCGGCGGCGCCGAAGTGCAGGCCCCAGGGTGCGTACTTGTACCGGCGCGCGGAGTGCGGGCGGCCGGTGCGCATGGCGGCGACGACGTCACTGAGCACGTCCATGGGGCCACCGTAGCCCGGAAGTTCGGCAGGGAAGACGTACGGACATGAAACCGAGATCGGGGGACATGGAGCGTCTCCCGTACGGGACTTAGCGTCGACGGCATGACAACTTCCGCACGCACAGTGCTCTTTCACGAACTCGGCGGCCCCGACGTGCTCACGGTCGAGGAGATCGAGCTGCCCGCGCCCGGCCCGGGCGAGGTGCTGGTGAGGGTCGAGGCGCTGGGCCTCAACCGCGCCGAGGCGCTCTTCCGCGCGGGCACCTACTACTACCGGCCGACCCTGCCCGCCTCCCGCAACGGCTACGAGGCGGCGGGCGAGGTCGAGGCGGCCGGCGCGGGGGTCACCGCCTTCGCGGCGGGCGACCCGGTCCTCTCTGCCGCCAACTTCGAACTGAGCGCCCACGGCGTCTACGGCGACCGGGTGCTCCTTCCGGAGAGCGCGCTGGTCCCGCGCCCCGCCGGGGTCGACGCCGTGACGGGTGCGGCTGCCTGGATGACGTACACGACGGCGTACGGCGCGTTGGTGGAGCGGGCCGGCCTGGTCCCGGGGCACCAGGTGCTGATCACCGGCGCGTCCAGCGGGGTCGGCTCCGCGGCGATCCAGGTCGTCCGCCGGGCGGGAGCCGTCCCGATCGTCACCACCCGCACCGGGGCCAAGCGGCGGCGGCTGCTCGAACTCGGCGCGGAGCACGTGATCGTCAGCGCCGACGAGGACGTGGTCAAGGAGGCCAGGAGGCTGACCGGCGGGCGGGGAGTGGACATCGTCCTCGACGCGATCGGCGGCGCCGGCTTCGCGGAGCTGGGCGGCGCCGTCGTCCAGGACGGGACCCTGGTCTCCTACGGCTGGCTCGACGAGCGGCCCATCCTGCTGCCCCGGCAGTGGCCGCTCACCGTCCACGGCTACGCCAACATCGCCCTCACCGGCACCGCCGAGGGCCGCCACCGCGCCGCCCACCACCTCGCCTCGGGCCTCGCCGACGGCACTCTCCGCCCGGTCCTGGGCGAGGTCTTCGACGGCCTCGACCGGATCCGGGACGCCCACCGCCTGATGGAGTCCAACCGGCACACGGGCAAGATCGTCGTACGGGTCTGAGGACGTTCAGCGAGCGGTCGTCCGCCTGGCGTAGTCACCGGAATACTGCCGTTCCCCCTGGGGTTGTCGCCGACGACTGACGCATGCACATGCATCGACCTTGGAAGGTTCTGGCATGAAGATCGGCATCATCGGCGCGGGCAACATCGGCGGCAACCTCACCCGGCGGCTCACCGCCCTCGGCCACGACGTGTCCGTGGCCAACTCCCGTGGTCCCGAGACCCTGAAGGAGCTGGCCGAGGAGACCGGCGCGACCCCGGTCCCGGCGACGGAGGCCGCCAAGGGCGCCCAGGTCGTCGTTGTCACCGTCCCCCTCAACCGGGTCCCCGACCTCCCCTCCGGCCTGCTGGACGGCGCGGCCGAGGGCGTCGCCGTGATCGACACCAACAACTACTACCCGCAGCAGCGCGACGGCCGGATCGCCGGCATCGAGGACGAGGGCCTGACCGAGAGCCGCTGGACCGAACGGCACCTCGGACACCCCGTGATCAAGGCGTTCAACGGCACCTACGCCCAGGACATCCTCGACCGCCCCCGCCCGGCCGGCGACCCCGAGCGCATGGCCCTCCCGGTGGCCGGCGACGACCCGGCCGCCAAGCAGGTCGTCCGCGATCTCATCGACGAACTCGGCTTCGACACGGTCGACACCGGCGGCCTCGACGACTCCTGGCGCCAGCAGCCGGGCACCCCGGTGTACGGCCTGCAGGCGGGCCTGGAGGCCGTGCGGAAGGCCCTGGCGGAGGCGTCCCCGGAGCGCCCGGCGGACTTCCGCGGCTGACCTCAGTTCCCGGCGGCCCACTCCCGCAGAGCGCTGCGGTCGGCGAAAGCGGCCACATTCTTGTCGTGGGGCTCGCTGCTGTACTGGTGGAAGCGCCACTTGGCCTTGATGCGGGGGTGGCCCGCGCTCACGTAGTCGGCGATCCAGAGGCCGTCGCCGGCGTACGAGGTGACGTCCACGTTCAGCCAGTACTCCCGGTTGGCGTAGAGCAACACCTTGTTGTGGGGGCGGAGTTCCTTCACCGTCCGGATGAACAGGTCCTTCTCCGCGTTGCTGGCGTGCGTGCCCTCGCTGGTCGTCTCCCAGTCGACGACGAGCAGGTCGCCCGCCTGCTCGGGGGCGTGCCTGACGAAGTACTCGGCCTGGGCGGCGATGTGACCCGGCCACAGGAAGTGGTAGAAGCCGACGACGAGTCCGGCGTCGCGGCCGTGCTTGGTCTGGGCGGCGAGTCTCGGGTTCACGTACGAACGCCCCTCCGTCGCCTTGATGAAGACGAAGGAGAGGCCGTCCGTGTCGTACGACGACGACTGGAACGCGCTGACGTCAATGCCGTGCAGCATGGGGGACTCCCTTGAGTGCCGGTGGGGGGACAGGAGTTGACGTGTGTATGCCCCACCTTGGCACGGGAGATCCGCCGGTGCACCCGAAATGTCAGCTCCGGGTTGCCACCGACCCCAGGACCGACGCCGACTTGGCCGACCAGTCCGAGGTGATGATGCTCGCGTGGTCCTTGGCCAGCAGGGCGAGCCGGGCGGCGACCTCGGCGTCCGTGGGATCGGTCGAGGAGATCGAGGGGGATACGCCGTCGGCGCTCGTGGTGATCAGGATGTAGTGGTTCGACGAGTAGAAGGACGTGTCGTAGGCGTTGTTCACGTACGTCGCCGCGTCACCGTCGAAGAACACGAACCAGGGCCTGATCGAGGCGTCGTAACGGCTGGTGCGCGGGTCGCCGTTCGCGGCGCCGAGCACGGCCGGGAAGGCCTGTGCCTCACCGATCTTCCCCGCCGCGTACAGGTCGCGGAGATGGTCGCCGTACTCCTCGTCCGTCCAGTAGCTGTCGAACGGGTTGGACTGCTCCACCGTGCCCGGGATCAGCTCGAAGAGGAACTTGCCCTTGAGGGAGTCGCGGGAGGGCCAGGCGTCGGCCTTGGCCGCCGCGTCCAGGGAGGAGTACGTCCCGCCCAGCAGGTCGGACGGCTTGTACACGCTGCTGCCGAGCTTCTGCGACACCAGGGTGTCGAACTCGTCCGGGCCGAGGCCCCCCTTGTTGTTGAAGCCGACCTTCATCTCGACCTTGAACACGATCGGCGGGTGGTCGGGATGCAGCTGGTTCCAGGCCGCGATGTTGTCCAGGCAGCTGCCCAGATCCTGGTTCCGGCTCTTGCTGTACAGCTCGCCCGGCGTCTTCGCGGCCTCGCAGTTGTTGTTGTCGCCGAACGGATTGCTGTGACTGACGCGCCAGCGATGGCTGATGCTGTCCACGTACACGTCCAGTTCGAGCAGCGAGGCGCCCGAGTCCAACGCCTGTGCGAAATAGGTGTACTTGGCCTTGTCGTACGCGTTGTGCGTCCCGATGGCCGTCGTCCCGGAGAACTTCGGCCCCGCCGCGTGGGCATTCGCCGGCACCGCCATCAGCAGGGCGGCGGCACCCAGGAGCGCCCCCACCCGTCTCACCACACGAACCGCGCCCATGTATGAACTCCCCTTCGCTGTCGCTGAGTTGGCGGCAGCGTAGGAGCAATCGGTTACTGAGTGGTAGCCCCTGGAGGAACATCGATCTCCGCCGGCCGGGGAGCCTCCCTGAGGGAGGAGGGCACGCCGGGGTCAGAAACGGCGCCAACGCGCGACCGTGGCCTCGGCCTTCCGTACGGCGACGGCCAGGTCGGCAGCGGTGTACGCCTGGTCGAGGGCGCGTTCGATGTGCGGGCGCCGGTTGCGCAGCCGCTCCACCTCCGCCATGGGGAGGTGGGCCGTCTGTTTCTGCGCGAGCGACAGGTTGACGGGGACGTCGGACATCCCGGGGAAGTCATCCGGCCCGGATCCGGTCCGGAGGCGAGACGGAGCCCGGCCACGCGCAGGACGCGGTCGGGGCGGAGGGTTCCGGTGGCGCCTGCCCGCACGACGTCTCGTCACTGCGCGACAGGATCGAGGACTCGCGCCGGGCAGGCCGCTCCACCGAAGCGGAGCGACTGCGGCGCTACGGCATCGAACCGGGAGCCTTGGCCGCCGATCCCTGGCAACCCGCCGACGAGGGCGGGGTCAGCACTCGATGATGTTGACGGCCAGCCCGCCCCGAGCCGTCTCCTTGTACTTCACGCTCATGTCCGCCCCGGTGTCCTTCATGGTCTTGATGACCTTGTCCAGGGACACCTTGTGGGAGCCGTCGCCGCGCATCGCCATCTTCGCGGCCGTGACCGCCTTCACCGCGGCCATGCCGTTGCGCTCGATGCAGGGGATCTGGACCAGGCCGCCGACCGGGTCGCAGGTGAGGCCGAGGTTGTGCTCCATGCCGATCTCGGCGGCGTTCTCGACCTGCTCCGGGCTGCCGCCGAGGACCTCCGCGAGGGCGCCGGCCGCCATCGAGCAGGCGGAGCCGACCTCGCCCTGGCAGCCGACCTCGGCGCCGGAGATGGAGGCGTTCTCCTTGAAGAGCATGCCGATCGCGCCGGCGGCCAGCAGGAAGCGGACCACGCCGTCCTCGTCGGCGCCGGGCACGAAGTTGATGTAGTAGTGCAGGACCGCCGGGATGATGCCGGCCGCGCCGTTCGTGGGGGCCGTGACCACGCGGCCGCCCGCCGCGTTCTCCTCGTTCACCGCCATCGCGTAGAGCGTGAGCCACTCCATGGCGTGCGCCAGCGGGTCGCCCTCGGCACGCAGTTGGCGGGCCGTGACGGACGCGCGGCGGCGGACCTTCAGACCGCCGGGCAGGATGCCCTCGCGGGACATGCCGCGCTGCACGCACTCGCGCATCACGCGCCAGATCTCCAGCAGGCCGGCCCGGATCTCCTCCTCCGTGCGCCAGGCCCGCTCGTTCTCCAGCATCAGCGAGGAGATCGACAGACCCGTCTCCTTCGTGAGGCGGAGCAGCTCGTCGCCGGTGCGGAAGGGGTACTTCAGGACGGTGTCGTCCAGCACGATGCGGTCCGCGCCGACCGCGTCCTCGTCCACGACGAAGCCGCCGCCGACCGAGTAGTACGTCTTGGAGAGCAGCTCCGTGCCCGCGGCGTCGTACGCCCACAGCGTCATGCCGTTGGCGTGGTACGGCAGCGCCTTGCGGCGGTGCAGCTTCAGGTCCGCGTCGAAGGCGAACGCGATCTCGTGCTCGCCGAGCAGGCGCAGCCGCTTGGTCGTCCTGATGTCCTCGACCCGCTGGTCAGCAGTCTCCACGTCCACCGTGCGCGGCGAGGCGCCCTCCAGGCCGAGCAGCACCGCCTTGGGCGTGCCGTGGCCGTGGCCGGTCGCGCCGAGTGAGCCGTACAGCTCGGAGCGTATCGACGTGACGGATTCCAGCACCTCTTCGTTGCGCAGCCGCCGCGCGAACATGCGCGCCGCGCGCATCGGGCCGACCGTGTGGGAGCTGGACGGGCCGATGCCGATCGAGAACAGGTCGAAGACCGAGATGGCCACGGGGAACTCCTCAATACGGGGGGTGGTGCTCAGGCTGTGGTGCGGGGTGGGCACCGCCCGGCACCGCACGCACCTTCTGGTGTCCAGTGTGCGCGGTGCCGGGGTACTTCGGACTTACTTGTTCAGACCGGGGTACAGCGGGTGCTTGTCGGCCAGGGCCTTCACCCGGGCCTTCAGTGCCTCCGCGTCGGCCTCCCCGAAGGGAGAAGGCGCCTTCAGCGCCTCGGCGATCACGTCCGCGACCTCGGCGAAGTCCTCGGCCGTGAAGCCGCGGGTCGCCAGGGCGGGCGTGCCGATCCGCAGACCCGACGTGACCATCGGGGGACGCGGGTCGTTCGGGACGGCGTTGCGGTTGACCGTGATGCCGACCTCGTGGAGGCGGTCCTCGGCCTGCTGGCCGTCCAGCTCGGACTCGCGCAGGTCCACCAGGATCAGGTGCACGTCCGTGCCGCCGGAGAGCACGTTCACGCCGGCCTCACGGGCGTCGGCGGCGGTCAGCCGCTCGGCGAGGATCCGCGCGCCCTCCACCGTACGGCGCTGGCGCTCCTTGAAGTCCTCCGAGGCGGCGACCTTGAAGGAGACCGCCTTGGCCGCGATCACGTGCTCCAGGGGGCCGCCCTGGAAGCCCGGGAAGACGGACGAGTTCAGCTTCTTCGCGAAAGCCTGCTTCGCGAGGATGATGCCGCCGCGCGGGCCGCCGAGCGTCTTGTGGGTCGTGGAGGTGACCACGTCCGCGTGCTCGACCGGGTTCGGGTGGAGACCGGCGGCGACCAGGCCCGCGAAGTGCGCCATGTCGACCCACAGGTAGGCCTCGACCTCGTCGGCGATCCGGCGGAACTCGGCGAAGTCCAGCTGGCGCGGGTACGCCGACCAGCCCGCGATGATCACCTTCGGACGGTGCTCCTTGGCCAGGCGCTCGACCTCGGCCATGTCGACCAGACCGGTCTCGACGTCCACGTGGTAGGCGACCACGTTGAACTGCTTGCCGGAGAAGTTCAGCCGCATCCCGTGGGTCAGGTGGCCGCCGTGCGCCAGGTCCAGGCCGAGGATGGTGTCCCCGGGCTGGGCCAGCGCGAACAGGGCCGCCTGGTTCGCGGAGGCGCCGGAGTGGGGCTGCACGTTGGCGTACTCGGCGCCGAACAGCTCCTTGATCCGGTCGATGGCGATCTGCTCGGCGACGTCGACGTGCTCGCAGCCGCCGTAGTAGCGGCGGCCCGGGTAGCCCTCGGCGTACTTGTTGGTGAGGACCGAGCCCTGGGCCTCCATCACCGCGAGCGGTGCGAAGTTCTCGGAGGCGATCATCTCCAGGGTCGACTGCTGGCGGTTCAGCTCGGCGTCGACCGCGGCGGCGATCTCCGGGTCCAGTTCGTGCAGGGGCGTGTTCAGGACAGTCATCGGCTACGACTCCTCAGCCGGCGTTCTGGGCGGTGTACTCGTCGGCGGAGAGCAGGTCGGCCGGCTCCTCCGCGATGCGCACCTTGAACAGCCAGCCGCCCTCGAAGGGGGCGGAGTTCACCAGCGACGGGTCGTCGACGACGTCCTGGTTGGCCGCGACGATCTCACCGGTGACCGGGGAGTACAGGTCGGAGACCGACTTGGTCGACTCCAGCTCGCCGCAGGTCTCGCCCGCGGTCACCGTGTCGCCGACCTCGGGGAGCTGGGCGTAGACGACATCACCGAGCGCGTTGGCCGCGAACTCCGTGATGCCGACCGTCGCGACGCCGTTCTCGTCGGCGGCCGACAGCCACTCGTGCTCCTTGCTGTAGCGCAGCTGCTGGGGGTTGCTCATGGCCTGAATTCTCCTGTACGCGCGGGAGTGCTGATGAATGGGGGACTGCTGGGACTGCTGAAGAGCAGGTGAATGTGCGCAGCGTCACGTCGTGGCGACGGACCGCGCCCAGTGTCTACTTCTGGCGCTTGTAGAACGGCAGTGCCACGACCTCGTACGGCTCGTGGCTCCCGCGGATGTCCACACCGACGCCCTCGGCGCCCGGCGCCGCGTGCGCCGCGTCGACGTACGCGATGGCGATCGGCTTGCCCAGGGTGGGGGAGGGGGCGCCGGAGGTGATTTCGCCGATGACCTCGCCGCCCGCGACGACGGCGTACCCGGCGCGCGGCACCCGGCGGCCCTCGGCGATCAGACCGACGAGCACCCGCGGCGGGTTCTGCTCGGCCTTGGCGGCGGCCTCGGTGAGCGCCTCGCGGCCCACGAAGTCGCCCTCCTTCTCGAACTTCACCACGCGGCCGAGCCCGGCGTCGAAGGGCGTCAGGGACGTGGTCAGCTCGTGCCCGTACAGCGGCATGCCCGCCTCCAGGCGCAGGGTGTCCCGGCAGGACAGGCCGCAGGGCACCAGGCCGACGCCCTCGCCGGCCTTGGTCAGCGCCTGCCACAGCTCCACGGCGTGCTCAGGCTTCACGAACAGCTCGAAGCCGTCCTCGCCGGTGTAGCCGGTGCGGGCGATCAGGGCGGGGACGCCGGCCACCGTGCCGGGCAGGCCCGCGTAGTACTTCAGGCCGTCCAGGTCGGCGTCCGTGAGGGACTTCAGGATGCCGGGGGACTCGGGGCCCTGGACCGCGATCAGCGCGTACGCGTCACGGTCGTCGCGCACCTCGGCGTCGAAGCCCTCGGCGCGCTCGGCCAGCGCGTCCAGCACCACCTGGGCGTTGGAGGCGTTGGCGACGACCATGTACTCGGTCTCGGCGAGGCGGTAGACGATCAGGTCGTCCAGGATGCCGCCGTCGGCCTGGCAGATCATGGTGTAGCGGGCGCGGCCGACGCCGACGGAGGCGATGTTGCCGACCAGGGCGAAGTTCAGCAGGGCCGCCGCCTCGGCGCCGGTCACGGTGATCTCGCCCATGTGGGACAGGTCGAAGAGGCCGGCCTTGGTGCGCACGGCCAGGTGCTCGTCGCGCTCCGAGCCGTAGCGCAGGGGCATGTCCCAGCCCGCGAAGTCGGTCATCGTCGCACCGAGCGAGCGGTGGAGGGCATCCAACGCGGTGTGACGGAGTTCGGTACTGCTCATCGGTCGGTCGTCTCCCAAGGCATGACGGGCGAGGTCGTTCCTCCCCATCTGTCATCGGAACCTGAGAGGTTCGCCGAGACCGCCACAGGGACGACCACGGCTTGCACCTTGGGTGGAGCCACTGACACAGCGGCCCGCTTTTCAGATGTGCCTCGCCCGCGCGGTAACGGGGCCTGAGAGATTCAAGGGAGGGACTTGCTCCTTCGGCGTCCCAGCGAAGGCTGCTGGGAACTCTCCCGCGCGGATTCAAGCGGCCGGTATGCAGTTGGCGGGCACATCATTGCACGCCTTGCCCCCACCCGTCAGGGCCCGCATCTGTAACCGACCTGTGGCAGTACGCGCACCCAACCACTGGACGCGACGCATTACCTTCTCTTTACATGTGAGGGGCAGGGGACGACCAAGCCCACAGGGGAGGACGATCACCGTGAACAGGACCACGGCCTACGCCACCACCACCGGCATCGCGGTGCCCAAGCAGCCCTCCGCCCCCGCCCGCGAGCGCTGTGCCGACCGCCCGGCCCCGGTCGTCCGCGACCTGCGCGACCGCGGGGGCCGCAGCCCGCACGCCCTGCTCTTCGGGCCCGCCGACCTGGTGGTGATCACCGGCCTGCCCGGCAGCGGCAAGTCCACGCTGATGCACCGTGCGGTCCCCGGCCACCGCATCGACTCCCAGGCCACCCGCGACCGCTGGGACGCCCGCATGCCCCGCCTCCTCCCCTATGCGCTCTACCGACCCCTGGTCCGCCTCGCCCACTACGCCGGACTGCGCCGCGCCCTGCGCACCGGCGAGGGAGTCGTCGTGCACGACTGCGGCACCCAGTCCTGGGTGCGCTCCTGGCTGGCCCGCGAGGCCCGCCGCCGCGGCGGCACCCTGCACCTGCTCCTTCTCGACGTCACCCCCGGCACGGCCCGCGACGGCCAGCGCGAGCGCGGCCGCGGCGTGTCCCGGTACGCCTTCAGCCGCCATCGCCGTACGACGGCCCGGCTGCTGCGCGCGGTGGAGCGCGGTGAGCTGCCCGCCGGCTGCGGCTCGGCGGTGCTGCTGGACCGGGACGCGGCGGACGTCCTGGGCCGCATAGCGTTCACCGACTGATCGGTCCGGTCACTGTCACAGGCACCCGCTAGCCTTCTGATTCACAGCATGGTTCCCAGCAGGCGGTAGGCAGATGGACTTCCCGGCGGACACTCCCGCGGACTTCCCGGCACAGACGCACCCCCACCCGCACGGCGGTTGGCCCGGCAACGAGCTGGAGGAGGTGCTCTCGGCCGCCCTCGGCATACCCTCCGCGGGCGGCCGGATCATCGAGGTGCTGGGCCGGAGCTTCCTCTGGATCCCCCTGCCGAGCGGCGGCGGCCCGCAGAGCGGCCCCCTGGACCTGCCCACGATGGAGATCGAGGGCCAGGTGTACGTCCCGGTCTTCAGCTCCGAGGAGCAGCTCCGCCAGGCGACCGGCCCCCACATGTCGTACACCATCGCGCCGACGGTGGAGTTCGCCCGCGGCCTGCCTCCGCAGGTCGGCATCGTCGTCAACCCCGACGGCGTGGTCGGGCTCCCGCTGCCCCCCGAGGCGGTGGCCGAGCTGTGCCGCGTGGGCCGCACCCCGCTGGACGGCCCCGGCTCCGGCGGCCGGGTCCGCCTCTTCGAGCCCGACTGGCAGGACGACCCGGTCGACTTCCTGGCCGCCGCCTCCGCCGAGTTCGCCGCGACCGGCGTGGTCGTCACCGCCCGCCGCTGCCTCGCCGCCGTCGAGACGGCCGACCCCGCCCTGTTCGTGGGCGTGGAACTCTCCCAGTGGGAAGGCGATCTGCGCGCCCTCCCCCTGGACGCCCTCGGCAAGGCCCTCGGCAAAGTCCCGGTCAAGTGGCCCGTCAACCTGGTCCTCCTCGACGTGGCCCAGGACCCGGTGGCCGACTGGCTCAGGACGAACGTGCGCCCGTTCTACCAGTCCGGCCACTAGAAGCCGACGTAGGGGCAGCCGCCCCAGGGGCGCGGGGCCGTGTCCGATTTGCGGCTCCGCCGCGGGGTGCGAGAACCCACCACGCACCCGCACCCGCAGCCGAACACGAGGCCCCGAGCTACCGGGCGCTTAAGCTGTCTCCGAACGCAGGGCACTTCATAGAAGGGCAAGACAGGTGAGCGCGAGCCCAAGCGGCAGCGTCGAGCACATGCTGCGCCAGGTCACCCCCGGGCGCTACGACGCCTACGAGGCACTGCTGCGCGCCCTCGCCACCCCCTCCTCCGGCCAGATCTGGATGCTCCTGTGGCACGGCCAGGCCGGCTCGCCCGACGCCCAGTACGGAAACATGGAGGTCGACGGCTTCAGCTACGCCCCCTGTGTGACCTCCGCCCAGGAACTCTCGGCGAGCGGCTGGAACCGCTCCTACGAGGTGGTCGACGGACTGGACGTGGCCCGCACCCTCTATCCCGACCACTTCGGCCTCTGGCTCAACCCGCACGCCCGGGGCGGCGGCGTCGGCATCCCCTGGCTGGACCTGCGCCGCATCGCCACCGGCCTGGACCGTCAGCCGGCCGGCCCCCTGCGGCTGTCCGAACCCGGCATCGAGATCCCCCAGTTCTACGCCCTGCTCGCGCAGAACGCCCACCGCACCGCGGCCCTGCGCTCCCTGCGCCGGGCCTGGGTGCAGCCCGCGCTCGGGGCGCCGTACCTCGTCATCGGTCTCGACGTGTACGACACCTCGCCGGCCGCGGTGGACTCGGTGCGCGCGATGATGCAGCAGTCGGTCGGCGCGGTCCCGGACGGGCTGCCGGTGTCCACGGTCGCGATGACCGACGACTACGACCCGGTCGTGATGTGGATGCGGGCCAACGCCCGCCCGTTCTACGACCGCGAGGCCCACGCGGCCGCCCCGCAGCCCCAGTCGCAGGCCCCGGCTGCCGGCTACGGATATCCGCCCGTGCACGGCGCCTACTGAGCGGCGTCACCGCGCCCCACCAGCGCGTTCTCCGTCCGTCGGGACGCCCGTCGCGTGCGACGGACGTCCCGGCCTGTGCGTGCGCGCGACGGGTCGAGGGCGACGAGTGACGGGTCACCAGGTGCGGTGAGCGCGTTCGCGGGTCGGTTCCGTAGGTTCGGATAACGGAACCCCCATGGCCGTATCACGGTTATGCATACTTTCGCCTTGGACTCTGGCGGGTGATCGCAGCCACGCTGAAGACTCCCCACTCAAGACACGAGGTGCTCACCTCGTGGTCGAGGGCAAGTCGATAAAGCCGCAAACCTTCGCGGCAGACGCGGGCCGGGCAACAACCGGCTAGAGGGGTCGGGTTCACAGTGACCGCACCGATCGAGACCACCGGAGCCGAGGCCGAGACCCCGCCCGAGGCTGTGCTCGCCGGGGTCAAGAAGGCCCAGATCGAAGGGCGTTCACTCTCACAGATCGCCTGGACCCGTTTCAAACGGGACAAACTGGCCGTTGCGGGCGGCGTCATCGTCATCCTGCTCGTGCTGATGGCGGTGCTCGCGAAGCCGATCGAGTGGGCTTTCGGTCTGGACCCCAACCAGTTCCACCAGGACCTCATCGACCCGGCCCTGCTGGCCCCCAAGGGCAGCTGGGGCGGTATGAGCTGGGCCCACCCGCTGGGCGTGGAGCCGCAGTACGGCCGTGACATGCTCGCCCGCATCATCGAGGGCTCCTGGGTCTCGCTGCTGGTCGCCGGTGGAGCCACCGTGCTGTCGGTGCTCATCGGTACCGTGCTCGGCGTCGTCGCCGGCTACTACGGTGGCTGGGTCGACAGCGTCATCAGCCGGCTGATGGACACCTTCCTGGCGTTCCCGCTGCTGCTGTTCGCCATCGCCATCTCGGCCTCTGTGCAGGACGGTTTCTTCGGGTTCAACGGTCTGTCGCTGCGTATCGGCGTACTGATCTTCGTGATCGGCTTCTTCAGCTGGCCGTACATCGGCCGTATCGTGCGCGCCCAGACGATGAGCCTCGCGCGGCGCGAGTTCGTGGAGGCCGCCACCAGCCTGGGCGCCCGCGGCCCGTACATCCTGTTCCGCGAGCTGCTCCCCAACCTCGTCGCGCCGATCCTCGTCTACTCGACGCTGATCATCCCGACGAACATCCTCTTCGAGGCCGCGCTGAGCTTCCTCGGAGTCGGTATCGCACCGCCGCAGGCTTCTTGGGGCGGAATGCTCAGCAATGCCGTGGATCTCTACACAGCAGATCCGCAGTTCATGTTCGTGCCCGGACTGGCGATCTTCATCACCGTCCTGGCATTCAACCTGCTGGGTGACGGGCTGCGTGACGCGCTCGACCCTCGCAGCAAGTGATCCAACGATCGAGGGGGCATTCCTCACGTGAAGACGAGAAGGGTTACCGCCGCCGTGGCGACGGTCCTGGCGGTCTCGCTCGGCGCTGCCGCGTGCGGCGGCGGTAAAGACAGCAACGACAACAGCGGTGGTGGCAGCGGCGCGAAGGACTCGGCGCTGAACTCCATCGTCAACGCGTCGAGCAAGAAGGGGGGGACGGTCAACCTTGAGGACTCCGACGTTCCGGACTCCCTGGACCCGGGCAACACGTACTACGGCTTCGTGCAGAACTTCTCGCGTCTGTACGCCCGTACGCTCGTCACGTTCAAGCCGGCTGCCGGCAAGGACGGCCTGACCGTCGTCCCCGACCTCGCCGACTCCCTCGGCAAGGCCAGCGCCGACGCCAAGACCTGGACGTACCACCTGCGTTCGGGCCTGAAGTTCGACGACGGCACGCCGATCACGTCCAAGGACGTCAAGTACGCGGTCGAGCGCTCCAACTTCGCGCCCGAGGCCCTGTCCAACGGTCCCACGTACTTCAAGGCGTACCTGAAGGGCGGCGACAAGTACAAGGGCCCCTACAAGGACAAGAAGGGTCTCGACTCGATCGAGACTCCGGACGACCAGACGATCGTCTTCCACCTGGCGAAGCCGTTCGCCGACTTCGACTACCTGGCGACCTTCTCCCAGACGGCCCCCGTGCCGCAGGCGAAGGACGACGGCGCGAAGTACGTCCAGCACATCGTGTCCTCCGGCCCCTACAAGTTCGCCTCGTACGAGGAGGGCGCCAGCGCCTCCCTCGTCCGCAACCCGAACTGGGACCCGAAGTCGGACCCGATCCGCAAGGCGCTGCCGGACAAGATCAACGTCAAGTTCAAGGTCAACCCGGTCACGGTCGACAACGACCTGCTCGCCGACAAGATCACGGCCGACATCACCGGCGCCGGTGTGCAGCCGCAGACCCAGCCGAAGATCCTGAGCGGCAAGTACGCCAAGCAGACGGACAACTCGTACGCGGGCGCCACGGGCTACATGGCCCTGAACCTGCACGTCGCTCCGTTCGACAACGTCCACTGCCGCAAGGCCGTCCAGTGGGCCCTCGACAAGCAGTCGGTCATCGACGCCATGGGTGGATCGCCCAAGGGTGACGTGGCCACCACGCTGCTGCCGCCGTCGGTCAACGGCTACACCAAGTTCGACACCTACGCCACGGCGGGTCACAAGGGTGACGTGGCCAAGGCCAAGGACGAGCTGAAGCAGTGCGGCAAGCCGAGCGGCTTCTCCACCACGCTGACGGCCCGCGCCGACCGCCCCGCCGAGGTCGCGGCCGCCACGGCCATCCAGAACTCGCTCAAGGGTGCCGGCATCAAGGTCGACATCAAGCAGTTCCCCTCCGGCAAGTACTTCTCCAACTTCGCCGGTGTCCCGAGCTACGTCCACCAGCACAAGCTCGGCATGATGATGATGGCGTGGGGTGCCGACTGGCCGACCGGCTACGGCTTCCTGGACCAGATCATCGACGGTTCGGCCATCAAGCCCTCGGGCGGCAACAACCTGATGGAGCTGAACGACCCGAAGATCAACAAGGCTCTGTCCGACGCCATCTCCAACACCGACTCCGCGGCCCGCACCAAGGCCTGGGGCGACATCGACAAGATGGTCCTGGACAACGCCTCGGTCGTCCCGCTCATCTACCGCAAGAACCTGCTGATCAGGCCTACGTCCGCGACCAACGTCACGGTCACGCAGGCGTACCTCGGCATGTACGACTACACGCTGCTGGGCTCCTCCAAGTAACAGCAGGCCGGATACCCCTGAAAGGCAGGTGAAGGCTCCGGGCGGCCGGGACGGACACACTCCGTCCCGGCCCCCCGGAGCCGGACAGCTGTGGCTGCGTACATCATCCGACGCGTCTTCGGCGCTTTGGTGCTGCTGCTGGTGGTCAGCGCAGTCACCTTCGCAATCTTCTTCCTGGTCCCCCGCCTGGGCGGCCAGACGGCCACCCAGCTGGCCACCCAGTACGTCGGCAAGGACGCCAACCCCGAGTCCATCGCCGCGATCAAGAAGAACCTGGGCTTCGACCAGCCCATCTACATGCAGTACTGGGACTACATCAAGGGCCTGTTCGTGGGCGCGGACTACAAGTTCGGTCCCGACGCCACGCACTGCAGCGCCCCCTGCTTCGGGTACTCCTTCAAGAGTCACGTCGAGGTGTGGCCCCAGCTCACGCAGCGCATCCCGGTCTCGTTCTCGCTGGCCGTCGGCGCGGCCGTGATCTGGCTGATCTTCGGTGTGACCACCGGTGTCATCTCCGCACTGCGCAAGGGCAAGCCCGTCGACCGCATCTCGATGTTCATCGCGCTCGCCGGCGTCTCGCTCCCGATCTTCTTCACCGGTCAGGTCATCAACGTCCTGTTCATCTACCAGTGGCCCATCTGGGACAGCACCGACTACGTGCCCTTCACCCAGAACCCGGGTGAGTGGGCCTGGCACCTGTTCCTGCCCTGGGTCAGCCTCGCGTTCCTCTTCTCCGCCACCTACGCCCGGCTCACCCGGGCGGGCATGCTGGAGACGATGAGCGAGGACTACATCCGGACGGCCCGGGCCAAGGGTCTGCGGGAGAGCACGGTCGTCACCAAGCACGGCCTGCGCGCGAGCCTCACCCCGATCGTCACCATCTTCGGCATCGACTTCGGCACCCTCATCGGTACCGCGGTGCTCACCGAGACGGTCTTCTCCCTGCAGGGCATCGGCGCGTACTCGATCCAGGCCATCAAGGACAACGACCTGCCCATCGTGATGGCCGTGACCCTGGTCGCCGCCTTCTTCATCGTCTTCTCCAATCTGGTCGTCGACCTGGTGTACGCAGCCATCGACCCCCGCGTGAGGTACTCGTGAGCAAGCTCGAAAAGGCGGCACTGGGCGAACCGGCCACGGACGTCGCCGCCCCTTCCGATGCCCAAGACGCGTTCCTCTCCGTTCGCGACCTGCGCATCCACTTCAACACCGACGACGGTCTGGTCAAGTCGGTGGACGGCGTCAGCTTCGACGTGCGGCGCGGCCAGACCCTGGGCATCGTGGGCGAGTCGGGCTCCGGCAAGTCCGTGACGTCCCTCGGCCTCATGGGTCTGCACCGCGCCGCGAACGCCACGGTCTCCGGCGAGGTGTGGCTGGACGGCCAGGAGCTGATCGGCGCCGACCCGGACGAGGTGCGCCGGCTGCGTGGCCGCAAGATGGCGATGATCTTCCAGGACCCGCTGTCCGCGATGCACCCGTACTACAAGGTCGGCACCCAGATCGTCGAGGCCTACCGGGTCCACAACAAGGTCAGCAAGAAGGTGGCCCGCACGCGCGCCATCGAGATGCTCGACCGGGTCGGCATCCCCGAGCCCGCCAAGCGCATCGACGGCTACCCGCACGAGTTCTCCGGCGGTATGCGCCAGCGCGCCATGATCGCGATGGCGCTGGTCAACAACCCCGAACTGCTCATCGCGGACGAGCCGACCACCGCCCTCGACGTGACCGTCCAGGCGCAGATCCTCGACCTGATCCGGGATCTGCAGAAGGAGTTCGGCTCCGCGGTCATCATGATCACGCACGATCTCGGCGTGGTCGCCGAGATCGCCGACGACGTCCTGGTGATGTACGGCGGCCGGTGCGTGGAGCGCGGACCGGTCGGGGAGATCTTCGACCAGCCGCAGCATCCGTACACCTGGGGCCTGCTCGGCTCGATGCCGCGCATCGACCGCGAGACCGCCGAACGGCTCACCCCGGTCAAGGGCCAGCCGCCGAGCCTCATCAACGTCCCCTCGGGCTGTGCCTTCCACCCGCGCTGCCCGTACGCGGACCTTCCCAAGGGGAACGTCACCCGCACGGTGCGTCCCGAGCTGCAGCAGGTGGAGGGCGGCCACTGGTCCGCCTGCCACCTCTCGGCGGAGGACCGTACGCGGATCTGGACCGAAGAGATTGCGCCGAAGCTGTGAGTGAGACGAACAAGAAAGACACCGCCGGGACGGCCGCGGTCCCCCATCAGGCGTCGGCCCCCGAGGGTGGCTCCGCCGAGCGTGAGGTGCTGCTCAGGGTCAAGGGCCTGACGAAGCACTTCCCGATCAAGAAGGGCCTCCTGCAGCGCCAGGTCGGCGCCGTGAAGGCGGTCGACGGCATCGACTTCGAGGTACGCAAGGGCGAAACCCTGGGCGTCGTCGGCGAGTCGGGCTGCGGCAAGTCGACCATGGGCCGGGTCATCACCCGCCTCCAGGACCCGACCAGCGGCACGATCGAGTTCGAGGGCCGGGACATCACGCGGCTGAGCACCGGGAAGATGCGCCCGATGCGCCGCGACGTCCAGATGATCTTCCAGGACCCGTACGGCTCCCTGAACCCCCGGCACACCATCGGCTCGATCGTCTCGGCGCCCTTCCGGCTCCAGGGCGTCCAGCCCGAGGGCGGGGTGAAGAAGGAGGTCCAGCGGCTCCTGGAGCTGGTCGGCCTCAACCCCGAGCACTACAACCGCTATCCGCACGAGTTCTCCGGCGGTCAGCGCCAGCGCATCGGCATCGCCCGCGCGCTCGCCCTGAAGCCGAAGCTCGTCGTCGCGGACGAGCCGGTGTCCGCGCTGGACGTGTCGATCCAGGCCCAGGTCGTCAACCTCATGGACGACCTCCAGGAGGAGCTGGGCCTGACGTACGTGATCATCGCGCACGACCTCTCCGTCGTCCGGCACGTCTCGGACCGGATCGCGGTGATGTACCTCGGCAAGATCGTCGAGCTGGCGGACCGCGCCTCGCTGTACGAGGCGCCGATGCACCCGTACACCAAGGCGCTGATGTCGGCCGTGCCGATTCCCGACCCGAAGCGGCGGGGCACCAAGAACGAGCGCATCCTGCTGCGCGGTGACGTCCCGTCGCCGATCGCGCCGCCCTCCGGCTGCCGTTTCCACACCCGGTGCTGGAAGGCGACGCAGATCTGCAAGACGACCGAGCCGCAGCTGCTGGAGCTGAAGCCCGGTCAGCGGGTCGCCTGCCACCACCCGGAGAACTTCGCCGACCAGGCCCCGCAGGACACCGTCCTGCTCACGGCGGCGAAGGAGGCTTCCGAGCTGGTCGGTGACGCGGTCCTGGAGGAGTCGGCGGAGACGTCGGCGGCGGTTGCCGCCGAGGTCGCGGCGGCCGAGGAGGCCGAGGTGGCTGCGGCCGAGGAGGCGTCGGCCGAGGCCGAGGAATCCGAGACCGAGCCCGAGGCCGCCGGGGAATCCGACTCGGAGGAGTCGGAGTCCGCCGACGAGTCCGAGGCTCCGGCCCCCAAGTCCCAGGAGTCAACCGACAAGTAGCACATGACAACTGGGCAAAGTCATGTACATGCCTGAACGGGAGAGTGCAGAGTCGTCCGTGTCCGTCCATCGACAGGCACACGCTCGAAAGGGACGACCATGGCACTCTCCCGTTCGGCACGCTTAGGGGCCCTCGCCACCGCGGCGGCCTCCTTCCTGGTCATCGCCGCCTCTCCCGCCCCCACCGCGGGCGCACCCGGCATCGGTGACCCCTACTTCCCACAGCTCGGCAACGGCGGCTTCGACGCCCGCCACTACGACCTGGACATCGCCTACGACCCGGGCACCGGCCGCTTGGACGGCCGTACGACCCTCACCGCGCGCGCCACCCAGAACCTCTCCTCCTTCGACCTCGACCTGCAGCAGCTGGAGATCACCAAGGTCGAGGTCGACGGCAGACGCGCACAGTTCACGCGCGACGGCGACGAGGTCACCGTCACCCCGCGCGGCACCCTGGCCAAGGGCCGCGAGTTCACCGTGTCCGTCACCTACGGCGGCATACCCGAGCCGCTCGGCGGCCCCATCGTCTTCGGCTCGAAGTACGGCTGGATGAAGACCGCCGACGGCGTCTTCGTCGCCTGTGAGCCCAACGCCGCCTCCACCTGGTTCCCGTCCAGCGACCACCCCGCCGACAAGGCCACCTACGACATCCGGATCAAGGCACCCAAGGGCCTGACCGGCGTCTCCAACGGCCGGCTCGTGTCGACGTACGACTGGGGCGACTCGACGTACACGCACTGGCGCGAGAGCCGGCCCATGGCCACCTACCTCGCCACCGCCACCATCGGGAAGTTCGACGTGCAGACCGGCCGCACCCCGGGCGGCACCCCGATCTACGTCGCCATCGACCCCGTCCTGAAGAACAGCAACAACGTCGACGTGTACGCCGTCACGGCCGCCGCCACCGACTACTGGTCGCAGGTCTTCGGGCCGTACCCCTTCGAGGAGACCGGCGCGATCGTCGACGACATGCCCGAGGCCGGGTTCTCGCTGGAGGTGCAGAGCAAGCCCGCCTACTCGGCCGTGCGCAACGAGACGACCATCGTGCACGAGCTGGCCCACCAGTGGTTCGGCGACTCGGTGAGCGTGGACCGGTGGAAGGACATCTGGCTCAACGAGGGCTTCGCCACCTACGCCCAGTGGCTGTGGGCGGAGCACCAGGGCACCCGCTCGGCCCACGACTCCTTCCTCGCCGCGTACAACGCGCGCCCGGCCGACGCGGCCTTCTGGCAGATCAAGGTGGCCGACCCGCAGCGCGACACGATGTTCGCCTCCGCCGTCTACCAGCGCGGCGCGATGACCCTGCAGGCGCTGCGGGAGCGGATCGGCGACGAGGCGTTCTTCCGGCTGCTGCCCGCCTGGACCCGGCTCCACCAGTACGGCAACGCGGACACGGCCGACTTCGTCCGCCTCGCCGAGCGGATCAGCGGGCAGAAGCTGGACGATCTCTTCGGTACCTGGCTGTTCACGACAGGCAAGCCGACCCTCTAGGCCTGGCTTTGTAAGGTTCACAGCCTCTGACAGGTAAGAATGTCAGGGTGCAGCTCCAGCAACTCTTCAGTCCCTCCGTCCAGCACACGATCGATGTCATCGGCATCTTCGTGTTCGCGATCTCCGGCGCGCTGCTGGCCGTCCGGAAGAACTTCGACGTGTTCGGCATCGCCGTGATGGCCGAGGTCACCGCGCTGGGCGGAGGGCTGTTCCGTGACGTGATCATCGGGGCCGTGCCCCCGGCCGCCTTCACGGACCTCGGGTACTTCTTCACCCCGCTGTTCGCCGCGCTCGTGGTCTTCTTCCTGCATCCGCACGTGGAGCGCATCCAGTCGGCGGTGCTCGTCTTCGACGCGGCCGGCCTCGGCCTGTTCTCGGTCGCCGGTACGACGAAGGCGTACTCCTACGGCCTCAACCTGACCGCGTCCGCGACCCTGGGCCTCGCCACCGCGGTCGGCGGCGGCGTGCTCAGGGACGTGCTCGCCAACGAGGTTCCCTCGCTGCTGCGCTGGGACCGCGACCTGTATGCGGTCCCGGCGATCGTCGGCGCCACCATGGTGGTGCTGTGCATCCACTACGACGTCCTGACCTCGTTCACCAGCGGGCTCGCGGTGGTCACCGCTTTCGTCCTGCGCCTGCTGGCGATGAGGTACCACTGGCGAGCGCCGCGCGCGTGGAACCGTCGCTCGACGGTGTCGGAGGAGTAGACCCGGCGGACCGGCCGGTCCCGGTGAGGGAACGGTCCGCGCCCCTGGCACGGTTCTGGCCCATCTCCAGGGTCAGCCAGCGGAACACCGTGGTGACCTGCGGCCGCCACAGCGCCATGGTGTGCCCGCCCGCGCTGCGCGGCAGGAACACCACGTGCACGGTCGTCGGTGCCTTGGCGACGGACTCCAGCGCCACGCCCGCCTGGTAACCGTCGCCGGACTCGCCGGAGAAGTACAGCGCGATCCGGGGCGGTGCGGCCGCCTTCTTGAGAAGCAGGTAAGGATTGTTCTCGGCGCGCAGCGTGGGGTTCTGGGCGGCGAGGGAGTTGCGCTCGCCTATCGGGTCGTTGTAGCCCGACATGCTCACCGCGGCCCGGTACCGGTCCGGGTGCGCCACGGCCAGCTTGACCGCGCAGTGCGCGCCCGCCGAGTACCCGGCCACCGCCCAGCCCTGCGGGGCCGGCTGGGCCCGGAAGTTGTCCGTGACCATCTTCGGCACGTCGATGCTGAGCCAGCTGTCGGCGTTGACCTGGCCGGGGATGTTGGCGCAGCCGGTGTCCACGCCGGCCAGCAGGTTGGTGCGCGGGGCGACCAGGATGAAGGGCGCCACCTGGCCGCTCCTCATCAGCGGCAGCAGCTGCTCGTGCGCCTTCAGTGACCCGAACCAGGCCTTCGCCGAGCCGGGGTAGCCGGGCAGCAGTTCCATGACCGGGAACTTCTTGTTGCGGTAGGCCGGCTCGTTGTACTGGGGCGGCAGCCAGACGTAGACCTCGGCGTTCACGCCGGAGACCCGCCCCTTGAGCTGGGTGACGCGCACCCCGCCGGCCGCGCGCATGCCGGGACCGTCGGCCTGCGTGAAGTTCTGCCTGACCTTGGGCAACCGTTTCAGCGCTATGCCGCCGGTACCGTCCCGGCCGAGGTCGGCGGCCTGCTGGACGTGGTTGCCGGTGCCGAACAGGTCGGCCCAGTTGTCGTACAGGTTGTTCTGATTGTTGACCAACACGAACACCAGCGTGACGGCCGTACCCTGGGCGAACAGCAGCATCAGCACCCGGGCCGCGGCGCGCAGGGGCCTGGGCCCCCGCATCCTCGACCACAGGACGAGCGGCAATATGACGGCGACCACGGAAAGCACGATGGTCGTGTAGAGGAACGGAGTCCCGGTGAGGCTCATGCCCCCATAGAGGGGAAACGAGGGCCCGGGGTTGTGGACGTGTCGGGACACTTACCTAGAAATTGCCGGAACCTCACCCGGCAGGAGGGCCTCGCCCCATCCTGCCATCCGCCCGGTGGGATCTTGTCATCCGCCCGCAACACAAAAAGCTACCGCTTAGTAATTTCCTGTTGTACCGTTCAGGCATGCCAGAAGCAGCTTCCGCACCCTCCCTCACTCTCGGCTTCGCTCGAGCGGGGGGACCCGCATCGTCGCGGGCCGTGATCGGCGACAGCGAGTTCGACCGCGACACCGCGGTCACCCGGCGCGAGCCCGGGGTCTACGACATCGACCTCTCCGCCGGCTGGACCATCATCAACGCCGTCAACGGCGGCTATCTGCTGGCCGTGCTCGGCCGGGCCCTCGCGGACGCCCTCCCGCACCCGGACCCCTTCACCATCTCGGCGCACTATCTGACCGCGTCCCAGCCGGGCCCGGCGGTCATCCGCACCGAGCAGGTCCGCACCGGCCGCACCCTCTCCACCGGCCAGGCCTCGCTCTTCCAGTACGACGACCAGGGAAACGAGGTCGAGCGCATCCGCGTCCTCGCCTCCTACGGCGACCTCGCCGCCCTCCCCGACGACGTCCGTACGACGGCGACCCCGCCCGCGATACCGCCCCTGGAGCAGTGCTTCGGCCCCGACGACTCCCCGGCCCCGATCCCGGGCAGCTCGGCCATCACCGACCGGCTGATGCTCAAGCTGGACCCCGCCACCCTCGGCTGGGCGCTGGGCGCGCCCTCCGGCAAGGGTGAGATGCGGGCCTGGTTCGGCCTCGCCGACGGCCGCGACGCCGACCCGCTCTCCCTGCTGCTCGCGGTGGACGCCCTCCCGCCCACCGCCTTCGAGATCGGCATCAAGGGCTGGGTGCCCACGGTCGAACTCACCGTCCACGTCCGCCACCGCCCGGCCCCCGGCCCGCTGCGTGTGTCGATCACCACACGCAACCTGGCCGGCGGCTTCCTGGAGGAGGACGCGGAGGTCTGGGACAGCGAGGACCGCCTGGTCGCCCAGTCCCGCCAGCTCGCCCGAGCACGCCTCGCCTGACCGGAGCGGGCCGGTCAGGCCCGGTCCAGGGGCCGGCGGCCCATCCAGGCCGCCAGCTGCGCGTAGACGTCCGCTCCCTCGGGTGCCTGGTGGCGGGCGTCGAAGGGGGTGTTCTCGTCGCGGGGACGGGCGTCGGGCAACACCTGGCGGGCGGTGGCCAGCGCGAACTCGGCCAGCTCCGGGTCGAGTTCCCCGGGGTGGCCGAGGGCCTCGGAGAGGTCCCAGGTGTGCGTCACGATCTCCATGACGTAGCCGGAGAGCGCCGCGTGGCCGGGGACCTCGCCCCAGGGCACGCGCACCGGGCTCGTCATCCGCTCGTCGGCCTCCCAGGCCTTCACGACACGGACGCGCACCTCGTCGTAGGCGGCCGCCCAGCCGTCGTCCGCGACGCCCTCGGTGAACGGGTGGACCGCGAGCCCGTCGCCGCCCTCGCCGACCACGGCGATCCGCCGGGTGCCGCCGACGATGTGGCTCAGCAGGGCCCGTACGTCGAACTCGGTACAGGGTGTCGGGCCGTCGAGCTGTTCGGGACGCACCGTCCTGATGAGCGCGGCCGCCTGCTCGGTGGCGCGGGTGTAGACGGGGCGCGGGTCGATGGTGTTCATGGGATGCCTCTCCGTAGGTCGGTGCAGTGAGGTTCTCTCGATAACCTGACAGTTCCCGTCAGGTTTTTTCGGTCAGGGTTTTTCGCGTCGGAACTCTCCCGGACGACCCGGCACCGCCGCCGTGGATTGCTCCGGCCACCCACGTGGCGGGATCCTGTCGGCGTGAAGTCCGACCGGCTGCTGTCGATCCTGCTGCTCCTGCAGACCCGGGGCCGCGTCCCCGCGCCCGAACTCGCCGACCGGCTGGAGGTGTCGGTCCGCACCATCTACCGGGACATCGAGGCCCTGTCGGCCTCCGGCGTCCCCGTGTACGCCGAGCGCGGCCGGCACGGCGGCATCGAACTCCTCGCCGGTTTCCGCACGGACGTCACCGGCCTCACCGCGGACGAGTCCCGCGCCCTGTTCATCCTCGCCGCCCAGGGCGCCCACGCCGCACTCGGCCTCGACGCGGCGCTCGGCTCGGCCCTGCGCAAGGTGATGGCGGCCCTGCCGGCCCCGCACCGGCCTGCCGCAGAGGTCACCAGCCGCCGCATCCTGGTCGACGCCACCCGCTGGCGGAGCGGCCCGCAACAGGCCGTCGACCTGGAGGTGCTCCAGGACGCGGTGTTCTCCGACCGGCGGCTCAAGCTGCGCTACCGGCACAGCGGGGAGCGGGAGCCGCGTACGTACACCGTGGACCCGTACGGCCTGGTCGCCAAGGCCGGGGTCTGGTACCTGGTCGCCGACCGGCGCGGCGCGCCCCGGCTGTTCCGCGCCGACCGGGTGCGCTCGGCACGCCTGCTGGACGACCCGGTGCGGCGCCGGTCCGGTGTCGAACTCGCCGACGTCTGGGAGGTGCTGCGCCGCCACGTGGAGGAGCGCCCGGAGCACGGGATCGACGTCACGGTACGGATCCGGCGCGAGCGTCTCGACATGTTCCAGCGCATGGCCGCCTCGCAGCTGACCGAACTCCCCGACGACGACGGCGAGAGCGACTGGGTCACCGCCCGGCTGACGTACCCGGTGCTGCGCGCCGTGCGGCAACTGCTCGCCTTCTCCGACCAGGTGGAGATACTCGGCCCGCCCGAGGCGCGCGCGGAGCTGCTGCGGGCGGTCCGTTCTGTCACGGCCCTGTACCAGGGGGCGGGCTGGGGCGAGGGATGAAATCCCAGGTGGGTGGCGGTACTTGAGGTGCGCTTTACCCGATTGACAGGCGACGGACAGGGCGGTCCCAAGAACGCCCTAACCGCCGTTGGTTGAGTGCCCGCCTCAGGATTCCCTCATCTTCCGCGGAGCTGACTCTCATGAAGCGTGCACGCCTCGTCCCCGCCGTAGCCCTGCTTGCGCTGTCCCCGTTGCTGCTCACCGCCTGCGGCTCGGGCGACTCCTCCTCCTCGACCAGCGGCACCTCCGGCGGCCAGGCCTGCCAGGCGCCGTCCGGCATGCCGACCGGCGGCACGGGCCGCCGGCCGAGCGGGGCACCGTCCGGTGCGCCTTCGGGTGCCTCCACGGTCAAGCCGAGCGGGGCGCCGTCGGCCCGGCCGAGCGGTGCACCCTCGGGCCTGCCGAGCGGCGCGCCCGGCGGCGGCCAGGGCGGTCCCGGGGGCGGCCAGGGCGGCGGCTGCGGCGGTCCGGGCGGGGGCCAGGCCGCAGGACAGGGCGGGGCGCAGACCGGGGGACAGGCTCAGCAGGGCTGATCGACGGGGTCGTGCGGCAGTACGGCCGACCGACGGCAGGGGGCGGTGCGCTCGGCGGGACGGGCGCGCCGCCCCCTGCGCGTGTGCCGCGGCCGGTGGCCGGTCAGTCCAGCCAGTGCCGGCGGCCGATGCTGATGAGCCGCATCTGCCGGGTGGCGAGCTGGGCGACGCGCTCACGCTCGTCCGTGGATCCCTCCAGGGTCTCGAGGAAGAGCGATGCGGTGATGAGCATCTGGTCGACGTAGAGATGCGCGAGCATCAGCACGTCGTCGTCGCTCCAGCCTTCGGCCTGCGGGTCCTTGGCCAGCTCGGCCTTCACCTCCTCCGCGAACCGTGCCAGTTGGGACTGGATGGCCTCGCGCACGGGCTGGACCCCGCCGTGCCGCTCGCGGGCGATGAAACGGACGTGGGCGGGATGGGCGTCCACGTGGTGCGCGATCAACTCGATCGCGCGCGTGATGCGCTCCTCGCTGTCGCCCGCCGTGGACACCGTCGTCCGCACCATCGGGTGAAGGCTGCCGAGAGCCTCGTCGACCAGGGCGACGCCGAGGTCGGCGGTGGAGCGGAAGTGCCGGTAGAAGGCGGTCGGGGCGACACCGACGGCGCGGGTGACCTCGCGCAGACCGAGGCTGCTCAGGCTCTGTTCCTCCAGCAGCGCGAGCGCCGCGTCCAGGAACGCCTGCCGGGTCTTCTGCTTCTGGGCCTGCCGGATGCCGAGGGTGTGACTCATGTCATCCAGTTAACAACTGTTCTCTGGAATTTTAAAGCCGCGGAAGGCGCTAGACTCGAAGTCAGTGAACAACTGTTACTACAACTGTTCACCGAAACTTCACAGAGGCCAGACCCAAGGCATCCCGGAGGGGGGATCTGATCCCATGTTGTTCCTCGTCGTCGCACTCATGCTGCTCGGCGTCGTACTGGGCACCGTCGCTCACGTACCGCTGACCGTCACCGTCACCGCGGCCGCTTTCATCGCCGCCTGGCTCGCCGTCTTCGCGATCCGCGAGCGCCACAGCCGCCGCCGCGGCACCTCGGTCAACTGACCTTCCGGAACGACTTCCAGGAGCTGAGCACCATGCAACTCACCGCACCCGCCACCGGCCGCACCGACACCCGCCCGCAGGCGCGGGACGCCGACGGAATGGCCGTTGCGTCCTTCATCCTCGGCCTTCTCGGCCTGCTCGTCCTCAACCTCTTTCTCGGCCCGATCGCCATCACCCTGGCCGCCGTCGCCCTCTGGCGCGGCACGACCCGACGCGGCCGCGCCTACCTGGGCCTGACCCTGGGCATCGCGGACCTGGCCGTCCTGGCGATCGCCATGGAGATGTCCCACACGGTGTCCTGGAGCCTCTGAGCCCAGGGGACATCGCCCGAAGGTGCCGGGGCCCCGAGGACGACGGGGCCGAGCCGTCAGCCGTCAGCCGTCAGCTGCACTGCCGTCAGCCGTGTCGTCGCCGTCGTGGCGACGGACCGTCGACCATCGTGTCGCCGAGCGCCGAGCGCCGAGCGCCGAGCGCCGAGCGCCGAGCGCCGAGCGCCGAGCGCCGTGGCGAAGCGCCGTCGACCGCAGACCGCCGCACTGCTGGCGTCGTGTCGCCGGCCGCGGTGGCGACGCACCGCCGACCGCCGACCGCCGTGGCGAAGCACCGTCGACCGCCGAGCGCCGTGGCGAAGCACCGTCGACCGCCGTGGCGTCGACCGCAGACCGCCGCACTGCTGGTGCCGTGTCGCCGGCCGCGGTGGCGACGCACCGTCGACCATTGTGTGGCCGACCGCCGACCGCCGACCGCCGACCGCCGACCGCCGACCGCCGTGGCGCCGCGCAGCCCACCGCCGTGGCGACGCGCCGTCGACCGCCGCACCCCCGGCCGCCGTATCGCCGACCGCCGTGGGCAGACGTTCCGCAGGGCGGAACGGGTGGGCACGGCCGACAGCGCCGGGCGCGCCGCCACCGACGCCAGGTGCAGCCCACACAAGGCGCACCCGTAGCCGACGCAAGCCGCGTCAGCAGTCGACGTAGGCCGCATCCACAGCCGAAGGCAAGCCGCACTCGCACCCCCCAAAAGGCGCCGCACGGCAAGTGGACCCACTCCGAGGCCAAGCCCAACTGCAAGGGCTCGTAGAATCGGGCTCACCATGGCTTACCTCGACCACGCCGCCACGACCCCGATGCTCCCGGAGGCGGCAGAGGCCCTGACCGCCCAGCTGAGCATCACCGGCAACGCGTCCTCCCTGCACGCCTCCGGCCGCCGGGCCCGCCGCACGGTCGAGGAGTCCCGCGAGACCCTTGCCGAAGCACTGGGCGCCCGTCCCAGCGAGGTCGTCCTCACCTCGGGCGGCACCGAGGCCGACAACCTCGCGGTGAAGGGCCTTTACTGGTCCCGCCGCGACGCCGACCCGGCCCGCACCCGCGTCCTGGCCAGCCCCGTCGAGCACCACGCCGTACTCGACGCCGTGCACTGGCTCGGCGAACACGAGGGCGCCACCGTCGAGTACCTCCCCGTCGACTCCTACGGCCGCGTCCACCCCGAGGCCCTGCGCGAAGCCATCGCCCGCAACCCCGAGGACGTCGCCCTGGCGACCGTGATGTGGGCCAACAACGAGATCGGCACCATCATGCCGGTCCGTGAACTCGCCGACGTCGCAGGTGAGTTCGGCATCCCCCTGCACGCCGACGCGGTCCAGGCCTGCGGGCAGCTCCCGGTCGACTTCGGCGCCTCCGGCCTCGCCGCGATGACCGTGTCGGCCCACAAGATCGGCGGCCCGTACGGCATCGGGGCGCTGCTCCTCGGCCGTGAGTACACCCCCGTACCCGTCCTGCACGGCGGCGGCCAGGAACGCCACGTCCGCTCCGGCACCCTCGACGTCCCCGCCGTCGCCTCCTTCGCGGTGGCCGCCCGCGTCGCCGCCGAGCAACAGGAGTGGTTCGCCCGCGAGATCGGCGCCCTGCGGGACCGGCTGACCGACGCCGTCCGTGCGGCGGTGCCGGACGCCGTCCTCGGCGGGGACCCGGCGCCCGCGGGCCGCCTCCCGGCCAACGCCCACTTCACCTTCCCGGGCTGCGAGGGCGACTCCCTGCTGCTCCTGCTGGACGCCCAGGGCATCGAGTGCTCCACCGGCTCCGCCTGCACCGCGGGCGTCGCCCAGCCCAGCCACGTCCTGCTGGCCACCGGCACCGACCCGGACCTGGCCCGCGGCACCCTGCGCTTCTCCCTCGGCCACACCTCCACGGACGCCGACGTCGAGGCCGTCGCCAAGGCGATCGGGCCGGCCGTGGAGCGGGCCCGGGCGGCGGGGCTGACGTAGCGGCGACGGAGCGGGCGTAAGGACCGGCGTGACGCCTCAGGCCCGCGCCCGCCGCACCAACCCCAGGTAGCGGTCCCAGTCCCAGTGGCGCCCGGGGTCCGTGTGGTCCGTCCCCGGCACCTCCACGTGCCCGATGACGTGCTCCCGGTCGACGGGTATGCCGTAGCGCCCGCATATCGCCGCCGTCAGCCGCGCCGAGGCCGCGTACATCGCGTCCGTGAAGGAGGAGGGGTCCTCCACGAAGCCCTCGTGCTCGATGCCGACGCTGCGCTCGTTGTACTCCCGGTTGCCCGCGTGGAAGGCCACGTCCAGCTCGCGGATCAGCTGGGTGATCCGGCCGTCCTTGCGCACGATGTAGTGCGCCGCCGCGCCGTGCGCGGGGTCCTGGAAGACCTTCACCGCCGACGCGTACCCGCCCTGTGTGACATGGATGACCACCCGGTCGATGCGGTAGTCGTCCGGCCGGTCCGCCCGCCGGTAGTTCCCCGCCGAGGCCGGTACCCAGCGCGCGCCCCGGAAGTCGACGGCCCCGGCCACTCGCCGCTTCTCCACCCCGGGCAGCCGCCACCACAGCCGGGACAGCTCGTCCCGGGCCAGCACGGCCGTGCCCAGGGCGGCCGCGGCCCCGCCGATGAGCAGGGCACGCCGCCCCAGCCGCCGGTCCCCGTCCTTCGCCGGCACCCCGGTCGTCCCCTCGGTCGTCGCCCCCATGTGATCGTCAACGGATATCCGGCGGCCCCGGTTCCCGCGCCCCCGTACTCTGGAAGGGCTATGACTGACACCCCGCAGCGCCCCCGCCCCCTCCGCGTCCTCGCCGCCATGTCCGGCGGGGTCGACTCCGCCGTCGCCGCCGCGCGGGCCGCGGAAGTCGGCCACGACGTCACCGGCGTCCATCTCGCGCTCTCCGCGAACCCCCAGTCCTTCCGCACCGGCGCGCGGGGCTGCTGCACCATCGAGGACTCGCGCGACGCCCGCCGCGCCGCCGACGTCATCGGCATCCCGTTCTACGTGTGGGACCTCGCCGACCGCTTCCGCGAGGACGTCGTCGAGGACTTCATCGCCGAGTACGAGGCCGGCCGCACCCCCAACCCCTGCCTGCGCTGCAACGAGAAGATCAAGTTCGCCGCGCTGCTGGACAAGGCGCTCGCCCTCGGCTTCGACGCCGTCTGCACCGGTCACTACGCCAAGGTGATCGTCGAGGAGGACGGCTCCCGCGAGCTGCACCGCGCCTCCGACATGGCCAAGGACCAGTCGTACGTCCTCGGCGTCCTGGACGAGAAGCAGCTCGCCCACGCGCTGTTCCCGCTCGGCGACACGGTCACCACCAAGGAGGAGATCCGCGCGGAGGCCGAGCGCCGGGGCCTGGCGGTCGCCAAGAAGCCCGACTCGCACGACATCTGCTTCATCGCCGACGGCGACACCCAGGGCTTTCTGGCCACGCGGCTCGGCAAGGCCGAGGGCGACATCGTCGACGAGTCCGGCGCCAAGGTGGGCACGCACGAGGGCGCGTACGGCTTCACGATCGGCCAGCGCAAGGGGCTGCGCATCGGCACCCCGGCCGCCGACGGCAAGCCGCGCTACGTCCTCGACATCTCCCCGGTGAACAACACGGTGACCGTGGGCCCGGCCGCCGCCCTTGACGTCATCGCGCTGACGGCGATCAAGCCGCGCTGGTGCGGCAGCGCCCCGTCCGGTCCCGGCACCTACACCGCCCAGCTCCGTGCCCACGGCGGCGAGACCGAGGTCACCGCGGAACCGGTCGACGGCGAACTGCGGGTCAGCTTCACCGAGCCGGTCCGGGGTGTCGCCCCCGGCCAGGCGATCGTCCTGTACGACGGCACGCGCGTCGTCGGCTCGGCGACGATCGCGTCGACCACACGGACCGCGGCAGCGGCGGTCTGACCCGGGCCGCTCACCGGGTGAGGAAGTCGGCCAGCACCGGGCCGAGGACACCCGGTTCCACCATGTGCGTCTGGCCCTCCAGCACCTGGTACGAGCCCTGGGGCACCGCCTCCGCGAGCGCGCGGTTCGCGTCGCGCATCCACGCGGGGCTCGCCCCGCCCGCGGCCACGAGGACGGGCACGGAGATCCCGGCCAGCCGCTCGCGCGGCAGCAGGCCGTCGCCCATGACCGCGTCGTCGTACGCCAGGCTCGGTGCGACGGCCTCCATGCCGGCCCACATGGGCGACTGCCGCGCGCCCCGGATCATCTCCTCGCCCAGGCCCGTCAGCCGCAGGAACAGCTCCACCGCGTCCCCGCGCCGGCCCTCGGCGAGCGCCTCGTTCAGGTTCTCCTTGTACGCGGCCTCCCGCTCGGCGCCGCCGTCCAGGAAGTCGGCGAACGGCACCTCGTACACGGCCGCCTGACGCACCGGCAGGCCGCTCGCCGCCGCCTCCAGCACCAGCGCACCGCCCGAGGAGACCCCGAACAGCGCCTGCGCACCTCCCACCGCCTCGATCAGCGCGGCCAGGTCCTCGACCTCGCGCTGCACCTCGTACGGCGTCGTGTCACCGCTCTCGCCGCGGCCCCTGCGGTCGTAGACGACGGCCGTGCAGCGGTCCGCGATCCGGTGCGCCAGGGGCGTCACGGTGCCGCCGGTGGACATCGCGCCGCTCACCAGGATCACCGTCGGTCCCTGGCCGATCACTCCGTACGCGAGGGAGGTGCCGTCGCGGGAAGTCGTCATCTTGTCCATGCCGGTGCAGACTGCCGTACGGCACGGAATTCAGCGGTCACGACACGTCGACCTCGTAGAAGCAGTAGTGGTCCCTGATCTCCGCCACGCCCGGCTTCGGGTCCGGGTACGCCCACACCAGGTCGGGCGCGTCCGGCAGCGACCAGTAGGACGCGGTGCCCTTGAAGGGGCAGACGGTGTGGGTGTCGGAGGGCGTGAGCAGGTCCAGGTGGACGTCCTCGGCGGGTATGTAGTACCGCACCGGCGAGCCGGTCTCGCGCAGTACGAGGGGACGGCCGGTCTCCGCGAGCACCTGGTCGCCGTGCACCACGCGCACGTGCTGCTCGCCCCGTTCGATGGTGATCGTGTGTCCTGTGGTCATGTACGAACAGCGCGCGCGGGACCGTACTTCTTCCCACGTACGGTGGGGGACATGAACATCTGCGTCTTCCTCTCCGCCGCCGACCTCGACGAGCGCTACACGCGCCCCGCGCGCGACTTCGCGGAACTGCTCGGCAAGGGCGGGCACACCCTGGTCTGGGGCGGCTCCAACGTCGGTCTGATGAAGGTGGTCGCCGACGGGGTGCACGAGGCGGGCGGCAGGCTGCTGGGCGTCTCCGTGGAGTTCCTCGCGGCGAAGGTGCGGCCGGGCGCGGACGAGATGGTCATCGCCGCCGACCTCGCCGAACGCAAGAAGCTGCTCCTGGACAAGGCCGACGCCGTGGCGATCATGGTGGGCGGCACCGGAACGCTCGACGAGGCCACCGAGATCCTGGAGCTGAAGAAGCACGGCCGCACGCAGAAGCCGGTGGTGCTGCTGAACACCGCCGGCTTCTACGACGGCCTCCAGGAGCAGTTCCGCCGCATGGAGGACGAGGGTTTCCTGCCCCGCCCGCTGTCCGAGCTGGTCTTCTTCGCCGAGGAGCCGGCCGCCGCACTGGCCTACCTGGAAGAGTCTTTGCGCTCCCGATGATGCGAGCATGGCGGGCATGGCTACACATGTGATCACCGGGGCCGGTTCCGGCATCGGCGCGGCCGTCGCCCGCCGTCTGCACGCGCGCGGGGACGAAATCGTCCTGCACGCGCGCGACGCGGGCCGCGCGAAGGAGCTGGCCGCCGAGTACCCCGGGGCGCGCACCCTGGTGGGCGACCTGGCCGACCCGGACAAGCTCTCCTGGGCGTTCTCCCACCAGACGCTCCCGGACCGGGTCGACTCGCTGCTGCACATCGCCGGAGTCGTGGACCTCGGCGAGGTCGGTGAGCTGACCCCCAAGACCTGGCGCCACCAGCTCAACGTCAACCTGGTCGCCCCGGCCGAGCTGACCCGGCACTTCCTGCCTCAGCTCCGCGCCGCCCGCGGCCATGTGATCTTCGTCAACTCCGGTGCCGGCCTCAACGCCCACGCCGGCTGGTCCGCGTACGCCGCCTCCAAGCACGGTCTGAAGGCCCTGGCCGACTCCCTGCGCCACGAGGAGCACGGCAACGGCGTCCGCGTCACCTCCGTCTACCCCGGCCGCACGGCCAGCCCCATGCAGGCCAAGGTCCACCAGCAGGAGGGCAAGGACTACGACCCCGCCCGGTGGATCGACCCCGAGTCGGTCGCGACGACGATCCTGATGGCCCTGGACCTCCCGAGGGACGCGGAGGTCAACGACCTGACGGTGCGCCCGGGGCGGTGAAAGCGGGGTGACGGCGGGAGGACCTCGCCCCACCGCCCCTGCGCTCACTTCCCGGCCGACCGAGCCGAATGCTGCGGCCACTTCTCGGCCCACCGGGTCGGGTGGTGGCTGGGCACAGGCCGGGGGGCCAGGGGGCGGAGCCCCGTGGTGCGTCGTACGGCATACGCTTCCGGGGTGAGCGAGACCAGCCATTTCACCTTCAGTTCCGCCACCGGTGTCGGGTCCATGCCCGGCGGGGACGCCCGGGAGGCCGCCAAGACCGTCACCGGCAGCTTCGAGGACTTTCCGTATCTGCCCGAGCTGCCCGCACGCGGCCCCGGCGCCGACATGATCGGGCGGACCGCGGGCATGCTCGTCGAGCTGTACGCGCGCGTGGAGCCCAGCGGTTGGCGGATCGGCGACCGGCCGGGCCGCGACACCAAGCGGGCCCGGTCCTGGCTGGGCGAGGACCTCGACGCCCTGGAGGAGTTCACCCAAGGCTACGAGGGCGACCTCAAGGTGCAGGCGGTCGGACCGTGGACGCTGGCCGCCGCCCTGGAGCTGAGGAACGGCGAGTCCGCCCTGTCCGACCCCGGCGCCTGCCGCGACCTCGCCGGCTCACTGGCGGAGGGCCTGCGGCTGCACCTCGCCGAGATGCACCGCCGTGTTCCGGGTGCCCGGCTCGTCCTCCAGCTCGACGAGCCCTCCCTCACCGCCGTACTGCGCGGACAGGTCCGCACCGCCAGCGGCTACCGCACGCACCGGGCCGTGGACCGGCAGGTCGTGGAGGCCACCCTGCGGGACGTGATCGGGGTGCACGACGGCGGACCCGTCGTGATCCACTCCTGCGCGCCCGACGTCCCGTTCGCCCTGCTGCGCCGGGCCGGAGCCGCCGCGCTCTCCTTCGACTTCTCGCTCCTCACCGAACGTGACGACGACGCCATCGGCGAGGCCGTGGAAGGCGGCACGCGGCTGTTCGCCGGTGTCGCCCCGGGCACGGACGGCCCATTGTCAGACCCTGCCGGTAGCGTCAGGGGTGTCAGGTCGTTGTGGCGCAGGCTGGGGCTGCATCCGGGGTTGCTCGCGGAGGCGGTCACGGTCACCCCGGCGTGCGGTCTTGCGGGCGCTTCCCCCGCCTACGCGCGCCAGGTGCTCGCCCACTGCGTCCGGGCGGCGAGATCACTCGCGGACAACCCAGAGTAACGGGAGGACCACACGGTGGCCGGCGACAAGCAAGCGGAGACGACGGCGGTGCCCGCCGAGGCCCGCGAGAAGCACGCCCTGCTCGCGGAGCAGGTCGAGGAGCACCGCTTCCGGTACTACGTGAAGGACGCTCCCGTCATCAGCGACGCGGAGTTCGACCAGCTCCTCAAGACGCTCGAGGCGCTGGAGGAGCAGTACCCGGAGCTGCGCACGCCGGACTCGCCGACCCAGAAGGTCGCGGGGTCGTACGAGACGGAGTTCACGGCGGTCGAGCACCGCCAGCGGATGCTCTCCCTGGACAACACCTTCAACGACGAGGAGCTGGCCGCCTGGGCCGACCGCATCGCCAGGGAGCTGGGCGACCAGGAGTACCACTTCCTGTGCGAGCTGAAGGTGGACGGCCTCGCCGTCAACCTCACCTACGAGCACGGCCGTCTCACGCGCGCCGCCACCCGCGGCGACGGCCGCACCGGCGAGGACATCACCCCGAACGTCCGCACGATCGCGGAGATCCCGGACCGCCTCCAGGGCGACGACGTCCCCGATCTCGTGGAGATCCGCGGCGAGGTCTACTTCCCGATGGAGAAGTTCGAGGAGCTGAACGCCCGGCTGGTCGCGGCCGGCGACAAGCCCTTCGCCAACCCCCGCAACGCCGCCGCCGGTTCGCTGCGCCAGAAGGACCCGCGGGTCACCGCCACCCGCCCGCTGCACATGGTCGTCCACGGCATCGGCGCCCTGGAGGGCTTCACGGGCATGACCCGTCTCTCCCAGGCCTACGACCTGCTGAAGACCTGGGGCCTGCCCACCTCCACGCACAACCGGGTGGTCGACGACCTCGACGGCGTACGGGAGTTCATCGCCCACTACGACGGCGAGAACCGCCACTCCGTGGAGCACGAGATCGACGGCGCCGTCGTCAAGCTGGACGAGATCCGGCTCCAGGGCCGACTCGGCTCCACCGCCCGGGCCCCGCGCTGGGCGATCGCCTACAAGTACGCGCCGGAAGAGGTCAACACCAAGCTCATCGACATCAAGGTGGGCGTCGGCCGCACCGGCCGCGTCACGCCGTACGCCCAGGTCGAGCCGGTCACGGTCGCGGGCAGCGAGGTCGAGTTCGCCACCCTGCACAACCAGGAGGTCGTCAAGGCCAAGGGCGTGCTCATCGGCGACACCGTGGTGATCCGCAAGGCCGGTGACGTCATCCCGGAGATCCTCGGCCCGGTGGTCGACCTGCGGGACGGCGCCGAGCGGGAGTTCGTGATGCCGAGCGAGTGCCCCGAGTGCGGGACGCCGCTGCGGCCCATGAAGGAGGGCGACATCGACCTCCGCTGCCCCAACGCACGTACCTGCCCGGCCCAGTTGCGCGAGCGCGTCTCCTACCTCGCGGGCCGTGAGTGCCTGGACATCGAGAACTTCGGCGCGGTGGCCGCCGCCGCGCTGACCCGCCCGCTGGAGCCGGCCGACCCGCCACTGGTGGACGAGGGCGACCTGTTCGACCTGACGGTGGAGAAGCTGCTGCCCATCAAGGCCTACGTCCTCGACCCGGACAGCGGCCTGCCCAAGCGGGATCCCAAGACGGGCGAGGAGAAGGTCGTCACGGTCTTCGCCAACCAGAAGGGCGAGCCGAAGAAGAACACCCTCGCGCTGCTGGAGAACATCGAGGCGGCCAAGGCCCGCCCGCTCGCCCGCTTCCTGAACGGCCTGTCGATCCGGCACGTCGGCCCGGTGGCGGCGCAGGCCCTCGCGCGAGAGTTCCGCTCCGTCGACCGCATCGAGCAGGCCACCGAGGAGGAGCTGGCCACCACCGACGGCGTCGGTCCCATCATCGCCGCCGCCCTCAAGGAGTGGTTCGCCGAGGACTGGCACCGCGAGATCGTCCGCAAGTGGAAGGCGGCCGGAGTCCCGCTGGAGGAGGAGTCGTCCGGCGAGGACGAGGGGCCGCGCCCGCTGGAGGGTCTCACCGTCGTCGTGACCGGCACGCTGGAGAACTTCACCCGGGACGGCGCCAAGGAGGCGCTGCAGAGCCGCGGTGCGAAGGTGACCGGTTCGGTTTCGAAGAAGACCTCGTTCGTCGTGGTGGGCGACAACCCGGGATCGAAGTACGACAAGGCCATGCAGCTCAAGGTTCCGGTTCTGAACGAGGACGGTTTCGGCGTCCTGTTGGAGCAGGGCCCCGAGGCAGCGACGGAAGTCGCACTTCCGACCGAGGAGTAGCGGTTGAAGGCCACCCGTTCGGCGCATATCAGTTGCATACGGGTGGCCCGGGCGCATTCGGGCAACCGTCGACGACCGCTGCCCGAGGAAGCCTTCCGCGGCCTACTGTTGAGGTGTGCGCCTGCCGTGCCCAGCTGCGGCTGGGGCATCCCCCTGCCCGCGAAGGGCACGGGGAAGGTTTCTTCGACGCGGAGCCGCTGATGGTTGTCGGGCATCGGGCCGCGTGGCGTGGGCACCGCCGGCTGTGAGAGGGACGGGAATGGAACCGACCGAGAGCGCCGCCCCGGACTCATGGCTGCGTCTGCGCCGCCGTGCGGTCGCATGGCGGGGGATCCGGTGGACCGGGTGGGGCGCCGAGCGCACGGGCACGCGGCCGCGCCCGGCCGGACCGGGCACCGCGTCCGAGGCACACACACCGATCCCGCTGGCCATCGAGGCCGCCCCCGTGCTGCCCGGCACCGACCCCGAACGGCATCTGTCCTGGCCCGCGTTGCCCGCGGGCCTCGTGGCGGCCGCCGGATTCGCCCTGGGCGCGGGCTTCTACCGCGCCTTCAGCGGCAACCACGCCCTCTTCCCGGGCGGCACGCTCGGCTGGTCGCTGGCCGTGCTCACCGGCACCATCGTCGGCCACCTCGTCATGCTCGGCCGCGCCCGCTGGTGGGGCGGCACGGGCTCCGGCGCGGCCCTCACCCTGGCCGTCCTGCTGCTGTACGGCTGGGTGCCCGCCGGGATGGTCAGCCTCACCGTCGTGGTCCTGGTCGGCATAGCCAGGCGGAACCGCTGGCGGCAGGGTGTGCTGCACGGCGCGGTGGACATCCTCGGGATCAGCGCCGGCGCCCTGGTGCTCGGCTCCTTCGGGCGCGTACCGACGGTCGAGGATCCCTGGAGCCCCGACAACTGGAGCATCACCACCGTGCCCGAGGTGGTGCTCGCCGCCGCCGCCTATCTCCTCGTCAGCCGCGGCCTGCTGTGGTACCTGCACGCACCGCGCGGCGGCGGACTGCCCACCGTCGCCCGTACCGCCCTGGTCAGGCAGGGTCTGGTCGCCGTCGCGCTGCTCGGCATCGCCCCGCTGGTGTGCGTGGTCGCCGACGCCCAGCCGATCCTGCTCCCACTGTTCGCCATCCCGCTGATAGCCCTCGACTCGACGCTGTGGATGGCCCGGGCCCGCGCCGAGGAGCAACTCCGCGACCCGCTGACCGGGCTGCCCAACCGGCAGTGGCTGCTGGAGCGGATCTGGACCGCCCTCGACGACGCCGAGCGCATCGGCGCCCGCACCGCCCTCATGCTGATCGACCTCGATCGTTTCCGGTCGGTGAACGACACCCTCGGTCATCTCGCCGGTGACCGGCTGCTGCTGCAGATAGCCGACCGGCTGCGGATCGCCCTTCCGCGCGGCGCGGAGGCGGCCCGGCTCGGCGGTGACGAGTTCGCCGTCTTACTGCCGGTCGCCGACTCCACCACGTCCGCCACGCGGGTCGCCCGCGGCCTCGTCGCCGCCCTCAGCTCCCCGCTCGACCTCGACGGGCTCACCCTCGTCCTGGAGGCCAGCGCCGGCGTCGCCGTCTTCCCGGACCACGCGCTGGACGCCGAGGGGCTGCTGCGGCGGGCGGACGTGGCGATGTACCAGGCGAAGCGGGACCGTACGGGCGTCGAGGTCTACGAGTCCAAGCGGGACTCCAACACCCCGGACCGGCTGGGCCTGCTGGGCGATCTGCGCCGGGCGCTCGACGCGCACGAGGTGCAGTTGCACTACCAGCCGAAGGTCCGCTTCGACGGACAGGTCGCCGGCCTGGAGGCGCTGGTGCGGTGGGTGCATCCCGAGCGCGGGAAGGTTCCGCCGGACGAGTTCATAGCGATAGCCGAGTCCTCGGGGCTGATGCCCCATCTGACGGAGTACGTGCTGGAGACCGCGCTCGCGCAGGTCGCCCGGTGGCGGGCCCAGGGGCTGCGGGTGCCGGTGGCCGTGAACGTCTCGCCGCGCGACGTCCACACGCCAGGCTTCGCGGGCTCCGTCGCCGCCCGGCTGGCCCGGCACGGAGTCCCCGCGGGAGCGCTCCAGCTGGAGATAACCGAGCACGTGCTGCTGGAGGACCCGCAGCGGGCCGCCGACACCCTCGCCGGGCTCACCGGGCACGGCGTGAAGATGTCCCTGGACGACTTCGGCACCGGGTACTCCTCGCTGGTGCACCTGCGGCGGCTGCCGGTGAGCGAGCTGAAGATCGACCGGTCCTTCGTGGCCCGGCTGGCCGTGGACACCGAGGACGCGGAGATCGTGCGCTGCACGGTCGACCTGGCGCACTCGCTGGGGCTGCTGGTCGTCGCCGAGGGCGTGGAGGACGACGAGACCTGGGAGCGGCTGCGGGATCTCGGGTGTGACGCGGTGCAGGGATGGCTGGTCGCCGCGGCGATGCCTCCGGACGAGACGACGGCCTGGCTGCGGGCGCGTGGGTCTCGCGGGTGGCAGCGGCCGCGCGCCGCGCTTCCGGCCGCCGAATAACTACTTCTCCCACCCGCCCGTTTCAGCTCGGTCGTACGGGTGCCGTCTCCCGTGGGGCCGATCGCCGTCGGCGGCTGAAGGTCCTCAGTCGCCCGCGAAGTGGCCGATCAGCAAGGCCAACCGCCTTTCGTGCGCCTCCTCCGGCAGCCGACCACTGCGCATCAGCGTCACCAGCCCGTGCAGCCCCGCCCAGAACGTCTCCGTCAGCAGGCCGGGGTCGTCGCCCTCGACCGCGATCGGCTGCACGACGGAGAACAGCTCGCCGAACGCCGCCCGCAGCGGCTCCGGTGCCTCCTCGGTGGCGAACGGCAGGTCCACGAGGTGGGTGAACATGGCGTCGTAGAGGGCTGGCCGGCGCCGCGCGAAGGACGTGTACGTCTCCGCCACCGCCGCCAGTGACTCCCGCGCGCCCTGCACCTCGGCGCGCGCCGAGGCCAGCTCGGCCGCCAGTTCCGCGCAGCCCTGCACCACGACCGCCGCCATGATCGCGCTCTTGCCCTTGAAGTGGCTGTAGAGGACCGGCTGGCTGTACTCGATCTCGGCGGCCAGTCGACGCGTGGTCACCGCGTCCCAGCCCTCCGCCTCCGCCAGCTCCCGTGCGGCCGTCACGATCAGCCGCTCACGTTCCGCTCGTTCGCGCTCCCGGCGCGTCTGGATCGTCATGGCCGCAATTCTAGCACCGCTAGCGTTTCTGTCGACGCTCTGCTAGCTTCGCTCTTGTCCCTAGCGTTGCTAGCGAGGAGAAGAGACGTGACCGTCACCGCGTACACCCTGGCCGTCGTGCTCGACCTGTTCTGCGTGTTCCTCGGATACCGCTTCCTGTTCCAGCCCGCCTCCGCCGCGACCGGCTACGGCGTGCCCGCCCGGCCGGAAGGCGACGCCGGCGCCTACCTCACGGTCAAGGGTCTGAAGGACGGCACCTTCGGCCTGCTGGGCCTGGCGCTGCTGGCCTTCGTCGGCGCGCAGGCCGAGGCCTGGTTCATGGTCTGCGTGGCCCTTGTCCCGCTCGGCGACACGCTGATAGTCCTGCGCAACGGCGGCACGAAGGCCGTCGCCTTCGGGATCCACTTCGCCACCGCGGTCGTTGTACTGATCAGCGCCGCGCTGCTCTTCCTCGTCTGACCACGGCACCACCGTCACCAGGGGGTTTCGAGATGTCGCTGTTCGTTCCGAAGTTCGACGAGTCCGTGATCGTCCGAGAGGCCGAGGCCGAGGTCGTCGGCCGCGCGCCCACCACCGTGCGCCTGCTGGCCGACAGCAGCCGGACCGGCGGCGCGCTGTCCACCCAGCGCGTCACCCTCACGGCGGGCGCCGACGGCGCCAAGCCGCACTGGCACGACAACTCCGCCGAGATGTTCTTCCTGCTGGACGGCGCCGCCGACATCCTCTCCGGCGAGGACGTCGTCACCGCCGGCCCGGGCGACCTCGTCGTCGTCCCGCCCGGCAAGCCGCACGCCTTCGCCGCCGTGCCCGGCGCCGACGCCGACCTGCTCATCGTCCTCACCCCGGGCGTCGAGCGCTTCGAGTACTTCCGCCACCTGCAGCGCATCGGCCTCGGCGAGGTCCCCCCGGAGAGCCTCCTGGACGTGCAGGAGCTGTACGACAACCACTTCTTGAGGAGTGAGATCTGGGACACGAGGCGGCGCTGACGGAGCGCTGACGGAGTGCTGACGGAGGGGCCCCGGCAAACCGTTTCACGGGCACCGGGGCCCGCCCCATAGGATTGGGCCCTAACCACACACACTCACCCCAGAGGATCGCTGCATGCCTGGCATCACGCGCGAGGAGGTCGCCCACCTCGCCCGGCTGGCGCGTCTGGAGCTGAAGCCCGAAGAACTCGACCACTTCGCAGGCCAGCTCGACGACATCATCGGCGCGGTCGCCCGCGTCAGCGAGGTCGCCGACCAAGACGTACCGCCGACCTCGCACCCGCTCCCGCTGACGAACGTCATGCGGTCGGACGAGGTCCGTCCCTCGCTCACCCCCGAGCAGGCGCTCTCCGGCGCCCCGGCCCAGGAGCAGCAGCGTTTCAAGGTGCCGCAGATCCTGGGGGAGGACTGACCATGACGGACATCATCAAGCTCACGGCCGCCGAGACCGCCGAGAAGATCGCCTCGGGCGAGCTGACGGCCGTCGAGGTCGCCGAGGCCCACCTGGCCCGCATCGAGGCCGTGGACGAGAAGGTCCACGCCTTCCTGCACGTCGACCGTGAGGGCGCGCTCGCGCAGGCCCGCGCCGTCGACGGGAAGCGGGCCCGCGGCGAGAAGCTCGGCCCGCTGGCCGGCGTCCCGCTCGCGCTCAAGGACATCTTCACCACCGAGGGCGTGCCGACGACCGTCGGCTCGAAGATCCTCGAGGGCTGGATCCCGCCGTACGACGCGACGCTGACCAAGCGGCTGAAGGCCGCCGACGTCGTCATCCTCGGCAAGACCAACATGGACGAGTTCGCCATGGGGTCCTCCACCGAGAACAGCGCCTACGGCCCGACCGGCAACCCCTGGGACCTCACCAAGATCCCCGGCGGCTCCGGTGGCGGTTCCTCCGCCGCACTCGCCTCCTTCCAGGCGCCCCTCGCCATCGGCACCGACACCGGCGGCTCCATCCGCCAGCCGGCCGCCGTCACCGGCACGGTCGGCGTGAAGCCGACGTACGGCGCGGTCTCCCGCTTCGGCATGGTGGCCTTCTCGTCCTCCCTCGACCAGGGCGGTCCCTGCGCTCGTACGGTCCTGGACGCGGCCCTCCTGCACGAGGTCATCGCCGGGCACGACCCGCTCGACTCCACCTCCATCGACGCCCCCGTCCCGCCGGTGGTCGAGGCCGCCCGCAACGGCAGCGTCGAGGGCATGCGGGTCGGCGTGGTCAAGCAGTTCCGCGGCGAGGGCTACCAGGCCGGCGTCATCCAGCGCTTCGACGAGTCGGTCGCGCTGCTCAAGGAGCTGGGCGCCGAGATCGTCGAGCTGGACTGCCCGTCCTTCGACCTCGCGCTGTCGGCGTACTACCTCATCGCCCCGTCCGAGTGCTCCTCCAACCTCGCCCGCTTCGACGGCCTGCGCTACGGCCTGCGGACCGGCGACGACGGCGGCCACTCGGCCGAGGAGGTCACCTCCCTCACCCGTGAGGCGGGCTTCGGCCCCGAGGTCAAGCGCCGCATCATGCTCGGCACCTACGCGCTGTCGAGCGGTTACTACGACGCCTACTACGGCTCCGCGCAGAAGGTCCGCACGCTCATCACGCGGGACTTCGAGAAGGCCTTCGAGCAGGTCGACGTGATCGTCTCCCCGACGACGCCGACCACCGCCTTCGCGATCGGCGAGCGCGCCGACGACCCGATGGCGATGTACCTGGCCGACCTGTGCACCATCCCGACCAACCTGGCGGGCAACGCGGCCATGTCGCTGCCCTGCGGCCTCGCCCCGGAGGACAACCTCCCGGTGGGCCTGCAGATCATCGCCCCGGCGCTGAAGGACGACCGCCTTTACAAGGTCGGCGCCGCCGTAGAGGCCGCCTTCGTGGAAAAGTGGGGGCATCCGCTGCTCGAGGAGGCTCCGTCGCTGTGAGTGCACTGAACAAGGCCAAGGGCTTCAAGAAGTCGAAGTCCGGCACGTACCTGTCGATGGCCGGGACCGCGTTCGGCGCGTTCGGTGTGGCCAAGCAGATCAAGAAGGCGCGCGCCGAGCACGACACGCTGCGGCTGATCGACGCCACCGTGTCCGCCGTCGCGATCGTCACCGGCCTCGCCATCCTCTACCGCGAGCTGAAGCGGCTGGGCGACGACGACGTCCTGCTGGGCTGAGAGGGAAGTTTTCACCGTGACCACCACGACCGACCTGGTGTCGTACGAGGACGCGCTGGCGTCGTACGACCCCGTCATGGGCCTTGAGGTCCATGTCGAACTCGGCACCAAGACCAAGATGTTCTGCGGGTGTTCGACCGAGCTGGGCGCCGAGCCCAACTCGCAGACCTGCCCGACCTGCCTCGGCCTGCCCGGCGCGCTCCCGGTCGTCAACGCGACCGGCGTCGAGTCCGCGATCAAGATCGGTCTCGCGCTCCACTGCGAGATCGCCGAGTGGTGCCGCTTCGCCCGGAAGAACTACTTCTATCCGGACATGCCGAAGAACTTCCAGACCTCCCAGTACGACGAGCCCATCGCCTTCAACGGCTACCTCGACGTGCAGCTGGAGGACGGCGAGACCTTCCGCGTGGAGATCGAGCGCGCCCACATGGAGGAGGACACCGGCAAGTCGACGCACGTCGGTGGTGCCACGGGCCGTATCCACGGCGCGCAGCACTCCCTCCTCGACTACAACCGCGCGGGCATCCCGCTCATCGAGATCGTCACCAAGCCGATCGTCGGCGCCGGCGACCGTGCCCCCGAGGTGGCGAAGGCGTACGTCCGTGAGCTGCGCGAGGTCATCCGTGCCCTCGGCGTCTCCGAGGCCCGCATGGAGATGGGCCAGATGCGCTGCGACGTCAACCTCTCGCTGATGCCCAAGGGCAACGAGAAGTTCGGCACGCGCTCCGAGACGAAGAACGTCAACTCGCTGCGCTCCGTGGAGCGTGCGGCCCGGTTCGAGATCATGCGCCACGCGGCCGTGCTCTCCTCCGGCGGCACGATCATCCAGGAGACCCGCCACTTCCACGAGGACACCGGGTCGACGACCTCGGGCCGCGTGAAGGAGGAGGCCGAGGACTACCGGTACTTCCCGGAGCCCGACCTCGTCCCGGTGGCGCCCTCCCGCGAGTGGGTCGAGGAGATCCGCACCGCACTGCCGGAGATGCCGCTGGCCCGCCGCACCCGCCTGCTCGCGGAGTGGGGCATCTCGGCCACCGACATGCAGGCGATCCTGAACGCCGGCGCGCTGGACCCGATCGTCGCCACGATCGACGCCGGTGCCGACGCGGCCTCCGCCCGCAAGTGGTGGATGGGCGAACTGGCGCGCAGCGCCAACGAGTCGGGCACGTCGCTGGACGAGCTGGCCATCACGCCGGCGCAGGTCGCCCGGGTCACCGAGCTGGTCAGCTCCGGCGACCTGAACGACAAGCTGGCCCGCCAGGTCATCGAGGGCGTCCTCGCGGGCGAGGGCACCCCGGACGAGGTCGTCGACAAGCGCGGCCTCAAGGTGGTTTCCGACGACTCGGCCCTGGGCACGGCCGTCGACGAGGCCATCGCCGGCAACCCGGGCATCGCGGACAAGATCCGCGGTGGCAAGGTGGCCGCGGCCGGTGCCCTGGTCGGCGCGGTCATGAAGGCGACCCGGGGGCAGGCCGACGCGGCCCGCGTCAAGGAACTGATCCTGGAGAAGCTGGGCGTCAGCGAGGGCTGACGTTCGTCTGCTCCCTGGGGGGACACACCGGTTCCGGTGTGTCCCCCCAGGCATGTGCCTAGCGGCGGCGCCCGACGACCCGTACGAATCCGAGGCTGCGCCCCTGGTCTGCGCGGAGCATCTCCGCGCAGCGGCCGGCCATCCGGACGTGGAAGTCGTCCGTGCTCTCCTCGGCGACCACCTCGCACCACAGCAGCCAGTCCCGCCAGCCGTGCGGCTGCCAGTCGGCCGCCTCGACCTCGACGGCCCCGCTGCGGGTCCAGTGGCGCCGCCACCAGTCGGGGGAGTGGAAGCACCAGAAGTCGGGCTCCCACCAGGGCTTCAGGTGCTCCGGCGGCTCGGTGCCGGTCGGCTCCACCCGAAGCGCCGGCACGACGACCCCGATCCGCCCGCCCGGCTTCAGCAGCCGGGCCGCCGTGGGCAGGTAGAGGTCGTCGGTGCCGAAGTACTGGTAGGCATCGATGGACACGATCGCGTCGAAGCCGCCCTCCCCGAACGGCAGGGCGTGTGCCTCGGCGTGCACGGGCAGCACTTGGCCGGCCACGCCCGCCTCGGCGATGCGTACGGCGTTCTCGTCGGGCTTCACCCACAGGTCGGCGGCGGTGACCTGGACGCCGTACTCCCTGGCCAGGAAGACGGAGGTCATCGCGCGGCCGCAGCCGAGGTCGAGCACCCGGGCGCCGGGCTGCAGTTGGTCCAGTCCGAGCGCGGGAGCCAGCCACTCCAGCAGCCACAGCGCGTGCGGACCCATCTGGTTCTCGATGGCCCAGCGGGCGTCGTAGCGGCTGCTGCGGGGATAGCGGGGATGGGTGAGGCGACTGGTGAGTTCGTCCGGTGTCTTCGCTGTCTCGGTCACAAGCGACCATGGGTAGCAGCCGAGGGCATCGCCCCGCATCAGGTTTCCCGGCCGGACGCGCTACGCTCGCCCGCCATGAGTGGACGCACCGATTCCGACACCGCTACCGACACCGAACCCGTCATATCCGACGTGGAGGAGCCGGCGGACGACGTCTCGGACGCTCGCCGGGCCCGCTGGATCGCCTCCGGCACCGGGGTGTTGCTGTGTCTGGCCGGGCTCGCCGCCGCGCTGCTGCGGCTCACCGGCTCCGCCCCCGCCCTCGTACCCGCCGCGTACGCCCTCGGCGCCGCCGTCTGTGCCCTCGCCGCGGTCCTCGGCTCCCGGGGCCGTACCCGCCGCGCGCTGTGGCTGCTGATCCTGGGGACGATGGTCATGGCGCTCGGCGACCAGTTCGACTGAGGTGCCGCGAAGCGCACCGGCGCCGCGAAAGCGCACCAAATTACCCGCAGGGACGACAGAGTTCACCTGGTTGTCCTGTGACGTCGCTCCCACTCCTGTGAATAAGCCCACGAACGCGGCAAACGATCACTTTCGCCTGCAAGAGTGTCTCGCGTTGCTCATTCGTTCTTTGCGGGCTGTTCAGTTTATGGACGATGGTTCCCGGCCAAAGATCCACAAATCGTCTCCCGGGAGCACGTCCGTGGCAGCCCTCGCACGTTGGTGTGTCCGCCACCGCCTGATCACCGTCCTGCTGTGGCTGCTCACCTTCGGCGGGGTCAGTGCGGCCGCCGCCGCGGCCGGTTCGGCGTACTCGAACGACTACGAGGCCCCCGGCACCGAGTCGGGACGCGCGACGCAGCTGCTGGAAGACGGCTTCCCGGGCCTGGGTGGCGACAGCGACACCGTCGTCTGGCACACCACCGACGGCACCGTCCGCGCGCACGGCGTGCGGCGGACCATGACCCGCACCCTGGACCGGATCGCCGACCTGCCGGGAGTGGCCTCCGTGTCCGGCCCGTACGGCCGTCACGGCGCCCACCGGATCAGCGCCGACGGGCATACGGCCTACGCCACCGTCACCTTCGCCCAGCAGGCCGAGCACATCGGCAGGTCCGAGGCCGAGGCGGTCGTGCGCACCGCCAGGGCCGCCGAACGGGACGGGCTGCGGGTCGAGCTGGGCGGCAGCGCCATCGGGCTCACCGAGTCCGCGCGCGGGCACACGGCCGAGGTGGTCGGCGTGGCGGTCGCGGCCGTGGTGCTGTTCCTCGCCTTCGGTTCGCTCGCCGCCTCACTGCTGCCGATCGCCACCGCGCTGATCGGCGTCGGCACGGCGTACGCCGGCATCGGGCTGCTCGGGCACGCCATGACCGTCGCCGACTTCGCGCCCATGCTCGGCCTGCTGATCGGGCTCGGCGTCGGCATCGACTACGCGCTCTTCATAGTGACCCGGCACCGGCGCGGTCTGAAACGCGGCCTGAGCGTCACCGAGGCCGCCACGAACGCCGTGGCCACCACCGGACGCGCGGTCGTGTTCGCGGGTGCGACCGTGTGCATCGCCCTGCTGGGCATGCTGATACTCCGCCTGGGCTTCCTCAACGGGGTGGCCGTCGCCGCGTCGTTGACGGTCGTCCTCACCGTCGCGGCCTCCGTCACCCTGCTGCCCGCCCTGCTGGCCTGCATCGGCCCGCGCGCGCTCAGCCGCCGCGAGCGCCGCCGGCTCGCCGAGCACGGGCCGCAGCCCGAGCTGCCCACCGGTCTCGCCGCCCGCTGGTCCGCGTTCGTGGAGCGTCGGCCCAAGCTGCTCGGCTCCCTCGCCGTCGCCGTCATCGCCCTGCTCGCGCTGCCCACGCTCTCCCTCCACCTCGGCACCTCCGACCAGGGCAACGACCCCCGCTCGTCCACCACACGGCAGGCCTACGACCTGCTCGCGCAGGGCTTCGGTCCCGGCGTGAACGGTCCGTTGACCCTGGTGACCCGCGTGGACGGCGGCGACGACAAGCTCGTCCTGGACGGCCTCGACACGACCCTGCGCTCCACCCGGGGCGTCGCCTCGGTCACCCCGGTGACCTACGACTCCGGCGGCGACACCGCCTACCTCACCGTCGTCCCCGACTCCGCGCCCCAGTCGCAGCGCACCAGCGACCTCGTCGACCGGCTGCGCACCGAGGTGCTCCCGCGCGCGGAGACGGGCACCTCCCTCGACGTGCACGTCGGCGGAGTGACCGCGAGCTACGACGACTTCGCGGATGTGATCGTAGGCAAACTGCCTCTGTTCATCGGCGTGGTGATCGGGCTCGGCTGTCTGCTGCTGCTGATCGCCTTCCGCTCGCTCGGCATCCCGCTGAAGGCCGCCGCGATGAACATCGCCGCCGTGGCCGCCGCCTTCGGCATCGTCGTCGCCGTCTTCCAGTGGGGCTGGGGCAGCGAACTGCTCGGCCTCGGCCGGGAGGGCCCCATCGAGCCGTTCCTGCCCGTGATCATGGTCTCGGTGCTGTTCGGGCTCTCCATGGACTACCAGGTCTTCCTGGTCAGCCGGATGTACGAGGAGTGGCTGGAGACCGGCGACAACCGGCGGGCCGTGCGCGTCGGACTCGCCGAGACCAGCCGGGTGATCAACTCGGCCGCGGTGATCATGATCTCGGTGTTCCTCGCCTTCGTGCTCAGCGGGGACCGCGTGATCGCCATGTTCGGCATCGCGCTCGCCTCCGCCGTGGCCCTCGACGCCTTCGTCCTGCGCACCCTGCTCGTGCCCGCCCTGATGCACCTGCTCGGCGCCGCCAACTGGTGGCTGCCCGCCTGGCTGGAGCGCAGGCTGCCGCGCATCAGCATCGAGCCGCCCGAGTGCCGCGCCGCGCATGAGAGGCTCAGCCGGGTGTCCATGGAGGAACTGCGGGAGGAGCAGCAGCGCGATGTACGCGATATCCCTGGGTGAGGACGGCGCCGAACTGCGCCCCCTGGAGGTCTGGCACGCCGAGGAGGTCCTCGCCAACATCGACCGGGGGCGGGAGTACATCGGCCGGCACATCGGTCTGGCGGACGCGGTGTCCGACCTGGCGGGTGCCAGGTCCTGGGTGAAGTCGTACGCCGACAAGCGCGCCGCCGACGCCGGCAGCCTGCACGGGATCTGGCTGGACGGAAAGCTCGTCGGCGGCCTGCTGTTCCGCGTCTGGGACACCCCGAGCGGGGTCTGCGAGGCCGGCTGCTGGCTGGAACCGGCGGCGGCCGGGCGCGGCCTCGTCACGCGCGGCATGCGGGTGCTGCTGGACTGGGCGTTCGACGAGCGCGGCATGCACCGCGTGGAGTGGTACGCCTCCGCCGCCAACGAGGGCAGCCTCAACGTGGCCAGGCGCCTCGGCATGAGCCGCGAGGGCGTCCTGCGGGAGAACTACCCGCACCGGGGCGTGCGCGCGGACACCGAGATCTGGGCGGTGCTCGCCTCGGAGTGGCGTGCCGCACGCGCGCGTGGCGCGCACAACGATCATTAAGAGACCTCTCAGACTCCGTCCGTACGGTGCCGGGCATGGCAACGAAGACTGAGGACCTGACCAAGACCGACGACGAGCAGGCACCGGAGGAGGCGGCCGCGGCTGCCGGGGCGGAGGCCGGGACGGACGCTGCGGAACCGGACGAGCAGCTGACCGACGAGAGCACCGAGGACGGCACCGGGGAGAGCGAGGAGCCCGAGGAGGCGCCTCAGGAGAAGGCTTCCTCCGGGGTCGGCCTGGGTGCCGGTGCCGTCGTCTCCGCGGCGCTGGGCCTGGTCTCGCTCAGCGGCGGCTGGATCGGCACGGTCGCGGCCGCCCGCGAGACCCTCGTCGGCCAGCTCCGGACCTCGTCCGCGGCGAGTGTCGCCACGCAGGTCAAGGAGGTCTACGGCGACGCCTGGCACACCACCGCCCTGTGGGCCGGCCTGTTCGCGCTGGCCGCGCTGATCACCGGCGTGGTCGTGCTCGCCCGGCCCGCGTTCGGCGTCCCCGGCCGCCCGCAGGCCGCCTGGATCAAGTCGGTCGCCTGGGCGGGCGTCTCGCTCGGTGTGATCGGCCTGCTCCTGGCCGTTCTGAAGTACTCCGACGCGCTGCTCGCCCTGCCCTCGACGGGCTGAGAAACCGCAGGTCCCAAGGGGCCTTAGGGAATCCGTAGGTACCTTACGGAGCCTCTGAGGCCCCTTACGCGCGTCAACGGCCGCCCACGCGCGCGAAGATGCGGAACTCTCCCGATGTGGCGCACCCCCCTGGGAGACGAAGGTGGAGACATCGCAGAAAGCGAAGCAGGAAACCACCTCTCCCGAAGGACAGGCCATGTACGAGTACGAACTCCACCGGGTGCGTTCCGCCGAGCTGCTCCGGGCGGCCGCACAGGAGCGCCTCGCCCGCGAGGTCCGGCGCTCCCGTCGCACCGCCCGCCGCCAGGAGGCGGCACTGAACAGCACCGCGGATGCCGAGACCCATACCGACCGCCCCCGCAGGCACCGGCTCCCGCGCACCGCGTGAGCGCGGGCAGGGCGGAGGGCGGCCGCACGGGGGTCGGCCGTCCTCTGCCCCAGATTCATACGACCATCGCACCGGAGCTGTGGAAAACGGGTGCACCGCCGTCCGGACCTCGTGCGATGCTCGGGCCCGTGGAGACCAGGTCCGTGAGTCCCGTGTTCGTCGGCCGCACCGACGAGTTGGACACCTTGAACGATGCGCTCGCCCGTGCCGCCGCGGGCGAGCCGCAGGCGCTGCTGCTCGGCGGAGAGGCGGGGGTCGGCAAGACCCGCCTCGTCGAGGAGTTCGCCGCGGCCGCCTGCCGCCGTTCCGCCGTCGTCGCCGTGGGCGGCTGTGTGGAGATCGGCGCCGACGGGCTGCCCTTCGCCCCCTTCTCCACCGCGCTGCGCGCCCTGCGCGACGCCCTGCCCGAGGAGTTCGCCACCGCCGGCGCCGGACAGGAGGAGGAGCTGGCCCGGCTGCTGCCCGAGCTGGGGGAGGCCACCTCCAGCCGCCACGACGAGCAGGGCATGGCCCGCCTGTTCGAACTCACCGCCCGGCTGCTGGAGCGGGTCGCCGCCGCGCACACCGTCGTGCTCGTCCTGGAGGACCTGCACTGGGCCGACGCCTCCACCCGCCACCTCCTCGCCTATCTCTTCCGCACCCTGCGCACCGGCCGCCTCCTCGTCCTCGCCACCTACCGCGCCGACGACATCCACCGCCGCCACCCGATGCGCCCCCTGCTCGCCGAACTCGACCGGCTGCGCACCGTCCGCCGCCTGGAACTCGCCCGTTTCACCCGCGAGGAGGTCGGCCGCCAGATCGCCGGCATCCGCGCCGCCGAACCCGATCCCGCTCAGGTCGACGAGATCTTCGAGCGGTCCGACGGCAACGCCTTCTTCGTCGAGGAACTCGCCGTCGCCGCCACCGAGGGCTGCTGCACCGGACTCTCGGACTCCCTGCGCGACCTGCTCCTGGTCCGGGTCGAGGCGCTGCCCGAGAGCGCCCAGGGGGTCGCCCGGATCGTCGCCGAGGGCGGCTCCACCGTGGAGTACCGGCTGCTCGCCGCCGTGGCCCGGCTCGTCGAGGACGACCTCATCGAGGCGCTGCGGGCCGCCGTCGGCGCCAACATCCTCACCGCCACGGCCGGCGGCGACGGCTACCGCTTCCGGCACTCCCTGGTCCGCGAGGCCGTCGCCGACGATCTGCTCCCCGGCGAACGCTTCCGGCTCAACCGGCGCTACGCCGAGGCCGTCGAGACCGACCCCACGCTCGTCCCCGCCGACGCCCGCGTGATGCGCCTGGCCAGCTACTGGTACCACGCACACGACGCCGCCCGGGCCCTGCCCGCCGTCCTGGACGCCTCCGTCGTGGCCCGCCGCCGGCACGCCTACACCGAGCAACTGCGGCTCCTGGAGCGGGCGATGGAGCTGTGGGACGCCGCCCCCGAAGAGGTCCGTGCCGCGCTGCGCCCGGTCGACTACACCGACGTCTACCCGCCGTGCGGCTGTGATCCGGCCACCACGCCGCTGCGCTACCTCGACCTGATGGCGGAGGCGGCGGTCGCGGGCCGTTTCTGCGGGGAGCGCGAACGCGCACTGAAGATCGCCAAGAAGGCGCTGCGGCTTCTCCAGGACGAGCACGACCCGCTGCGCGCCGCCTGGTTCTGGGTGCAGCGCTCCCGGCTGGTCCAGGCCCTGGCCCGGGGCGACGGCTGGCAGGAACTCGCCAACGCCCAGGAGCTGGTGCGCGGTCTGCCGCCCTCGGAGGTGCACGCCGACGTGCTGGCCAACGTGGCCAGCTGGTCCATGCTCCACCAGCCCGGCTCCGAGGCCTTCGCCGCCGCCGAGCGGGCCGTGGAGTACGCGCGGATGGTGGACGCCCGTGAGATCGAGCTCAACGCGCAGCTGACCCTCGGCGCCCTCATGGTCGACTCGGGTGACGTCGAGACCGGGCTGGCGGAGATGGCCCGGGTCAAGCAGGCGGCGCTCCAGGAGGGCGTGGCTCATGTCGTGGGCCGGGCGTATGTGAACCTGCCTTCCGAGCTGGATTCGGTCGGCCGCTCCCGGGAAGCCGTGCCGATCCTGCGCGAGGGTCTCGTCTTCGCCCGCAGGTTCGGCCTGCTGGACTCCGAGGCGTGGATCTGGGGCAACCTTTCCGACTCGCTGTACGCGCTGGGCAAGTGGGACGAGGCCGCCGAAGCCGCCGCGGGCGCCCTCGGTTCCGCAGCCAGCGCCAAACCTCGGGGCGCCGGCGCCCTGCGCCTCGCCCACATCGCCCTCGCCCGGGGCGACGCCGCCGAGGCCGCCCGCCAACTGTCCATCGCGCTCACCCACTACGGTTCCCACGATCCGATGCCCCAGGTGCTGCTGCCCGTGGGCCGCATCACCATCGGCGTCGCCGCCGAGGAGGGCCGACTCCTCGACGCCCGCGTAGCGCTGGACCGCGCCCTGGCGGCGGGCTTCCCGCCCGGCACCCAGCGCTACGGCTGGCCCCTGCTGCTGGCCGCCGCCACCACCGAGGCCGACGCCCGCGCCCTGCCCGCGGCGGCCGACGGCCGCACCGAGGTCCTCGACAAGCTCGCCGAAGCCGCACGGAAGCTCGCCACCGGAGCACCCGTCTGGGACGCCTACGAGCGCTGGACCCGCGCCGAACTGCACCGCGCCCGTGGCACCGACACCGCTGCGGTCTGGTCGGACGTGGTCACCGACTTCGAGTGCCTGGACCGCCCCTACGACCTGGCCCGCGTCCGCCGCCGACTCGCCCGGGCCCTGCTCGAAGAGGCCGCCGGGGACGACGAGCGCCACCGCGCCACGGAACTGCTCCGGCTGGCCGGGGCCGTGGCCGACCACCTCGGCGCCCGCCCGCTCGCCGACGCCGTCGGCCGCCTCGCCCAGCGCGCCCGCCTCACCCTCACCCGCGCGCCCCGCCGGGCCCTCGACCCCGCCGAGAGCCTCGGCCTCACCAGCCGCGAGCGGGACGTCCTCCGCCTGGTCTCGGCCGGCCGCACCAACCGCCAGATAGCCGAGGAACTCTTCATCTCCCCGAAGACGGCGAGTGTCCACGTCTCGAACATCCTGTCCAAGCTCGGCGTCGCGGGCCGGGGCGAGGCGGCGGCCGTGGCGCACCGGCTGGGGCTGTTCCCGGCCGAACCGCTCCCGGCCGAAGCGCAGGGCTGACCCGTACGCTGGAGGAAACCGGCAAGGGGGAGAAGCCGTGTTCAACGCCTTCGAGGAACTGTTCGCACCCGGTCGCAAGCACACCCATGACGAAGAGAAGCGCCTGGAGCTGACCCGGGAGGACGTCGGGGACAACGACCCGAGCCGGGGACCCATAGACCTCGCCTCGGGAAAGGTCGTCGTCCGCCGGCCCGAGCCGCCCGCCACGGAAGCGGAGTCGGAGGACGACGAGTGAGCCACGGATGAGCCGGGTGGCTACTTCACCTCCACCTCCAGCACCCGGTCGTCACCCTTCTTCGGCGTCCCCCGGCCGTCCGTGTTGCTCGTGACCAGCCACACCCTGTCGCCGCCCGCCGCGACCACCGTGCGCAGACGGCCGTACTCGCCGGTGAGGAAGGCCTGGGGGGCCGCCGCGGCCTCGGTGCCCCGCAGGGGGATGCGCCACAGGCGCCGGCCCTTGAGGCCGGCCATCCAGATGACGCCGTCGACGTAGGCGATCCCGCTGGGGGAGGCGTCGTCGGTGTGCCACTGGGCGATCGGGTTGTGGAATCCGGCCCGCGAGGACCTGCCCTCCGCCTCCGGCCAGCCGTAGTTGTCGCCCGGCTTGATCGCGTTCAGCTCGTCCCAGGTGTCCTGGCCGAACTCCGAGGCGAACAGGCGCTGCCTGGAGTCCCAGGCCAGGCCCTGGACGTTCCGGTGGCCGTACGAGTACACGGGGGAGCCGGGGAACGGGTTGCCCGGGGCCGGCTCGCCCTCGGGGGTCAGCCGCAGGATCTTGCCGCCCAGGGACTTCTTGTCCTGGGCCAGACCGCGGTTGCCGCTCTCGCCGGTGCCCGCGTAGAGCATCCCGTCGGGGCCGAAGGCGATCCTGCCGCCGTTGTGGATGATTCCCTTGGGGATGCCCTTGAAGACCGTGTCGGGGGCGCCCAGTTGCTCGCCGGCCGGCTTCTGCTCGTCGTACAGCATCCGGACGATGCGGTTGTCCGAGGCCGAGGTGAAGTAGGCGTAGATCATGTGGTCCGAGGCGTAGTCGGGCGACAGGGCGATGCCCAGCAGGCCGCCCTCGCCGGCCGGGGAGACCCCGGAGACCTTGCCCAGCTCGGTCTTCCGGCCCGTCTTCTCGTCGATCCGGGTGATCGTGCCCTCGTCACGGGAGGAGACCAGCAGCCCGCCGCCGGGCAGCGGGGCCAGGCCCCACGGCGTCTTCAGGCCCTCGGCCACCGTGAGCAGCACCTTCACCGACCCCTCGGCCGGAGCGGCCGACTCCGTGGCCCGGGCGGAGGAAGCGGCGGCGCCCGGTGACGTCGCACTCCCGCTGCCGTTCGGCGAGCCACCGCCGTCGGAGGAGCAGCCCGCCGTGAGCAGGAGCGCGGTCGCGGCCAACACGGCCGTCACAACTCGACGTTGCACGATCATGGTCCCTTCGGGGCGGTGATCCAGCGGCAGCTCCTCCCATCTCACCACTGCTCGCCCCGCCGGGGCTCTCAGTCCCAGGATCCTCGCGCGGCCGGCAGCCGGGACACCTCCGCCAGGTCCTCCGCGGTCAGCCGCAGCGCGGCCGCCGCCGCGTTCTCCGCGGCCCAGCGCTCCTGCTTGGTGCCCGGCAGCGCGATCACCTGGCGCCCCTGGGCGAGCACCCAGGCCAACGCCACCTGGGCCGCGGTGACGTCCTCGCCGTGCCGGCGGGCGACACGGCGCAGTCCAGCGACGATCGGCTGGTTGGCCGCCATCATCTCCGCCGTGAAACGGGGGTGGCGGGCACGCAGGTCGTCCGGCTCGAAGCCCTCGCCCGGGGTGAGCGTGCCGGTCAGGAAGCCGTTGCCCAGGGGCATCGCCGCCAGGAAGCCCACGCCCCGCGCAGCGCACCACGGCAGCAGCCCGTCCAGCGCCTCCGGCGACCACACCGACAGCTCCGCCTGCACCGCGCTCACCGGGAAGACCTGCTGCATCCGCTGGAGCTGGCGCAGGGTCGCGTCGTGCAGCCGGGACCCGGAACGGCGTCCGCCGCGCGCACCCACCGCGCACACCCCCAGCGCTCGTACCTTCCCCGCCTGCACCAGCTCGGCCATCGCGCCCCACGTCTCCTCGACCGGGACCTCGGGATCCGCGCGGTGCAGCTGGTAGAGGTCGATCACGTCCGACTGCAGGCGCCGCAGCGAGGCGTCGCAGGCCCGCCGCACGTACCCCGGGCGGCCGTTGGCCACGATGTGCTGCTCGCCCACGAGCAGCCCCACCTTCGTCGACACGAAGGCGTCCTGACGCCGCTCCTTCAGCACCCGCCCCAGCAGCAGCTCATTGGTGAACGGGCCGTACATGTCCGCCGTGTCCAGCAGGGTCGAGCCCAGATCCAGAGCTCGATGCACGGTTCTGAGCGAGGCGTCGCCCCGCTGCCGGGATCCGTTGTACGCCCAGCTCATCGGCATGCACCCGAGTCCGACGGCCCCCACCGCGAGCGCCCCCGCGCCGATCGTCCTGCGCTCCACCTGCTCGTGAACCTCCCTCTGCCGGACCCCAACCTAACCTCTGCACACCTGTACGACTGACATAGCCTCCTGGCATGAGCGCAGACGTGTGGCTTCCCATCCCGCCGGACGAGATCGAGGGGCTTCCCGAGGGACTCCGGTACCTGTTCTGGGACGGGGGCGAGAGCGGCGACCAGGAGTTTCCGGGCGACCCCGCGGACTGCGTCGTGTACGTGGTGCCGTACATGAAGCGGTGGCCGGTCAAGGTGCGCCCCCTGGAGCATCTGACCAACGTCCAGGTCATCCAGACGCTCACCGCGGGCGTGGACGACGTCACCGCCCGGCTGTCGGCGATCGTGCCCGGGGTGCAGCTGTGCAACGCGCGCGGTGTGCACGAGGCGAGCACGGCCGAACTCGCGCTGACCCTGACCCTGGCCTCCCTGCGCGGCATCCCCCAGTTCGTCCGGGCACAGCAGGCGGAGCGCTGGCAGGGCGCGTTCCACCCCGCCCTCGCCGACAAGAGCGTCCTCATCGTCGGCTACGGCGCCATCGGCTCGGCCGTCGAGGACCGGCTCGCGCCCTTTGAAGTAGCGCGGGTGGCGCGCGTCGCGCGCTCCAGGCGCACCACGGCGCGCGGTCTGGTGCACCCGCTCACCGAATTGCCCTCACTGCTTCCGGAAGCCGATGTCGTGATCCTCTGCACGCCCTTGACGGAGGAAACCCAGGGTCTGGTGGACGCGGAGTTCCTGGCCCGGATGAAGGACGGGGCGCTGCTCGTCAACGTCGCCCGGGGAGCCGTCGTCGACACCAAAGCGCTGCTCGCGGAGCTGGAGAACGGGCGCATCACGGCGGCCCTCGACGTGACCGACCCGGAGCCGCTGCCGCCCGGACACCCCTTGTGGCAGGCGCCCGGCGTGCTCATCAGCCCGCACGTGGGCGGGCCCACGTCGGCGTTCCTGCCGCGCGCCAAGCGGCTGCTCGTGGACCAGTTGAACCGGTACGTGAACCAGGAGCCCCTGCGGAACGTGATCCTCACAACAAGGGCGTAATCCGCTTCCGGTACCCTCCGCAGTCTTCCGAACGCGGGCGGTACCCGTGCGTCCGCTGATCGTCACGGAGCGTAGAGAAGCTATGTCCCTGAGTGACGATACTGGTGTATCGTCCCGACAGGGGCTGCGCCGGTGACGTTCGGCGCCGGGGATGGACATTTCAGATTTGTGAGGGGGGCGACGGGCGATGCACGGCCTATGGACGAGCGATCCGACGCGGCGGAGCCGCCGACGGCGACCCTGGCGCACGGCGGCGCGCAGACGCGGCCACCACACGAGCCATCTCAGCCACCACCGCAGGCCGGGCGGCCGCAGGAGGAATGCGCACCGGGACCCACGGGACCCGGGAGCGGCGCGGACCGGGAGGCCCCGGTGAACGCGCCGCCTTCCGTGACGACCGCCCTCGACGGCGCGCTGCGCACACCGCACCCGCCGGGGGCCTCGCTGCCGCCCCGTCCGCCGGCCGTCGGCGACGGAAGGCGGCTGGTTCATCAGCTCGTCCTCGCCCTGGTCTGCGGCGCCTACGTCATCGGCTCCATGTTCGACTGGGGTTCGGGCAAGCTCGCGCTGATCATGGGCGACTTCGGGCTGACCGCCGCGGCGGGCACCGCCGCAGTTTCCTGTTTCTTCTACGCACGTAGCCCGCGGGTCCGCTTCCGCCCCGCCTGGCTGCTGTTCGCGCTCTCCTCGGCGATGGCGGCCCTGGGCAACGCGGTCTGGGGGTGGTACGAGGTGGTCCTCGGACGACCCGTGCCCAGCCCCAGCTACGCCGACCTGTTCTTCCTGTGCTTCGCGCCGCCCGCCATCGTGGGCCTGCTGGTCCTCGCCAAACGGCCGGTGACACGGGCGGGCTGGATCTGCCTGGCGCTGGACGCCTGGCTGATCGGCGGCTCCCTGCTCACCCTGTCGTGGAGCCTCGCGCTCGCCCAGGCGGCCCGGTTCGACGGGCCGAGTGTCGCGCACACCGCGCTGTCCCTGGCGTACCCGCTGCTCGACATCGCGCTCGTCAGCATGGTGCTCGCACTGCACTTCCGCCGCACCCCCGGCAACCGCACGGCGGTGAACACCGCGATCGGCGCGCTCGCCCTGACCGTGATGTGCGACGCGCTGTTCACCTCGCCGCTGCTGCACAGCAGCTACCACTCCGGACAGCTGCTGGACGCGGGCTGGTTCGCCGGTTCCCTGCTGCTCGCCTACGCCCCCTGGGCCGCCCCCCGGCGCCCCGGAGCGCAGGACGGCGAACGGCACGTGCCGGACGGGCACACGCGCGTCGTCCACGAGCACGTGCCCGGCCAGCGCAGCACCGGCCACCCCCACCTGCCCGCGCCGGGCGGCGACCACGCCCGGTACCCGGCCGGCCGGCCGCTCACCGGCTCCCTCGCCGCGCTCACGCCGTACCTCGCCGCCGCGGTGTGCACCCTGGGCATCCTCTACAACGTCCTCAACGGCCGCCGCCCCGACCACGTCGTGCTGATCACCGCGGGTGGCGTCGTGCTGGCGCTCGTCATGCGCCAGGGCATCATGCTGCTGGACAACATCACCCTCACCCAGGAACTGGCGCAGAAGGAGAACCACTTCCGCTCCCTGGTGCAGGGCTCCAGCGACGTCATCATGATCGCCGCGCCCAACGGCATCCTCCGGTACGTCTCCCCGGCCGCCGCCGGGGTCTACGGACGGTCCGCCGAGGATCTGGTGGGCACCGAACTTGCGGCCCTGATCCACCCGGAGGACCTGGGCTGCGTGGTGCACGAGGTGCGCCGCTTCCTCGCCGCCAGCCCGCCGGAGGAACCCACCACACGCATCGAGTGCCGCTTCCGCTCGGGCGAGGGCGGCTGGCTCAACGTGGAGTCGACCGTCAACCGGCATCACGGCGGCCTGATCTTCAACAGCCGGGACGTGACCGAACGCGTACGGCTGCAGGCCCAGTTGCAGCACAACGCCGAGCACGACCCGCTCACCGACCTGCCCAACCGCGCGCTGTTCACCAAGCGTGTCCAGCAGGCCCTGTCCGGCCGCCGGGCCACCGACCGGGGTGCCGCCCTGCGCGGCACGGCCGTGCTCTTCATCGACCTGGACGGCTTCAAGGCCGTCAACGACACGATCGGGCACCAGGCGGGGGACGAGCTGCTCGTCCAGGCCGCCCGCAGACTCCAGGACGCGGTCCGGCACGGGGACACCGCGTCCCGGCTGGGCGGCGACGAGTTCGCGGCCCTGATCGTCGGGGACGGCACCCGTGACCGTGCCGCCCGGGAGCGGAACATCCTGGAGCTCGCCGACCGCCTCAGGGTGACCCTCTCCCAGCCGTACGCGATCGACGGCAACGATGTCCGTGTCAACGCCTCCATCGGGGTCGCCTTCGCCGAACCCGGCCTCGGCGCGGGCGAGCTGCTGCGCAACGCCGACCTCGCGATGTACCGCGCGAAGTCGGCCGGAAAGGGCCGCGTCGAGCTGTACAAACCGCAGATGCAGCAGGACGTCGTACGCAAGGCCGAGCTGGCCACCCGGCTGCGCGCCGCGCTGCACGACGGCGAGTTCGCCCTGCTGCACCAGCCGGTGGTCTGCCTGGAGAACGGCCGGATCACATCGGTCTCCGCGCAGGCGCGCTGGCGCTCCTCCCAGGGGGTGCTGTTCACCCCGGCCGAGTTCCTGCGGGTGGCCGAGGACGGCGACAAGACCGCCGAGCTGGACCGCTGGATCCTGGAGGAGGCCGTGGAGCAGGCGGCCGAGCGGGCCGCCACCGGGAACGTGGTGCCGGTGGCCGTCCGGACGGGCGCCCGGCGGCTGCTGGACCGCTCGACGCCGCTCGGCTCCCTGGAGGCGCTGCTGACCCGGCACGGGCTGCCGCCCGGCGCGCTGGTCATCGAGCTGTCCGACACCGACCCCAGGACCTCGCTGGACGAGCTGGAGCGGCGCCTGGCCGCGCTCAGCCGGCTCGGGGTGCGGATCGCGCTCGACGGCTTCGGCAGCGGCTACGCGGCGATCACAGCCCTCAGAAGGCTCCCCGTCGACATCCTCAAGCTCGACCGCAGCCTGGTCGACGGTGTCGTGGAGTCCGCGCGGCTGCACAAGATCACCAGCGGGCTGCTGCGCATCGCCGGCGATCTCGGGGTGCAGTCCGTCGCCGAAGGCGTCGACCTGCCGGAACAGGTGGTCGCGCTGCGCGCGATGGGCTGCACCCACGGGCAGGGCATGGCCTTCGCGGGACCACTGGACGAGTACCGGCTGCGCCGGGCGCTCGGATCAGGCCATTATCCGGTGCCGCACGCCCCGGCCGAGCCGGCGTTCGCGGGCGGGGGAGCGGGGGTGTACACCGGAGGTGTATCCGCCGTCTTCGGAGGTGGCAGTGCCCTTCGCTCACATAATGAGACTCCCGTCCCACCTACTTGACACGTGGTGCGCGTCAGGGGGAGGGTCAGTGCCATGCGCACCCGAATTCTCGTACTTGGACAGCGCGTCGGCTGAGCTGGGAACGACCGGAGGACGATCCGGAATCCCCAGCGACCACACCGGCGCGCTCCCCTCGCTTGCCCTACGGCACGAGGGGTTTTTTGTTGCACAGGCACCTGTCGTACCGCAGTCGTACACCGCACAAACCTCGCAAAAACCCTCAGCATCGAGAAGAGAATGCCGATGACCGAGCAGGCCACCGGGGCCCATCCGCAGCCGCGGCCCCGATCCGGAGGACAGCACTCCGCCCCCGTCGAGCACGTGACGGGTGCGCAGTCCCTCATCCGCTCCCTCGAGGAGGTCGGCGCTGAGACGGTATTCGGCATTCCCGGCGGTGCCATCCTGCCGGCGTACGACCCGCTGATGGACTCCACCCGGGTGCGCCACGTCCTGGTCCGCCACGAGCAGGGCGCCGGCCATGCGGCCACCGGCTACGCGCAGGCCACCGGCAAGGTCGGCGTCTGCATGGCGACGAGCGGCCCCGGCGCCACCAACCTGGTCACGCCGATCGCCGACGCGCACATGGACTCGGTGCCGCTGGTCGCGATCACCGGCCAGGTCGCCTCGAAGTCGATCGGCACGGACGCCTTCCAGGAGGCGGACATCGTCGGCATCACCATGCCGATCACCAAGCACAACTTCCTCGTCACCAAGGCCGAGGACATCCCGCGGGTCATCGCGCAGGCGTTCCACATCGCCTCCACCGGCCGCCCGGGCCCGGTCCTGGTCGACATCGCCAAGGACGCCCTCCAGGCGAAGACCACCTTCTCCTGGCCGCCCACCATGGACCTGCCCGGCTACCGCCCGGTGACCAAGCCGCACGCCAAGCAGATCCGCGAGGCCGCCAAGCTGATCACCTCCGCCAAGCGGCCCGTCCTCTATGTCGGCGGCGGCGTCATCAAGGCGCAGGCCACCGCCGAGCTGAAGGTCCTCGCCGAACTCACCGGAGCGCCCGTCACCACCACCCTGATGGCGCTCGGCGCATTCCCCGACAGCCACCCGCTGCACGTGGGAATGCCGGGCATGCACGGTGCGGTCACCGCCGTCACCGCGCTGCAGAAGGCCGACCTGATCGTCGCCCTCGGAGCCCGCTTCGACGACCGCGTCACCGGCAAGCTGGACAGCTTCGCCCCGTACGCCAAGATCGTCCACGCCGACATCGACCCGGCCGAGATCGGCAAGAACCGCGCCGCCGACGTGCCGATCGTCGGTGACGCCCGCGAGGTCATCGCCGACCTGGTCCAGGCCGTGCAGAAGGAGCACAGCGAGGGCCACAAGGGCGACTACACCGCCTGGTGGAGCGACCTCAACCGCTGGCGCGAGACCTACCCGCTCGGCTACGACCAGCCCGAGGACGGCTCCCTGGCCCCGCAGCAGGTCATCGAGCGCATCGGGCAGCTCGCCCCGGAGGGCACGATCTTCGCCGCGGGCGTCGGCCAGCATCAGATGTGGTCCGCGCACTTCGTCCAGTACGAGAAGCCCGCCACCTGGCTGAACTCCGGTGGCGCGGGCACGATGGGCTACGCGGTCCCGGCCGCCATGGGCGCCAAGGCCGGCCGGCCGGACCGTACGGTCTGGGCGATCGACGGCGACGGCTGCTTCCAGATGACCAATCAGGAGCTGACCACCTGCGCCCTGAACAACATCCCGATCAAGGTCGCCATCATCAACAACGGCGCCCTCGGGATGGTCCGCCAGTGGCAGACCCTCTTCTACAACCAGCGCTACTCCAACACCGTGCTGCACTCCGGCCCGGAGGCGACCGGCAAGGAGCCGAGCGCCGGCACCCGCGTCCCCGACTTCGTGAAGCTGTCGGAGGCCATGGGGTGTTACGCGATCCGCTGCGAGCGCCCCGAGGACCTGGACAAGGTCATCGAAGAGGCGAACTCCATCAACGACCGTCCGGTCGTCATCGACTTCATCGTCCACGAGGACGCGATGGTGTGGCCGATGGTCGCCGCCGGCACCTCCAACGACGAGATCCTGGCCGCCCGGGACGTCCGCCCCGACTTCGGCGACAACGAAGACGACTGAGCGAGAGAGACGCAGAAGAACATGTCCAAGCACACGCTCTCCGTCCTGGTGGAGAACAAGCCGGGCATCCTGGCCCGGATCGCCGCCCTCTTCTCCCGCCGCGGCTTCAACATCGACTCGCTCGCCGTCGGCGTCACCGAGCACGCCGACATCTCCCGCATCACGATCGTGGTCAGCGTCGAAGCGCTGCCGCTGGAGCAGGTCACCAAGCAGCTCAACAAGCTCGTCGAGGTCCTGAAGATCGTCGAACTGGAGCCGGGTTCGGCCGTTCAGCGGGAACTCGTTCTGGTGAAGGTGCGCGCCGACAACGAGACGCGCTCCCAGATCGTGGAGATCGTCCAGCTGTTCCGCGCCAAGACCGTCGACGTCTCCCCGGAGGCCGTCACCATCGAGGCCACCGGATCCAGCGACAAGCTGTCCGCCATGCTCAAGATGCTGGAGCCGTTCGGCATCAAGGAGCTGGTGCAGTCCGGCACGATCGCGATCGGCCGCGGCGCCCGCTCGATCACGGATCGCTCGCTGCGCGCCCTCGACCGATCCGCGTAAGGCTGAATACGGGCGGTCGGTGCATCGCCGGTCGCCCGTATGCCGAGACCCCGAGACTTTCCGTCCGCTCACCGGCATACGGTGGGACGCACAACCTGCACACCAAGGAGAGAACCCAAAGTGGCCGAGCTGTTCTACGACGCTGACGCCGACCTGTCCATCATCCAGGGCCGCAAGGTCGCGGTCATCGGCTACGGCAGCCAGGGCCACGCGCACGCCCTGTCGCTGCGCGACTCCGGTGTCGACGTCCGTGTCGGTCTGCACGAGGGCTCCAAGTCCAAGGCCAAGGCCGAGGAGCAGGGCCTGCGCGTGGTGAGCCCGGCCGAGGCCGCCGCCGAGGCCGACGTCATCATGATCCTCATCCCGGACCCGATCCAGGCCCAGGTCTACGAGGAGTCCATCGCCCCGAACCTGAAGGACGGCGACGCGCTGTTCTTCGCCCACGGCTTCAACATCCGCTTCGGCTTCATCAAGCCCCCGGCCGGCGTCGACGTCGCCCTGGTCGCCCCGAAGGGCCCGGGCCACCTGGTCCGCCGCCAGTACGAGGAGGGCCGCGGCGTTCCGGCGATCGCCGCCGTCGAGCAGGACGCCACGGGCAACGCCTTCCCGCTGGCTCTGTCGTACGCCAAGGCCATCGGCGGCACCCGTGCCGGTGTCATCAAGACGACCTTCACCGAGGAGACCGAGACCGACCTGTTCGGCGAGCAGGCCGTGCTGTGCGGCGGCACCTCCGCCCTGGTCAAGGCCGGCTTCGAGACCCTGGTCGAGGCGGGCTACCAGCCGGAGATCGCCTACTTCGAGTGCCTCCACGAGCTGAAGCTGATCGTCGACCTCATGTACGAGGGCGGCCTGGAGAAGATGCGCTGGTCCGTCTCCGAGACGGCCGAGTGGGGCGACTACGTCACCGGCCCGCGCATCATCACCGCCGCCACCAAGGCCGAGATGAAGCAGGTCCTCACCGAGATCCAGGACGGCACCTTCGCCCAGACCTGGATGGACGAGTACCACGGCGGTCTGAAGAAGTACAACGAGTACAAGCAGCAGGACTCCGAGCACCTGCTGGAGACCACCGGCAAGCAGCTGCGCAAGCTGATGAGCTGGGTGAACGAGGAGGCGTAAGCCCCACGTCAGGGGGTCGGGGCAGACTGCTCCGGCCCCCTTTGTCCATCCCGTCCAGCCACGGACGGGTGATCCTTCCGCAGAGGCGCAAGACGCCCTCCGGCACGCCACTACACTGCTGCACAACATACGCGTCAGGCCCACAGCGTCGTGCGTCTTCCGCGGCTAGCCCCCTCCACCGCCAGCGGCCGTCGGGACGGCCGTCCGCATTGGACTTGTGAGGACTCACGTGAGCTCGAAACCCGTCGTACTCATCGCTGAAGAGCTGTCGCCCGCGACCGTCGACGCGCTCGGCCCCGACTTCGAGATCCGGCACTGCAACGGCGCCGACCGAGCCGAGCTGCTCCCGGCCATCGCCGACGTCGACGCGATCCTGATCCGTTCCGCCACCAAGGTCGACGCCGAGGCCATCGCCGCCGCGAAGAAGCTCAAGGTCGTCGCGCGAGCCGGCGTCGGCCTGGACAACGTCGACGTCTCCGCCTCCACCAAGGCCGGCGTGATGGTCGTCAACGCCCCGACGTCCAACATCGTCACGGCCGCCGAGCTGGCCTGCGGTCTGCTCCTCGCCACCGCGCGCAACATCCCGCAGGCGAACGCCGCGCTGAAGAACGGCGAGTGGAAGCGCAGCAAGTACACGGGTGTCGAGCTGGCCGAGAAGACGCTGGGCGTCGTGGGCCTGGGCCGCATCGGTGCCCTCGTCGCGCAGCGCATGTCCGCCTTCGGCATGAAGGTCGTCGCCTACGACCCCTACGTGCAGCCCGCGCGGGCCGCTCAGATGGGCGTCAAGGTGCTGTCCTTGGACGAACTGCTCGAGGTCTCCGACTTCATCACCGTCCACCTGCCCAAGACCCCCGAGACCCTCGGCCTGATCGGCGACGAGGCGCTGCGCAAGGTCAAGCCGAGCGTGCGCATCGTCAACGCGGCCCGCGGCGGCATCGTCGACGAGGAGGCGCTGTACTCGGCGCTCAAGGAGGGCCGCGTCGCGGGCGCGGGTCTGGACGTGTACACCAAGGAGCCGTGCACGGACTCCCCGCTGTTCGAGTTCGACCAGGTCGTGGCCACCCCGCACCTCGGCGCCTCGACCGACGAGGCCCAGGAGAAGGCCGGTATCGCCGTCGCCAAGTCGGTGCGCCTCGCGCTCGCCGGTGAGCTGGTGCCGGACGCGGTGAACGTCCAGGGCGGTGTCATCGCCGAGGACGTCAAGCCGGGTCTGCCGCTCGCCGAGCGCCTCGGCCGCATCTTCACCGCGCTCGCGGGCGAGGTCGCGGTCCGTCTCGACGTCGAGGTCTACGGCGAGATCACCCAGCACGACGTGAAGGTGCTGGAGCTGTCCGCGCTCAAGGGTGTCTTCGAGGACGTCGTCGACGAGACGGTGTCGTACGTCAACGCGCCGCTGTTCGCGCAGGAGCGTGGCGTCGAGGTGCGGCTGACCACCAGCTCCGAGTCCGCCGACCACCGCAACGTGGTGACCGTGCGCGGCACGCTCGGCAGCGGCGAGGAGGTGTCGGTCTCCGGCACGCTGGCCGGCCCGAAGCACGTGCAGAAGATCGTCGCGGTCGGCGACTTCGACGTCGACCTCGCCCTCGCCGACCACATGGTCGTCCTGCGCTACGAGGACCGCCCGGGTGTCGTCGGCACCGTCGGCCGCATCCTCGGCGAGGCGGGCATCAACATCGCCGGCATGCAGGTCGCCCGCGCGACGGTCGGCGGAGAGGCGCTGGCCGTGCTGACCGTGGACGACACGGTGGGCTCCGCGGTTCTGGCCGAGGTCGCGTCCGAGATCGGTGCGACGTCGGCCCGCTCGGTGAACCTCGTCTGAGTCGCCGTCGGGCAAAGCGCCGGGCGGGCTGAGGAGTTCTCAGCCCGCCCGGCGCTTTTGTGCCGGAGGTGTGCGGTTCAGGCCGCGGCCTCCTCGGACGCTGCGACGCCCTCCGGTGCCGGAGTCTCCCGGACGTGGATCCGGCGCAGGGTGGCCCCCGCCCCGACGGCCGCGAGAGCCAGCAGCACCGCCCCCGCGATCGCCGCGCCGTGCATGCCGGTGGTGAACGCCTCCCGGGCCGCCGTCGCCAGAGCGTCACCCGTGCGCCCCGGCAGCCGGCCGGCGACCGCGAGCGCGCCGCCCAGGGTCTCGTGGGCCTCGGCCGGGGCCGAGGACGGCATCTCGTGGCGGTAGACCGCCGTACCGATGGAGCCGAGGACCGCCATGCCCAGCGCGCCGCCGAACTCCTGGCCGGTCTCCAGCAGGGAGGAGGCGGCGCCCGCCTTCTCCACCGGGGCCGCGCCCATGGCCAGGTCGGTCATCTGCGACATCACCATGACGATGCCGGAGGCCAGGACGCCGCAGGCGGTGAGGACGAGCCAGAGGGAGTCCGTGCCGGCCAGGGCCAGCAGGCCGTATCCCGTAGCGGCGATCGCGAAGCCCGCCGTGACCACGTAGGCGCGGTTGACGCCCCTCTGGACCAGGGCGGTCGCGGCCGGGGCCGCCATGCCGATCGGCACCGAGGGCAGCAGCGCCCACAGGGCCGCCTCCATCGCGCTCTTGTCGAGCACCGACTGCAGATACTGCGTGGTGAAGAACGCCGAACCCATCATCGCGAACGCGGAGACGAGGTTCAGGACCACCGCGGGGGCGAAGCCCCGGCCGCGGAACAGGGCCGGCGAGATCATCGGCGAGGCGGCCGTGCGCTGGCGGTGGACGAAGAGGGCCGCGAAGACCAGGCCGACGGTGACCGAGACGACGTACTGCGGGTGCCAGCCCTCGGACGGGATCTCCTTGAGGCCGTAGATCACGGGAAGGACCGCCGCCATCGACAGCGGCACGCTCACGAGGTCGAAACGGCCGGGCTCCGGGTTCCTCGACTCCGGGAGCAGGACCGGGCCGAGGACCAGCAGCAGGGCCATCGCGGGCAGGTTGACCAGGAAGACCGAGCCCCACCAGAAGTACTGGACCAGCACACCGCTCAGCACGGAGCCGAGTGCGATGCCGCCGGTCATCACGCCGGACCAGATGCCGATCGCCTTCGCCCGCTGCCCGGGGTCGGTGAACATCGTGCGGATCAGCGCCATCGTCGACGGCATCAGGGTCGCCCCGCCGATACCGAGGACCGCGCGGGCGGCGATCAGGGTCTCGGCGCTGTTCGCGTAGGCCGCCACCAGGGATGCGGCCCCGAAGGCGGCGGCGCCGATCAGGAGGAGCTTGCGGCGCCCTGTGCGGTCGCCCAGCGAGCCCATCGTCATCAGCAGGCCGGCCAGGACGAAGGCGTAGATGTCGAAGATCCACAGCTGCTGGGTGCCGCTCGGCTCCAGGTCCGCGCTGATCGCCGGGATGGCGAAGTAGAGGACCGAGACGTCCATGGAGACCAGCAGCAGCGGAAGCATCAGCACGCAGAGCGCGGTCCATTCGCGCCGACCGGCGCGTCCGGCGGGCGAGTTGGTGCTCGTCGAGTTCGTCATGCCGATGACTGTACAAGCGTCTTAAACGTTTGTCTAGAACGCTTGTGTAATTCACGCGTCTAGGACGGTTGTATGAATCGGCGGTAGGGTGGTCCGCATGGGACATCGTGAGGATCTGCTGGAAGGCGCCAAGCGCTGCCTGCTGGAGAAGGGCTTCCTGCGCACGACCGCGCGGGACATCGTCAAGGAGTCGGGCACCAACCTGGCGTCGATCGGCTACCACTACGGGTCGAAGGACGCGCTGCTGGTGCAGGCGTACGTCTCGCTGATCGAGGGCGTGGGGGAGAGCTTCGACCCGGGCCTGGGCGGGGAGGTGACGCAGCCCCGGGGATCGCTGGAGCGGTTCCATGAGATGTGGGCGAACATCATCCGGGCCGTCCCCGAGTCGCGGGCGATCTGGCTGCTGAGCTTCGAGCTCGTCCTCCAGGGCGACCGGATCCCGGAGGTGCGCAAGCTGCTGGCCGAGGCGCAGGAGGAGGGCCGCTCGGGCCTCGTCTCCATGTTCAGTGGCGTTCCGGAGTCCGACCTCGACAAGGAGACCGTCGACACCGAGGGCCGGTTCTACCAGACCCTCCTCAACGGCCTCATGGTCCAGTGGCTCTTCGACCCGGACTCGGCGACCACCGCGGAGCAGCTCACCGAGGGGTTGCGGCGGACCATCGGGGGAGCCGTGAAGAGCTGACCCTGCCGTCCCGGAGGGCGGGGCCTGCGGAGCCCTCCGGGTAAAGGGGCGGCCAAGGACGGGTGTGCCCGTTCGTTGCTCGATGACGCCGATTGTCGACAACTCGACCGCCCGCTGGAGCATCGTACGAGCGGGTCCGGTGCGTCCGGCCGCCATGTGTGTGGTTCGTCCGAGGCGCGGGGCGGCCGGAATGTGCAGGTCGCATCTGCCAGGGATTTCCGCGAATTTGCACTGTAGATGCGGGCCTTGATGGCTGATATGGTCCGCATGCTCCAGCGGCCGGAGGGTGCCCCAGGACACCTGGGAGGCGCCGTCGCCGCGGCATGGGAGCCAACTCCCCACAGGGAGTGAGTCGGCCCACGCGACGGCCGCACGGCCCGTCGCCCCTCCGCGCGGGACCGCTTCCCGCGGCGGCACTCACAAAGGCAGGACTCGATGAGGACAAGACGTCTTCGGCAGCTCGTCATAGGAAAGACCCTGGTCGTCGGCGCCGCGCTCGCCCTCGCGGTGCCGGGCGTCGCGTACGCCAACACCGCGGGGGTCACGGTGAAGACCCCCGGCGCGACGGCCGGACCCGCCTCCACCTTCTCCGAGATCACCACCGGCGCGGCCTGCGCGAGCGGCCTGATCTCCGGCGGCGGTGTCAACCAGGCCATCGGCACGGGCACTTCGTCGAACGGCAACAAGATCAACGGCACTTCGCCCAGCCCGGACGGCACCACCGAGTACACCGGCTCCACCGGCGTGGTCGGCACCGACGTCACCCACTGGCTCGGCATCGGCGGCAGCGGGGGAGCGGTCAACGCCGACTTCTCCAGCACCCCGTACGCCCTGTGCCTCACCAGCAACCTCGTCAACCACACCCAGGTGGTGATGAACAAGCTCGCCGGCCCGACCACCAGCGGCACGGTCGGCCTGGTCACCGCCACCTGCCCCGCGAACACCCGGCTGCTCGGCGGCGGCGCCCGCATCACGCCCGCGAGCGTCGGCAGTCTCAAGCCGATCGCGAGCTTCCCCACCTTCAACAACTCCGCGCACGACTACGGGCAGAAGGCCGCCGCCGACGGCGAGACCAACCCCGACTCCTGGACCGCGGTCGGCTGGAACGGCGGAGGCGGCAACAGCAGCAACACCACCTACGCCTACGCCATCTGCAGCGGCGACAACATCGACATCAGCGGTACGACCGTCAAGGTGCGCTTCAGCGAGGCCAGTGGACCCACTGCCGCGACCAGCGGTCGGACGACGACCGTCGGCTGCGGCGGGAACGACGGCAAGCTCGTCAGCGGCGGCGCCGCGATCAGCGGAGGCAGCGTCACCACGACCGACTTCACCGCCCCCGGTTCCGTCGGCGACCACCTCAACGGCAGCTACCCCAGTGACTCCGGGGGCACCCCGGTCGCGGACGGCACCACCACGGCCGCGTACTGGACCGCCGTCACCCACACCGGCGGCGGCAGCTCGCCGAGCACCTCCTCCGACGTCTGGGCCCTGTGCGCCGACGACGGCGTCTGAGCCGCTGCGCGAGCCGGCGCCGGCAAGGCGCCGGCTCTGCTTCCCGATGATCCGACTCCTGCCTCAGGGAACCCCGTTGAGCCTCCTCAGAACCACCCTCCTGCCCGCGGTCGGCGCGGCCGGCCTGGTCGCGGCGGTCCTCGCACCGCTGCCCGCCGGGGCCGCCGTGCCGGCCGATCCCGCCACCGCCGCTCCCGCGTCGCCCTGCGGCGCCGGCGGCCTGTTCACCACCACCCCGCCCACCTGCATGTACAGCACCGCCGGGACGGACACCTTCACCGTGCCGGACGGGGTGGACGCCATCAGCGTCGACCTGTACGGCGCCGAGGGCGGCAGCGCGGCCGGATTCGTCGCCCCCAACCCGCCGAACACCGGAGCGCCGGGCGGACTCGGTGGTGAGACCCGGGCCCTGCTGGCCGTCACCGCGGGCCAGAAGCTCCAGCTCACCGTGGGGGCCGCGGGCATCCCGGGCACCTCGCGGCACGGCGAGTTCGCCCGGCCCGGCGGCTTCGGTCACGGCTCCGGTGGCGGTGGCGCCCATGGCGGCGGCGGTTCCGGCGGCGGCGCCTCCGACGTCCGGGCGGGTGACTTCGGTGCCGCCGACCGGGTCCTGGTGGCAGGCGGCGGCGGAGGCGCGGGCAACGGCGGGCCGCTGCTGCACGGAGGCGACGGCGGTGGCCCGGTCGGCCAGGACGGCGGTCAGGGCGGCGGACCCGACGGCTCCGGAGTCGCCGGCGGCGGGGGAAGCCGGACCACGCCCGGCACCGGCAGTCCCAACTCCGCCCTCGGCGGCCCCGGAGGCGCCGCGAGCGACACCGACCCCAACACGGGTCTACCCAACCCCGGAAGCGGCGGCCCCGGCGGCAACGGTGCCCGGGGCGGCAACGGCGGCGGTGGTGGCGGCGGCGGCTGGTTCGGCGGCGGAGGCGGCTCCGGCGGCGGCAACCCGGGCAACCTCTACGGGGCCGGTGGCGGCGGCGGAAGCAGCTACGCGGCACCGGCAGCGTCCGAGGTCTCGCTGCTCCAGGGGGTCAACCACGGCACCGGCAGGGCGATCGTCTCGTTCCGCTACCGGACCGCCGTCTCGCTCACCCCGGACACCTCCACCCCGCTGTTCGGACACGCCGTCGCCCTCACCGCCACCGTCGACCCGGCGAACCCCGCCGCGGGCACCCCGAGCGGCACGGTGACGTTCTCGGACGGCACGACCGCGCTGGCGACCGTGCCGCTCGACGGCGGCCGGGCCCGCCTCACCACCGGCGGGCTCCGCCCCGGCTCCCACGCGATCACCGCCACCTACAGCGGCGACCCCGGCTTCACCCCGGGCGCGACCGACGGGCCGACCGACCTCACGGTCGGCTTCAGCCGGCCCTGCCTCACCACGGCCCACCACGGTGTCCTGACCGTCCCCGCCGACCAGGCGATCTGCATCGCTCCGGCGGCAGCCAGGACGGCAAGGTCACGGTGCAGCCCGGCGGATCGTTCGCCGTCTCGGACGCCCGGATCACCGGAGCCGTCACCGCCGACGGGGCCCTCGCCCTCGCCGTCTGCCGGTCGACGCTCACCGGGCCCCTCACCGTCGGACACAGCACCGGCTACGTACGGATCGGCGGCGACACGACGGCCTGCGCGGGCAACGTCGTCCGGGGTCCGCTGACCCTGGACGCCAACACCGGCGGCATCGGAGCCGTCGGCAACTCGGTGACCGGCGCGGTGAGCATCACCGGCAACAGCGGCAGCGGCCTGCTGCCCGAGGAGGCCACACCCGCCTTCGAGGGCAACGGGGTCGACGGCCCGCTCTCCTGCGACGGCAACGAACCCGTCCTGAACCAGAGCGACAACACGGTCAGCGGTCCGCGGTCCGGACAGTGTCGCTGACCCGGGCAGCCGCCTGATGACGAGGCCCGGCACCGGCGGCTACAGCCGGGCCCCCTTCAGCGCCATGTGCAGCAGCAGCCGGTCCTCGCCGTCGTCCAGGTCCAGGCCCGTCAGCTGTTCCACGCGGGAGAGGCGGTAGTAGAGAGTCTGGCGGTGGATGCCCAGCTCCGCCGCGGCGCGGCCGGCCTGGCCCGCGCGGTCCAGGTAGACCTCGGCCGTACGGGCCAGTTCCTGGTGGGCGGGGGAGAGGAGGGGCGCGACGGCCGGGTCGTGGGGGGCCTCCGTGGGCAGCGCGGTCAGCAGGCGGTACGGGCCGATGCCCCGCCACTCGGCCACCGGCCCGAACCTCGGCTCGGCCAGGGCGGCGCGCGCCGCGGCGGAGGCCTCCTGCCAGACCGTGCCCAGTTCGGAGAGCCCGCTGCGGGGCTCGCCGACACCGGCGGCGGCCCTGGCCGCACCCGGTCGCGTCCCCTCCGCCTCCTTCAGCAGCCGGGAGGCCGCCGTCAGCGCCGGTACCGCGACATCCGTCGAGCGCAGCCGCACCAGGATCGCGAGGCTCTGACCGGCCGTCCCCCACGGCACCGTACAGAGGGCCGCGGCGTGCGGAACCGTACGCGGCGACGGGGCCTGCTCCGGGTCGGCCGAGGGCCACGGGGCGATGCAGACCACCGTGTGGGGGGCGTCCGCGCGGGTCCCGAGGGCGGTGCGGAGTTCCATCACCGCCGAGTCCCGCTGCCACCCGCTCTCCGCGGTCAGCACGGCCCGCAGCTCCCGGCTCAGACCGGCCCCCGCCTGCGCCTCGTCGGCGAGCAGCGCGCCGATCCGGCCCGTCACCTGCATGGCGGCCGCCAGCTGCGCGTCCGTCGGACCCGGGTCGTAGTCCAGCAGCCAGACGTAGCCGAGGACGACACCCCGATGGCGTACCGGCAGGCAGATGCGGCCGCGGTAGACACCGGCCTCCGGGGTCGGCGGGATCCGTACCGGTCCCGTCGCGCGCGTGATGCCGAAGCCCTCGAACCATGCCCGCACCGTCGCCGTGGAGCGCCGGGTGAGGATCGAGCGGGTGCGCACCGGGTCCAGCGCCGAGGGATCCAGGTCGCCCTCGCTGTCGTACGCACCGAAGGCGATCAGCTCGAAGTCCCGGTTCTCCAGGGTCGCGGGCGCCCCCAGCAGCTCCGAGATCTCGTCCACCAGCTCCTGATAATCGCCCACGCTTCTAAAGGATGCTGCATCCGCCGCCACTCGGGCATTCTCGCGCACTTCCGCGCCGCCTTCATACATCTGTCTGAGATCCAGTGCACGGATGCGTGACAGCTGTCGATGGCCGACGATCGGAGAGATCCTTAGGTTTCACGGTGGTTCTCCGTGCCGTACCCGAATCGTCGGGTGGCGGCCGTTTTGGTGCTTGTCTGTGGAGGTGCCCCGTGCTGGGTCCCGTGATTCTCGCCGCGTCGCGCAGCGACCGGATGCGACGCCTGATCTCGGCGGCCCCGGTGACCAAGCAGGTCGTCGACCGCTTCATCCCGGGGGAGACCGTCGACGACATCGTCCCGATCATCAGGGACCTGACGGCCAAGGGCCTGGAGCTGACGATGGACGTCGTCGGCGAGGACATCACCACTCCCGAGCAGGCCGCCGCCGCCCGGGACGCCTACCTGCTGCTGATCGACCGGCTGCGCGAGCTGGAGCTCGGCGAGCAGGTCGAGATGTCCGTCAAGCTGTCGATGTTCGGCCAGGCCCTGGAGGGCGGCCACGAGCTGGCGCTCGCCAACGTCCGCCCCGTCGTCGTGGCCGCCGCCGCCATCGGTACGACCGTCACGCTGGACGCCGAGGACCACACCACCCTGGACTCGATGTTCGCCATCCACGAGGAGCTGCGGAAGGACTTCCCGCAGACCGGCTGCGTCATCCAGGCCTACCTCTTCCGCACCGAGGCCGACGCCCGCCGCCTCGCCGAGGCCGGCAGCCGCGTCCGCCTCGTGAAGGGCGCCTACAAGGAGCCCGCCGAGGTCGCGTACCAGCAGAAGCACGAGATCGACAAGGCCTACGTGCGCATCCTGAAGACGCTGATGGAGGGCGAGGGCTACCCGATGATCGGGTCCCACGACCCGCGCCTCATCGCCATCGCCCAGGAGCTGGCGCACCAGGCCGGGCGCAAACTGGACGAGTACGAGTTCCAGATGCTCTACGGCATCCGCGGCGACGAGCACCTGCGCCTGGCCGCCGAGGGCCACCGCATGCGCGTCTACACCGCCTACGGCACCGACTGGTACGGCTACTTCATGCGCCGTCTCGCGGAGAAGCCGGCCAACCTGCGCTTCTTCCTGAGGAGCATGATCAGCCGTGGCTGATGCAACTTGGTTGTGCCGCAGCCTCGGCCGGGGGTCCGGGGGTTGTCCCCCGGATAAGCACAGCCTCCGGTCGATGGTCAGCAAGGGCTAGCCCGAACACCCGCTCACGTACAAGGAGTTACGGATCTCATGGACGCTGTGACCCAGGTCCCCACCCCCGTCAACGAGCCGGTGCACGGCTACGCCCCCGGCTCGCCCGAGCGCGCCCGGCTGGAGGCCAGGCTCAAGGAGCTGGCCGAGAACCCGATCGACCTGCCGATGACCATCGGCGGCGAGCGGCGCATGGGCGGCGGCGAGACCATCCAGGTGGTCCAGCCGCACAACCACAAGGCCGTCATCGGCACCCTGCGCAACGCCACCCAGCAGGACGCGCAGGACGCCGTCGACGCGGCCCTGGCCGCCGCGCCGGCCTGGCGTGCGATGTCCTTCGACGACCGCGCGGCGATCATCCTGCGCGCCGCCGAGCTGCTGTCCGGCCCCTGGCGCGAGACCATCGCCGCCTCCACCATGCTCGGTCAGTCCAAGACCGCCCAGCAGGCCGAGATCGACACCCCGTGCGAGCTGGTCGACTTCTGGCGCTTCAACGTCCACTACGCCCGCCAGATCCTCGCCGAGCAGCCCCCGGCGAACTCCCCGGGCGTGTGGAACCGCATGGACCACCGCCCGCTGGAGGGCTTCGTCTACGCGATCACGCCGTTCAACTTCAGCGCCATCGCGGGCAACCTGCCCACCGCGCCCGCGCTGATGGGCAACGTGGTCGTGTGGAAGCCGTCCCCCACGCAGACCCACGCCGCCGTTCTCCTCATGCAGCTGCTGGAGGAGGCCGGTCTGCCCAAGGGCGTCATCAACCTCGTCACCGGTGACGGCATCGAGGTCTCCAAGGCCGCCCTGGTCCACCGCGACCTCGCCGGCATCCACTTCACCGGCTCGACCAAGACCTTCCAGTACCTGTGGAAGACGGTCGGCAACAACATCGAGAAGTACCGCTCCTACCCGCGTCTGGTCGGCGAGACCGGCGGCAAGGACTTCCTCGTCGCCCACCCGAGCGCCGACCGCGCCGTCCTGAAGACCGCCCTCACCCGCGGTGCCTTCGAGTACCAGGGCCAGAAGTGCAGCGCGACCTCCCGCGCCTACATCCCAGCCTCCATCTGGAACTCGGGCTTCAAGGAGGAGTTCGCGGCCGAGGTCGACTACCTGACCATGGGTGACGTCACCGATCTGTCGAACTTCATCGGCGCCGTGATCGACGACCGTGCCTTCGCCAAGAACAAGGCCGCGATCGACCGCGCCAAGGAGGACCCGACCTGCACGATCGTCGCGGGCGGCACCTACGACGACTCGGTCGGCTACTTCGTCCGCCCGACCGTCATCGAGTCCTCCGACCCGGAGAACGAGATCTTCCGCACCGAGTACTTCGGTCCGGTCCTCGGCATCCACGTCTACGAGGACGACAAGTACGACGAGATGCTGGAGCAGATGGAGTCGGTCTCCGACTACGCCCTGACCGGCGCGGTCATCTCCAACGACCGTGCGGCCGCCGCGTACACGATGGAGAAGCTGCGCTACGCGGCCGGCAACTTCTACATCAACGACAAGTCGACCGGCGCCGTCGTCGGCCAGCAGCCCTTCGGCGGCGGCCGCGCCTCCGGCACCAACGACAAGGCCGGTGCCCCGCAGAACCTGATGCGCTGGACCCTGACCCGCGCCATCAAGGAGACGCTGGTCGCGCCGACCGACTACACGTACCCGCACATGGGCTGATCCTCAGCCCCCCGAACGACGGGCCGGGAAGTCTGACATCCGAGCAGGCTTCCCGGCCCGTCTCCAATTTTCCGCCCCCTCTTCCCGCCCCGTCACACTGGACCCATGACGGTCATGACGGACGACGGAGTACGGCTGTGGGCCCAGCGGTCGGGCGGTGCGGGTGATCCGCTGGTGCTGTGCCACGGCGGGCCCGGCCTGTGGGACATGTTCGGTGACGTGGCCGGGCTGCTCGCGGACGTGACCCCGGTGATCCGCTGGGACCAGCGGGGCTGCGGGCGGTCGGAGCGCTGCGACGGGCCGTGGACGAGCGAGCGGTTCGTCGCGGACCTGGACGCCGTACGACGGCACTTCGGGCTGGAGCGGATGGCGCTGCTCGGCCACTCCTGGGGTGCGCAGCTGGCGCTGAGCTACGCCCTGGCGCATCCGGACCGGGTCGGCTCGCTGGTGTACGTCGCGGGCACGGGCATCGGCCCGGACTCCGACTGGTACGACGCCTATCACCACACCTTCCTCACCCGCCTCGCCGACCACCCCGAACGCCTGTCCCGCTGGCGGGAGTTGACGGCCCGCGCGGAGCGCACGCAGGAGGAGGAGCGGGAGCGTGCGGTTCTGCAGTGGACCGTGGAGTTCGAGGACCGGGACGGGGCCCTGGAGCCGGCCGGGCGCATGGCCGACCCGTGGTTCGGGATCAACTCCGAGTGCAGCACGGTGCTCAACGAGGAGCGCAAGCGCGTCTGGGGCACCCCGGAGCTGTACACCGCCTGCCAGAAGCTCGACGTGCCGGTGCTGATCATCGACGGCGACCGGGACATCCGGCCGCGCACGGCCGTCGACTCCCTCGCCGAGGCCCTGCCCCACGCCCGCCGCCTGATCCTCCCGGACGCCGGGCACCTGCCGTGGGAGGAGGACCCGAAGGGCTTCCGGGAGGCGCTCAGGCAGTGGTGGCAGTGGGCAGATGCCGGTCGAGAAAGTCCCGCATGAGCGCGCCGATCTGATCCGCGTGCGTCTCCAGGGCGAAGTGCCCGGCGGGGAGGAGGTGCACCTCGGCCCTCGGCAGGTCCCGCTGGAAGGCGAGCGCGCCGGAGGGCACGAAGATCGCGTCGTGCGCGCCCCAGACCGCGAGCAGCGGCACCTGGCTGGTGCGGAAGTACTCGTGGAAGGCCGGGTACAGGGTGATGTTGGAGCCGTAGTCGGAGATCAGGTCGAGCTGGATCTCCGGCTGGCCGGGCCGGGCCATCCGCGCGATGTCGTGCTCGTACGCGTCCGGGCTGACCAGTGACGGGTCCGGCACCCCGTGCACGTACTGCCACTTGATCCCGTCCGGGCTGATCAGCTCGCGGACCGGCTCCTCGGTCTGCGGCGTCCGCTCCGCGATCAGCGCGAGCACCGGCGCCCAGGCCTGCTCGCCCAGCCCCTCCTCGTACGCGTTGCCGTTCTGGGTGACGATCGCCGTCACCCGGTCGGGGTGGGCGAGGGCCAGGCGCAGGCCGATCGGGGCGCCGTAGTCCTGGACGTACAGGGCGAACTCCTTCAGCCCCAGCTGCTCGGTGAACTCCCCGGTGATCGCGGCCAGCTCGTCGAAGCGGTACCTGAATTCCGAGGCCGCCGGTGTGGCCGACCGGCCGAAGCCGATGTGGTCGGGGGCGATCACCCGGTAGCGGTCGGCGAGCAGCGGGATCAGCTCGCGGAACATGTGCGAGCTGCTCGGGAAGCCGTGCAGGAGCAGCAGGACCGGGGCGTCTTCCGGGCCCGCCTCGCGGTAGTACACGTCGAGGCCGCGGACGGTGACGGTGCGGTGGTGAACCTGGTGAATCGACATGACAGCAGTGCATCACGCCCACCTCTAACCAGTCAAGAGACTTTTAGAGGTTAGATGCGATCCTTGCTTCATGACCTTTCGCCTGCGCACCGCCCACACGGCCGACCTCGACCCCGCCGACCTGCGCGCCGCCCGCGCCCTCCTGGACGATGCCTTCGACGGGGACTTCGCCGACCAGGACTGGGACCACGGCCTCGGCGGCATGCACGCCCTGGTCCACGACGGCGCCGGTCTCGCCGCGCACGGCTCGGTCGTGATGCGGCGGATACGGCACCAGGGGCGCTGGCTGCGCACCGGGTACGTGGAAGCCGTCGCCGTACGGGCCGACGTGCGCCGCGCCGGGCTCGGGGGGCGGGTGATGGCCGAGCTGGAGCGGATCGTCGACCGGGCCTACGACCTCGGCGCGCTCTCCGCGAGCGAGGACGGCGCCCCGCTGTACGCGGCCCGCGGCTGGCAGCAGTGGAGCGGACACGTGTGCGCCCTCTCGCCGGACGGAATCGTCCGTCTGCCGGAGGAGGAAGGGGGCGTCCACGTCAGGCCCGCGCTCGCCGGACCCCTGGACCCGGCCCACGCGCTCGTCCTCGACTGGCGTGACGGGGACGTCGCCTGACGGTACGTCACACCTTGCGGACCAGGATCTTCCCCGTGTTGCCGCCCCGCAGCATCAGCAGGAACGCCTCCACGATCAGCTCGAACCCGTCCACCACCGTCTCGTCCGGTGCGAGCGCCCCGCTGCGCAGGTGCGGTACGGCGAAGTCGTACAGCTCGTCCTGCACGTCCCGGTAGCCGCTCACCAGGAAGCCCTCGATGCGCAGGCTCTTCTCCACGACGTCCGAGTGGTTGAAGACGACCGGTGGCGCGTCCGGGGTGTTGTACCTGCTGATCGTGCCGATCCGGACCACCCGGCCCCGCTCCCGCAGGGCGCCGATCGCCGCGCCGAGGTGGTCGCCGCCGACGTTGTCGACGAACAGGTCGATGCCGTCCGGGGCGGCCGTGGTGAGGAGTTCGGCGACCGGGGCGGAGTGGTAGTCGAAGGCGGCGTCGTAACCGACCTCCTCCGTCAGGTACTTGACCTTCTCCGTCGATCCCGCGCTGCCGATCAGCCGGCCCGCGCCCAGCAGCCGGGCGAAGCGGCCGGTGGCCGTGCCCACCCCGCCCGCCGCGCCGGAGACGAACACGTCGGCGCCCTCGCGCAGTTGTGCGATCCGGGTGAGGCCGACATAGGCGGTCAGGCCCGTGCCGCCCAGCACGCTCAGGTACGCCGACAGCGGCACGCCCGCGTGGTGGGGGAGTCGCCTGACCTCCTCGGGTCGGACCACGGAGTGCGTGCGCCAGCCCTGCCGGTGGAAGACGATCTCGCCCTCGGGGAGCGCCGGGGTGCGGGAGGCGACGACCCGGCCGAGGGTGCGGCCCTCCAGCGGGGCGTTCAACTCGAAGTCGCCGTCCATCATTTCGCGGTGGTAGGGGTCCACGGACCAGTAGAGGTTCTCCAACAGGGCCGTGCCCGGGGCCGGTTCGGGGACGGGGGACTCGGCGAAGCGGAAGTGGCCTGCGGTCGGAAAGCCGGTCGGACGGGCGGTCTGCTGCACGGTGAGCGCGATCTCGGTCATGGCAGGGACCGTAGGAAGGAATGCCGGGGCCGGGCAGAGGGTTGCGCTCATGGAACGCGGTGATCCATGAACCGCCCTCATAGACGCAGGTGGGAGCCCCGAGTGACAGCAGTCGACCTTACCCCGCAGGAGCTGCGGATCCTCGTCGCCGTGGCCGACGAGGGCGGCTTCTCGGCCGCGGCCGCCCGGCTCGGGGCCACCCAGTCCGCCGTCTCCCACGCCGTGCGCGGCATCGAGCGCAAGCTGGGCGTCGTCCTCTTCGAGCGCGGCCGGTTCGGCGCCCGGCCGACGCCCGGCGGGGAGCGGGCGGCGGCCCATGCCCGGCGCGTGCTGCGGATGCTCCGGGCGCTGGCCGCCGACGCCCGGGGCGCGGGCACCGGCGAGGCCACCGGCGCACTGCGTGTCGCCGCGTTCCGCAGCGCCGCCCTGCATCTGCTGCCGCCCGCCCTGGAACGGCTCGCCGAACGGCACCCGGGCATCGAGGTGACCGTCACCGTCATACGGGAACTGGGCCCCGGCACCGCGGGCGAGGTCGCCGAAGGGCGGGCCGACCTCGGGATCGCCACCCTCGGCGGCGGCTCGCCCCTGCCCGCCGGGCTGGTCGGCGACGTACTGCTGGAGGAGCCGTACTCCCTGGTCCACCCCGCAGGACACCCGGCCCCGCGCACCCTCCCGCTGGTCGACTGGATGGAGAACTGCGGCTCCTACACCCGCGACTGGTGGGCCGCCCAGGACTGGATCCCGCCCGCGACCGTGCGCGCCGAGGACGACGGGGCGGTGCTGTCCATGGTGGGCAGCGGTCTCGGCATGGCCATCATGCCCGCGCTCTCCCTCACCGGTGCCCCGCCCTCGGTGGCCGTCACCCACCTGGGACCCGAGCGGCCGTCCCGTTCCGTCGGCTACGTCACCACCCCGGAACTGGCCGCGACCTCCGCCGTTCGGGCGCTCGTCCGGGAGCTGCGCTCACTCCACCCGCGTTCGGGAAAAGCGCAGGTCGCGGCCGTGTGACCCAGTCCACCGTCTCAGATAGTAGGAAGTCCGAGTAATTGTGCAGACAGGCTCGGCCGGCTCCCTTACTTTTGTAGGAGCCGAACGTCTCGCTCGATCCAGCGAATGGCGGTCGTGAGCCGGGCCCCGTGCAGGTAACCCCTGCGGCACCGCTCCCCGCCCCTCCGGCGTCTCGCAACCCCCCTTGCCGCACTCCGGTTTGCCGAAGGAGTCGATTTCCATGGCCGAGACGACCGTCCGCCGCCGAGTCCGCCACGTGTCCCGCACGAGCGAGTCCGAGCGCCAGAACGCCGCCGCCGCCCTCCAGCGCGCCCTCGACCGCCGCGACAACGGCGGCGAGACCGGCCACTGAGCGGCCGTAGCCGCCACCGATCCGGGAGCCGCACCCCGTATAGAGGTGCGGCGCGGCTCACCGCCGCGCCGCACCTCGGATCTCATCCACCGCGCCGCACCTCGAAGTGGTCGATCCGCCGTCCGTCCTCGGCCAGCGCCGACACCGTGAGCCGCGGTGACGGGCCCGGCCGCGCCTCCACCGCGAGCAGCGAGAAGCCGGTGTAGCGCACCCGTGACCACGGGGCCGACTCCTTGGCGTGCTCCTTGTCCGTGGTCCAGTGGAAGGTCTCCACGGCGTCGTGCCGGGTGACATGACCCTCGTAGCTGTCCTTGACGCCCGAGGGGAAGGAGTACAGGTCCCGGCCGCCGCCGCCCGCGGTGACGTACACGATCCCGTCCCGCGTCGGATCGGTCGACGCGCCGATCGGGACGGACCTGCCGACCTCGCCGCCCTTGATCGCGTCCGTCCGCTCGTACACATGGTTGTGCCCGTTGATCACCAGGTCCACCTGGTGCTTCGCGAACAGCGGCAGCCACTCCTCGCGGACACCGCCGTCGGAGGCGTGCTGGGAGGTCGAGTACGCGCAGTGGTGGAAGAAGACGACCAGGAAGTCCACGCCCTTCGCCGCGCGCAGCTCGCCCAGCGTCGCGTCCAGCCACTTGGTCTGCCGGCCGCCGCTGTGCCCGAAGTTGGCCGGGATCTCGTACGACACGTCGTTGGCGTCCAGCGCGACGAAGCCGGCGTTGCCGTAGGTGAACGCGTAGGCGCCCGGTGTCCCGTGCGGGTCGAAGCCGCTGTCCGGCAGGGAGAACCGGGCCAGCTGTCCGCCGTAGCCGTCGGGTGAGTACCAGGCCTCCATGTCGTGGTTGCCGGTGGTCACCATCCACGGCACCGACTTGGCGACCGGGTCGTTCTGCTTCAGGAACTGGTCCCAGAACGTGGGGTCGTAGCCGTCCGAGGTCTGACCGGCGCCGTTGACGTCCGCGTAGCAGATGTCGCCCGCGTGCAGGTGGAAGGCGGGGTTCTGGCGTTGCACGAGGTGGTCGTTGGCGTTCGCGGCCTGCCCCACGCCCTGGTCGCCGAAGGCCGTGAAGACGAAGCGTTCCGGGGTCGCGGGTGCCGTGCGGAAGGAGGCGAGGCCGGTGCGGTGGGCGGGAGCGGCCGGGTCCCAGCCGTCGTGGCCGACGCCGTAGTAGTACGTCGTGCCGGGCTTCAGGCCGTCCAGGGTCGCGTGCAGGTAGTACTGCTCGACCGCGGGCCGCACCCCCTGCACCCCGGGCGTGTGCAGGTTGCGCACCTCGGCCTCGATCCGGCGGCCGAGGTCGTCGGGGCGCAGCCCGACGCGCACGTACGGCCGCTGCACCGCGAGGGGTACCTGCCAGGAGACCCGCATCCGTGTCTTCGGATCGGCGCCGAAGGCGAGATGGCGGCCGAAGGGGCCGACCACCGAGCCGGACACCCGCGAGGCGGCCGGGGCCGGGTGCGCAGCCGTACCGGAGCCGGAGGAGCAGCCGGTCAGCAGGCCGCCCGCGACCGCGCCCGCCGTCACCAGGGTGCGGCGGCGGACCATCCGGGTGCGCAGGTACTCGTACTGTTCGGCCATGCTCATCCGCTCCGCGAGCGGGCGCGGGATGCCGACGTCGGGGGTCTCCATGTGGGGGAAGATGCCACCGGGGTCCAACACCCGTGCCACATACGGGTGAACGACAGCCGACGGGAGGACACCTGCAACCCGTACGGGTGTCCGTATGACGGACGGGGCATGTCATCACCTGGGACGAGGAGTAGGGTGCCGGCATGTCTCGCAGCATCAATCTCGCAGTGATCCCCGGTGACGGCATCGGCCAGGAGGTCGTGGCCGAGGGTCTCAAGGTCCTCTCCGCCGTCCTGCCGCAGGATGTGAAGCTGGAGACCAAGGAGTACGACTTCGGCGCCCAGCGCTACCACGCCACCGGTGAGACCCTCACCGACGCCGACCTCGCCGCCCTCAAGCAGCACGACGCCATCCTGCTCGGCGCGATCGGCGACCCGAGCGTCCCGTCCGGCGTCCTGGAGCGCGGCTTCCTGCTCAAGCTCCGCTTCGCCTTCGACCACCACGTCAACCTGCGCCCGTCGAAGCTGCTCCCCGGTGTCGCGACCCCGCTGGCCGGCCAGCCGGAGATCGACTTCGTCGTCGTCCGCGAGGGCACCGAGGGCCCGTACACGGGCAACGGCGGCACCATCCGCAAGGGCACCGAGCACGAGGTGGCCACCGAGGTCTCCGTCAACACGGCCTTCGGTGTCGAGCGTGTGGTCCGCGACGCCTTCGCCCGCGCCCAGGCCCGCCCGCGCAAGAAGCTGACGCTGGTCCACAAGAACAACGTGTTGACCTTCGCCGGGCACCTGTGGACGAACATCTTCAACAAGGTCGCCGCGGAGTTCCCCGAGGTCGAGACCGACTACATCCACGTCGACGCGGCGACCATCTACCTGGTCACCCAGCCCGAGCGGTTCGACGTGATCGTCACCGACAACCTGTTCGGCGACATCATCACCGACCTGGCCGCGGCCGTCTCCGGCGGCATCGGCGTGGCCGCCTCCGGCAACATCAACCCGAGCCGCGAGTTCCCGTCCATGTTCGAGCCGGTCCACGGCTCGGCCCCGGACATCGCCGGCCAGGGCAAGGCCGACCCCTCCGCCACGGTCCTGTCCGTCGCCCTGCTGCTGCGCCACCTCGGCTACGACGCCGAGGCCGACCGCATCGACGCCGCGGTCGCCGCCGACCTCACCGAACGTGTCGGCAAGCCCGCCCGCAGTACGTCGGAGATCGGCGACGCGCTCGCCGTACGAGTAGCCGGCTGACGCCCAGCGCTACCTAACGAGCCGCCGGGTCGCATCAGCACCCGGCGGCTTTTCCTATGCGGTCGCCGGGTGCCACCATCAACCCCTGGGCCGCATTCACCCCGATTCCTTCCGACCACGGCCCCGCGCGATAATCGAACGCGGAGCCGCGGTATGAGGGAAAGCTCGGACGTCCTAACACCGGCGCAAGCCGGTGACGGGAGTGAGCGCGGCCCGTTCACTACAACCGGTGAAGGACACCCACTCATGACGACGCCCACGATCGAGCTCAAGCCCTCCGCCCATCCGCTCGCCACCGCGGAGCGCGAGGCGATCCTGGCCAGCCCCGGATTCGGCCGCCACTTCACCGACCACATGGTGACGATCAAGTGGACCGAGGGCCGCGGCTGGCACGACGGCCAGCTCGTTCCGTACGCGCCGATCCCCCTCGACCCGGCCACCAACGTCCTGCACTACGCCCAGGAGATCTTCGAGGGCCTGAAGGCCTACCGTCAGCCCGACGGCTCGGTCGCCACCTTCCGCCCCGACCAGAACGCCAAGCGCTTCCAGCGCTCCGCCAAGCGCCTCGCCATGCCCGAGCTGCCGGTCGAGACGTTCGTCGAGGCCTGTGACGCCCTGGTCCAGCAGGACAAGGACTGGGTGCCCGCACATGGCGGCGAGGAGTCCCTCTACCTGCGCCCGTTCATGATCGCCACCGAGGTCGGTCTCGGCGTCAAGCCCGCCAACGAGTACCTGTTCATCGTCATCGCCTCCCCGGCCGGCGCGTACTTCCCGGGCGGCGTGAAGCCGGTCTCCATCTGGGCCTCCGAGGACCGCGTCCGCGCCGTCCCCGGCGGCATGGGCGACGCGAAGACCGGCGGCAACTACGCGGCCTCCCTGCTCGCCCAGGCCGAGGCCGCCGCCCAGGGCTGCGACCAGGTCTGCTACCTCGACGCGGTCGAGCACAAGTGGGTCGAGGAACTCGGCGGCATGAACCTGTACTTCGTCTACGGCGACAAGATCATCACGCCCACCCTGACCGGCTCCATCCTGGAGGGCGTCACCCGTGACTCCCTGCTGGCCGTCGCCCGCGACCTCGGCTACGCGTCCGAGGAAGGCCGCGTCTCCATCGAGCAGTGGCAGGCCGACGCCGAGAACGGCACCCTCACCGAGGTCTTCGCCTGCGGTACCGCGGCCGTCATCACCCCGGTCGGCACGGTGAAGCGTGCCTCTGCCGAGTGGAAGCAGAGTGGCGGAGAGCCGGGCGAGGTGACTCTCCGCCTGCGCCAGGCCCTCCTCGACATCCAGCGCGGCAAGTCCGAGGACAAGCACGGCTGGATGCACCGCATCGGCTGATGGCTCGGCGGGAACCGACGCGATCGGCCGTCGTTCGTCCGCTGCGCCGTTGTGGCTGGTCGCGCAGTTCCCCGCGCCCCTTTGGGGCGCTACCGCTCAGCTCTTTCCGGACGTGCTCAGGGCTGCCGTGGACTCCACGATGTCCGCGGCGGCCCCCTTCGGTTCCGGGCGGGACGTCAGCAGCAGGTACACCAGTCCGCCGACCGCGCCCGACAGCAGGAAACTGCAGTCCACCCCGCCGGTGAGGCGCAGCAGCGGGCCCTCGTACGACGGCAGGGACACCGCCAGCAGGCCGATCGCCGCGCCGGCCGCCCAGGACACGGTGGCCCGGATGTTCCAGCCGGCCCGGTACCAGTAGATCCCGCCCCGCGAGCGGCGGTTGAAGACCTGCAGGGCGTCGGCGTCGTACACGCCGCGGCAGCGGACGAAGCCGATCAGGGTGATGACCGCCCACGGCGTGCCGATGGCGGTGAGCAGCAGGACGAAGGACGTCATCGCCGACTGCGCGTTCCAGGCGTAGTGGCCGACGAAGACGCAGGCCGTGGCCACGACGGCGACCGTGTAGGTGGCGCGGGCGCGGGAGGCGCGGGGCAGGATCGCGTCCAGGTCGAGGCCCATCGAGTACAGCATCAGGCCCGCGTTGCCGACCGAGCCCGCGGAGGCGGACAGCAGCAGCGGGACCAGGTACCAGGTGGGGGAGGCGGACACCAGGGGCCCGGCGTAGGCGGTGGCCGCGCGGGCCGCGTACGCCGTGAAGGTGCCGAACAGCTGGGGCACCAGCAGACCCAGGATCAGGCCGAGCCAGGTGGCGTGCAGGACGCGGCGGCCGGAGTGGCGGGTGGGGGAGATGTAGCGGGTGTAGTCGCCGAGCAGGGTGATGAAGGCGATCGGTCCGGACAGGCCCGCCGCCACGGCCGCCAGGAGCCAGGTCGGCCAGAAGGAGCCCAGCAGATAGCCGCCCGCCCCGGGCAGGGCCGAGGTCGTGAAGTGCGGGGCGTAGGCGAAGATCCCGAGGGCCAGCAGGGCGGTCATGCCGACGGCCAGCACCCGGGACATGGCGAGCAGCACCCGGTAGCCGTAGACCGCGCCCGCGACCGTGGCCGCGGCGAGCACCGTGTAGACGACGGCGTACGACACCCCGTCCGCGGGCAGCCCGAACAGCCGGCCGAGCACGCTCAGCATCACGTCGCCGCCGATCCACACGGTCAGGGCGGTGTAGCCGAGGGCCAGCAGCAGACCGACGACCGAGCCGACCAGCCGGCCCCGCACGCCGAACTGGGCGCCGGAGGAGGTGGAGAGGTTGGTCGCGGTGCGCAGGGAGACCAGCGCCAGCGGGGCCGTGAACAGCGTGCCGATCACCGTGCCCACCACGACCGAGCTCACCGACGCCCACCAGCCGAGCCCGAAGGACGGCGGCAGCCAGCCGAAGATGATCACGCCGAGGCAGAGGTTGGACCCGAGCAGGATCGAGACCAGGTCCCGTGGACCGCTGGTCCGTTCCTCGTCCGGGATGGTGTCGACACCGCGCTGTTCGATCGGCATGGCTGGGTCTCCTTCGACGGCCGCCTCTGTGAGTTTGAGCGACGTTCAATGTGACGTGAACTGGGGCCGTCGGTCAATGCTTCCGTTTCCTGAAGAGTGTGTTTAGAGTGATGCTCAAACATGCGGATGGCAAGGAGGTGCCGCGTCGTGAGACTGACCCCCACGGAACGTGACCGGCTGCTGCTCTTCGGAGCCGCGGAGCTGGCCCGGGCCCGCCGGGCACGCGGTCTCAGGCTCAACGTGCCGGAGGCCACCGCGCTGATCGCGGACACCGTCTGCGAGGCCGCGCGGGACGGCAGGCGGCTCGCGGAGGCCATCGAGGCCGCCCGGTCGGTCCTCGGCCCCGAGGACGTGCTGCCGGGCGTCGCCGACGTCGTCACCGAGGTGATGGTCGAGGCCGTCTTCGACGACGGCTCCCGGCTCGCCGTGGTCTCCGACCCGATCGGCAACGGCACCGGCGCCGAGGGTCCGGGCGCGCTGCTGCCGGGCCCCCTGCACGCGGAGCCCGAGCCCGCCGTCCGGCTCACGGTCACCAACACCGCGACCGTGCCGGTCTCCGTCACCTCCCACTTCCACTTCTTCGAGGCCAACCCGCGGCTGGACTTCGTACGCGAGCGGGCCTACGGCATGCGGCTCGCCGTACCCGCCGGGTCCTCCGTGCGGTTCGGGCCGGGGGAGAGCGCCGAGGTCGGACTGGTCCCGATCGGCGGCGGGCGGATCGCGATCGGCTTCGCCGGTCTGGTCGACGGGGCGCTGGACGCGCCCGGAGCCAGGGAAGAAGCTCTGCGCAGGGCCGCTGCCTGCGGTTATCTGGGAGTCACGCCGGAAGGAGGCGAGCGATGAGCCGCTCGAAGGGACGCGAGATCGACGAGTCGATCCACATCGACCCGCACGCCTACGCGGCCACCCACGGCCCCCGCGCCGGTGACCGTGTCCGGCTCGGCGACTCGGGCCTGGTGATCCGGGTCGAGTCCGACTCGCAGAGGTACGGCGACGAGTTCCTCGCCGGTTTCGGCAAGACCGCCCGCGACGGGCTGCACCTGAAGGCCGCCGCCGTCCGCGAGACCTGCGACGTCGTGATCAGCAACGTCGTCGTGATCGACGCGGCGCAGGGCATCCGCAAGGTGTCCATCGGCATCCGTGAGGGGCGCATCTGCGCGATCGGGCGGGCCGGCAACCCGGACACCCTCGACGGGGTCGACGTCGTTGTCGGCACGGGTACGTCCATCGTGTCCGGCGAGGGGCTCATCGCCACCGCCGGTGCCGTCGACACCCATGTCCACCTGCTGTCGCCGCGGATCATGGAGGCCTCCCTCGCCTCCGGAGTGACCACGATCATCGGCCAGGAGTTCGGCCCGGTGTGGGGCGTCGGCGTCAACTCGCCCTGGGCGCTCAAGCACGCCTTCAACGCCTTCGACGCCTGGCCGGTCAACATCGGCTTCCTGGGCCGGGGTTCGTCCTCGCACGGCGCTCCGCTGGTCGAGGCCCTCGCCGAGGGCGGCGCCTCCGGTTTCAAGGTCCACGAGGACATGGGCGCCCACACCCGCGCGCTCGACACGGCCCTGCGGGTGGCCGAGGAGCACGACGTCCAGGTCGCCCTGCACAGTGACGGGCTGAACGAGTGCCTGTCGGTGGAGGACACCCTGAAGGTGCTGGAGGGCCGGACCATCCACGCCTTCCACATCGAGGGCTGCGGCGGCGGACACGTGCCCAACGTGCTCAAGATGGCCGGTGTCCCGAACGTCATCGGCTCCTCCACCAACCCCACCCTGCCCTTCGGCCGGGACGCGGTCGCCGAGCACTACGGCATGATCGTCTCCGTCCACGACCTGAAGACCGACCTGCCCGGCGACGCCGCCATGGCCCGCGACCGGATCAGGGCCGGCACGATGGGCGCCGAGGACGTGCTGCACGACCTGGGCGCGATCGGCATCACCTCGTCCGACGCGCAGGGCATGGGCCGCGCGGGCGAGACGGTCCGGCGCACCTTCGCCATGGCCGGGAAGATGAAGGCCGAGCTGGGCCCGCTGGCGGGCGACGGCGAGGGCGACGACAACGCCCGCGTCCTGCGCTACATGGCCAAGCTGACCATCAACCCCGCCATCGCGCACGGTCTCTCGCACGAGGTCGGCTCGATCGAGGTCGGCAAGCTCGCCGACATCGTGCTGTGGCGCCCGGAGTACTTCGGCGCCAAGCCGCAGCTGGTCCTCAAGTCCGGCTTCCCGGCGTACGGCGTGGTCGGCGACCCGGGCGCGGCCACCGACACCTGCGAACCCCTCGTCCTGGGCCCGCAGTTCGGTGCGCACGGCGCCACACCCGCGGAGATCTCGGTCGCGTTCGTCGCACAGGCCGCCCTCGACCAGGGCAACGACCGGATGCCCACCCGGCGCCGCCGGGTCGCCGTGCGGGGCACCCGGGGCATCGGCCCCGCCGACCTACGGCGGAACGCCCGCATCGGAGCGGTCGACGTCGACCGGCGCACCGGCCTGGTCACCCTCGACGGCGACCCGCTGCGCTCCGAGCCCGCCGACTCCGTCTCCCTCAACCGCCTCTACTTCCTGTAAGGACCCGCGACATGACCACCCCCGCAGCCGACGGCTTCCGCATGCCCGCCGAGTGGACCCCGCACGAGCGCACCTGGATGGCGTGGCCGGGCCCCAACCCCACCTTCGACGACCCGGACGACCTCCGTCTCTCCCGCATGGCCTGGGCCTCGGTGGCCCGCGCCGTCCTCCGCTTCGAGCCGGTGACGGTCGTGTGCGGCCCCGGCGAGTCGGCGGACGCGCAGGTGCTGCTCGGCCCCGGCGTCGACACGGTCGAGCGCGATCTGGACGACGCCTGGATGCGCGACATCGGCCCCACCTTCCTCATCGACGGCCGGGGCGGACTGGCCGCCGTGGACTGGACGTTCAACGGCTGGGGTGCCCAGGACTGGGCCCGCTGGGAGCACGACTCGAAGATCGCCGCGTACGTCTCGGACCTCGCGGGCGCGAAGACGTACGCCTCGAAGCTGGTCAACGAGGGCGGCGCGATCCACGTCGACGGCGAGGGCACCGTGCTGCTCACCGAGACCGTGCAGCTCGGCCCCGAGCGCAACCCGGGCTGGACGAAGGAGCAGGTCGAGGCGGAGATCCACGCCCACCTCGGCACCAGCAGGGCGATCTGGCTGCCCCGCGGCCTGACCGGCGACTACCCGCCCCCAAGCTCTCGACTTCGCTCGACCGGGGGGTACCCCCATCCCGTCTTCGGCACCCTGGGCCACGTCGACATCGTCGCGGCCTTCGCCCGTCCCGGTGTGGTCGTCGCCCACCACCAGCCGGACCCGGCCCACCCCGACCACGAGGTCACCAAGGAGGTCATCGGCATCCTGAAGTCGGCGACCGACGCGCGCGGCCGCAGGCTGGAGGTGGTCGAGGTGCCCGCCCCGACCGTCCTGGAGGCCGACGGCCACTGGGCCGACTACTCCTACATCAACCACTACCTCTGCAACGGCGGGGTCGTGCTGTGCGGCTTCGACGACCCGCGCGACGAGATCGCCGCCGGGATCTTCCGCCGTCTCTTCCCCGAGCGGACGGTCACCCTGGTGGACGCCCGTACGATCTTCTCCGGTGGTGGTGGCATCCACTGCATCACCCAGCAGCAGCCGAAGGTCTGACACACACCAGGAGCAGCAGATGGCCGGTGCGGCCCGTGCGCGCAGGAACGCGCCGCCGCGCGAGGAGGTTCTCGTCGCCGCCATGGACATGATCGCCGAGCGCGGTCTGGAGAAGCTCACCATGGCGGGGCTCGGCCGTGAGGTCGGGATGAGCAGCGGCCATCTGCTGTACTACTTCCGCTCCAAGGACGAGCTGCTGCTGCAGACCCTGGAGTGGAGCGAGGGCAGGCTCGGCGCCGAGCGCAGCCGTCTGCTCACCCGCCCCGGCACCGCCCGGGAGCGGCTGGAGGCGTACGTCGAGCTGTACGTCCCCGACGGCCACCGCGACCCGCACTGGACGCTCTGGCTGGAGGTCTGGAACCGCTCGCAGAACGCCGACGCCGACGCCCGCGAGCGGCAGGCCGCCATCGAGGGCGCCTGGCACCGCGACCTGGTCGCGCTGCTCGCCGAGGGCGTCTCGCGCGGCGAGTTCCGCCCGGTCGACGCCGACCGCTTCGCAGCCCGGCTGCGCGCCCTGCTGGACGGCTTCTCCATCCATGTCGCCATCGGTCTGCGCGGTACCGGCCGGGAGCAAGTGATCGCCCACGTGCGGGAGTTCCTCGCGGAGACACTCCTCACGCCGGACGCGTGACGACCGCATCCTGAGACGGTCGGTGAGCCGGGGGCGGGGCTGTGCCAGACTGCTTCCGTGCTCTCGTTCGCCATGATTATTGGCAGCAGGCGCGCCGGTCCGCTGTGACCACCACGTACGACCAGGTACGGGTGGCCACCGTCGTCCTCGACCCGCGCGCAGACCTCTCGCACCCGCGAGGGGTTTTTTGGTTTTCCGGCCCACCTTCAGCCGGGAGCGGAGCGCGAGGGACCATTGGGGGGACGGTGGAGCCGGTCATTCCGGTAAGACCGAAGATCCACAATCAGGAGCCTTGAGACCATGACCGAGACGGCAACCAGCGAGCTCGACGACTCGTTCCACGTCTTCGACACCACGCTGCGCGACGGCGCGCAGCGCGAGGGCATCAACCTCACCGTCGCGGACAAGCTCGCCATCGCACGGCACCTGGACGACTTCGGCGTGGGCTTCATCGAGGGCGGCTGGCCCGGCGCGAACCCGCGGGACACCGAGTTCTTCGCCCGCGCCCAGCAGGAGATCGACTTCAAGCACGCCCAGCTGGTCGCCTTCGGCGCCACCCGCCGCGCCGGTGCCAAGGCCGCCGACGACCCGCAGGTCAACGCCCTCCTCGACTCGGGTGCCCCGGTGATCACGCTGGTCGCCAAGTCGCACGACCGGCACGTGGAGCTGGCGCTGCGCACCACGCTGGACGAGAACCTGGAGATGGTCCGGGACACCGTGTCCTACCTGCGCGATCAGGGCCGCCGGGTGTTCGTCGACTGCGAGCACTTCTTCGACGGCTACCGCGCGAACCCGGAGTACGCCAAGGCGGTCGTACGCACCGCCTCGGAGGCCGGCGCCGACGTCGTCATCCTCTGCGACACCAACGGCGGCATGCTCCCCGCCCAGGTCCAGGCGGTCGTCTCCACGGTCCTCGTCGACACCGGCGCCCGGCTCGGCATCCACGCCCAGGACGACACCGGCTGCGCCGTCGCCAACACCCTGGCCGCGGTGGACGCCGGCGCGACCCACGTCCAGTGCACGGCCAACGGCTACGGCGAGCGCGTCGGCAACGCCAACCTCTTCCCGGTGGTCGCGGCCCTGGAGCTGAAGTACGGCAAGAAGGTGCTGCCCGACGGCCACCTGCGCGAGACGACCCGGATCTCGCACGCCATCGCCGAGGTCGTGAACCTCACCCCGTCGACCCACCAGCCCTACGTCGGCGTCTCCGCCTTCGCGCACAAGGCGGGCCTGCACGCCTCCGCGATCAAGGTCGACCCGGACCTGTACCAGCACATCGACCCCGAACAGGTCGGCAACACGATGCGCATGCTGGTCTCCGACATGGCGGGCCGCGCCTCGATCGAGCTGAAGGGCAAGGAGCTCGGCATCGACCTGGGCGGCGACCGCGAACTGGTCGGCCGGGTGGTCGATCGGGTGAAGGAGCGCGAGCTCAAGGGCTACACGTACGAGGCCGCGGACGCCTCCTTCGAGCTGCTGCTGCGCGCCGAGGTCGAGGGCAGGCCCCTGAAGTACTTCGACGTCGAGTCCTGGCGGGCCATCGTCGAGGACCGCCCCGACGGCACCCACGCCAACGAGGCCACGGTGAAGCTGTGGGCCAAGAGCGAGCGGATCGTCGCCACCGCGGAGGGCAACGGCCCGGTCAACGCCCTGGACCGGGCGCTGCGCGTCGCCCTGGAGAAGATCTACCCGCAGCTCGCCAAGCTGGAGCTGGTGGACTACAAGGTCCGCATCCTGGAGGGCAAGCACGGCACGTCCTCCACCACCCGCGTCCTGATCTCCACCTCCGACGGCACGGGCGAGTGGTCCACGGTCGGCGTGGCGGACAACGTCATCGCCGCCTCCTGGCAGGCACTGGAGGACGCGTGCACCTACGGTCTGCTCCGCGCCGGGGTCCAGCCGGCGGAGTGACCCGGGTCAGGGGGCACGCCACACATTGTCGAAGGCGTCCTCCTCGATGCGCCGCCGCTGCCGCACGGCCTCCAGCTCCGTCAGCGCGTCGTTGACGGCCGCCAGGACGGTCACCACCGCGTCGCCGGGCAGGTCCTCCGGAGCCTGTTCCGGCGCGCCCTCGGGGATCCCCAGGGCGGCCGCGAGACCGACGAGGACCGGCTCGCGGGAGGTCCAGCGGTCGCTGGCGTGCCGTCGCTCCGGCGAGTCGGCCGGGGCGCCGGCCGGTGTGTCGTCCCCGCTCCGCCAGGGCAGCCAGTGGTGCCGGGCTCCGGTGGCCGGCCGGCCCCGCTCCTGCAGGTCGTCGGCGTAGGCGGCGGCCAGACCGCGCCCGCGGCGCCACAGCCAGTCCTCGACGGACTCGTACGGCGTCTGCCGGGTGAGCGCCGCCTCCGCCGCGTCCAGCAGCCGGTCACCCGTGGCCGGCTGCAGGCCGGGCACGATGTGCACGTCGTCCAGGGTGACCGCCTCGGCGTCGAGCAGATCGACCAGCTCGGCTCCCGCCAGGGCGAGCGAGAGGTCCCCCTGTTCGACGGGCCGGCCGGACGGGACGCCCAGAGCGACGATCAACAGGTCCCGCGCTGTGCTCATGCCGTCCTCCAGGTCGGAAACGTCGGGCGTGGCCCCGGGGCGATCGGGTCCGGCTCCTCGGGCACCTTCATCGTCCCCCACCCGCTGAGCGCCCGCTCCTCAGCATGCGTCCCGGGCGAGCTTCTCGAACGCCCCGAGGTTCATCGCCCGGCCGTCGGCCCAGACCCGCCCCGGCCCGAGCCGCTCGATACGCTCACCGGTGAAGGCCACGATCGCGTTGTACGAGTCGCCGGTCACGTAGTGCCCGAAGCCCAGCACGTACCGGTGGCCGGGCAGGAGCCGCTGCGCTCCGCGGTGCCGGGCCTTCCAGCGCTCGGGCGGTGCGAACAGGGGGAACTCGGCATTCCCGTGCAGCCCCTCCTTCCGCACGTCCCACCCGGTGGTGACGGGCCCCTCACCGCCACCCCGTGCCCGCCCGTCGAGGTGCGGCCGCTGATAGCCGTCGTCACCACACGGCCGGAACAGCGCGTACGCCACCCCGTCCGCCCCGACCCGCACCCCGGCGAGCGGCAGATCGACCGCCGCGCAGCCGCTGAGCAGAAGCATCCCGCCCACGACCCCGAACGCGCCGGCCGCCCGTCGCCCCGGCACGGTTCCCCTGCGTTTCACGTCCCGCCCCCCTCCGAGGGCGGGACGCGACCCGCCCTACTGCACGTGCCACTTCTGGTTGGCGGCCCCGGTGCACGACCAGATCTGTGCCCTCGCCCCGTTCGCCGACGAATTGTCCGTCACGTCCAGGCACCTGTTCGCCGCCGTGTTCACCACATCACCGGTGGAGGCGTTGTACGACCACTGCTGGGCACCGGTTCCGTTGCAGTCGTACAACTGCACCTTGGCCCCGTCCGCCGTCGAACCCGAGGTCACGTCCAGGCACTTGCCGAGCGCCCGGACGGAACCGTCGGTCTGCACGGTCCACTGCTGGGCGCCGCTGCCGTTGCAGTCGTAGAGCTGGACGGCCGAACCGTTGGCGCTCGAACCGCCCGCCACGTCCAGGCACTTGCCGGCCAACCCCACGAAGGCCCCCGACCGGCCGCCGCCCGACTGGGTGCCGGACCAGGTGAAGGTCGCCGAGGTCTTGCCGGGGAGCGAGTAAGTGGCGTGCTGGGAGCCCCAGTCGATCGTCACGGTCCGGGCGGAGGAGGAGTCGTTGTACGCGATCAGCGCCTTGCTGCCGTCCGGGTTGCGCCACGCCACGTTCGGCACCGCGGTCGACGCCGTGGACGCGATCCGCTGGGCGCCCGGGCGGACGAACTTCGTCAGGTGACCCATGTCGTAGTACTCGACCGTGTAGTCGACCGTCCCGCTCGCCCCGTCCCCGTTGTGCACGGTGACCAGACCTGTGCAGGTGCCACAACCCCCGTTGTGCGGACCCATGTTCTGGTCCACCGCCAGCGACCACTTGGTCACCGACTTCGCCCAGTTGCGCGTGTAGTCGATGATGTTGGACATGTCCTCGCGCTGCTGGTCGGCGATCCAGGTGCCACCGGAGTGCTCGGTGCCGAAGGCGTCCAGCGTCGGGTACTGGTTGTGCACGGAAGTCTGCTCGGCGATGTCACCGCCGTAGCCGTGCCAGGCGATCCCGCCGAAGTTGGGGTGGTTGCGGACCGCCGCGTCGTCCACGGTCCGGGCCGCGTAGGAGTCGTAGACGTCCCAGTTCCAGTCGTGCGCCAGCACCTTCGTCGACAGGCCCGCCGCCTGCAGCTTCGGCAGCAGCTCGCTCTTGGTGAAGTAGGCGAGACCGCTCGCGTTCCAGCTCATCGACGGGTAGCCGGAACAGCACGTCGGCTCGTTCTGCGCGGTGACGTACGAGACGTCGACCCCCTGGTCCTTGTACGCCTGGAGGTACTTCACGAAGTAGGAGGCGTAGGCCCCGTAGTCCTCCGCCTTCAGCCAGCCCCCGTTGAGCGAGCCGCTGTCCTTCATCCAGGCCGGCGCGGTCCACGGCGAGGCCATCACGGTCAGCGAGGGGTTGAGCTGCAGCGCCTGCTTCGTCAGCGGGACGACGTCCGCGAGGTCGTGCGCGATCGAGAACTTCGACAGGGACGGGTCCGTCTGGCCGGCCGGTACGTCGTCGTACGTGTAGCCGTACCGCGCCAGGTCCGAGGCGCCCATCGGATTGCGCAGGAACGACAGTCCGATCCCGTCCGTCGGTGAGAACAGCTTGCGCATGGTCGCGTCCCGCGTGCTCTGCGACAGCGCCCCGCTGCTGTTCATCAGCCAGGCCGCGGTGTCCGTGAAGGACGCACCGCCGCCGGTGAAGGTCTGGTAGCGGGTGTTCTCGTCCACGGTGATGTTCTCGCCGCTGCCGCCCGTCCCGGACTGGAAGGCGAACGGCGTCTGCGCCTGGAGCCCGCGCACGACGTGCCGTCCGGCGGAGTCGTCGGTCGTCGTGAGCCAGGCCGTGACCTGCTCGCCGGACGCGTGCGCGGAGGTGGTGGCCGCGGTGAGGCCGGCCGTGGAGAGCAGTCCGGCCAGCAGCAGCCGGACCGCGCGGGGGGATCTCCTCATGGGGCGTCGCCCTTCCCGAATGTCTGACGTGACGTCTTGACGGGTCTGTGGGCCGTTAGTTAACTCACGACGTGATCTAAGTCCTGAGTGAACCACGAGAGTCGAGGATGGTCTATGCCAAGAACCGCCCTGCTCGTGTCCGCCGCGTTGCTCGCAGCTCTGCTCTCGCCGACCGCGTCCCACGCGGCCGCCGACCCCGCCCCCGTCCCCGTCGACCGCTTCGAGGGCGAGGTCCCCTTCGCCTCCCAGCCCGCCGAGGGCATCTTCACCTGGGGGAGTGACACCGACGATCCGCCGGCCCTGCAACTGACCGCCCGCTCCGACGCCCCCGAAGGTGCCGAGGTCCTCACCGGCAGCTACGACATCAGCGGATACGGCGGCTTCACCCACGATTTCGCCGCGACCGAACCCGCCCACGACTGGTCCGCCCACAAGGGCATCCGCTTCTGGTGGGACGGCCAGGACAACGGGAAGAAGATCGCCTTCGAGATCAAGGACGGCGGCGCGAACGGCGAGGCCTCCGAGCTGTGGACGACCTCCTTCACCGACGACTGGACCGGCTGGAGACAGGTCGAGATCCCGTTCACCGACTTCGTCTACCGCACGGACTACCAGCCCGTCGGCGGCATCGACCACGTCCTCGGGCTGACCGGGATGTGGGGCTACGCCGTCACGCTCCCGGTCGGCGTCAAGGGCCGGTTCGCCATGGACGACGTCGAGTTGTACGGCAGGGCCGACCAGTCCCTGCGGGCGAACGTCACCACGGACTCCGCCGTGTACCCCGTCGAGGAGGGCGGTACCGCCGCCGTCAAGGTCACCGTCGCCACCACCGGCTCGGCCCCGATCGACGACCCGGTGACCGTCTCCTACGAGACCGCCGGCGGCACCGCCGACCCCGGCAAGGACTACACCCCGGTCTCCGGCACCCTCACCTTCCCGGCCGGCACCGCCTCCGGCACCTCGAGGACCATCGAGGTGCCCACCCTCCGGGACAAGACCGCCGAGTCCGCCGAGACCGTCCCGCTCGCACTCACGGTGACCGGCGCCAAGGCACCCGCCGAGACCCCGCAGGTCGTCGTCGACGCCCACGGACTGCCGTACCTGGACGCGAAGTTGCCGGTCCGGAAGCGCGTCGCCGACCTCGTGTCCCGCATGTCCCTGGCGGAGAAGGCCGGCCAGATGACCCAGGCCGAGCGCGGGGCCGTCGGGGGCGGCGGCGACATCGCGACGTACGCCCTCGGGTCGCTCCTCTCCGGCGGCGGCTCGACGCCCACACCCAACACCCCCGAGGCGTGGGCGAAGATGATCGACGCCTTCCAGCTGCGCGCCCGGGCGACCCGCTTCCAGATCCCGCTGATCTATGGCGTCGACGCGGTCCACGGTCACAACAACCTGTCCGGCGCCACGGTGATGCCGCACAACATAGGCATCGGCGCCACCCGCGATCCCCGGCTCGCCGAGCGGGCGGGTGCGGTGACCGCCGCCGAGGTGCGGGCCACCGGCATCCCCTGGGACTTCGCACCCTGCCTGTGTGTGAGCCGCGACGAACGCTGGGGCCGCTCCTACGAGTCCTTCGGCGAGGACCCGGCGCTGGTCCGGTCCATGGAGACCGTCATCCAGGGCCTCCAGGGCCGCGCGAACGGCAGGGACCTGAGCCGGAACGACAAGGTCCTCGCCACCGCCAAGCACTTCGTCGGTGACGGCGGCACCGAGTACGGCTCCTCCACCACCGGGACGTACAAGATCGACCAGGGCGTCACCAAGGTCACCCGGCAGCAGTTGGAGGCCGTCCATCTGGCGCCGTTCGAGACCGCCGTCGACCGGGGCGTCGGCACGGTCATGCCGTCGTACTCCTCCCTGGACGTGCTCGGCGACGGACAGGGCCCGGTGAAGATGCACGCCCGGGCCGACATGATCAACGGCGTCCTCAAGGGCCGCATGGGCTTCGACGGCTTCGTCATCAGCGACTGGAACGCCATCGATCAGCTCCCCGGCGACTACGCGTCCCACGTCCGCACCTCGGTCGACGCGGGCCTGGACATGATGATGGTGCCGTACACCTACAAGGACTTCACCGGCACGCTCGTCGACGAGGTGAAGGCCGGCCGGATCAGCGAGCGGCGGATCGACGACGCCGTCTCCCGCATCCTGACCCAGAAGTTCAGGCTGGGGCTGTTCGAGCACCCCTACGCCGACACCGGCGGCGCCGCCGCGATCGGCTCCCCGGAACACCGGGCCGTGGCCCGCCGGGCCGCCGCCGAGTCCCAGGTGCTGCTGAAGAACACCGGCGGGCTGCTGCCCCTGAAGAAGAGCGAGAAGGTGTACGTCGCCGGGTCCGACGCCGACGACATCGGCAACCAGTCCGGCGGCTGGACCCTCACCTGGCAGGGCTCCTCCGGGAACATCACCCCGGGCACGACCATCCTCCAGGGCATGCGCGAGGCGGGCGGGGACGTCACCTACTCCAAGGACGCCTCCGCACCGACCGACGGCTACGGCGTCGGCGTGGTCGTCGTCGGCGAGACCCCGTACGCCGAGGGCGTCGGCGACGTCGGCAACGGCCACTCCCTGCAGCTGTCCGCCGCCGACCGGGCCGCCGTGGACAGGGTGTGCGCGGCCATGAGGTGCGCGGTGCTGATCGTCTCCGGGCGCCCGCAGCTGATCGGCGACCGGCTCGACGGGATCGACGCGCTCGTCGCCTCCTGGCTGCCCGGCACCGAGGGCGAGGGCGTCGCCGACGTCCTCTACGGCAAGCGCCCCTTCACCGGACAGCTCCCGGTCACCTGGCCCAGGTCCGAGGCCCAGCTGCCGATCAACGTCGGTGACGCGTCGTACGACCCGCAGTTCCCCTACGGCTGGGGCCTGACCACGCTCACCCGGGTACCGCAGGGCGGCGCCAGTACCCTGCGCGCGCTCGCCCTCGCGGCGACGGCGGCCGAGCGGGCGGGCGCCGACCGGACCGGACGCGAGCTGGTCGCCGAGGCGCGGCTGCTCGTCCAGCAGAAGGTGGGGCAGGGGATCAGGGAGGCCGTGGCGAAGCCCTTCGCCGACGCGGACCATCTGCTGCTGACCGGCAGATACGGACAGGCGGTGCAGAAGCTGACGGAGGCGTACCGGGCCGCGTGAGCCTCTCTGGCTGATCTGGAAGGATGCCCAATTTTGGGAGGCTTCGGGTAGCTTCGAAGGATGAAGGCCGTCCTGCGGACCCGAAGCCTCCCAGCGCTGCTGCTGGCCATCCTCACCCTGGTGATCGTGACCGCGCCGGCCCCTGGCGCGATGGCGGCCACCAGCATCTCCACCATCGCCGAGGCCCTCCGCAAGAGCCCGGTCTACGTCGACCCGGCGGCCTCCGCCCAGCTGTCCGCCACCGACGCCGACACGCTCGCCAGACAGATCAAGGGCGCGAACAAACCCCTGTTCATCGCGGTCCTGCCCGCCGACTACCCCACTCGGAACCTCTTCTCCGAGCTGCGCACCGCCACCGGCGTCACCGGCCTGTACGCCGTCCGCCTCGGCGACCGCTTCGACGCCCGCGCCGACTCCTCGGTGCTCCCGCGCAGCGCCGTGCAGAACCTCGTCAGCAGCGTCCAGGGCGAGGACGCCAGGACCCAGCTCACCGACTTCACCGACCGCGCCCTGGCCAACATGGGCGGCCACGCCCCCGCGTCCTGGGGCTCCTCCGGCAAGGGCGGCGGACTGTCCACCACGGCGCTGGTCACCACGGCCGCGGTCCTCGTGGCCGGCGGCGCGGGCGCCTACGCCCTGGTCCGCCGCAACCGCCGCCGCCACGCCGAGGACCAGCGGGCCGCCCTCGACCGGCTGCGGGTCGTCGTCGACGAGGACATCACCGCCTTCGGCGAGGAACTCGACCGGCTGGACTTCCACCCGGCCGAGGCGGGTGCCGACGACGCCATGCGCGGGGACTACGAACGGGCCCTGGACGCCTACGACAAGGCCAAGCAGTACATGGCCGACGCCCGGAAACCCGAGGACGTCCGCGCGGTCACCGAGGCGCTGGAGGACGGCCGCTTCTCCTTGGCCCAACTGGCCGCCCGCCGCGAGGGACTCCCTCTTCCGGAGCGCCGCCCGCCCTGCTTCTTCGACCCCCGTCACGGCCCCTCGGCCACCGACGCCGCCTGGACCCCGCCCGGCGGTGCGCCCCGCGAGGTCCCGGTCTGCGCGGCCGACGCCACCCGTCTGGCCGACGGCCGCGACCCCGTGATCCGCGAGGTCGACACCGACTACGGCCGCCGCCCCTACTGGGATGCGGGCCCGGCCTACGGCCCCTGGGCGGGCGGCTACTTCGGCGGCGGTATCCTCCCCGGCCTGCTCGTCGGCACCCTGCTCGGCAGCGTGATGGCCACACCGTCGTACGCGGCCGACTACGGCACCGGCTACGGCGACTTCGGCGGGGCGGACTTCGGCAGCGGCGGCTACGAGGGCGGCGACGTGTCCGGCGCGGACTTCGACCCCGGCGACTTCGGCGGCGGCTTCGGTGACGGAGGGGGCTTCGACGGCGGCGGGGGCGGGGGAGGGGACTTCGGCGGGGGCTTCTGAGCGCGTCAGTCGTGCCGCGCGGGCACGTCCACCGTGCCCAGCCGCTCCAGCACCGCCGCGGCCAGCACCAGCACCCCGCGCTCCGTATCGCCCAGCGCGCCGAGCGCCTCGGCCAGCCAGGCGTCCCGCTCGGCCATGTCCCGCTCCAACGCCCGCCGTCCGGGCTCGGTGAGCGTGAGCACGGCCTGACGCCGGTCCGTCGTGCCCGCTTCCCGCGCGATCAGCCCATCGGTCTCCAGCTCGGCGAAGACCCGGGTGAGCGACTGCGGCCGCTGCCGTTCCGCCGCCGCGATCTCGCCGGGCGTGGCCGATCCGCGCCGGTACAGATACCCGAGCACCACGAGCTGGTTGGGGCTGAGACTCCCGTCCCCGCGCTCCTGCCTGAGCCGTCGGTTGAGCCGGACGATGGCACTTCGGAGGAGGGCGGCCTCGGAAAGGTGATCCATGGCGAAGAATGATACGCGAATGCGTACTGTCTTCACCTGTACTACCCCAATACTCTGGGCTGGTGGCTGACAAACTAATACGCAACGCTTACGAAGCAGCCGTGACGATGACGGCCGTCCTGCTCTCCTGGTCGATCGCTCTGTGGCTGGAGGGCGCGGCCGGACTGCACACCGACTCGGTCGTCCTCGCGGTGGTCCTGACCGTCATGCTCGCCCGGACCCAGCGGACGGCGGACACCCGGGGCCGCCTCAGGGCGCTGGCCCTGCTGCCGGCGGTGTCGGCTGTCTGCGCCCTGGTCGGCCGCCTGATCGCCGCCCACTACTGGCTGGGCGCGGCCGTCTTCACCGCGGGCATCTCCCTGGCGATCTGGATCCGCCGCTACGGCCCGGCCGCCACCAGGGCGGGCACCCTGATCACCCTCCCGCTGGTGGCGCTCCTGGTGGTCCCCGGCCCGACCCTCCCACCCGAGGCGCAGGGGGAGCTGGTGAGTTGGGCGGGGTCGGCGCTCATCGGCGTACTGGCGTGGGCGAGCGTGTGGCTGGTGCAGACGGCGGCCGACCGGTACGGCCCCTGGCCGGCCGAAGCCGACCCGGGCACCCCGCGCCGGCCCTCCCGGCTGCGCCCCCGCCCCAGCACACGGATGGCCGTACAGATGGCGGCGGGGGTGGCCGCGTCCTTCGCGCTCGGCCGACTGCTCTACGACGACCACTGGCCGTGGCTGGTCCTGACGGCGTACGTCGTGGCAAGCGGCAACCGGGGCCGAACCGACGTACTGCGCAAGGGAGTCGAGCGATTTCTGGGCGCCTGCGCCGGCACCCTGCTCGCCACGGGCGTGGCGGCGGCCGGCATCACGGGGCACTTGGCGATCGTGGTGCTGTTCGCCGTGCTGGCCGTGGCCCTGTGGCTGCGCCCGCTCACCTACGCCTGCTGGGCGGCCGGCATGACCGCGGCCCTGTCCCTGTTCCTCGGCTACTTCGGCCAGGACGCGCAGAGCCTGCTGCCCACGCGCCTGGCCGCGATCGCCGTCGGCGCGGTGCTGTCCGTCGGGGCGTCCTGGTTCCTGCTGCCGGTTCAGCGGAAGTCGTGGCGTCGGCGTACGGCGTGACGGCCGGCGTAACGCTCACCGGCGGCGTGCCACCAGGCGGGCGGGGAGGGCCCGTCGACGACGGAGGTCGGCTGATCCGGATGCAGTCCGAGCCGCCACAGCGCCCGGGCGTCGACGTTCACGCCGAAAGTCCCGTGCCAGTGCCCGTCGTCACCGATGCCGCACATCAGGTCGATCCGCAGCTCTTCCCCTTCGAACGGCATCCAGTCGATGCCGCGTTCCCGCAGTCAACCCAGCAGGAAACGACCGGGGTTGGGATGCCCCGGCAGGTTCGGGAACGAGGCGAGATGGACCCAGTCGGTCTCTTCGTGTTCGGGTAGTGCTGCCATCGGGCCACTCTGACACGAACAGGCGAACGCCCGCCCTCTCTTTTCGGGGGAGTGGAGGGCGGGCGTGCTCGGGGTGCGGAGGCCTCGGGGGCGGGTGGAACCGCCGTAGGGTCACGCGTTCTTGATCGCCGAGATGTCGAAGTTCAGCTTGATCTTGTCGGAGACCAGGAAGCCGCCGGTCTCCAGCGCCGCGTTCCAGGTCAGGCCCCACTCGGAGCGCAGGATCTCGGTCTTGCCCTCGAAGCCGACGCGCTCGTTGCCGAACGGGTCCTTCGCGGCGCCGTTGAACTCCAGGTCGATGGTGATCGGCTTGGTCACGCCGAGGATGGAGAGGTCGCCGGTGATGCGGTAGTCGTCGCCGCCCAGGGCCTCGGCCTTGGCGGAGCGGAAGGTCATCGTCGGGAACTCGTCGGTCTTGAAGAAGTCCGAGGACTTCAGGTGGCCGTCACGGTCGGCGTTGCCGGTCTCGACGCTCTCCATCCGGACGTCGATCGTGGCGGTGGACCTGGTGGGGTCGGCGCCGTCCAGGTGCAGGGTGCCCGTGAAGTCCAGGAAGCTGCCCTTGACGTTGGTGACCATCGCGTGGCGCGCCACGAAGCCGATCGTCGTGTGCGCGGGGTCGAGCGAGTAGTCACCGGTCAGCGCGGCCAGGTCGGGGCTGACGGTGGCGGGCGCCGAGGCGGGGGCGGGGGTGCTTTCCTTGCGGCCGAAGAGGCCCATGACGTGCTCCTTGGGGACGGGCGCGGTCGGCGAGGCCGAAGCCGCGGGGTTTCTGTTTAACGTTCAACGAAGCTAACGACACCGACCGTAGACCTATTCCGTTCAGTTTTCAACATCATCCGTACCGTGTCTTCATGACGACGAAGAGTCACCATGTGTGCCCTCTGGTGGACCCACGCGGTGCTCGGGCACCATCGGCGTGCACCACCTGCACAGCCGCCCCACAGGAAGCACGGCCATCCGCAGGAAGGGTCCCCATGAAGGCCACGAAGGTCATGAAGGTCCGCTCCGTCCTGACCGCGCTCGCCCTCGTCGTCGCCCCCGGCGTCGCCGTCGTCGGCACCGCCACCGACGCCTTCGCCGTCACCAGGATCAGCCACGCGACGGCCACCCAGATGTTCCGCGACGTCGGCATCACCTGGTCCTCCTCGGGCAACTGCTCCGACCGCAACAACCCCACCTGTACGTCCTTCGAGCAGCTCAACCTCGCCACCGCACAGGGCGCCCAGACCCTCAAGCGGGCCGCCGGCTGCGCCCTCGACATCACCGGCGGCACCGAGACCGGCCACGCCTCCGGCACCTACTCCCACTGGAACGGCTACAAGCTCGACTACGGCAAGAACACCTGCGTCACGTCGTACATCAAGGGCAAGTTCACCTACATCGGTCTGCGCGGGGACGGCGCCCCGCAGTACCGGTCCGGCTCCGGCAACATCTACGCCGACGAGGGCAACCACTGGGACGTCCTCTACTACAACTGCGGCGGCTGCTGAGCGGGGGCGGTGACCACCGGCATGGGTACGACCGGACCGACGCGGCGCGCCCTGCTGCTGGCCGCCGCCCTCACCGCCACCCTGGCGCCCCGGGCCCGCGCGGCATCCGCCGCCGACCCCTACGACACCCTCCGCCGCCGCTGGCTCGACATCGCCCTCGGTACCGGATACGACCCGGCCGCAGAGCCGTACGCCTCCCGACTCGCCCAGCTCGGGGCACTGGCCAGGGAATTGCGGGGCACCATGGTTCCCGCCCCGGCTTCTCTCTGGCCCGGCCACCCCTTCGACCCGCCCGCCGGCATCACCTTCAGCTACGGCCGCCTGTGGACCATGGCCCAGGCCTACGTCCAGCCCGGCACCGGCTCCACCGGCGACGACACCCTCCTCGCCGACGTGCTGCGCGGACTCGACCACCTCTCCGCCACCGTCTACAACCCGGCCACCACCCGCTACGGCAACTGGTGGGAGTGGCAGATCGGCAGCCCCAGACTCCTCATGGATCTCACGGCCGCCCTGTACGACCACCTCGGCGGGAGCCGGGTCGCGGGCGCCTGTGCCGCCGTCGACCACTTCATCCCGGACTCGATGCTCACCGACTACTCCGGCACCTCCACCGGCGCCAACCGCGTCGACCTGTGCCGCTCCGTAGCCGTGCGCGGCATCCTCGGCCGGTCCGGCGACCGGATCGGGCTCGCCCGGGACGCCCTCTCGCCGGTCTTCCCGTACGTCACCCGGGGTGACGGCCTCTATGCCGACGGCTCCTTCGTCCAGCACGCCTGGGTCGCCTACTCCGGGACGTACGGGCAGGTGCTGCTCGACGGCCTGGGTCGGCTGTTCGCCCTGCTCGCCGGGTCGCCGTGGGAGGTGACCGACCCGGCCCGGCAGAACGTCCTGGACAGCGTCGAGCACGCCTACGCGCCGCTGATCCACGAGGGGTTGGTGATGGACTGCGTCAACGGCCGGGCGATCAGCCGGGGTTATCTGCTCAGCGACGACCTGCACGTCATGCGCAGCGACCATTTCCACGGCCAGGCCCTGATCGCGGCCGTCACCCTGCTCGCGGGCGGCGCGAGCGAGGCGGAGCGGAAGCGGTGGCACGGGCGGATCAAGGGCTGGATCCAACGGGACACCGTGACACCGATCCTGACGGCAGCTCAGTTCGAGGTCGCCGACCTCGCCCGGCTGCACGCCGTCGCCGACGCGGCCGTCCCCGCGAGCCCGGAACCCGTCGGGCACCGCCTCTTTCCGGCCATGGACCGGGCCGTCCACCGCCGCCCCCGCTTCACCGCCGCGCTCTCCATGGCCTCCGACCGCATCGCGCACTACGAGTGCGGTAACGGTGAGAACCCGCGCGGCTGGCACACCGGCGCCGGGATGCTCTCCTGGTGGCCGGCCGGCGGCCGGTCCGATCGGTCCGATCGGACCGATCAGTACACAGACTGGTTCTGGCCGACCGTGGACTGGTACCGCCTCCCCGGTACGACCGTGTCGACCAGGCGCCTGGCCGACCGGGCCGGCGGCGAGTGGGGTGCCCCCAAGCCGGACGTCCGCTGGGTCGGCGGAGTGACCGACGGCGAGCACGCGGCCGTCGGCCAGCACCTCAAGGGGCTCGGGTCGACGCTGGAGGCCCGCAAGTCCTGGTTCTTCCTCGACGACTCCGTCGTCTGCCTGGGCGCCGGGATCACCTGCGCCGACGGCGTCCCCGTCGAGACGGTCGTGGACAACCGCAACCTCGGCGAGAGGGGCACCCAGACCCTGGTGCGCGGCCCCGGCTGGGCCCATCTGGAGGGCCACGGCGGCTGGATCCTGCCCTGCGGCGGCGAGCTGCGCACCTTGCGCGAGGACCGCACCGGCGCCTGGTCCGACATCAACACCACCAGTACGGCCGAGCGCCGCACCCGCCGCTGGCAGACCCTCTGGCTCGACCACGGCACCGACCCGGCCGACGCCGCGTACGCCTATGCCCTGCTGCCGGGTGCCTCCCGAGGCGAGGTCGCCGCCCGGGCCGCCGACCGTCACTGGCTGTGCGTCCTCGCCAACGACGCCCGCCGCCAGGCCGTCGCCGTGCCGTCGCTCGGCCTGACCGCGGCGAACCTGTGGGAAGCCGGTACGGTGGGTGGCCTGACCGCCTCCGCGGGCGCGAGCGTGCTCGTCCGGTGCCGGGGCAGGACCGCTACCCTCTGTGTCAGCGAGCCGCCCCGCACGGGCACCGCCCTGGAGATCGTCTGGGACCATCCCGTGCGCTCGGTCGTCCGGGCCCCCGACACCGTGGAAGTTCTCTCGACGGGGCACCGTCTGAGGCTCCGTGTCACTCCAGGGATGGCATGCTCCACACACGAATGTGAGCTGGCTCTCAGGTGACTCCTTTGTCGCTTCCCTACAACGCCGACGCCCCCTGAGCAGTCGGAACGGCTGCATGCCGATCGGGTTCTGTTCGGTGGCACCAGGAAAACGGGCTGGAGACTGTACGGAGTCGACGGCTCGCTTTCCTTGGTGTCCTTCGTAAGGTCGCTACATGACCGTTTTGGAAGAGACGACGGGTGAGCCGACCGGCGAGCCGACGGACGCGCGCGGACGGGTCGCCGAGCTGCACGAGATCCGTGCGCAGGCCGTGGCAGGCCCCAGCGAGAAGGCGACCGAGGCGCAGCACGCCAAGGGCAAGCTGACGGCGCGGGAGCGCATCGAGCTGCTCCTGGACCCGGGGTCCTTCCAGGAGGTCGAGCAGCTGCGCCGGCACCGGGCGACCGGATTCGGCCTGGAGGCCAAGAAGCCGTACACCGACGGTGTCATCACCGGCTGGGGCACGGTCGAGGGTCGCACGGTCTTCGTGTACGCCCATGACTTCCGGATCTTCGGCGGCGCGCTGGGCGAGGCCCACGCCACCAAGATCCACAAGATCATGGACATGGCCATCGCGGCCGGTGCGCCGCTGGTCTCCCTGAACGACGGCGCGGGCGCCCGTATCCAGGAGGGCGTCTCGGCCCTCGCCGGCTACGGCGGCATCTTCCAGCGCAACACGAAGGCCTCGGGTGTCATCCCGCAGATCTCCGTGATGCTGGGCCCCTGCGCGGGCGGCGCGGCCTACTCCCCGGCGCTGACGGACTTCGTGTTCATGGTCCGCGAGACCTCCCAGATGTTCATCACCGGCCCGGACGTGGTCAAGGCGGTGACGGGCGAGGAGATCACCCAGAACGGCCTGGGCGGCGCGGACGTGCACGCCGAGACGAGCGGTGTCTGCCACTTCGCGTACGACGACGAGGAGACCTGCATCGCCGAGGTGCGCTACCTCCTCTCGCTGCTCCCGCAGAACAACCGCGAGAACCCGCCCCGGGCGGAGTCCGGCGACCCGGTGGAACGCCGCAGCGACGTCCTGCTCGACCTGGTCCCGGCGGACGGCAACCGCCCGTACGACATGGCCAAGGTCATCGAGGAGATCGTCGACGACGGCGAGTACCTGGAGGTCCACGAGCGCTGGGCGCGGAACATCATCTGCGCGCTGGCCCGCCTGGACGGCCAGGTGGTCGGCATCGTCGCCAACCAGCCCCAGGTCCTGGCCGGCGTCCTGGACATCGAGGCCAGCGAAAAAGCTGCGCGCTTTGTCCAGATGTGTGACGCTTTCAATGTCCCGATCGTGACCTTCCTGGACGTACCGGGGTTCCTCCCCGGTGTCGACCAGGAGCACGGCGGAATCATCCGCCACGGCGCGAAGCTGCTGTACGCCTACTGCAACGCGACCGTGCCGAGGATTTCGCTCATCCTGCGCAAGGCGTACGGAGGTGCCTACATCGTCATGGACTCCCAGTCGATCGGCGCCGACCTCACCTACGCCTGGCCCACCAACGAGATCGCGGTGATGGGCGCGGAGGGCGCGGCCAACGTCATCTTCCGCCGTCAGATCGCCGACGCCGAGGACCCCGAGGCCATGCGGCAGAAGATGGTCAAGGAGTACAAGGCCGAGCTGATGCACCCGTACTACGCGGCCGAGCGCGGCCTGGTGGACGACGTCATCGACCCCGCAGAGACCCGCGAGGTCCTGGTCAAGTCCCTGGCGATGCTGCAGTCGAAGCACGCCGACCTGCCCTCCCGCAAGCACGGCAACCCCCCGCAGTAACCGAGCGGACCCGTCGCGGCAACCCCGCGGACCTCTCTCTCACGGAGACTGACATCCATGAACACGCCTGACATCCGCGTCGAGAAGGGCCACGCCGAGCCCGAGGAAGTCGCCGCCATCACGGCCGTCCTCCTGGCCCGTGCGGCCGCCCAGCCGGCGGCTTCGGCCCAGACCCACCGAGGCCGTGCCAAGGCCGGCTGGCGCCGCCTCGAGCGCGAGCCCGGCTTCCGGGCGCCGCACAGCTGGCACTGAGTTTCTGCGCGTGGCCTGGGCCCCGCCTCTCCTCCGGGAGGGCGGGGCCCAGCTGTGTTCCGAGCGCACGGGTGCGCCCGCACAGGGAGGTGCGCCCACGACAAAGGCCCCTGTCCCTCGCGAGGAGGGACAGGGGCCGAAGTCTGTTGTGCCGGGCGGCAGTCCTAGCGCAGGCGCGCCATCAGAGCGTGCTCCACCAGGGTGATCAGCGCCGACTTGGCGTCCGCGCGGTGGCGGGCGTCCGTCGTGATGATCGGGGTGTCGGGGCCGATCTGCAGGGCCTCGCGGACCTCGTCCGGCTGGTACGGCTGGCTGCCGTCGAAACCGTTGAGGGCGACGACGAAGGGCAGGCCCGAGTTCTCGAAGTAGTCGACCGCGGGGAAGCAGTCGGCGAGACGCCGGGTGTCCACGAGCACGATCGCGCCGATCGCGCCGCGCACCAGGTCGTCCCACATGAACCAGAACCGGTCCTGACCGGGCGTACCGAAGAGGTACAGGATCAGGTCCTGGTCCAGGGTGATACGGCCGAAGTCCATGGCGACCGTGGTGGTCGTCTTGTCCCCGGTGTGGGTGAGGTCGTCGATACCGGCCGACGCGGACGTCATGACGGCCTCTGTGCGCAGCGGGTTGATCTCCGAGACGGCGCCGACGAACGTGGTCTTGCCCACGCCGAAGCCGCCCGCCACCACGATCTTCGCGGAGGTGGTGGAGCGGGAAGGACCGCCGCTAGAGCTTGCGAAGTCCACTGAGCACCCTTTCGAGCAGTGTCACGTCTGGCTGGCCACCGGCGTTCTCGTCGCCGCCGGGCTGATGGATGGCGACCAGGCCCGCTTCCGCCAAGTCGGCGACGAGGATCCTGGCCACGCCGAGGGGAATCGACAGCAGGGCCGAGACCTCGGCCACCGACTTGATCTCCCGGCACAGGTTGCAGATCCGCTGATGCTCGGGCAGCTGGCCCTGCATCTGGTGCGGCTGCGCGGTGGTGTGCACCAGTGCCTCGATGGCGAGCTGGTAGCGCGGGCGGGTCCGGCCGCCGGTCATGGCGTACGGACGCACCAGGGGGTTGTTGGAAGCCGTGGCCGGCGCCGGCTCGGGGCGGCGCTGGGGCTGTACCGGCTGGATACGCGGGGCCGGCGGCTGGTCGTACGGCGACGGACCGGGGCCCTGCGGCGCGTACGGCTGCCGGTGGCTCGGGGCGGAGGGGAAGTTGTACCGGTTCGCGGAACCGTCGCCCTGGCCCTGGGCAGGGCCGTACGACCAGTTGCCGTTATTCGAACCGCCTGGGGGTGTTGCCACTTTCTCTCCTCCTCCGACCGTGCCGGGCACCCATCCCTGTGGAGCCGCGTCCCGAAACCTTACGGCCCCGAGACGCGTATACGCACCGTTCGTCTGTTAGTTGAGAAGGCTTCCCTGGAGTTCTGCACGAAGATCCGGGGTCAGGACCGTGCCCGCGCGGTCCACCAGAAGGGCCATCTCGTACCCGATGAGGCCGATGTCCGCCTCCGGGTGGGCCAGAACGGCGAGTGACGAACCGTCGGATACGGACATGATGAACAGGAATCCCCGCTCCATCTCCACAACCGTCTGGTTCACTGCGCCCCCTTCGAAGATCCGGGAGGCGCCTGCCGTCAGGGACGTCAGACCGGAGGCGACGGCCGCGAGCTGGTCGGCGCGGTCGCGGGGGAAGCCTTCGGACATCGCCAGAAGGAGTCCGTCGGCGGAGACCACCACCGTGTGGGACACCCCCGGGGTGTTGTCCACGAAGTTGGTGATCAACCAGTTCAGGTTCTGTGCCGCCTGGCTCATCGGGCTCACACTAACGCTCCTGGTTGTAGGTGCTGTCAGGACCGAAGCCCTGGCCGTTCGTTTCACTGCCTGCGCTGCGTCCGCGCTGGACGCCCCGACGCAGGTTGCTCAGCCTGCCCCGGACATCCTCCGGGGCGCGGGAGACCTGTGGGCCTCCCTGCGGGGTGCTCTCGGCGGTGCCCTCGACCAGGTTGGCCTTGGGTACCCGCCGCGGCAGACCGGAGGAGGTGACCCCGCCCGCCTTGGGCTTCCGGAGCTGTGAGGCCTGCTGCCAGCGCGCGTCGTTCGCCGAACGCCAGCCGCTGTCGCCGTTCTGCCCCGGGGAGTTGCCCGGTGCGGGAGCCGGCGCTTCCTGCTGCACGCGTGCGGTGCCGTTGGTGGCGCTCGAACCGTTGGAGCCGCTCGGGACGGATCCGCGGCGGGGCAGCCCGGCGTCGGTCAGCGTGTGGGTGGCGGGAGTGGCCGGTCCCGGACGGTCGAAGCCTACGCGGTTCCGCTCATCTGCGTCACCGGCCTGCGGGGATTCCGTTTCCGGAGCGTACTGGCCCTGATAGCCGTTGCGGTAACCGTCCTGCTGCGGCCAGTCGTCCTGGTAGGACGGGCTTTCGTAGGAGCCGAACCCGTCGGGAGCGGAGGCGTGCGCGGGCGCGTGCTCGTCCTGAGCGGGCTCCGAATACCCGGTCTCGGGGTAGCCCCCGCCGTTCTGGGCGAAGCCGTCGCGCTGCGGCAGACCGCCGTTCGGCGCGTAGTACTGCTCGTCGTACGAGGTGTGCTGCTGCTCCTCGTACGTCTGCTCCTGGTACGCCTGCTGCGGCTGCTCCTGGTACGCCGGCTGCTCGGTGTAGCCCGTGCTGCTGCCGTCGTAGCCCTGCTGCGCGTCGAACTCGTCCTGGTACGCGGGCTGCTCGGCGGCCTCCTGCGGGTGGCCGTGGTTCGCCTCCAGGGCCGCCCGGCGGCCCTCACGCATCAGCGAGCGGCCGACGGGGTCGAGCCCGCGGATGTCGTCGGGGACATCGGTGTAGCGGCTGTCGTCGAAGCCCAGCTCGGCGGCGGTGCGCATGGGCGCCATCTGGCCGAAGCTCTCACCCTGGAAGTGCTGCTCCGGGATGATCTGGGAGACCGTGAACTCCTCGCGGTCCAGCGGCGTCTCGCCGCCACCACCGTGGGTGATCGCGTCCGGCAGCATGACCAGGGACGTGGTACCGGCCTGCTCGCCGGAGGGGCGCAGCTGGACGCGGATGCCGTGCCGGTCGGACAGCCGGCCGACCACGAAGAGGCCCATGCGCTGCGAGATCGCGGCGTCCACGGTCGGCGGGTTGGCCAGCTTGTGGTTGATGTCCGCGAAGTCCTCGGCGGTGAGGCCGATGCCCTTGTCGTGGATCTCGATCATCACGCGGCCGTCGGGGAGACGGGTCGCGGTGACGCGGACCTTGGTCTGCGGGGAGGAGAACGTCGTGGCGTTCTCCAGCAGCTCGGCGAGCAGGTGCACGAGGTCGGTCACGGCACGGCCGTGGATCTCGGCCTCCGGGACACCGGACAGCTCGATGCGCTCGTACTGCTCCACCTCGGAGGAGGCGGCGCGCAGGACGTCGACCAGCGGAACCGGCTGGTCCCAGCGGCGGCCGGGCTCCTCGCCGGCGAGGACCAGGAGGTTCTCGCCGTTGCGGCGCATACGGGTCGCGAGGTGGTCCAGGCGGAAGAGGTTCTCCAGCTGGTCCGGGTCGGCCTCGTTGTTCTCCAGGTCGGTGATCAGGGTCAGCTGGCCCTCGATCAGCGACTGATTGCGGCGCGACAGGTTGGTGAAGATCGCGTTGATGTTGCCCCGCAGCAGGGCCTGCTCGGCGGCGAGCCGGACGGCCTCGCGGTGGACCTGGTCGAAGGCGCGGGCGACCTCGCCGATCTCGTCCGTGGAGTTGATCGGGATCGGTGCGACGCGGGTGTCGACGCGGCCGGGGTCGGTGCGCGAGAGCTGGTCGACCAGCATCGGCAGGCGCTGCTCGGCGATGCCGAAGGCGGCGTTGCGCAGCTGGCGCATCGAGCGGCTCATCTGGCGGGCGACGGTACCGGCCAGGATGAACGCGAGGAGCAGGGCGACGACGACCACGGCGCCGGTGATGATCGCGGAGGTCTTGGCGTCGTCGGCGATGCTCGACGCCTCGTTCACGGCCTTGTCGGCGAGATCCGACTCGATCTGGCGGTAGGCCTTGTACTTGAGCGTGTTGACCGCCCACCAGTTGTCGGCGGTGATGCCCTTGGTGGCGAGCGCCTCACGCGTGAGCGGATCGGTGTCCTTCAGCGTGACCAGGAGCGAGACCATCGTCTCCGGCTTGGCCGGCGGGGGGATGTACTTCGGGTTCTGCTGCTTGGCGGCCGCGGCCATGGCGGCGCCGTCCGTCTTCATCTTCGCCTGCGCGTCGGTCAGCTTCTGCGCGTCGGCGTCGGTGCCACCGCCGATGTACTCCTCCAGGGCGATGCGCTCCAGGTAGGCGTACGAGGACAGGGACACACGCTGGGTCGCCAGGTTCGGGGCGTCCGGGCCGGGCTTGACCAGCAGGTGCGTGCCGATCGACCGCTCCAGCGACAGCGCCGCCTTGGTCAGCGAGATGGCGTAGACGGTACGGCCGTAGGAGGTGATGTTGCCGGTACCCAGACCGAGCTCGTTGGCGAACTCCATCAGGGGGTGGCTGACCCCGATGTAGCCCTCTTCGGTCTGCACGCCGATGGTCTTGCTGGTGTACGCGACCTGGCGCAGCGTCGACAGCTTGGTCTCGGCCTTGCGGAACTGCTGAAGACGGCGCTGCAGACCGGACTTGTCCGGCATGCTCTGCGCGGCCTGGTCGAAGGCGCTGGCGGCCTGGTCGGTGGCCTTGCGGGCCCCGTCGACGATGCCCTTGCTGGTGGCGTCCTTCTTGTTCAGCAGCAGCGGGGCCGCCGTGACGTCACGCTCGTTCTCGAGGGCGTCGGCGTAGGCGAGGGCGGCGCGCACCAGGCGGGCGGTGTTCTCCGCGTCCTGGGCCTGCTGCCAGGTGTCGATCGAGCTCTTCACCTGGAAGCCGCCCATGACGAGACCCACCGCCACGGGTATGAGCAGAATCGCGTTCAGCCTGGTCGGCACGCGCCAGTTGCGCGGGGAGAAACGGCCGCCGCTCTTCGCGGGAGTGGCCACCGGCTCCGAACCGGGCACAGGGGTGGGCGCCGCAGCGCGCGGCGGCGGGGTGAAGTTGCCCCGCGCCGACGGCTCGGGACCGTTCTTGCTTCGCCTCACTCGACCAACAACCTCTCGGCGGTCGGCACCTTCGTCGTGCCGCAGTCTCTCAGAGCCCCGTTCGTCATCGACCACTAGGTACGTCTTTGACTATTGGGCAGTTCAGGCATTCCAGCACGTGGACCAGCGCACTTCCAAACAGTGGAAACCCCCGGACGGTGCGCCTGTACGCCCTAGATAAAACGGTCATAAAGAGCGAGCCCCGCCAAAAGGCGGGGCGATTGTGAGCACAGCGGTACCGCTCGACCGCGTCGCGTGGTGATGCCGGGTGATTCCTCTGCCGAACTGTTATGAACAGCGGAGCCGACCGTGTCAAAGGCCACAGCCGGCTCCGATGGCTTTACGACAACTGCCGTACGGCAGGTTGCACTTGGTTGCTACCGCAGGCGGGCCATCAGGGCGTGCTCCACGAGCGTGATCAGCGCACTCTTGGCGTCCGCGCGGTGGCGGGCGTCGGTCGTGATGATCGGTGCGTCCGGCCCGATCTGCAGGGCTTCCCGCACCTCGTCGGGGGTGTACGGCTGCTGGCCGTCGAAGCCGTTGAGGGCTATGACGAACGGCAGACCGCTGTTCTCGAAGTAGTCCACAGCCGGGAAGCAGTCCGCGAGGCGCCGGGTGTCCACGAGCACCACCGCGCCGATCGCGCCGCGCACCAGGTCGTCCCACATGAACCAGAACCGGTCCTGACCGGGCGTACCGAAGAGGTACAGGATCAGGTCCTGGTCCAGGGTGATACGGCCGAAGTCCATGGCCACCGTGGTGGTGGTCTTGTCCCCGGTGTGGGTCAGGTCGTCGATGCCCGCCGAAGCGGACGTCATGACGGCCTCTGTGCGCAGCGGGTTGATCTCCGAGACGGCGCCGACGAACGTGGTCTTGCCCACGCCGAAGCCGCCCGCCACCACGATCTTCGCCGAGGTGGTGGCCCGGCCCGCGTCAGAGCTTGCGAAGTCCACTGAGCACCCTTTCGAGCAGCGTCACGTCCGGAGCGCCGCCGTTGTTCTCGTCGCCACCCGGCTGGTGAATGGCGACCAGGCCGGCCTCGGCGAGGTCGGCCACCAGGATCCGGGCCACGCCGAGCGGCATGGCCAGCAGCGCCGACACCTCCGCGACCGACTTGACCTCCCGGCACAGGTGGCAGATGCGCTGGTGCTCCGGGAGCAGTCCCATGAGCGCTGCCGGGTCGGCCGTGGTGCTGATCAGTGCCTCGATGGCGAGCTGGTAGCGCGGCCGGGTCCGGCCACCGGTCATCGCGTACGGACGTACCAGCGGCTGGTCGCCCTCATCCCCGTACGGCTCCGCGTACGGATCATGAGAGGCGGTGGGCGGGGTCATGAATCCTCCGGGCGGGACAGCAAGTCGGTCAGTCAAGCCGTCTGATGGGGCCGGTGGGGGGATTGTGGCGGCCGGACGGTGTTTTTGTGAGGTGGGTGGTGCCGGGGCGGGTCAGTGGAGCAGACTGCCCTGAAGTTCGGCGCGCAGGTCCGGGGTGAGTACCGCACCCGCGCGGTCGACGAGCAGTGCCATCTCGTAGCCGACAAGGCCGATGTCGCACTCCGGGTGGGCCAGGACCGCGAGGGACGACCCGTCCGAGACGGACATCAGGAAGAGGAAACCGCGCTCCATCTCGACGACCGTCTGTGCCACGTTGCCGCCCTCGAAGATCCGGGACGCCCCGGCCGTGAGGGAGGTCAACCCGGAGGCGACGGCGGCGAGCTGGTCGGCGCGGTCCCGCGGGAAACCTTCGGACATCGCCAGCAGAAGGCCGTCGGCGGAGACCACCACCGTGTGCGACACCCCGGGGGTGTTGTCCACGAAGTTGGTGATCAACCAGTTCAGGTTCTGTGCCGCCTGGCTCATCGGACTCAACTAACGCTCCTGCTGGTGAGTGGGGTTCGGGTAGCTGCCGGTCTGGCCGTTGCCGACCTGACGACCCTGTGCGATACCCCGACGGAGATTGGTCAGCCGGCCGCGTACGTCGTCAGGCGCACGCGAGACCTGCGGACCGGCTTGGTGCTGTTGCTGCTGAGCCGTGCCCGGGACGAGGTTCGCCCGGGGCACCCGGCGCGGCAGGCCGGAGGTGGTGATGCCACCCGCCGCGGGCTGCCGGACGCGCTCCGCCTGCCGAACGAGTTCGTCGTTGGGCGAGGTGCGCCAGGAGCCGGTGGCGGGAGAGCGCTGCGGAGCAGGCGCGGGCGCCTGCTGCTGCGGTGCCGAGGACGGAGCCGGGGGGTTGTCCGGCTGCCGCTCCGGCTGGGTGCCGTGGAACCAGTTGGTTTCCAGCGTGTCGTACAGCGGGGTACGACCGTCGACCGGACCGGTGGCCGGCGGCAGTGCCTCCGGCTCCCGGCGGGCCGGACGCTGCTGCGGGGCCGGCGGGCGCGAGGCGCCGAAGTCGCCGCGGTTGCCCTGCTGGGGCCGCTCGTACTGACCGGTGCTCGCCGGGCTCTGGCCCGGGCTGCCGGGCAGCGCGTGCTGGCCGGTGGAGCTGCCGTCGAAACCGGCGTCGTAGGCCTGCGGGGCCGCGAACTGGCCGGTGCTCTGCGGGGCCTGCTGCCCGGGCGCCGAGGTGCCGTACACGTCGGGGCGGACGAACCCGTTGTTGTCCTGCTGGCCGTACTGGCCGTTGCCCTGCTGGGTGCCGGGACGCTGGAACTGACCCGTGGAGCTGCCGGCGCCGAAGTCCGGGCGGGGGAACTCGCCCGTGGCGGCCGGGCCCTGCGCGTCGATGCGAGGTATCTCGGCGGTCGCCCCCGGGCCCTGCCGGTCGTCGACGTGCGGCATGCGCGAGGTCTGTGCCGGGTCCTGCTCGTCATGGCCGCGCGGGGTGTCCAGCGAGGCGCGTGACAGCGGGGCCTGGGCGTTGTCGCTCCAGTCCTGGGTGCGCGGGGGCGGGTTGCTGCCGGGCAGTTCGGCCCGTGCACCGCCGCGCGGCGAAAGCTGCGGCTGACGGCCCTGGTCGGCAGCGCCCGCGCCACCGCGCGGCTGCGCCGGACCACGGCCACCGAAGCTGTCCTGCTGCGATCCGCCGAGGCCCCCGGACTGCAGGCCCTGGGTGGCACTCGCACCGCCGAAGCCGCCCGTACCCGCACCGGTCGGTGTCTGCCGGCCCTGCTGCGAGGCACCCGGACCCTGCGGACCACGCGCGCCACCCGGCGCACCGGGACGGCCGCCCTGGCCGGCGCCGGGCAGCGCGGCCCGGGGGCCCTGGGCGGAGCCGACCTGGCCACGCGGGGGCGAACCGGCGCCGAGGAGGCCGCCGGACGGGGCACCGCCGAGGGCACCGCCCGAGCCGTTGCCGCCGCGGCGGGCGGCGGCAGCACCGGCCGCGGCCTGCGCGGCGGCCGGACCACCGGTCGTCGCGGGGGCGCCGGGCTTGCCCGCGGGCTTCTTGCCGCCCTGGGCGACGTCGACGGGGAGCATGACCAGCGCGGTCGTGCCACCGGAGTCGGAGGGGCGCAGCTGGATGCGGATGCCGTGGCGCTGGGACAGACGACCGACCACGAACAGACCCATGCGGCGGGACACCGAGACGTCCACGGTGGGCGGCGAGGCGAGCCGCTCGTTGATCGCCGCGAGGTCCTCGGGGGAGAGGCCGATACCGGTGTCGTGGATCTCGATCAGCACCCGGCCGTCGGGCAGCGCGTGACCGGTGACCTTGACCTTGGTCTGCGGCGAGGAGAACGAGGTCGCGTTCTCGAGCAGCTCGGCGAGGAGGTGCACGAGGTCGTTGACCACGCGGCCGGCCACTTCGGTGGTCGGCACGGCGGCCAGCTCGATGCGCTCGTACTGCTCCACCTCGGACGCGGCGGCGCGGAGCACGTCGACCAGCGGGACCGGGCGGGTCCAGCGACGGCCGGGCTCTTCACCGGCGAGAACGAGGAGGTTTTCACCGTTACGGCGCATACGCGTCGCGAGGTGGTCGAGCTTGAAGAGGGAGGACAGCTGGTCCGGGTCGGCCTCGCGGGACTCCAGTTCGGAGATGAGCGAGAGCTGACGCTGGATGAGGCCCTGGGAGCGGCGCGAGAGGTTGGTGAACATCGCGTTGACGTTGCCCCGCAGAAGGGCCTGCTCGGCGGCGAGGCGGACCGCCTCGCGGTGCACGTCGTCGAAGGCCGCGGCCACCTGGCCGATCTCGTCCCGGGAGTGCACACCGACCGACTCCACGGACGTGTCGACGTCCTGCGGGTCGGACTCGGACAGCTGCTTGACCAGCTCGGGCAGGCGGTCCTGGGCGACCTTGGTGGCGGTCTCCTGCAGACGGCGCAGCGAGCGGATCATGGAGCGGGCCACGACGAACGCGCCGACGAGCGAGATGCCGAGGACGATCAGGATCAGCGCACCGGAGATGATCGCGTCGCGCTCGGAGGCGCTGCGCAGCTCGCGGGCTTTCTGCTCCATGTCCTCGAGCAGCGTGTGCTCGATCTTCTTCATCTGGTCGATCTTGGTGGTGCTGTCGTCCACCCAGTCGCGGTACGAGCGGGGCGGCAGACCGTCCAGGCCGGTGGGGGACTCGAAGGTCCGCTTGGCGTAGAGGTCGGCACCCTGGATCGTCGGGTTGTTCTCCTCGATCGGCTTCAGCAGCTCGTCCGGGTTCTGGCTGCTGTAGATCTTCCGGAAGATCGCGATCTCGGAGTTCTCGCTCTCGTACGCCGACTGGCCGTAGAGGCGGTCGTTCGAGGAGAGCGTGCCCTTGGTGTTGCCGCTGGTGGTCAGCGCCGCGGCGATGACGGCACGCTGCACGGAGGCGTACTCCTTGGCGCTGGAGAAGGCCGCCAGGGCGCGGGTGCGCGTGATCATCTCGGGGTTGCTGGACGCCTCGGCCATGGCCTGGGAGAGGTCGACCAGCTGGGTGATCAGCCGGTGGTACGACTCGACGGTCTGCGTCGAGTTGCCCTTCGCCTGGTAGGCGGACCGGCGGATCTTGGCCAGGTCGTCCAGCTGGTTGGCGAGGCTCACCAGGGTGTCGCGGACGCCCTGGAGGTTGCCGTTCTTGCTCGCCTCGTCGATCTCCTCGGAGGAGTTGAGGAAGTTCTCGCGGGCCCGGTCGGTCTTGTCCTGGAAGCCCTTGATCTGGTAGTCGGTCGACTTCAGGCCGTGGGACAGGGGACCGGCCGACTGGTCGCGCTCGTCCTGGAGCGCCTGGGCCAGCTCGGTGGCCTGCTTGGTCATCTCCGTCAGCAGCTTCATGTTGTCGAGCTGCTGGATGTCGGTGATGTTCTGGTCGATGCGCAGCGCGCCCAGCGAGGTGGCCGCCACCACGGGGAGCGCGAGCAGCGAGACCAGACGCGTGGAGATGCGCCAGTTGCGCAGGGCCACGCGCGAACCGGGGCCGGTCGGGCCCTGGGAGGGCTTCGCGGTCGGGGTGGGGTTCCCGGTCTTCTTGGGGCCCGCCGAGGAGGACGTGCCGGGGCGCCCGGGGCGCTCACCGCTGTCTCCGGACGGGGCCGGGCCCGGGATCTGGGCGTGCTGGGGCGTGGAGCCGCGGTCGGTCCTGCCGTGCGCCTCCGGCTCCGCCGAAGCGCTGCCATCCCTCTTGAAACGTCCCTGCACTAGCGTCGCAACCTCTGGACCAGGCACCCCTCCGGTTGAACGGAGGGACACGGTGTCGGCGTATTGGAGAACGCCCTGAATGCGCTCTCCGAGTGGTCTGGAGTGACCGGCGCAGGTTCCCCCTTATCTCGCCGCCACTCGGCGCTGCGTTGCGCCCCTGCGCGCCGGCTCGATCCCGCGGCGGTCCGTGGAATTCCAGCACAGTGCCGGATCTCCAACAAGAGCCGTGTCCCGAGCTGTGACCTATGTGACGGACTGTGGGGTAAGAATTACCGACTGTGGACCGCGATCCAGGGCAAAGTCGACAGATCCCTGCGAATCACCCCCTGGTGTCACGTGTCCCAGTCGCCATGATCAGGAGCGGAATGACTGCTTCAGGGGGTCAATGTCCGTTTCGGCGGGGAGAGTTGTCGGCCGGAATTGACCGGTTTGCCCGTGGATTCGTGAGCAAACTCACATGCAGATCATGGGCAGTTCATGTCTGAGGCGGGGAATCGCATGTTTAGCCTGGCGCTTTACAAGATGGGCGACTCTGCCAACTCCGACACGAGGCCACAGGACATACAACGGTGAAGACGACGATGATGTTCCGCAACATAGCCAACCCGCGGCGTACGACTCTGGCGCACCTCGAGGACGCCGACGAACTGCAGACGCCCGAGCTGCCGGAGCACTCCGTCGACCTTCCCGCCCAGACGGCGAACCCGAGGCGCACGGTTCTCATGGAGATCCCGGTGGCCGCGGCGGTCGCGGCCGGCGAGTAGCCGAGGGGGCACCGCACCCGCACGTCGAGCGCGGCCCGGAAGATCGTCGCAGGTACGACGATCTTCCGGGCCGCGCTCGTCCTCGGCGTCCGCCGCCTTCCCGAACGCGGGGGACGCGACCGGTTAACCTGGGGCGTCAGTACGCCGGTACTCAGTGAGGGGCGCAGGATCCCGTGCGCATCGCCAGGTTCTCCATCGACGGGAACGTAGCCTTCGGCGCGGTCGAGGGCGAGAAGCAGGACGAACTCGTCCTCGACATCATCAAGGGCATCCCGTTCGCGGACTACGAGCTGTCCGGGACGAAGGTGCCGCTGAGCAAGGTCAGACTGCTCCCGCCGGTCCTCCCCAACAAGGTCGTGGCGTTCGGCCGCAACTACGCCGACCACGCCAAGGAGCTGGGCAACGAGGTGCCCGAGGCCCCGTTCGCCTTCTTCAAGCCGTCCACCTCGGTGATCGGCTCCGGGGACGAGATCCAGTACCCGTCCTTCTCGCAGGAGCTGCACCACGAGGCCGAGCTGGCCGTCGTCATCGGCCGCATGTGCCGCGAGGTGCCGCGCGAGCGCGTCAAGGACGTGATCTTCGGCTACACCTGCGCCAACGACGTCACCGCCCGCGACGTGCAGAAGCGCGAGAAGCAGTGGGCCCGGGCCAAGGGCTTCGACACCTCCTGCCCGCTCGGCCCCTGGGTGGAGACGGGCCTGGACCTCGACCGCGCGAACGACCTGACCATCCAGCTCACGGTCAACGGCGAACAGCGCCAGCTGGGCCGCACGAGCGAGATGATCCACTCCATCGAGGACCTGATCGTCAACATCTCCGAGGCCATGACCCTGCTGCCCGGCGACGTCGTCCTCACCGGCACCCCCGCAGGGGTCGGCCCCCTGAACGTCGGCGACGAGGTCGCCGTCACCATCGAAGGCATCGGCACTCTCACCAACAAGGTTGTCAAGCGTGGCTAGCGCATCCGGCTCTCCCGTACGCGTACGTTTCTGCCCCTCGCCCACCGGTAACCCCCACGTGGGCCTGGTCCGCACCGCCCTGTTCAACTGGGCGTTCGCCCGGCACCACCAGGGCAGCGGTGCTCAATTCGTATTCCGCATCGAGGACACCGACGCGGCCCGCGACTCGGAGGAGTCGTACAACCAGCTGCTGGACGCGATGCGCTGGCTGGGCTTCGACTGGGACGAGGGCCCCGAGGTCGGCGGCCCGCACGCGCCGTACCGCCAGTCGCAGCGCATGGACCTCTACAAGGACGTCGCCCAGAAGCTCCTCGACGCCGGCTACGCCTACCACTGCTACTGCTCCCAGGAGGAGCTGGACACCCGCCGCGAGGCCGCCCGCGCCGCCGGCAAGCCGTCCGGCTACGACGGCCACTGCCGTGACCTGAGCGCCGAGCAGGTGGAGCAGTACACGGCCCAGGGCCGCACCCCGATCGTCCGCTTCCGGATGCCCGACGAGACGATCACCTTCACGGACCTGGTCCGCGGCGAGCTGACCTTCACTCCGGAGAACGTCCCGGACTACGGCATCGTCCGCGCCAACGGCGCCCCGTTGTACACGCTGGTCAACCCGGTCGACGACGCCCTGATGGAGATCACCCACGTCCTGCGCGGCGAGGACCTGCTCTCCTCCACCCCGCGCCAGGTCGCCCTGTACAAGGCCCTGACCGAGCTGGGCATCGCCAAGCAGACGCCGGCCTTCGGTCACCTGCCGTACGTCATGGGCGAGGGCAACAAGAAACTCTCCAAGCGCGACCCGCAGTCGTCCCTCAACCTCTACCGCGAGCAGGGCTTCCTGCCCGAGGGCCTGCTCAACTACCTGTCGCTGCTCGGCTGGTCGCTCTCGGCCGACCAGGACATCTTCAGCATCGACGAGATGGTCGCCGCCTTCGACATCGCCGATGTGAACCCCAACCCGGCGCGCTTCGACCTCAAGAAGTGCGAGGCGATCAACGCCGACCACATCCGCATGCTGGATGTGAAGGAGTTCACGGAGCGCTGCCGCACCTGGCTGAAGGCGCCGTTCGCCCCCTGGGCGCCGGAGGACTTCGACGAGGCCAAGTGGCAGGCGATCGCCCCGCACGCCCAGACCCGGCTGAAGGTGCTCTCCGAGATCACCGACAACGTCGACTTCCTCTTCCTCGCCGAGCCGGTCTTCGACGAGGCGAGCTGGACGAAGGCGATGAAGGAGGGCTCGGACGCCCTGCTGCGCACGGCCCGCGAGAAGCTGGAGTCGGCGGACTGGACGTCGGCCGAGGCCCTCAAGGAGGCCGTCCTGGCCGCCGGCGAGGCCCATGGCCTCAAGCTCGGCAAGGCCCAGGCCCCGGTCCGCGTGGCCGTCACCGGCCGCACCGTCGGCCTGCCCCTGTTCGAGTCCCTCGAGGTGCTCGGCAAGGAGCAGACGCTGGCCCGTATCGACGCGGCGCTGACCAAGCTCTCCGCGTAGCGACTCCTCGTACGGCGTCTCTTCGGAGAACACGGCTGAGACAGGGCGGCGTCCGGTTCGGGCGCCGCCCTCCGTGCGTCCACCGAGCCGTCGTCCGGCGTTCACCCCGGCGGCCAAGTGCCGCTTCCCGAACCGACGTTGGATGCTCCCTGTGCGCGTGATGTGCATGCGCAGCATGTTCAGGGGTGGGGGACGTGACCCGTTCGCGAGGCGAAGCGATCCGTGTCCGAAGACTGGCCACGGCCGTCGTCGCCGGAGCAGTGGCGCTGACCTGCGCCGCGGCGACCGCGCCCGCGCAGGCAGGGCCGGCCGCCGTGGCGCCGTCCGGCACCGTCACGCTCAGGTCGGAGCAGCCGACCCACGTCGACTACCTGTGGACGGGCGCGTCCGGCTTCCAGTGGCGTCCCCGGACCGAGGTGAGCTTCGGCACCTGGGTGGGCTACCCGGGCTTCGTCCCGCCCGCGCACGCCGGCCCGAACGACCTGGCCACCGGCACCGACGTGGTCAGCACCAGGAACGGTGCCGAGGTCACGCAGCAGCACCGCTCCACGGGCGTGACCGCCACCGTCCCGATCCCGGCCGGTCAGACCTATGCGACCACGTCCGGCTGGAGCGTGCTCACCGAGGACGCATCCGGCACCCCGCACGTGCTGCGCGCCGCGGCCGGCGGCTCCACCACCGACCTTCCGGTGACCGGGCTGCCCGCGGGCGCCCGGCCCACCGACTACGTCCCGGGCGGCTCGGTGAGCCGCGTCGCGATCGTCTACACCCTGGACGGCACGACCTCCGTGGGGCTCGTGGACCTGCGCGACGGCACCTTCCGCACCTACGTCACGGGCGTGGACGCCGCCCCGACGGTGCGCTTCAACGACCGCTGGCTGGTCGCCGACTGGAAGTACATCCGCACCGACGCGGCCCCAGGCACCGAACCCACCGGGCTCACCCGCTGGGACGCCGAGCCGGTGGCCGTCGTGGGCGACCAGCTCCTCATCGGCAACCCGACCTTCGTCCAGGCCGGCACCAAGCCCGCGCTGACCGCCCGCTCGCTGACCACCGGCGAGACCCGCACCGTCCTCGCGGACTCCTCCGGCGGGATGACCGCGACCCCGGACGGCGGCGCGCTCGCCACGGCAGGGCCGTCCAGCCTCGACTGGAACGTCCACCGCATCACCCCCACCGCGGACGGCGGGACCGCCACCGAGAAGGTGGCCCAGATCCCCGCCGACCGGATCCGGGTGGAGGGACTGGCCCTCGCCGGGGGCGAGCTGTTCCTGGACGGCCGGGAGGGGAACGGGCACCGGTTCTTCGGCTTCGCGCTCGACGCCGCCGGCCGCCCGGCCGGACCGCAGACCCGGCGCAGCCGCGCGCTGGCCGCCCCGACCTGTCTCACGGGCGACGCCGCCTGCCCGCAGATGGAAGCTCTCGGCGACGGACGGGTCGCCTTCCTGTTCACCGACCACTCCGGCCAGGAGTCGGTGATCGAGAGCGTCTACGACACCGGCGATCTGCCGAGCGTGCCGACGGGCGACGCCCGCGGCCGCATCGCCGGCGGCACCGGCCGCTACGTGCTCTACAACGGCGGTGCGCCCGGCGTGCAGAAGACCGTCGACTTCCCGGGCGGCGCCACGTCCGGCACGGTCGCGCTCAGTCGCGGCCGCACCACCGCGGCCGTCTGGGGCCAGGTCCTGTGGACGCCCGGCAGCGCCAAGGGGTCGATCACCGGCCGCGATCTGAAGACCGGCCGGACCACGACCACCGTCGCCACCGGCGCCCCGTGCATGCCCACCGACATCCAGGCCGTCAACACCTGGCTCTACTGGAGCTGCGGATCCGCCGGCCCGGCCGGGGTCTACGACCGCGCGGCCAAGCGGAACATCCCGGTCCCCGCCGGCCCCTCCCCGGCCCGCCTCGCCGACGGCTTCCTGGTGCGCGAGAACCGCACCACGCACGAACTGCGGCTCACCGACGTCCACACCGGCACCGCGCACACCCGCACCGTGGCCGTCCTGCCCAGGACGGACCAGAACACCGGCGGCAGCAACGGCCGCTGGGCCGTGGACCGCTTCGGCGGCCAGATCGCCTACCTCACCGCGACCTACGGCCAGGTGGCGATCGTCCCCAGCGGCGTCCCCACCTCGCCGCTCGCGCAGATGGAGGCGCAGGTCTCCTCGCCGTCCGTCATCGGCACGTCGATCCCGTGGTCGCCGGTGTGGCAGCTGAACAAGCCGTCCACCTGGACCCTGACGCTCGCCACGCCCTCGGGCAAGGTCCTGCGCACGCTCACCGGCGCCTCCACGGGAGCGGCCGTACGCCCGTCCTGGGACGGCAGGACCGACAGCGGCGCGGTGCCGGGTCCGGCAGGTACACCTGGAAGCTCACCGCCCGGCCCCGCGACGGCCAGGGCAGGACCCTGGCCCTGACCGGCACGATGACCCTCGGCTGACGGCGCGCGGACGCCGCATCCGTCGGGGGATGACCCCCGAGCCCCCAGCCGTGCGACGGTACTGTCGGTCCCATGACGATCAGAGCTGTCGTATGGGACGTGGACGACACCCTCTTCGACGCCGCATCCGTCGGGGGATGACCCCCGAGCCCCCAGCCGTGCGACGGTACTGTCGGTCCCATGACGATCAGAGCCGTCGTGTGGGACGTGGACGACACCCTCTTCGATTACACGACCGCGGACCGCGAGGGCATGCGGGCCCATCTGGCGGCGGAGGGCCTGCTCTCCGGGTACGACAGTCCGGAGCAGGCGCTCGTGCGGTGGCGGCAGGTCACCGATCAGCAGTGGGCGCGCTTCTCGGCCGGGGAGGTGTCCTTCGAGGGGCAGCGACGCGACCGCGTACGGGTCTTCCTGGAGCAGGAGCTGTCCGACGCCGAGGCCGACGTCTGGTTCCGGCGTTACATCGCTCACTACGAGGCCGCCTGGAGCCTGTTCCCGGACGTGCTGCCCGCCCTGGACGCCCTCGCCGGCAGCCACCGGCACGGGGTGCTGTCCAATTCCAGCCTCACGGTGCAGGAGCACAAGCTGCGCGCCCTCGGGTTGCGCGACCGCTTCGAGAGCCTGCTGTGCGCCGCCGAGCTGGGCGTCTCCAAGCCGGAGGCCGGCGCGTTCCTCGCGGCCTGCGAGGCTCTCGGCCTGCCCCCGCACGAGGTGGCGTACGTAGGCGACCACCCGGAGATCGACGGGCGGGGCGCGGCCGAGGCCGGGCTGCTGTCCGTCTGGATCGACCGCGGCGGGGTGTACGCGCAGGGCTCGGACACGGTGGCCGCACACCGGATCTCGACCCTCGCCGAACTCCCGGCGCTCGTCCGTGCGGATACCCGTTTTGGAGCCCCGTCCACCTTCGGGTAATGTTCTTCCTGCGCCGCCGGAGAGTGGGCCGAAAGGCCAGGAACCGGAGGCGCGAACTAGAACGAGATCCCCTCAGGGGCTTGAGTTCCAGTGGCCTATGGTGTAATTGGCAGCACGACTGATTCTGGTTCAGTTAGTCTTGGTTCGAGTCCAGGTAGGCCAGCTCGCAGAGCTCATCTGCAAAGCCCCCGTTGTGTAGCGGCCTAGCACGCTGCCCTCTCAAGGCAGTAGCGCCGGTTCGAATCCGGTCGGGGGTACTGATCTCGATCATCTTGAGATCGCTAGGGCCCCCGTTGTGTAGCGGCCTAGCACGCCGCCCTCTCAAGGCGGTAGCGCCGGTTCGAATCCGGTCGGGGGTACGACTGGTCTAAACCATCATTGGTCTATGGTGTAATTGGCAGCACGACTGATTCTGGTTCAGTTAGTCTTGGTTCGAGTCCAGGTAGACCAGCTCGGACCTGCGGAAACGCAGAGTCCAGGCCCCCGTTGTGTAGCGGCCTAGCACGCCGCCCTCTCAAGGCGGTAGCGCCGGTTCGAATCCGGTCGGGGGTACAAGTGGAAGGCCCTTCGCTTCGGCGGAGGGCCTTCGTCGTGCCCGGTGTCGGCTACTCGAAGCCGTACCGCCGTGTCGTCTCCTCCTCCTGGGCCAGCCGGTGCAGCGCCTGCAGCAGCGGCTCGTTGAGGATCGCCCCCAGGACCGCGAACTCGATCCGCTCCGCCTCCGACGCGTGCGTCTCCATGTTGTCCAGGTCGAGGACGGCCGTCCGGTGCATCAACTCGGCATACGGTGCGAGCAGTTCGGCCCCCCAGTCGTAGCCGAGCCGGCGGAACGCGGCCACCCCCACCACCAGCGAGCGGTACGCGGGGGAGACGGTCGAGAGCTGCTTGGCGTTCTCCCAGCCGAGCTGGTCCAGGAGCGTGGCGACCTCCTGATGTGCGGCCTGGACGTACTCGTCGTCCTCGTCCGGCTCGGGCAGCTGCGGCAGCGCCCACAGCGACGCGCCCAGGCGGATCGAGCGGCCCAGGGAGTCGTCGTCCACGTGCCCGAGCACCTCGCGCACCTTCGCCACCGGCACCCGGCCCACCTGGATCATCGCCCGCACCAGCCGCAGCCGGCGCAGATGCTCCTCGTCGTACTCGGCCGTCGTGGCGTTGACCTGGCGGCCCGGCGGCAACAGCCCTTCACGCAGGTAGTACTTGATCGTCGCGGTGGACACACCGCTGCGCTCGCTCAACTCGGCCAGCCGCATCTCTTGCGCTCCCTCTTGGATAACGGCACTATCCAAACACAAGGCATTGGATAGCGCCGCTCACCGACAAGGGGAAACGCATGGTGACCCGTACGACCGCAGACGCGCAGGGCGATGTCGTCGTCCTGCTGATCGGCATGCGCATCAACCGCTTCTGGGCCGTGCACCAGTGGCTGCCGGTGATGCTGGCGATGCTCCGCATGCTGCGGGAACTGGAGAAGGATCCGGGGCGGGGGCTGCTGAGCAAGGTTCTGCTCACCGAGTCGCCGCGCTCGTACTACGTCGTGCAGTACTGGGAGTCCAAGGAGAAGCTCTACGCCTACGCCACCGCTCCCGATGCCTTCCACCACAAGGCCTGGGCGCTGCTCAACCGCAAGGAGCGGAACGGGAAGCTGCGCGGGCGCGTGGGCATCTGGCACGAGACGTATGTCGTGCCCGAGGGGTCGTACGAGGCGATCTACGGCGACATGCCGGCGTACGGACTGGCGGCGGCGCACGGACAGGTGCCCCTGGAGAAGCGGGGCCGGTACGCCAGGGACCGGTTCGCCCACCGGTCGGGGAAGGCGCCGGCGGCCGAGAAGACCGGCTGACCGGGGACGGGGGGAACGGGGGAACCGGGGGGATCCCGGGAAGCGAGGAGGGCCTGCCGCGGCGTTGAGGCAGGCCCTCCTCGGTGTTCCGGAGTCCGGGTGGGTCAGCCCGAGCGGCGCAGGGCCTCCGACAGGCGGCCCGCGGCGTCGATGACCGCCTGGGCGTGCATACGGCCCGGGTGGCGCGTCAGGCGCTCGATGGGGCCGGAGACGGACACCGCGGCCACCACGCGGTTGGAGGGGCCGCGCACGGGCGCCGAGACGGACGCCACGCCCGGCTCGCGCTCGCCGATGGACTGGGCCCAGCCGCGGCGTCGTACGCCCGACAGGGCGGTCGCCGTGAAGCGGGCGCCCTGGAGGCCGCGGTGCAGGCGCTCCGGTTCCTCCCAGGCCATCAGGATCTGTGCCGATGAACCCGCCTTCATGGTCAGCGTGGAGCCGACCGGGACCGTGTCCCGCAGTCCGGACAGACGTTCCGCCGCGGCCACACAGATCCGCATGTCACCCTGGCGTCGGTAGAGCTGTGCGCTCTCGCCGGTGACATCGCGGAGATGGGTGAGCACGGGGCCCGCCGTCGCGAGCAGGCGGTCCTCGCCGGCCGCCGCCGCGAGTTCCGCGAGGCGCGGGCCGAGGATGAACCGGCCCTGCATGTCGCGTGCCACCATGCGGTGGTGTTCCAGGGCCACGGCCAGGCGGTGGGCCGTGGGTCTTGCCAGTCCGGTGGCTCCGACCAGACCCGCGAGGGTGGCCGGACCGGACTCCAGAGCGCTCAGGACGAGGGCCGCCTTGTCCAGAACGCCGACGCCGCTACTGTTGTCCATGCAACGATACTCACGTCTCACTCTGTGAAACGCAAGTTCAATTTTCCGTGGAACGCGCCACCCTGGAATCACACAGCGGCCCGCAGACCAACGGGCCTGGCGGTGGACACCCGGAATCACGACTTCAGGGGCCCCTAAAAAGGCACAGCCGCCGCTTCCTCAAGATCTCTAGTTGGGCCGGTGGACGTTTGCCGGCCGGAGGGAAAGCGATGGGTAGGACACTCGCGGAGAAGGTCTGGGACGACCACGTCGTCCGGCGCGCCGAGGGCGAGCCCGACCTCCTCTACATCGATCTGCACCTGCTGCACGAGGTGACCAGCCCGCAGGCCTTCGACGGTCTGCGTCAGAACGGTCGCCAGGTGCGCCGTCTCGACCTCACCATCGCGACCGAGGACCACAACACCCCCACCCTCGACATCGACAAGCCCATCGCCGACCCGGTCTCCCGCGCCCAGCTGGAGACGCTGCGCAAGAACTGCGCCGAGTTCGGGGTGCGCCTGCACCCGCTGGGCGACATCGAGCAGGGTGTCGTGCACGTCGTGGGTCCGCAGCTGGGTCTGACCCAGCCCGGCACCACCGTCGTCTGTGGTGACTCGCACACCTCCACGCACGGTGCCTTCGGCGCGCTGGCGTTCGGCATCGGCACCTCCCAGGTGGAGCACGTGCTGGCCACCCAGACGCTGCCGCTGGCCCGCCCGAAGACCATGGCCATCACGGTCGACGGCGACCTGCCCGACGCCGTCACCGCCAAGGACCTGATCCTGGCGATCATCGCCAGGATCGGTACCGGCGGCGGCCAGGGCTACATCCTGGAGTACCGCGGCTCCGCCATCGAGAAGCTCTCGATGGAGGCCCGGATGACCATCTGCAACATGTCGATCGAGGCCGGTGCCCGCGCGGGCATGATCGCCCCCGACGAGACCACCTTCGAGTACCTCAAGGGCCGTCCGCACGCCCCCGAGGGCGCCGACTGGGACGCCGCGGTCGAGTACTGGAAGACCCTGAGGACGGACGAGGACGCGGTCTTCGACGCCGAGGTCGTCATCACGGCCGAGGAACTGTCGCCGTTCGTCACCTGGGGCACCAACCCCGGCCAGGGCGCGCCGCTTTCGGCGTCCGTCCCCGACCCGGCTTCGTACGAAGACGCTTCGGAGCGCCTCGCCGCCGAAAAGGCCCTGGAATACATGGGGTTGGAGGCCGGTCAGCCGCTGCGCTCCATCAAGGTGGACACCGTCTTCGTAGGTTCCTGCACCAACGGCCGTATCGAGGACCTGCGCGCCGCCGCGGACCTGCTGCGCGGCCGTAAAGTCGCCGACGGCGTACGGATGCTGGTCGTCCCGGGCTCCGCGCGGGTCGGTCTGCAGGCCGTCTCCGAGGGCCTGGACGTGGTCTTCAAGGAGGCCGGCGCCGAATGGCGGCACGCGGGCTGCTCGATGTGCCTCGGCATGAACCCCGACCAGCTGGCCCCGGGTGAGCGCTCCGCGTCCACCTCCAACCGCAACTTCGAGGGCCGGCAGGGCAAGGGCGGCCGTACCCACCTGGTGTCGCCGCAGGTCGCGGCCGCGACCGCCGTCGTGGGCCACCTGGCCTCGCCCGCCGACCTGTCCGACGCCCCTGCGCCCGCTGGAGTCTGAGAACCATGGAAGCCTTCATCACCCACACCGGCCGGGCCGTCCCGCTGCGCCGCAGCAACGTCGACACCGACCAGATCATCCCTGCTCACTGGCTCAAGAAGGTGACCCGGGACGGCTTCGAGGACGGGCTCTTCGAGGCCTGGCGCAAGGACGAGTCCTTCATCCTCAACCGGCCCGAGCGGCAGAGCGCCACCGTCCTGGTCGCCGGCCCCGACTTCGGCACCGGCTCCTCCCGTGAGCACGCCGTCTGGGCGCTGCAGAACTACGGCTTCAAGACCGTGATCTCCTCCCGCTTCGCGGACATCTTCCGGGGCAACTCGCTGAAGAACGGCCTGCTCACCGTGGTTCTCGACCAGAAGGTCGTGGACGCGCTGTGGGAGCTGACCGAGCGGGACCCGCAGGCCGAGATCACCGTCGACCTGGAGGCCCGCGAGGTGCGCGCCGAGGGCGTCACCGCCTCCTTCGAACTGGACGAGAACTCCCGCTGGCGGCTGCTGAACGGCCTGGACGACATCTCCATCACCCTCCAGAACGAGGGCGACATCGCCGCCTACGAGACCAAGCGGCCGGGCTACAAGCCGCGCACGCTCCAGATCTGATCCAGGTCCCCGACCGGGTCGAGATCCGGCCACCTCAACACCCTCTCCGTACCCCCGATCGCCACGATCGGGGGTACGGCCGTTTCTGCACCCGAACGGCTCCGCGCGTTCTCGCAGGTCCGCTCAACTCCCCACGTTACGAAGGCTGTTGCCGGGGTACGCGAGTGTTGTGAACGCGACTTTGGCAAGTGCCCGGAAGGCCGTTTGAGGCGGCAGTTATACCCTGCGCAGGCGACAACTCGCCCCAGATGGCACAATCTGTGCATGGAACACGACGGCCAACTCGAGCTCTATGCGGCGGTCGCGGACCAACTGAAGGAAGCGCACACAAGAGTGCGCGCACTGCAAGTCCCGGAGGGCGTACGGATGGCGCTGAACCGGAAGCTGCTGGTCATTACGGCCGCGGCCAAGCACGACATCGCCGATGCGGCAAGGCGGCTCGAGCGGTTCACCAAGGACCTCGACGAGGGTCGGATCCCCGACGAGGACCGCTGAACAGCCCGAGATCACCGAGTCCGTTGCGGCACAAGGGTGATAAGCCCGTTTCGTGTTTGATTTGCGGTATATATCTGCCTAACGTGCGAAAAAGCTTGAACACTTTCGTTCTGGCGATGTCTCCGAAGGGGAAGACGTGAACAAGGCGCAGCTCGTAGAAGCGATTGCCGACAAGATGGGCGGCCGCCAGCAGGCCGCCGATGCTGTCGATCATGTCCTGGACGCCATCGTCCGCGCGGTCGTCGCGGGCGAGCGGGTCTCGGTCACCGGCTTCGGGTCCTTCGAGAAGGTGGACCGCCCCGCCCGCTACGCCCGTAACCCCCAGACGGGCGAGCGGGTTCGGGTCAAGAAGACCTCCGTGCCGCGCTTCCGCGCGGGCCAGGGCTTCAAGGACCTGGTCAGCGGCTCGAAGAAGCTCCCGCGCGGCGGCGAGGTCGCCGTCAAGAAGGCGCCCAAGGGCAGCCTGACCGGCGGGGCTGCCGCGACGGTCAAGAAGGCCGCGGCCAAGAAGACCACCAAGGCGGCCGCGAAGAAGGTCACCGCCAAGAAGGCGGCGCCCGCGAAGAAGATCACGGCGAAGAAGGTCACGGCGAAGAAGACCACCGCCAAGAAGACGACGGCCGCCGCGAAGAAGACCACGGCGAAGGCCGCCGCGAAGAAGACGACGGCCAAGAAGGCCCCGGCGAAGAAGGTCACCGCCAAGAAGGCCCCGGCCAAGAAGTCGACGGCCCGCAAGACCACCGCGAAGAAGGCCACTGCCCGCAAGGCGTCGTAAGTCGCCAGGGCATTCACGCGCCGGGCCGGACTCCCCTGGGGAGCCCGGCCCGCGGCGTTTTCAGAAGCCTCAGAGCGTCTGCAGGGTCACCAGCGTGATCCGCAGGCCGTCTCCGGCACCCTCCGTCTCGATCCGCACCCGCTGCCCGGGGCGCAGCAGCCGCAGCCCGCCCGCGTCGAACGCCGCAGCGTCGAAGGGGAGGGGGGTGCCGTCGTCGAGGAGCACCTGCCCGGCGCGGGTTTCGGAGTCGTACGTGTATGCGGTCGCCTGCATGACGGCCAGCGTAGTGCCTCTGGCGGTTCGCCGTTGGGCCGGAGGTCGTCCGTCGGCTGCGGGCTCGTCGTGGCTGGTCGCGCCCACGCGGCGGAGCCGCATAGCGACACAGCCCCGCGCCCCCAGGGAGTCGCGGTCCCGTCGGTTGCACGGTTGCCGCAGGCATGCGGAACCCGCCCCCGCCCACCCCTGTACCGGCCGCCTCACGCCCCCGGAATCAGTAACCCCGCCGACACCGCCGCCGTGTGCCGGCCCACGCCCAGTGCCAGCGCCACGCGCAGGTCCTCGCCGGTGTCCACGTCCTGGCGTACCGAATCGACCTCGGTGAGGGCGAGTTCCGCCGCGCCCGAGGCGCGGTGGCGGACCCGGGAATCCACGCCGAAAGCGGGCCGCAATTCCTGGTCGGGGGCCGCGGCCAGCAGGGTGGTGCCGAGGGCGGCCGCGTCCGCGAGAAAGGCGCGCGGGAATTCGGCCGCGGCAGCCAGTACTCGGGACAATTCCAGGGGGCGCAGAGCCGGTAGATCGGCGTTCAGGGCCGCCACCGCGGCACGGGGGCGCATTTCCCGTACGACGGCCGCCCCGTGCGCCAGAGCGGCGTTCAGACCGCTCGCCGGTGTGTCCGGGACGATTCGGGCGCCCAGTGCCGCCAGCTCCCGGCCGGCCAGCGCGTCGTCCGTGACGACTGCCACATCCGCGACCGCCGGACACGCCAGCGCCGCGGACACCGTGTCCTGCGCGAACGCGAGGGCCAGGCCGGGGCGCACCCCGTCGCCTGCAGTGTCGGAGAGCCTGCTCTTGGCCCGCGCCAGAGGCTTCAGGGGGATGACCAAGGTCCACTGCACCGGCGTACCGTCCCTCTCTTGTCGCGCTCATTGTCCCCCGTGGCATCCGGCACGCCGGGATCGGGGAGGGGCGCGCAGCTCCTTGGAAGGACGGTGGTCGGGGACGGGCGGGCGTACGGTGTTCTCGACAGACCGGCGGCCTGGGGCGACACTTGTGCGGCCCCCGGGCCCCGAGCAAGTTCTAGAGGAAGGTGTCCGCGTGTCCCGCCGCAGAATCGGGTTCTGGTACCGCTTCGCAGCGGTCCTCTGCAAACCGCCGCTGGTGGTTCTGATCAAGCGGGACTGGCGTGGAATGGAGAACATTCCGGCCGACGGCGGATTTATCACCGCGGTCAACCACAATTCCCACGTGGACCCCTTCGCGTACGCGCACTATCAGTACAACACCGGACGGGTTCCGCGTTTCCTGGCGAAGAGCGGACTTTTCAAGAAGGGATTCGTCGGCGCCGCGATGCGTGGCACCGGGCAGATCCCCGTCTACCGCGAGAGCACGGACGCGCTCAGCGCCTTCCGGGCCGCCATCGAGGCCGTGGAGCGCGGCGAGTGCGTCGCGTTCTACCCCGAGGGCACCCTCACCCGCGACCCGGACGGCTGGCCGATGACCGCCAAGACCGGTGCCGCCCGGGTGGCCCTGCAGACCAAGTGCCCGGTGATCCCGATCGCCCAGTGGGGCTGCAACGAACTGCTGCCGCCCTACGCCAAGAAGCCCCACCTCTTCCCGCGCAAGACCCACCAGGTCCTCGCGGGCCCGCCGGTGGACCTCTCGCGCTTCTACGACGAGGAGATGACCCCGGAACTCCTCAGGGAGGCCACCGAGGTCATCATGGCCGCCGTCACCCGCCAGCTGGAGGAGATCCGCGGCGAGAAGGCCCCCGCGACGCCGTACGACCCGCGCCAGGAGCGGCTGGAGCAGCGGCGCCGCACCCAGGCGCAGGGGAAGCCGCAGGTGCAGGAGAACATGCAGGACAAGCAGACAGAAGGGCACGGCAAGTGAGCAAGCCTGTCCGGGCGGCCGTCATGGGCACCGGCTCGTGGGGCACCGCCTTCGGCATGGTCCTCGCCGACGCGGGCTGCGAGGTCACCCTGTGGGCCCGCCGCCCCGAGCTGGCCGAGGCGGTCAACTCGACGCGGACCAACCCCGACTACCTGCCCGGTGTCGAACTCCCGGAGAACCTGCGCGCCACCGCGGACGCCGCCGAGGCCCTGCGGGACGCGGACTTCACCGTCCTCGCCGTCCCCTCCCAGACCCTGCGCGCCAACCTCGCCGAGTGGACCCCGCTGCTCGCGCCCGGCACCGTGCTCGTCTCCCTGATGAAGGGCGTCGAACTCGGCTCCACCATGCGCATGAGCGAGGTCATCGACGACGTCGCCAAGGTCGGCGCCGACCGCATCGCCGTGGTCACCGGCCCCAACCTGGCCCGGGAGATCGCCGCCCGCATGCCGGCCGCCGCCGTGGTCGCCTGCACCGACGAGACGGTCGCCCAGCGGCTCCAGGCCGCCTGCCACACGCCGTACTTCCGGCCGTACACCAATACCGACGTGGTCGGCTGCGAACTCGGCGGCGCGGTCAAGAACGTCATCGGCCTCGCGGTCGGCATCGCCGACGGCATGGGCCTGGGCGACAACGCCAAGGGCTCGCTCATCACCCGCGGCCTCGCCGAGACCACCCGGCTCGGCATGGCGCTCGGCGCCGACCCGCTGACCTTCTCCGGCCTCGCGGGCCTCGGCGACCTGGTGGCCACCTGCTCCTCGCCGCTGTCCCGCAACCACACCTTCGGCACCAACCTCGGCAAGGGCATGACCCTCGAGGAGACCATCGCGGTCACCAAGCAGACGGCCGAGGGCGTCAAGTCCTGCGAGTCCGTGGCCGATCTGGCCCGCAGGCACGGTGTGGAGATGCCCATCGCCGAGACGGTCGTGGACATCGTGCACGAGGGCAAGCCGCCGGTGGTCGCCCTGAAGGAGCTGATGTCGCGCAGCGCGAAGTCCGAGCGACGCTGAGCGAACCCCCTGAGTCGACGCTGTATCCGGGCTCTACCAACGGGTACTCTCAACGCCATATGAGCACCGAGAACCTCCCCCAGAGCCCTGAGCAGCCGTCCCGCAAGCCGCGCGTGGCCGTCGTGTTCGGCGGGCGCAGCTCCGAACACGGGATCTCCGTGGTCACCGCCGGCGCCGTCCTCAAGGCCATCGACCGGACGAAGTACGACGTCCTGCCGATCGGCATCACCGCGGACGGCCGCTGGGCTCTGACGGCTGACGAGCCGGAGCGGATGGCCATCACCGACCGCCGGACCCCCAACGTGGCGGAACTGGCCGAGTCGAGCGAGGGCGGCGTGGTGCTCCCCGTCGATCCCGCCAGCCGCGAGGTCGTCTACAGCGAGCCCGGTTCCGTGCCCAAGGCCCTCGGCGAGGTCGACGTGGTCTTCCCGGTGCTGCACGGCCCGTACGGCGAGGACGGCACCCTCCAGGGCCTCCTGGAGCTCTCCGGCATCCCGTACGTGGGCGCCGGTGTGCTCGCCTCGGCCGTCGGCCAGGACAAGGAGTACATGAAGCGGGTGTTCACCTCCTTCGGGCTCAAGGTCGGCCCGTACGTGGTGATCCGGCCGCGCGAGTGGGCGCAGGACGAGTCCGCGGCCCGCAAGAAGATCATCGACTTCGCCGGCGAGCACGGCTGGCCGCTGTTCGTGAAGCCCGCGCGCGCGGGTTCCTCGATCGGCATCACCAAGGTCGACGACCTCTCCGGTCTGGACGAGGCGATCGCCGAGGCGCAGCGCCACGACCCGAAGATCCTGGTGGAGGCCGCGCTGCGCGGCCGCGAGATCGAGTGCGGCGTCCTGGAGTTCGCGGACGGGCCGCGCGCCTCCGTCCCGGCCGAGATCCCGCCGCCGGACGCGCACGCGTACTACGACTTCGAGGCCAAGTACATCGACTCCACGCCCGGCATCGTCCCGGCGCCGCTCACCGACGAGGAGACCGCCGAGGTGCGGCGCCTCGCGGTCGAGGCGTTCGACGCGGCCTCCTGCGAGGGTCTGGTCCGCGCGGACTTCTTCCTCACCGAGGACGGCGAGTTCGTGATCAACGAGATCAACACCATGCCCGGCTTCACGCCCATCTCGATGTACCCGCAGATGTGGCAGGCCACCGGCATCGGCTACCCGGAGCTGGTGGACCGCCTGGTGCAGGCCGCGCTGCGCCGCTCGACCGGGCTGCGCTGACCCGCACCACCGCTGTCATCGCATGGAGGCGATCCCCTCGGGGATCGCCTTCTTCACGACCGACGCGAGTCCGGTGAGCACCGGAGTGCCGTCCGGCCCGGACATCCCCTCGGGCAGGCTCACCTGCACATAGGCCGCGCGGTTGGCCGTGGTGAACCGCCAGGTGCCGTCGCTCTGTTTCTCCATCAGCCAGTCGACGCCGTCGACCCCGCCTGCCACGGCGTCCCGGTCCCCGCCCTCGGCCACCTTCGGGTCGACCATCTTCGGCGGCCGTGCGACACCGCAGCGCAGTATGATCGCCGGGCTTCCCCAGCCCGCCGTGTAGGCGGACCGGGGCTCGGGGTCGTGACGTCCCCGTCCGTCCAGCTTCTCGGGCAGCATCCGGTGCAGATCCCGGCACACCTTCGCCGTCTTCGCGTCGGGTCTGGGAACCGCCACCGTGGCGCTGTCGTCTGCGCTTGAGCAGCCCGCGACCGCGATCAGCAGCACGGGCGCGAGCAGGCCGAGGGGCCGGTGACGGAAGATGTTCACCGGCCAAGCGTAGACGGGGGCTACAGATGGACGACCGGGCAGGTCAGGGTGCGGGTGATGCCGTCCACTTGCTGGACCTTCGCGACCACCATGCGACCGAGGTCGTCGACGGTGTCGGCCTGGGCGCGCACGATGACGTCGTACGGACCCGTCACGTCCTCGGCCTGGATCACTCCAGGGATCTTGCTGATCGTCTCGGCGACGGTCGACGCCTTGCCGACCTCCGTCTGGATCAGGATGTACGCCTGTACCACGGAACCTCCAGAGCGGCCACGAGGATCATGTGGGGAAAAGGAACGCCACGGTATCGCGTCGCCGCTCCCCGCGGGGAGACCTGCGGGAACCGGGCTTGCGCGCCAGGGTGCAGGCACGACAGAAGTTGACGGTCACCTCGACCGTATCGGGGACACTGATGACGCGCGACCGGGCACATGGCAAGGGACAGAAGGGGAGCAAGGGTCATGAAGGGCACTGTCGGTGAGCTGGGGGAGTTCGGGCTCATCAGGGAGCTCACCTCCCGTCTCACCACCACCCCGGCGGTCCGGATCGGCCCCGGCGACGACGCCGCGGTGGTCGCCGCGCCCGACCGCCGGGTGGTGGCGAGCACCGACATCCTGCTGGAGGGGCGGCACTTCCGCCGCGACTGGTCCACGGCCTACGACGTCGGCCGCAAGGCGGCGGCGCAGAACCTCGCGGACATCGCCGCGATGGGCGCCGTACCGACCGCGTTGCTGCTCGGCCTGGTCGTCCCGGCCGAACTCCCGGTCACCTGGCCCAGCGAGATGATGGACGGCCTGCGCGACGAGTGCCAGGTCGCGGGCGCCTCCGTGGTCGGCGGGGACGTCGTGCGCGGGGACACGATCATGGTGTCGATCACCGCGCTCGGCGATCTGCGCAACCAGGAGCCGGTGACCCGCGCGGGAGCCCAGCCCGGCGACCTCGTGGCCGTCACGGGATGGCTGGGCTGGTCCGCGGCCGGCTACGCGGTGCTCTCCCGCGGCTTCCGCTCCCCGCGCGCCTTCGTCGAGGCCCACCGGCGCCCCGAGCCGCCGTACCACGCGGGCCCGGCCGCCGCCGCGCTCGGCGCGACCGCGATGTGCGACGTGAGCGACGGACTGATCGCCGACCTCGGGCACATCGCCGAGGCCAGCAAGGTCCGTATCGACATCCGCTCCGGCGCCATCGACATCCCCACGCAGATGAACGACATCGGGCAGGCCGTGGGCGTGGACCCGCTGCAGTGGGTGCTGACCGGGGGAGAGGACCACGCGATCGTGGCGACCTTCCCGCCGGACGCCAAGCTGCCGGCCCGCTGGAAGGTCATCGGCGAGGTCCTCAACCCCTCGGCGCTGCCCCAGGTGACGGTCGACGGGGCACCCTGGACCAGCAAGGGCGGCTGGGACCACTTCGGGGACATAGAGTCATGATTCCCCGGGTTCTCACGGTGGCCGGCTCCGACTCCGGCGGCGGCGCGGGCATCCAGGCCGACCTGAAGACGATGCTGGCGCTCGGCGTGCACGGGATGAGCGTGATCACGGCCGTGACCGCGCAGAACTCCCTGGGCGTCCAGGGCGCCTGGGAGCTGCCGGTGGAGGCCGTGCGGGCCCAGTACCGCAGTGTCGTGGACGACATCGGCGTACAGGCCGTGAAGACCGGGATGCTGGCCTCGGCCGAACTGGTCGAGGCGGTCGCCGAATTGATCTCCGGCACGGACGCGCCGGCCGTGGTGGACCCGGTGGGCGTCTCCAAGCACGGCGACCCGCTGCTGGCGGCCTCCGCGCTGGACTCGGTCCGCACGAAGCTCCTGCCGGTGGCGACCGTGGCGACGCCGAACCTCGACGAAGTGGCCCAACTCACGGGGGTCCACGTCGAGTCCGAGGACGATCTACGACGGGCCGCGGCAGCCGTGCTGGAGTACGGGCCGCGGTGGGCGCTGATCAAGGGCGGGCATCTGTCCGGTGACGCCCTGGACCTGCTGACGGACGGTTCCGCGGAGCACTGGCTGCGGGCGCCCCGCCACGACAACCGGCACACGCACGGTACGGGCTGCACGCTCGCCTCGGCGGTCGCTTCGGGGCTGGCGAAGGGGCTGGCCGTGCCGGAGGCGGTCACGGCGGCCAAGGAGTACGTCACCGGGGCGATCGCCGCCGGGTTCGCGCTGGGGGCGGGGATCGGGCCGGTGGATCACGGGTGGCGGTTCAGGAACTGAACCGTTCGGACACTGAACCGGGCGCGGGTACGGCAAAGAGCCGGTCCACCCGCAGGTGGACCGGCTCTGTGCAGCGAACCAAGCAGTGGCCGCGCGCTCAGCTCTAGCGTCAGCGCGAGACCTTGCCGGCCTTGATGCACGAGGTGCAAGCGTTCACGCGCTTCGGCGTCCCGCCGACCACGGTACGCACACGCTGGATGTTCGGGTTCCAGCGACGGGACGTACGGCGGTGCGAAAACGAGATGTTGTTGCCGAAGCCCGGCCCCTTGCCGCAGACGTCGCAGTTGGCAGCCACGGGTCACTCCAAAGACTTCAGATGCACTTACGGATAATCCCGGCTTGCCGGGATCGAGATCGCAGGATCAGAGATCTGAGTGGCGTTGCCAGGGGAACGGCCCGATGTGGATCGGGCAACCGGAGCAGCATACAACGACTGCGCCAGCACAACGAAACTACCATGGCTGATCAGGGGCCCGCTCCCGGCCCTCTTCCGGAGCACACCACTCCGGGGTCTACGCTGCGTCCACGTCCAGCCAGTCAGGGAGGCGCAGGTGGCGCAGGTGCCGCAGACATTCTTCGATGCTCTCGCGGTGCGCACCTGGTGCGGTCTGGCGCTGGGGGCGCTGGGACGGGCGCGCGAGGAGATCGACGCGATCAACGTCTATCCCGTGGCCGACGGGGACACCGGGACCAACCTCTACCTGACCCTGGAGTCGGCGGCGACCGCCGTGGAGGCCGTGTTCGCCGGGTACGGGACGGGGGCGCAGGAGCCCTCGCTCGCGGACGCCGTGCACGCGATGGCCCACGGTGCGCTCATCGGGGCCCGGGGCAACTCCGGGACGATCCTCGCCCAGCTGCTGCGCGGCATGGCCCAGGTCCTCGCCGAGGCGGAGACCGGTGACGGGTCCCGCACCGACGGCGCGGGGCTGCGGCTGGCCCTGCGACAGGCCGCCGACTCCGCCCGCGAGGCCGTGGCCCACCCGGTCGAGGGCACGGTGCTGACGGTCGCCTCGGCCGCGGCGGACGCCGCCGAGGGAGCCGAGGGCGACTGCGGGACGGTCGCGTGGGCCGCCTACGAGGGTGCGAGGGCGGCCTTGGCGGCGACTCCGGGGCAGCTGGCCGTGCTGGAGCGGGCCGGTGTGGTCGACGCGGGCGGCCGAGGGCTGGTGGCCGTGCTGGGGGCGCTGGTGGAGGCGTGCACGGGGGAGGCGGTGCGCGAGGCCCCGAAGGAACCTGAGGCCGTCCCCGTGTCCGTGGCCGTCGCACCCGCGCGCGTGGAGGCCGTTTCCGAGGCGGACCTGTGCGCCGAGGGCGCCGAGGACGGCGGACCGGCCTACGAAGTGATCTACCTCCTGGAGGCCGGCGACGAGGCCGTGGCCCGGCTGCGGGAGCGGCTCGACACCCTCGGGGACTCCCTGGTCGTGGTCGGCGGCGACGGGCTGTGGAACGTCCACGTGCACGTCGACGACGCGGGCGCCGCCGTGGAGGCCGGCGTCGAGGCCGGGCGGCCGTACCGGATCCGGATCACGCACTTCGGGCTCGGCGACGTGCACACCGGCGGTGAGCGGCCGCCGCGGGAGCGCGCCCAGCGGGCGGTCGTCGCCGTCGTGCCCGGCGAGGGCCTGGCGGGGCTGTACACCGAGGCCGGCGCGACCGCCGTCCTCGCGCGCCCCGGGGAGCCGCCCGCCAGCGGGGAGCTGGTGCAGGCCGTACGGCGGGCCCACGCGCGCGAGGTCGTGCTGCTGCCCAACGACGCCGAGCTGCGCCACACGGCCGCCGCGGCCGCCGAGCAGGCCCGCACCGAGGGCATCCGGGTCGCTCTGATCCCGACCCGCTCGGCCGTGCAGGGCATCGCCGCGCTCGCCGTGCACGAGCCGGAGCGCCGGTTCGACGAGGACGTCGTCCAGATGACCTCGGCGGCGGGCGCCACCCGGTACGCCGAGGTCGTCGTCGCGGAACGGCAGTCCTGGACGACGGCCGGCATCTGCCAGGCCGGGGACGTCCTGGGCCTGATCGACGGGGACGTGGCGGTGATCGGGCCGGACGTCACCGCCACCGCCGAAACCCTCCTGGACCGCATGCTCCAGGCCGGCGGCGAGCTGGTCACCCTCGTGGTGGGGGACGAGGCGCCCGAGAGCGTCGCCGACCGCCTGGAGGCACGCGTCCGCGAGTCCTACCTCGCCGTGGACACGGTGGTGTACCGCGGCGGCCGGCAGGGGGCACTGCTGCTCATCGGCGTGGAGTGAAGCGGGTCCGGGTCATTCCCCGGCCCGGTCCAGCCGGAGCATCTGCGTCGCCTCCGCCCGCCGCTCCTGCACGGTCTCGTCCGTGCCGTCGGCACCTTCGTAGGCCGCGAGCACGCCACGCGCGCGTGCCACCGCCTCGGCGGGGCGGCCGAGCTCGGCCTCCAGCCAGCCCGCGGCGAGCTCGGCACCGGTACGGCCGTGCAGCCCCTCCGTGCCGAGCGTGCCGAACATCGCGGCCGCGCGGTCCATCCGGGTCACCGCGGCCTCGTACGCGCCCTGGATCACCCCGGCCCCCGCTTCGTCCTCCTCGGCCGCCGAGCGAGCCAGCAGATCGCCGAACTGGCGGTGGGTGTTGCCGAGTTCCGCGGCGAGCTGCTCCCGGGCCACCGGGTCCGCCGCGGCCTCCCACGCACGCTCGCACGCGCGCACCGCCTCCGTCATCAGCTCCCGCGCGCCCTCCGCTCCGGCCTCCCCGCGCAGCGCCAGCCAGCCGCGGGCGCGCAGCGAGCGGACGAGAAAGTGCGGGTTGCCGAGCGAGCGCCACAGCTCGCCCGCGCGCGCGTAGGCCTGATCGGCCTCCTCCAGCAGGCCGGCGTTGCTCAGGGACTCCGCGGCGAGATGGGCGAGCGTGGCGTGGTCCTGCTGCTCGGGCCAGTGCCGGGCGATCTCGGCGGCCTGCAGCCGGCGTTCGGCCGCCTCCCGGTGCTCGCCCAGCTCGCTCAGGCAGTCCCCGAGCCACCACTGCGCCTGTACGACGGCCCCGTCGCCGTGCGTCTCGGCGGACAGGTCGGGCAGCGCCGACTCCAGCACCTCGGCGGCCTCCGCGCACCGCCCCTGGCGCAGCAGGAAGCCGCCCAGCTGGTGCCGCGCCCAGGTGCCCAGCGTGGCGCTCTCGCCCGCCTCGTCGGCCCAGTGCGCGGCCTCCAGGGCGTGCTCCGCCGCCTCCACGACCTCGTCCCGGAGGCCGAGCACCTCGGCGAGCTGGAGATGCAGCTGGGCCCGCCCGACGGGCTCCACGTACGGCCCACCGTGCTCCAGGGCGGCCCGCAGTGCCCGCTCGGCCTCGGCCGCATCGCCGAGCTGATGCGCCAGCGCCGCGATCTGCACCTCGTACTCCACCGCGAACCAGGGCAGCCCGGCGCCCACGTACCCGGCGGCGGCCTGCCGGAACAGGTCCGCCGTCCGCTCGACGTCCCCGTTCTCCCCTGCCAGCTCGGCGAGCATCGCCCGCGCCTCGGCGGCCCGTGCGGCCAGGCGCACGTCGTCGCCCGCCCGCCCGTCGACGAGCGCCAGCACCTCGAGCACGGCCCGCTCGGCCGCCGCCCGCACCTCCCGGCCCGCCGCGCCCTCGGTGCCCTCGTGCACCCCCCGCATCAGGATCCGCGCCCGGCTCATCACCACCGACGCCGTCTGCCGCACCCCGGTGGCGTCCTCGGCGTACAGCGCGAGGGCCTCGTCGTACAGCGCGGCGACCGTCGTCAGGGCCTCGTCCACCTCGCCCGTCAGCGCGCGGACGTACGCCCCGCGCGCGCGTGCCGCCAGGGCCTCCCCGGGGTCGCCCGCCTCCGCGTACAGCGCGGCGGCCTGTTCGAACAGGCCGATGCCCTCGGGGCCCCGGGCCATCGCCTCGTGGTCGGTGATCTCCGCGCGGTCGCGGGCGTCCAGCTCGGTCCCCTCGGCGGCCCGTGCGACCGCCGCCCAGGCCTCCAGGGCGTGCGGCTGCAGGGTGTCCGACAGCCGGCGTGCCTCGGTGAGCAGGGCGGACAGGTCCGGCTGATCGGCCGACTCGGGCGCCTCGGGTGCCGGGGGCGGGACCACGGGCTGCGGCGTGGAGCGCACCGTGCGCACGCCCAGCGGCAGCCGGTCCATCAGCGGGCGCTGGGCCATGCGCGCGCGGACGCGGTCGCCGACGTACGACGTGCCGTTGCGCCGGTCGAACTGCCCGGCCAGTTCCAGCGCCTCCGCGCGCGCATGGGCGGCCAGTTCCCGCGCCGTCCAGGACCGTCCGGCGGGTCCCGGCACCTGCCGCTCGCCGAGCCCCAGCTCGGTCAGCCGGTCCGTCAGCAGCGTCACCACGGCCATGAAGTCCAGCCGGCTGCGCGGCTGCCCGGTGTCCGTGAAGTACGCCGGCCGCTGCGCGAGCAGCTCCAGACCGCGCGCCTCGTTGCCGGTGAGCGCGCAGAACTCCACGTGGTCCGCGTAGGCGCCCCGCATGCTCTCCATGGGGCGTACGAGGCGGAAGCCCCGCAGATGGTGGGCGCGGGCCTCGTCCGGGCGGCCCAGGCGCAGCAGGGGAGTCAGCGAGGAGGCGAGGACCGTGTGCGGCTCGTGGGCGCAGCTGTACTCGCCCTCCAGCACCGGCCGCCACAGATCCAGCGCGTCCTCGTCCCGGCCGCGCCTGACCTGCCAGGTGCCCTGCCCGTGCAGCTCGCAGGCGTGGCAGTCGGCCATCCGGTCCCGGTCCGCGGCCAGCCAGGCCCCGTACGCCCGCTCCGCGCGCTCCAGGTCGCCTATGTGCGCCGCGACACTGAACTCGGCGCTGCGCACCGCCCGTTCGGAGTGACCGGCGAGCCGGTAGCGGTGCTCCATCTCGCCGAGCCACTTCTCGATCGAGGCGAGCGGGATGTGCGGCTGGTCCAGCATGCCCGCCGACACCCACTTGAAGACCCAGTGCAGCGAGTGCGCCTCGTACTCGTCGAAGTCCTCCGGCCGTTCGTCCCACAGGCGCAGCAGCCGCGCGAACGGGACGAACATCCGGTCCTTCTCGGAGCTGTAGTTGTAGACCTTCAGCTGGTGCCCGAGCGCCTCGATCACGGCGAGCGGGATGTTCAGCCCCTCGGCCTCGGCGAGCAGCTGCTCCGCACGCGCGTTGCGCGCGGGACCCTCCGGCTGCTCGGAGTTCTCCGCCATCGCCCGACGCAGCGCGTCGAAGTCCGTGCTCCCGTCGACTTCACCCATCAGCGACCTTTCTCCCCGTGTGTGGCCCACTCCAGGAGGCCGATGAACGCCCGGTTGAGCAGCGCCGAGTCGGCGGGCCTCAGCGGCCGCTGCGCCATCAGCAGCGCCTGCCCGTACAGCGACTCGGTGGCGGTGCCGATCAGCTCCGGGTCCCGCAGCGAACTGATCCTGCGGATCAGCGGGTTGAGATGGTTGAGCACCAGACGCGCGCGGGGGGCGCTGCCGCGCAGCGAGCCCAGGATGCCCGCCCACAGGTCGTCGGCCTGTTCCTCGGCCTCGGCCCGCGCCTGCTCGTGCCGGGTGGCCCGGTCGTCCAGGTGCAGCGCGGGCACGGACAGCGGGTGGAAGGCGCGCAGCACGACGTCACAGCCCAGCGGGTCGAGCTTCGCGCGCGCGGCCGCCAGGAAGCCGGACAGCGCCAGCTCCTCGGCCGGGTCCACCGCGTCCAGGTGCGCGGTCACGGTGTCCGCGTCCAGCTCGGCGACCACGGTCCCCGGCCGCACCGACGGCAGCGCCTCGACGAGTTCGCTGTCGTACGTGTAACCGCCGTTGACCACCCCGACGCCCTGTGCCGAGGCGATCGGCGCCACCTGCCGGTACTCCTCGACCGTCCGCGTGAAGTGCACCACCGGGTGCCGCCCCGCGAACTCCTCCAGGGACAGCTGCCCGTCGGTCGTCTCGAACGGCAGCCACGGCAGCATCGTGCGCAGCATGTCGCCGTCGTGCCGGGCCAGCGACTTCACACCCAGGTGGTGCACGGCGAGGAACGCGGCCAGCCGTTCCGGATCGCCCGCCGCGAGCCCGGTGAGCCAGGACCGGATCCGCTCGCCGAGCGCCTCCCGTACCGCGGCCAGGGTCTCGTCCTCGTACAGCGACTCGCGCGAGGCCGTGGGCCGCAGGCTGTCGGTGTCCAGGACGCAGCGCACGAAGAACGCCCAGTCAGGCAGCAGCTGTTCGGCCCGCTCGGTCAGCAGCATGCCCTTCAGGTGCACGCGGTGCGTGGCCCGCTGGGCCGGGCTGACCGCCGACGGCAGCACGTACGCCACGCCGCGGATCCCGGCCAGCGGCACGTCCAGATCGATCGAGTCCAGCGGGGTGAAACCGAAGAGTTCGTGGCAGTGCCGGGCCAGCGCCACCCTTCGTGTCGCGGGACTCGGACAGGCGCGGTCCCAGGGCGCCGGGAGGTCCGTGACCGCCTCCTCGCCCACCCGGACGTCGTACGGCAGCAGCGAGCCGAAGTCCCGGGCCAGGGCGCGGACCCGCTCGGGCGCCAGCCACTCGGCCGCGCCGGCCCGGGCCACCAGGTGCACGGTGGTGCCCGGCTCGGGCCGCTCGGCGTCGGGCAGCGTCCGCACGGTGTACGAGCCGTCGTCGCGGGCCGTCCACTCCACGGGCGGGGCCTCGGGCGTACGGGCGCTGCGGCTGACCACCCGGATCCGTTCGGCGACCACGAAACAGGCCAGCAGGCCGATGCCGAACTGGCCGAGGAAGTCGGACCGGGCCTCCTGCAGGCCGTCCGCCCGCTTGGAACTGCGGCCGATCGTCGCCAGCAGGCTGTGCACGTCCGACTCGGTGAGCCCGATGCCGCTGTCCTCCACCCGCAGGGCGCCGTCCGCGGCGTGCAGGCGCACCCGGGCCGGGGCACCCGGATCCTCGGCCCGGCGGGCGGTGATCGCGTCCACCGCGTTCTGCAGCAGCTCGCGCAGGTAGACCTTGGGGCTGGAGTAGAGGTGATGGGAGAGCAGGTCCACCAGACCACGCAGGTCGACCTGGAACGTGTGAGGTGACTGGGATGCCTGGGATGACTGTGGGGTCTGGGAGTCCATCGTCGCAGCGCCGGTGGGGGGAGCCTGGGTTCGGCGCGGGGTCGGGCGGTCCCGGATGGGGCGGTGACCGCGGGGGATGGCCGGAGCGCGCCATCCTAGGCCCGGAACAGCACCCCTGACCAGCGCTTCCGAGCACATATACGGCACGAGGGCGCGGACCCGAGGGGGCACCTCTTCGGCAATGTCGGTGCCGTGGTGTGCAATGGATCTCGTGCCCGCACTGGAAGAACCACTGAAGAAGGTGCTCGGCCCCGCCACCGCGAAGGTGATGGCCGAGCACCTCGGCCTGCAGACCGTCGGCGACCTGCTGCACCACTACCCGCGCAGATACGAGGAGCGCGGTCAGCTCACGCACCTCGCCGACCTCCCCATGGACGAACACGTCACGGTGGTCGCCCAGGTCGCCGACGCCCGCCTGCACACCTTCGCCTCCGCCAAGGCCCCGCGCGGCAAGGGGCAGCGCCTGGAGGTCACCATCACGGACGGCAGCGGCCGGCTCCAACTGGTCTTCTTCGGCAACGGCGTTCACAAGCCCCACAAGGAGCTGCTGCCGGGCACCCGCGCGATGTTCGCCGGCAAGGTCTCCGTCTTCAACCGCCGTCTCCAACTCGCCCACCCCGCCTACGAGTTGCTGCGCGGCGACGGCGACGAGACCGTCGAGACCTGGGCCGGTGCCCTGATCCCCATCTACCCGGCCACCGCCAAGCTGGAGTCCTGGAAGATCGGCAAGGCCGTCCAGACGGTGCTGCCCAGTGCCCAGGAGGCCCTCGACCCACTGCCGCCCTCCCTCCGGGAGGGCCGGGGCCTGGTCACCCTCCCCGAGGCCCTGCTCAAGATCCACCGCCCGCACACCAAGGCCGACATCGCCGATGCCCGCGCCCGCCTGAAGTGGGACGAGGCCTTCGTCCTCCAGGTCGCCCTGGCCCGCCGCCGCCACGCCGACGCCCAACTCCCGGCCGTGCCACGCAGACCGAAGCCCGACGGCATCCTCACGGCCTTCGACGACCGCCTGCCCTTCACCCTCACCGAGGGCCAGCAGAAGGTCTCCAAGGAGATCTTCGACGACCTGGCGACGGAGCATCCGATGCACCGGCTGCTCCAGGGGGAAGTCGGCTCCGGAAAGACCCTGGTGGCGCTCCGCGCCATGCTCGCCGTCGTCGACGCGGGCGGCCAGGCCGCCATGCTCGCGCCCACCGAGGTGCTCGCCCAGCAGCACCACCGGTCGGTCGTCGAGATGATGGGCGAGCTGGCCGAGGGCGGCATGCTGGGCGGCGCCGAGCACGCCACCAAGATCGTGCTGCTCACCGGCTCCATGGGTGCCGCCGCCCGCCGTCAGGCGCTGCTCGATCTCGTCACCGCGGACGCCGGGATCGTGATCGGAACGCACGCGCTGATCGAGGACAAGGTGCAGTTCCACGACCTCGGCCTGGTCGTCGTCGACGAACAGCACCGCTTCGGCGTGGAACAGCGCGACGCCCTGCGCGGCAAGGGCAAGCAGCCCCCGCACCTGCTGGTCATGACGGCCACCCCCATCCCGCGCACGGTCGCGATGACCGTCTTCGGCGACCTGGAGACCTCCGTCCTGGACCAGCTCCCGGCCGGCCGTTCCCCGATCGCCACCCACGTGGTCCCCGCCGCCGACAAGCCGCACTTCCTGGCCCGGGCCTGGGAGCGGGTGCGCGAGGAGGTGGAGAACGGCCATCAGGCGTACGTCGTCTGCCCCCGGATCGGCGACGACATCGACGAGGCCGACCCGAAGAAGGCGAAGAAGTCCCCGGAGGACGAGGCCGAGAAGCGCCCGCCCCTGGCGGTCCTCGACGTGGCCGACCACCTGGCCAAGGGCCCCCTCCAGGGCCTCGCGGTCGAGGTCCTCCACGGCCGTATGCACCCCGACGACAAGGACGCGGTCATGCGCCGCTTCGCCGCCGGCGAGACCGACGTCCTGGTCGCCACCACGGTCATCGAGGTCGGCGTGAACGTCCCCAACGCCACCGCCATGGTGATCATGGACGCCGACCGCTTCGGCGTCTCCCAGCTGCACCAGCTCCGCGGCCGCGTGGGCCGTGGCTCGGCCCCCGGCCTGTGCCTGCTGGTCACCGAGATGCCCGAGGCCAGCGCCGCCCGCCAGCGGCTGAACGCCGTGGCCTCCACCCTCGACGGCTTCGAACTCTCCCGCATCGACCTGGAACAGCGCCGCGAGGGCGACGTCCTCGGCCAGGCCCAGTCCGGCGCCCGCACCAGCCTCCGCGTCCTGGCGGTCATCGAGGACGAGGAGGTCATCGCCGAGGCGCGGGAGGAGGCAGCGGCGGTCGTCACGTCAGACCCGGAGCTGACCCACCTTCCCGCCCTGCGCACGGCCCTGGACGCCCTCCTGGACGAGGAGAGAGAGCAGTACCTGGAAAAGGGCTAGGTCCCCACGGACCGTCAGTGTCCGACGGCGACAAGGCCCCACCCACTTTCGCCTGCCAGACTGAACCGTAAAGAAGCCCACAAAGAAGGACCCCCAATGACCCGCGTGATCGCCGGCGCAGCCGGCGGACGCCGCCTGGCCGTCCCGCCAGGGACAGGCACCCGGCCGACATCAGACCGCGCACGCGAGGGCCTCTTCTCCACCTGGCAATCCCTCCTCGGCGGCCCCCTGGACGGCGAACGGGTCCTCGACCTCTACGCCGGCTCCGGCGCCGTGGGCCTGGAGGCGCTGTCCCGGGGCGCGAGCCACACCCTCCTGGTCGAGGCGGACGCCCGCGCAGCGAAGATCGTCCGCGAGAACGTGAAGAACCTGGGCCTTCCCGGCGCAGAGGTAAGGGCAGGCAAAGCGGAACAGATCATCAGAACGGCACCCCCGGCAGAGCCGTACGACCTCGTCTTCCTGGACCCCCCGTACGCCGTCGGGGACGACGATCTTCGGGAGATTCTGCTCACAATCCGCTCGGAGGGCTGGCTCGCTGAGCAAGCGCTCGTCACCGTGGAGCGCAGCACCAGAGGCGGTGAATTCCACTGGCCGGACGGTTTCGAGGCCCTCCGGTCCCGTCGTTACGGCGAGGGAACGTTTTGGTACGGTCGCGCCGCCTCTACGTGCGAAGACGCACGATGACCGGACCGGAGAGCGAGGGATCACAAGTGCGCCGCGCCGTCTGTCCCGGGTCGTTCGACCCGATCACCAACGGACACCTCGACATCATCGCCCGCGCTTCCCGTCTGTATGACGAGGTCTACGTCGCGGTGATGATCAACAAGTCCAAGAAGGGCCTGTTCGAGATCGACGAGCGGATCGAGCTGATCCGCGAGGTCACCGCCGAGTACGGCAACGTGATCGTCGAGTCATTCCACGGCCTCCTCGTCGACTACTGCAAGCAGCGCGACATCCCGGCCATCGTCAAGGGCCTGCGCGCGGTCAGCGACTTCGACTACGAGCTCCAGATGGCCCAGATGAACATCGGCCTCACGGGAGTCGAGACGCTGTTCGTGCCGACCAACCCGACCTACAGCTTCCTGTCCTCCTCGCTCGTCAAGGAGGTCGCGGCCTGGGGCGGCGACGTCTCCCACCTGGTGCCACCCCCCGTCCTCGAGGCCCTCAACGCTCGTCTGCGCAAGGACTGAACGGGCTACAGTCGTCCCGTCCGTCTCCAACACAGCTGTAGAGAGTGGCGAGCACAGGTGGACGTCCAGAAGAAGCTCGACGAGATCGTCTCCACGGTCTCCGGCGCCCGGTCCATGCCCATGTCGGCGTCGTGCGTGGTCAACCGCGCCGAGCTGCTCGCGTTGCTCGAAGAGGTGCGCCAGGCCCTGCCCGGCTCCCTCGCACAGGCGCAGGAGCTGATCGGCGACCGCGAGCAGATGGTCGAGCAGGCCCGCCAGGAGGCCGAGCGGATCATCGGGAACGCGCACGCCGAACGCGGCTCGCTGATCTCCGACACCGAGATCGCCCGGCGCTCCCAGACCGAGGCCGACCGGATCCTCGCCGAGGCCCGCACTGAGGCCGAGGAGGTCCGCGCGGAGGCCGACGACTACGTCGACTCCAAGCTCGCCAACTTCGAGGTCGTCCTCACCAAGACCCTCGGCTCGGTCGGCCGCGGCCGCGAGAAGCTGCTCGGCACCGGGCCCGGCCTGGACGAGAACGGCTACGAGGACGAGGACGCCCCCGAGCGCAGCCAGGACCCCGAGACCCTGCGCCACAACGCGGACGCCTACGTCGACGCCAAGCTGGGCGCCTTCGAGGCGGTCCTCGCCAAGACCCTGGAGGCCGTCGGCCGCGGCCGGCAGAAGCTGCACGGCCGGATCGCCACGGACGACCTCGGCGCGCTCGCCGACGACACCACGACCTTCCAGCACTCCAGCGACGCCGACTACCTCGCCGACCTCGCGGCCCTCGCCGACACCCCGGCCGAGCGCCCGGCCCAGTCCCAGCCGGCTCAGCCGCCGCAGCCGTCGTACGAGCCGCAGCCGGCCTACGGCTACCAGCAGCAGCCGGACCCGTACGCGGGCTTCCCGCAGCAGCCCGACTACGCCCAGCAGGACCCGTACGGGTACCAGCAGGCCGATCCCTACGCCGCCTACCAGGGCTACGACACCCAGCAGGCCGCCTACGAGCCCCAGCAGCCCCAGCAGCAGCCCCAGTCGCAGCAGGGCTACGCTCTCGACGAGACGAGCCTCTTCGACACGAGCATGATCAGTGCGGAGCAGCTGCGCGCCTACGAGCAGGGCCGGGGCCTGTAGAACCTGTCCGGATGGGCCGCGGCCAGGCACCGGATTGGGCCCTGAGCGAAAGGTCCAGTATCCTGGCTCTTCGGTCGCGCGTACGTCCGCGATCAACGCTGCCCGGGAGCACCGACGGGCGGTGTCCCTCCGAGTTCGAAGATCGAAAGCAGGAATGGCTTCCAACGCCCGCCTCGACCACCGCAACCCCCTCGTGTTCGACACGCACGAGCTGGGTCGGCGTCCTGGCGCGCTGCAGCGCCTGACCCGCGAGATCGACGCTCCCGTGGATCTCGGTATCCAGGGAGTCATCGGAGTGCCGGTAGGCGCCCCGCTGGAGCTCGAACTCCGACTCGAGTCGGTCATGGAAGGGGTGCTCGTCACAGGCACCGCCCGTGCACAGGCCGAGGGGGAGTGCGTAAGGTGTCTGGAGCCGATCGAGCTGGAGCTCGAAGCGGACTTCCAGGAGCTGTTCTCGTACCCTGACGCCGACGACCGGGGCCGTGTGATCGCGGAACCGGGCGACGACGCCGAGGACGACGAGGACAGGTTTTTCCTCGAGGACGGACTTTTCGACCTCGAACCTCTGCTGCGCGATGCGGTGGTGCTCGCACTGCCGATGCAGCCGGTGTGCCAGGACGACTGCCCCGGTCTGTGCTCCGAGTGTGGAGTGCGGCTCGTGGACGACCCGGACCACCATCACGCCGCCGTCGACATCCGTTGGGCGGCTTTGCAGGGACTCGCCGGTTCCACGATGGACGGCGAGAAGGACGAGATGAGCGGCGCTGACGCGGAAGCGGGCGTCGACGAGAAGCAGGAGAAGTAGCCGTGGCTGTTCCGAAGCGGAAGATGTCGCGCAGCAACACGCGCCACCGCCGGTCGCAGTGGAAGGCTGCGGTCCCCACCCTGGTTGCGTGCGAGCGCTGCCACGAGCCCAAGCAGCAGCACATTGCGTGCCCGTCTTGCGGCACCTACAACAAGCGCCAGGTCCTCGAAGTCTGAGCGGGCTGGTGAGAGGCACTGTGTCCAGTCCCAAGAAGGCGGAAGACGCCAAGGCGGACGCACCCGCCAAGAAGAAGGCGGACAACATGGCCTCGTCCCACACGCTTCTGGAAGGGCGGCTCGGCTACCAGCTCGAGTCCGCCCTTCTGGTGCGTGCGCTGACCCACCGTTCCTACGCGTACGAGAACGGCGGTCTGCCGACGAACGAGCGGCTGGAGTTCCTCGGGGACTCCGTGCTCGGCCTCGTCGTCACGGACACGCTGTACCGCACCCACCCGGACCTGCCCGAAGGCCAGCTGGCCAAGTTGCGGGCCGCGGTGGTCAACTCTCGTGCGCTGGCGGAAGTGGGCCGCGGCCTCGACCTGGGCGCCTTCATCCGGCTCGGCCGGGGTGAAGAGGGCACGGGCGGCCGGGACAAGGCGTCCATCCTTGCCGACACCCTTGAAGCGGTGATCGGCGCGGTCTATCTCGATCAGGGCCTCGACGCGGCGTCCGAGCTGGTGCACCGGCTCTTCGACCCGCTGATCGAGAAGTCCTCGAACCTCGGAGCCGGCCTGGACTGGAAGACCAGTCTCCAGGAGCTCACCGCGATCGAGGGGCTCGGCGTGCCCGAGTACCTGGTCACGGAGACCGGCCCCGACCACGAGAAGACCTTCACTGCTGCCGCCCGCGTCGGAGGCGTCTCGTACGGCACCGGCACCGGCCGCAGCAAGAAGGAGGCGGAGCAGCAGGCCGCCGAGTCCGCCTGGCGGTCCATCCGGGCCGCGGCGGACGAGCGTGCCAAGGAGGCTGCGAAGGACGACACGTCGTCCGCCACCGCCTGACCTACCAGAGCACAACACCGAGCGCCCGTCCGAAGCCTGTCTCCGGGCGGGCGCTCGGTTCATCCACCGGTCTGTACGGGGGGTCCAGATGCCCGAGTTGCCCGAGGTCGAGGTCGTCCGGCGGGGTCTTGCGCGGTGGGTCGCCCATCGCACCGTCGCCGACGTCGAGGTGCTGCACCCGCGCGCCGTGCGCCGGCACATCGCGGGCGCCGACGACTTCGCGCACCGCCTCAAGGGCCACCACATCGGCACCCCCAGCCGACGCGGCAAGTACCTCTGGCTGCCGCTGGAGGAGACGAACCAGTCCGTCCTGGCCCACCTCGGCATGAGCGGCCAGCTGCTGGTGCAGCCGCACGAGTCACCGGACGAGAAGCATCTGCGCATCCGTGTCCGCTTCGCCGACTCCCTGGGCACCGAGCTGCGCTTCGTGGACCAGCGCACCTTCGGCGGCCTCTCGCTGCACGACAACACCCCCGAGGGCCTGCCCGACGTCATCGCGCACATCGCCCGCGACCCCCTCGACCCGCTGTTCGACGACGAGGCCTTCCATCTGGCCCTGCGGCGCAAGCGGACCACCATCAAGCGGGCCCTGCTGGACCAGTCGCTGATCAGCGGGGTCGGCAACATCTACGCGGACGAGGCCCTGTGGCGCACCCGCATCCACTACGAGCGCCCCACGGCCAACTTCACCCGCCCGGTCACGACGGAACTGCTCGGCCACGTCCGCGACGTGATGAACGCGGCCCTCGCCGTCGGCGGCACCAGCTTCGACAGCCTGTATGTCAACGTCAACGGCGAGTCGGGCTACTTCGACCGGTCCCTGGACGCGTACGGCCGTGAAGGCCTGCCCTGCAAACGGTGCGGCACCCCCATGCGTCGCCGCGCCTGGATGAACAGGTCCAGCTACTTCTGTCCGAAGTGCCAGCGGCCACCGCGGAAGGGCTGAACGGAGTCCCCGTGGCGCTGCCCGGGGACCTCGACGAGGACTGAACCCCGGTCGGGCTACGACGGCTGCCGGGTGTCGTACGCCGTGCGGGCCGCGAGGACGTCGTCCATCGAGCCCTCCACACACTGGATGAGGGCCAGCAGCCGCTCGGCGACCCGGCGGCCCAGGGGCGTCAGGTAGTAGTCCACGCGGGGCGGGTTGGTCGGCTGGGCCTCGCGGTGCACCAGGCCGTCGCGCTCCAGCGCGTGCAGGGTCTGGGACAGCATCTTCTCGCTCACGCCGTCGACGCGGCGGCGCAGCTCGTTGAAGCGCAGCGAGCCCTCGTACAGCGCGCCGAGCGTCAGGCCGCCCCAGCGGCCCGTGACGTGCTCCAGCGTGCCGCGCGACGGGCATGCCTTGGCGAACACGTTGTACGCGAGGTCGTCCTGGTCCTGGGTCATGCCTGTCATACCGCAAGCGTACGCGAGCGCAGCGCTAACCGCCAGGTTGCACTCTCTAGAAGTTAGTGCTTTCCTGTGGTTACCACTTATGAGCTGCCCGTTCGGGCTGTTCGAGTGCTTGGCTTGCCTAAGAGGAGCAATCATCGTGACCACCCCCGTTGTGTCCATCGCTTACCACTCCGGCTACGGCCACACCGCCGTGCTCGCCGAGGCCGTCCGCGCCGGTGCCGTGGAGGCGGGTGCCGAGGTGCACCTGATCAAGGTGGACGAGATCACCGACGAGCAGTGGGAGACCCTGGACCGTTCCGACGTGATCGTGTTCGGTTCGCCCACCTACATGGGCACCGCTTCCGGCGCCTTCCACGTCTTCGCCGAGGCGTCCTCCAAGCGCTGGTTCGGCCAGGACTGGAAGGACAAGCTGGCGGCCGGCTTCACCAACTCCGGCTCCAAGAGCGGCGACAAGCTGCACACCCTGCAGTTCTTCCAGATCCTCGCCGCCCAGCACGGCATGAACTGGGTCAACCTCGGCCTGCACCCCGGCTGGAACAACAGCGAGGGCTCCGAGCACGACCTCAACCGCCTCGGCGTCTTCGCGGGCGCGGCCGCCCAGACCAACGTGGACGAGGGCCCGGAGGGCGTGCACAAGGCCGACGTTGCCACGGCCGAGCACCTGGGCCGCCGGGTGACCGAAACGGCGAAGGTGTTCGCACGGGGCCGCGCCGCCGCGTAAAGCGCTCAACGCCCGACCGAAGAAGTGCAGGGCCGGGCCTCTGACCTGCTGCCACATAATCGATCAACGCTGCGACCTGCGACTTGGCTGTCGCCGGTGGTCGGCGTTGGTCGTCGTTGAGCGCCCTTCGACGGCCCCGAGACGACCCGACCCGACGATGCTTCGGGGGTCGGCCTAGGATGCCGAGCGGTCGGCGGAGGGCGGGGGTATGGGCGGGAGTCTGCGCAAGATCTTGCTGTGGGGGCGGGCCCTGCGGGCGTGGTGGTCGGATCGTCTGGGCAAGGAGATCGTCTCCACCTGGGCTGCGGGCACCGTTCTGAGCGTTCCCGTCTGGATCTTCATCGAGATCTTCTGGCACCCGGACTCGATCCTCGGGGACGGCGGGCTCGGTGCCATCGGGCTGCTCATGATCCTGGCTGTCGCGGCGCTCTTCACGTGGACGGGCGTCATGATCGTCCACGAAACGATCGCCGAGTGCCCCGCGACCACGGACCGCGCTCGGCGCCGGTTGCTCACCGTTCAGGTACTCACGGCCGGGACGGCCGGGTGGGTCGCCCTGCGGGCGATCCTGGTCCTCGGTCATCACGTATCGCCGGCCGTAGGCCTGATCTCGGTGATTCCGCTGGCGGCGCCGTACGCACTCGCGTTCCTGGCACTCGTCGTGCGCGAGGACGTCCGGTGGCGCGTGGTACGAGCCGTGCTCCCCGCGCCGATTGCCCTGGTGGTGCTGCTCCGGTTCCTGTGACCGGGGCCGTGTCACCACACCGTTGCGTGACTCGACCGCGATCCCGGCAGGGGCCTCATAGGGCGCTGACCTGCGGGATTCTCAGTAGCCGAAGAAGTGAAGGGCCCGGGTTCTGACCTGCGGCCATGTAATCGATCAACGCTGCGACCTGCGACTTAGCTGTCGATGGTTGTCAGCGTTGGTCGTCGTTGAGCACCCTCGGACGGCCCGGAGACGGCCCCGAACGGTGTTGGGTGCGGCCCCAGACGTTAGAGCCCCGCCTTAGGGGCAAGGTTGGGTGATCACGGGTGTGAACTGTGGATTTCCTAGCTTGGGCAGAGCCCGCCGGGACTCACCTCTGTGTACCTCGGTTCCCCGTGAGTCCCCGTCCGTTCTGGCGCGAGAGTGGCACGACCCTACTTGCCATGCCCCCTCGACCGTCGGCCGGCCACCCCGCCACGGCACCACTTCAGGGATCGATCCCCTGGCCGTAGGCGAGTCCGGCTGCCACTACAGGCAAAACGGTCATAAAATCTGCATCAATGGGCGTAAACAGACACGAAACGGAATAAAGTGGGCACTGTGCAGCCAAGGGGTGCATCACCGGGACAGTCCCGACGCCAGGAGAATCTCAATGACCTACGGAACGATGGCCGCTCCCGAGTCCAACCCCCGCGCCAACGCCGCTTTGGCTGCCGACTGCGAGGTGTGCAACGGCTGGGGAAGCGTGATCACTTTCCAGGGGCGGCACGAACTGTGCCAGGCCTGCCAGTCCCCCACCGAACGCGAGTGCCACGAAAGCAGCTGATTTCAGGGGGTGTTAGGTCCATGCGTGCATTCTGGATCAACAACTTCTGTCCATGTGCGGGTCGCACCCGACAGAGCGGTCGGCGTAGCGACTTTGGCCGGGAGCTGCTTTGGCGCGAGTGATCATGGCCCCGTAAGCTTCCGGCGCGTCGGGCAGTCTGTGGACCTGCCCGGTAAAGCACGACGTTGGGGCCATGATCTTCGAGGCTCGCGCCAAAGTGGCTGGCTAAAGTCGCGGAGCCGACCGCCCCAGCCGCGACGTGTTCTGACCTCATGCTCCGTGTGTCTGCCTCTTGGGCGGGAGCGGGCGGCCGGCGGTGCCGAGCGGGGCGGAGACATGAGCGCGGGCGCCGCCGGCCGCCCGCTCCCGCCCGGAGGAGCGACGCGACGACGGGTGCTTGACGGGCCGCCGGTGACGGCATCGCTGATCTTCACCGGCTCCATGGGGCTGGCACTGGACCGGAACCGCTTCAACCATCGCGTCTGGCGGCCGGCACTTCGGGCGGCGGGCGTCGAAACTGGGCGGGACAACGGCATGCACGCCTGCGGCACTTCTACGCCTCGGTGCTGCTGGATGCGGGGGAGAGCATCAAGGCTCTCAGCGAGTACCTGGGCCACCATGACCCCGGCTTCACGCTGCGGACGTACACGCACCTGATGCCGTCGAGCGGGACCCGGACCCGGGCCGCCGTGGATCGCGTCTTCGCGGATGAGGAACCCACGGATGACGGCTCGGACACGGCCCAGGAGGGTGCTTAGCCGTCTGACCTGCGGCTATCTCAGTAGCCGAAGTCCTGCGTCCACCAAGGGCCGTCCGAGCCGAGGTGCACGCCGACTCCCAGGGTCTTGAAGTCGCAGTTCAGGATGTTGGCGCGGTGGCCGGGGCTGTCCATCCAGGCCTGCATCACGGCTGCCGCGTCCGTCTGGCCGCGGGCTATGTTCTCGCCGCCGAGGTCGGCGATGCCCGCCTTCGCGGCCCGGTCCCACGGGGTGGCCCCGTCCGGGTCGGTGTGGTCGAAGAAGTCGCGCGCGGCCATGTCGTCGCTGAACGCCTCGGCCAGCCTGGTCAGCGAGGAGTTCGCCGCCAGCGCGCTGCACCCGACCTTCGCCCGCTCCTCGTTGACGAGCTTCAGCACCTCCGCCTCGGCGGCGGCCTGGGCCGACACCGTCACCGGCGCCGAGGACGCCGTTGGTGCCTTGGGCCCCTTGTGCGACGGGGTGTGCTTCGGCTTGGTGGCCGGCTTCGGCTTCTTCGCCGGCTTCTTCGGCGGGGCGGCCGGGGCCGAGGCGGACTCGGAGGCGGAGGCCGACGCGGACGGGGTCGGCGACGCAGAGGGCGCGGTGCCACGGCTCGAGGACGAGCCGCCGACCGGGCTGTCCGCGCTGCCCGAGGTGCCGCCCTGCTCGGTGGTGGTGTTGCTGGGGGAGTTCGCGGCCTGCACCCCGTCGCCGCCGGTGGTGTGCGAGCCGCCGCCGAGCTGGTAGTGCTGCAGGCCCGGCACCGCACCGGTGGTCACCGCGACCGTGCCGAGGGCGACGGCGGCGGAGATCCCGAGCAGACCCGTGCGCACCGGCTTCGCGACCTTCTTGCGGTGGCGGTGGCCATGGGACGGACCGCCGGCCGGGCTGAACCCGCGGCCGCCGGAGGCGTTCCACGACGACTGGCCGTCCATCGCGAACAGGTAGGCCGTGCTCCTGGCGTTGGCCTCGGCGTACGCCTCCGGGTTCAGGTACGGCGCGATACCCATGGGGACGCGGTCGCCCACGTACGAGTCCAGCGGGTCTTCGCCACGCGTGACGGGGCGGTTCGTGTGGGTGACCCCCGTGGCGCGGTCCGGGGCGCCGCGGCCGGCGGCGGAGCGTCGGTGGCGTCCCATGTCCTTGCCCTCTTCTCGTCTCGCGGGGTCGACCCGGCGCCCGGCGCCTCGGTGGCGATTGACCTCCGGTCAACCCAACTCACTCGATCCAGTGAGTTTCATATGAGATTCATTGGGTCGGGACGGTACCCCATACGAGTGAGGCGGGAAGTGTTCCGAGTGACTTTGGCCCGTTAGGTTGCACCCATGAGCGAGGATGTTCGACTGGTTGCCTGGGTCCGTGGACGCGTCCAAGGTGTGGGTTTTCGCTGGTTCACGCGGGCCAAGGCGCTGGAGATCGGCGGTCTGAGTGGTTTTGCTCTCAATCTGGGCGACGGCCGCGTCCAGGTGGTCGCGGAAGGACCGCGCGTGGGCTGTGAGGGACTGCTGGACTGGCTGGGGGGCGGCGACACGCCCGGGCATGTGGACGGTGTCACCGAGATCTGGGACACACCTCGCGGCGGCTACGACGGCTTCGCCATCCGCTGACCCGATTCTGTAAAGCCCCGCAGGCCGACCCGTGGCGATCTGCCTCGGGCACATGCCCGGAGCAGAAATGGGCTGGTGGTTGCCAAGAAGAGCGAGGCATGGCAGGCTCCCCCGGAACAGCTGATCGTCACGCCCTGAGGGCCCCGCAGGAGCAGCAGCGCCGCCGTTCGTAGGTCGCGCGCCCCGGGTTTGCCCGCCAATACAGGGTGTGATCGTGTTGACCGTCAAACTTTTTGGTGAGACGCTGAAAGCCCCGCGCACCTTAGCTGTTTGGCATGTAAGAACGGCAGAGCAACACTCGAGTGTGCCAAGCACCGCGGGTGCGAATCCCTCACGACCCACACCGCATCGGTCGGTCACTCAGTGTGGAGGACCATCCATCATGGCAAAGGCGCTTCTCGGTTACGTCGGCGGCTCCGACCCTCGACTCCTCGCCGAGATGCGACGGCTGCAGCAGCGTGTCCAGGACCTGGAGTCCGAGCTCGGACGCATCCAGGCGGAGAACGACGCGCTGACGGCTGCCGCCTCTCAGGACAGGATCATGGAGAGCATCGACGCACACCAGGCGGAGCCTGCGCTCACCTGATCGCTGCATCAGCTCCACAACAGCAGTCGCAGCGGTTGGGCTGCCCGTAATCAACCGCACAGTTGTCAGACGACTGAGACCCAGCCGTCAGAGCTGCAAGGGACGCTTCGGCGTCCCTTCTTTCTTTCCCCCGCATCCTTTCACTGTCTTTAACGTCTGGTGTGCCCTGCATGTTCAATGGCGAAACCGTGGGGTTGCGAGTGTTCGTGGAGTGAGATAGCGGCGGAAGGTAGAGTCCAGCGGCGTGCACCTCAAGGCCCTGACCCTCCGCGGGTTCAAGTCGTTCGCCTCGGCGACCACACTCCGGTTCGAACCGGGTATCACGTGTGTCGTCGGCCCGAACGGCTCGGGCAAGTCCAACGTCGTGGACGCGCTCAGCTGGGTCATGGGCGAGCAGGGCGCCAAGTCGCTGCGCGGCGGCAAGATGGAGGACGTCATCTTCGCCGGCACCACCGGCCGCCCGCCGCTGGGCCGCGCCGAGGTGTCCCTGACCATCGACAACTCCGACGGGGCGCTGCCCATCGAGTACGCCGAGGTCACCATCACGCGGATCATGTTCCGCAACGGCGGCAGCGAATACCAGATCAACGGCGACACCTGCCGTCTCCTGGACATCCAGGATCTGCTGTCCGACTCCGGTATCGGCCGCGAGATGCACGTCATCGTCGGCCAGGGCCAGCTCGACTCCGTCCTGCATGCGGACCCGATGGGCCGCCGCGCCTTCATCGAGGAGGCCGCGGGTGTGCTGAAGCACCGCAAGCGCAAGGAGAAGGCGCTGCGGAAGCTGGACGCGATGCAGGCCAACCTCGCGCGCGTGCAAGACCTCACCGACGAGCTGCGCCGCCAGCTCAAGCCGCTCGGCCGCCAGGCAGCCGTAGCCCGCCGGGCCGCCGTCATCCAGGCCGACCTCCGCGACGCGCGCCTGCGCCTGCTCGCCGACGACCTCGTACGACTGCGCGAGGCTCTGAAGACGGAGATCGCCGACGAGGCGGCCCTGAAGGAGCGCAAGGAAACCGCAGAGCAGGAGCTGAAGAAGGCGCTCCAGCGGGAGGCCCTGCTGGAGGACGAGGTACGGCAGCTCACCCCGCGCCTCCAGCGCGCCCAGCAGACCTGGTACGAGCTGTCCCAGCTGGCCGAGCGGGTGCGCGGCACGATCTCGCTGGCCGACGCCCGGGTGAAGAGCGCCACCTCCGCACCCCCGGAGGAGCGGCGCGGCCGCGACCCCGAGGACATGGAGCGCGAAGCCGCCCGTATCCGCGAGCAGGAGGCCGAGCTGGAGGCGGCCCTGGAGGCGGCCGAGCGGGCCCTGGAGGACACGGTCGCGCACCGTGCCGAGCTGGAGCGTGAACTGGCCGTCGAGGAGCGGCGCCTGAAGGACGTGGCCCGCGCGATCGCCGACCGCCGCGAGGGTCTGGCTCGGCTCAACGGCCAGGTCAACGCGGCCCGTTCGCGAGCCGCCGCGGCCCAGTCCGAGATCGACCGCCTGGCCGCCGCCCGCGACGAGGCACAGGAACGTGCCGTCGCCGCCCAGGAGGAGTACGAGGCCCTCAAGGCCGAGGTCGACGGTCTCGACGCCGGCGACGCGGACCTGGCCGAGCAGCACGAGGCGGCGAAACGGCAGCTCGGCGAGGCCGAGTCCGCGTTGAGCGCGGCCCGCGAGGCGGCCACCGCGGCCGAACGCAGGCGCGCCGCGACCCAGGCCCGCCACGAGGCGCTGGCGCTGGGCCTCAGGCGCAAGGACGGCACCGGCATACTGCTCGGCGCCCGGGACCGCCTCACCGGAATCCTGGGCCCGGCCGCGGAACTGCTGACCGTGACCCCGGGCTACGAGATCCCCCTGGCCGCAGCCTTCGGCGCGGCGGCCGACGCCATCGCCGTGACGACACCGGCATCGGCGGCCGAGGCGATCCGGCTCCTGCGCAAGCAGGACGGCGGGCGCGCGGCGCTGCTGCTGGCGGGGGCGCCGGAGGGCAGCGGTTCGAGGGAGCACGGCCCCGACGCCTTCGCCCCGGGCAGCCCCGGCCCCGAGGGACATCCGTTCGCCGCCGACCTGGTCCGCGGCCCCGCCGAACTCATGCCCGCCGTACGCCGCCTGCTGCGCGGCATCGTCGTCGTGGGCACGCTCGAAGACGCCGAGGATCTCGTCTACGCCCACCCCGAGCTGACCGCCGTCACCGCCGAGGGCGATCTGCTCGGCGCGCACTTCGCGCACGGCGGGTCGGCCGGGGCGCCCAGTCTGCTGGAGGTACAGGCCTCCGTGGACGAGGCCGCCGCGGAGCTGGAAGAGCTGGCGGTGCGGTGCGAGGAACTCACCGAGGCGCAGCACGCGGCGGCCGCGCGGCGCACCGAGGCCGCCGCGCTCGTGGAGGAGCTGGGGGAGCGGCGCCGGGCCGCCGACCGGGAGAAGTCGGCCGTGGCCCAGCAGCTGGGGCGGCTCGCCGGGCAGGCGCGCGGTGCCGCCGGAGAGGCCGAGCGGTCCACGGCGGCGGCGGCGCGCGCGCAGGAGGCCCTCGACAAGGCCGTACAGGATGCCGAGGAGCTGGCCGAACGGCTGGCCGTCGCCGAGGAGATGCCGGTCGAGGAGGAGCCGGACACCTCGGTGCGGGACCGGCTCGCGGCCGACGGCGCCAACGCCCGGCAGACCGAGATGGAGGCCCGGCTCCAGGTCCGTACGCACGAGGAGCGGGTGAAGGGGCTCGCCGGGCGGGCCGACTCGCTGGACCGCGCCGCCCGCGCGGAGCGCGAGGCACGCGTGCGTGCCGAGCAGCGGCGGGCGCGGCTGCGGCACGAGGCGACCGTGGCGGAGGCCGTCGCCTCCGGTGCACGCCAGCTGCTCGCGCATGTCGAGGTGTCGCTGGCGCGCGCCGAGCAGGAGCGGGCCGCGGCCGAGGCCGCCAAGGCCACGCGGGAGCGGGAGCTGAGCGCCGCGCGCACCGCCGGCCGCGACCTCAAGGCCGAGCTCGACAAGCTCACCGACTCCGTGCACCGCGGCGAGGTGCTCGGCGCCGAGAAGCGGCTGCGGATCGAGCAGCTGGAGACCAGGGCGCTGGAGGAGCTGGGCGTGGAGCCCGCGGGGCTCATGTCCGAGTACGGCCCCCATCAGCTCGTACCGCCGTCCCTGCCCGCCGAGGGCGAGGAACTGCCGGAGGACCCCGAGCACCCGCGCAACCGGCCGAGGCCGTTCGTGCGCGGTGAGCAGGAGAAGCGGCTCAAGGCCGCCGAGCGCGCCTACCAGCAGCTCGGCAAGGTGAACCCGCTCGCCCTGGAGGAGTTCGCCGCGCTGGAGGAGCGCCACAAGTTCCTCAGCGAGCAGCTCGAAGACCTGAAGAAGACCCGCGCAGACCTGCTCCAGGTGGTGAAGGAGGTCGACGAGCGCGTCGAGCAGGTCTTCACCGAGGCCTACCGGGACACCGCCCGCGAGTTCGAGGGCGTCTTCAGCCGGCTGTTCCCGGGCGGCGAGGGGCGGCTGATCCTGACCGACCCCGACAACATGCTCACCACGGGCGTCGACGTCGAGGCCCGCCCGCCGGGCAAGAAGGTCAAGCGGCTCTCCCTGCTGTCGGGCGGCGAGCGGTCGCTGACCGCGGTGGCGATGCTGGTGTCGATCTTCAAGGCCCGGCCCAGCCCGTTCTACGTCATGGACGAGGTCGAGGCCGCCCTGGACGACACCAACCTCCAGCGGCTGATCCGGATCATGCAGGAGCTGCAGGAGTCCTCGCAGCTGATCGTGATCACGCACCAGAAGCGCACGATGGAGGTCGCCGACGCGCTCTACGGCGTGTCCATGCAGGGCGACGGCGTGTCGAAGGTCATCTCTCAGCGCCTGCGCTAGACAAACCACTCAAGATCAACTGACTCGATGTTCACTTCTTGAACACAGAACCCTCGGGCCTATCTTAAAGCTCACAGCAGTCGGTCTATTGACTTCGAAACTTGAAGGCATAGTCTCTGCAACGTTGCTTTTACCTTCAGGTGTCACTACCTGAGAGGGCTCACCCCCACCCGGCAGCGTTGCCGTGGCCCGAGGAGTTTTCCGTGACCAGCACAGCGCAGGCACCTCAGCAAGGAGCCAGGACGGCTCACCCCGAGCATCTCGGGCACGTCATCTTCATCGCGGCGGCGGCCGCGATGGGCGGCTTCCTGTTCGGCTACGACAGCTCCGTGATCAACGGCGCCGTCGAGGCGATCCGTGACCGTTACGGCATCGGTTCCGCGGCGCTCGCCCAGGTCATCGCCATCGCCCTGATCGGCTGTGCCGTCGGTGCCGCGACCGCCGGCCGCATAGCCGACCGGATCGGCCGTATCCGCGTGATGCAGATCGCCGCCCTGCTGTTCACGGTCAGCGCCGTCGGCTCGGCCCTGCCCTTCTCGCTGTGGGACTTCGCCCTCTGGCGCGTCGTCGGCGGCTTCGCCATCGGAATGGCCTCGGTCATCGGCCCCGCCTACATAGCCGAGGTCGCCCCGCCCGCGTACCGCGGCCGCCTCGGCTCCTTCCAGCAGGCCGCGATCGTCATCGGCATCGCCATCTCGCAGCTGGTCAACTGGGGCCTGCTCAACGCCGCCGGCGGTGACCAGCGCGGCAAGCTGATGGGCCTGGAGGCCTGGCAGGTCATGCTCGGTGTGATGGTCGTCCCGGCCGTGCTGTACGGCCTGCTCTCCTTCGCGATCCCCGAGTCCCCGCGCTTCCTCATCTCCGTCGGCAAGCGTGACCGTGCCCGCGAGATCCTCGCCGAGGTCGAGGGCCAGGACCGTGACCTGGACGCCCGTGTCGCCGAGATCGAGCAGGCGATGAACAGCGAGCACAAGTCCACCTTCAAGGACCTGCTCGGCGGTGGCTTCTTCTTCAAGCCGATCGTCTGGATCGGTATCGGCCTGTCGGTCTTCCAGCAGTTCGTCGGCATCAACGTCGCGTTCTACTACTCCTCGACGCTGTGGCAGTCGGTCGGTGTCGACCCGACGGACTCGTTCTTCTACTCCTTCACGACGTCGATCATCAACATCGTCGGCACCGTGATCGCGATGATCTTCGTGGACCGCATCGGCCGCAGGCCGCTCGCGCTCATCGGCTCGGTCGGCATGGCCGTCGGCCTCGCGCTGGAGGCCTGGGCGTTCTCCCACCACCTGGTCGACGGCAAGCTGCCCGCGACGCAGGGCTGGATCGCCCTGGTCGCCGCCCACGTGTTCGTCCTCTTCTTCGCCCTGTCCTGGGGTGTGGTCGTCTGGGTCATGCTCGGCGAGATGTTCCCGAACAAGATCCGCGCCGCCGCCCTGGGCGTGGCCGCCGCCGCGCAGTGGATCGCCAACTGGGCCATCACCGCGAGCTTCCCGTCGCTGGCCGACTGGAACCTGTCCGGCACCTACGTGATCTACACCGTCTTCGCCGCGCTCTCCATCCCGTTCGTCCTGAAGTTCGTCAAGGAGACGAAGGGCAAGGCGCTGGAGGAGATGGGCTAGGTCCCACAGTCCCGAGGAGACGGGCCAAGTCCCCGCTGCCCGGCTCCTCGTACCGTCCGTCGCCCCCGCTCGGCCACTGGCCGGGCGGGGGCGACGGTGTGTCGTACGGGCGTGGTCACCAGATGAGGACGCGGGCTCCGAGCCGCTGGTCACGCAGTGTCGCCGCCTCGATGTTGTTCTCCATCCAGTCGCCGTCCAACAGGGGGAGGTGACGGGCGCCCAGCGAGCACACCACGTCCGAACCCCCTGCTCAGCCCCCCAGCGCCGGAAGCACCCGCTCCGCGAACAACCGCAGGCTGCGCCAGCCCTCCTCCACTGGCATCCCGCCCGCCAGCGGATGCAGGACGAGACTGTCCAGCCCCTGCGCCACGCACTGCTCCGGCGTGAGGATCCGGTACACGCCCTCGGCGCGCAGCTCCTCGACCGTCGTGGCCGCCGACCGCACCGCCGAGCGGATGTCGCCGGACTGCCAGGAGGCGTAGGTGCGGGCCTCGTGCAGGAAGTGCCCGCCGTACTCGGACCACGCCCGGTCCGGGTCCTCGGCGAGGTGCAGCAGCGGGGTCTCGGCCGCCGGCATCATCGTCCAGCCCGCGGTGCCGAACACGGTGAGCTGTTCCTTGTAGTACGCCTCCAGCTCCGGCAGATGCGCGCTCGGGAAGAACGGCAGACCGAGCCGGGCGGCTCGGCGGGCGGCGGCCTTCGACGAGCCGCCGACCAGCAGCAGGGGGTGCGGATCGGTGTACGGGCGCGGGGTGAGCCGTACCGTACGGCCCCGGTACGTGAACTCCTCGCCGGTCCATGCCTGCAGCAGGGTCTCCAGCAACTCGTCCTGCAGCCGGCCGCGCCGCTTCCAGTCCACGTCGAACAGGGCGTACTCCTCGGGCCGGTAGCCGATCCCGGCCACCGTCACCAGCCGTCCGCCGCTGAGCAGATCCAGTACGGCGATCTCCTCGGCCAGCCGCAGCGGATCGTGCAGCGGGCCGATCACCGCCGACACCGTCACCGCGATGTTCCGGGTCGCCCCGAACACCGCGCCCGCGAAGGCGAACGGCGACGGCAGCCAGTTGTCGTCGACGCCGTGGTGCTCCTCGGTCTGGACGGTGGTGATCCCGTGCTCGTCCGCGTACGCGGCCATCTCCAGAGCCGCCCGGTAGCGGGCGGCGAGGGAGGCGGGGGCGGCGCTGGGAGCGACGAGGTTGAAACGCACGACCGTGACGGGCATGGGAAGTCCCCCTCCGGTACTGCTCGGTGGAGGGGGACGGTAGCTGACGGAGCGTCAGACGGCCAGAGGCTCGGCCTCCTCGGCCTCCTCGGCCTCCTCGACCTCTTCGGCCTCCTCCGCCGTCTGCGGTGTGACCACCGCGGGCTTCGGCAGGGCCAGGTACAGCAGGCCGGAGATCACGATCGTGGCGACCCAGCCGAGGCCGTACTCGCCGATGACGTTGTTCTTGGCCAGCGGGCCGGTGAACCAGTCCGAGGTGGTGAACATCAGGCCCGCTGCCAGGCCGATCGCCCAGGCTGCCACCGCGGCCGGGGAGAAGCCGCCCCGGTACCAGTAGGCGCTGGTGCGGGTGGTGTCGGTGATGGCCGCGCCGTCGTACTCGGTCCGGCGGAGCATGTCCGCGCCGAACACGCCGACCCACGCGGAGAAGGCCACCGCGAGCAGGGAGAGGAAGGCGATGAAGGAACCCAGGAAGCTGGTCGCCACCAGCATCAGCACCCCGCCGAAGACCAGCGAGATCACGGCGTTGACCGAGACCGCCCAGTGCCGGGGCGCCTTGATGCCGAGGGTCTGCGCGGTGAAGCCGGCCGAGTACATCGACATGGAGTTGATCAGCAGCATGCCGATCAGCGCGATCAGCAGGTACGGCACCGCGATCCAGGTAGGCAGGATCTCGCCGAGGAAGGAGACCGGGTCGGAGGCCGAGGCCAGGTCCGGGGTGGAGACCGCCATCACCGCGCCCATCAGCACCATCGGCAGCACGACGATGCCGGCGCCGCCCACCGCCGTGCCCACGATCGCCTTCGACGACGCCGTGCGCGGCAGGTAGCGGGTGAAGTCGGGTGCCGACGGGATCCAGCTGACGCCACCCGCCGCGATCATGCCGATACCGGTGATCACCGCGGCCGTGGAACCGGCGCTGTGGTCCATCACCTTCGACCAGTCGGTGTTCACGGCCAGGTACACCAGCACCAGCACCGAGAAGATGCCGAAGAAGTAGGTCGCGTACTTGTTGCACTTCTGGACGGCGTTGATGCCCAGCCCCGAGATCGCGAAGGTCGCGACCACGAACGCCAGCAGCATCACCAGGTCCAGCACACTGTTGGCCTTGATGCCGCACACGATGTCCAGGATGGTGAGCATCGCGTAGGCGCCGGTCACCGCGTTGATCGTCTCCCAGCCCCAGCGGGCGACCCAGATCAGCGCACCGGGCAGCAGATTGCCGCGCTGCCCGAACACCGCGCGCGACAGCGCCATGCCGGGTGCCCCGCCGCGCTTGCCCGCGACGCCGATCAGCCCGACCAGGCCGTACGACACGACCGGCGCGGCCACCGCGACGACGAGCGCCTGCCAGATGTTGAGGTGGTACGCGACCACCAGACTGGCGCCCATGGTGAGCAGCAGCACGCTGATGTTGGCGCCGACCCAGGTCGGGAACAGCTCCCGGGTTCTCGCGGTGCGCTCGTGGTCGGGTACCTGCTCGATGCCGCGGGTCTCGAGAGCGCCTTCGGTCTCGGCTGTCTTGCTCATGAAAGACGGTGCCCTAAGGGTGGGGGGACAGGGGACGTGGGGACTCTACGCGCGTTGACGGAACCGGTGCCATCGTACTTTGATATGAGTCATGCCTTAAGGGGGCCTTTGTCCCTCGGAGGAAGCGACAAGCAGGGTTCCGCCGTAACCCATGGCTGATACTGGACGGGTTATGGAAACCGTCATCCTTGCTGTAGTCATCGCCGTGGTCGTGCTCGGCGCGCTCGGCGGGCTCATCGTCGGCAGCCGGCGCAGGAAGCCGCTGCCCCCGCCGCCGCCCGCCGCGCCCGACATCACCGCGCCACCGGCCGAGCCGCATGTCGGCGACGAGGCCGAGACGCCGCGCGACGAACCGCGCCGGACGATCGAGGAGGTGGATCTCCCCGGCGGCTCGGCACCGGTCGCCGTGGAGGAGCCCCCCACTGTCGAGGCTCCCGAGATCGAGATCCCGGAGCCCACCGCCGGGCGGCTGGTCCGCCTGCGCGCCCGCCTGTCCCGCTCGCAGAACGCCCTGGGCAAGGGCCTGCTCACGCTGTTGTCCCGCGAGCACCTCGACGAGGACACCTGGGAGGAGGTCGAGGACACGCTGCTCACCGCCGACGTCGGCGTGCTGCCCACGCAGGAGCTGGTCGAGCGGCTGCGCGAGCGCGTGAAGGTGCTCGGTACCCGCACCCCGGAGGAGCTGCGCGGTCTGCTGCGCGACGAGCTGCTCAAGCTCGTCGGCACCGACGTCGACCGCACGGTCAAGACCGAGCCCGAGGACCGCAAGCCCGGCATCGTGATGGTCGTCGGCGTCAACGGCACCGGCAAGACCACCACCACCGGCAAGCTCGCCCGCGTCCTGGTCGCCGACGGCCGTACCGTCGTCCTCGGCGCCGCCGACACCTTCCGTGCCGCCGCCGCCGACCAGCTGCAGACCTGGGGCGAGCGCGTCGGCGCCTACACCGTGCGCGGGCCGGAGGCCGGTGACCCCGCCTCCGTCGCCTTCGACGCGGTCAAGGAAGGCAAGGAGATGGGGGTCGACGTCGTCCTCATCGACACCGCAGGGCGTCTGCACACCAAGACCGGCCTGATGGACGAGCTGGGCAAGGTCAAGCGCGTGGTCGAGAAGCACGCGCCGCTGGACGAGGTGCTGCTCGTCCTCGATGCCACCACCGGCCAGAACGGTCTGGTGCAGGCCCGGGTGTTCGCCGAAGTCGTGGACATCACCGGCATCGTGCTGACCAAGCTGGACGGCACGGCCAAGGGCGGCATCGTGGTCGCGGTCCAGCGCGAGCTGGGCGTGCCGGTCAAGCTGATCGGCCTCGGCGAGGGCGCGGACGACCTGGCGCCGTTCGAGCCGGAGGCGTTCGTGGATGCCCTTATCGGTGAGTAGGCACGTCCCGAATGCGGCAGCTGATCGCACGCAGGAACGTTCCTAGGTGCTGGTCGGGCCGCGAGAAGCCCCGCCCCCAAGGTGCAGTTGGGGACGGGGCTTCGCCATGTGCGCCGCGGATTCGGCCGTCAGGCCCGCGCCCGCGACCGGTGCGCCACATATGCCAGCGTGCCCAGCAGCAGCCGTGCCGCCGGAGGCCGGGTCGCCGAGTCCAGGGCCGGCGGGCGCAGCCAGCGCACCGGGCCGCGGCCGCCCCGGTCGGAGGGCGGAGCGGTGATGTACGTGCCCGGACCGAGGCCGCGCAGGTCCAGGGCGGACGGGTCGTCCCAGCCCATGCGGTAGAGCAGCTGGGGGAGCTCGGCGGCGGCGCCGGGGGCGACGAAGAAGTGGGCGCGGCCGTCCGGGGTCGCGGTGACCGGGCCGAGCGGAAGGCCCATGCGTTCGAGACGGACCAGGGCGCGGCGCCCGGCGGGCTCGGCGACCTCGACGACGTCGAACGCGCGGCCGACGGGCAGCATCACGGACGCGCCCGGGAACTCGGCCCAGGCCTTGGACACCTCGTCGAGCGTGGCCCCGGCCGACACCTGCGGCGCGAAGTCGAGCGGGTGTGCGCCCGGCGCCGCACAGTCCGGGTGCCCGCAGGAGCAGGCGCCCGCCGCGGCTCGTGCGCCCGGCACCACGTCCCAGCCCCACAGCCCGGTGAACTCGGCGACGGCGGTGCACTCCGACGAGCGGCCGCGCCGACGCGTGCCGGAGCGGATCTCGCGGATGCCGCCGATCGTGAAGCCCATGCCCCCTCCAACGGGTCCAGCGCGCCGGTGGTTACGACACGGAGCGAGACGGAAGCGGAACGTGACGCTACGTCTCCGCCTCCCCTCGCCCCGGTGAGGCCAAGGCGGCGCTTTGCAGCGCCAGGGGTGGCGCATGGGAGTTCGCGCGCCCCTGCGCGCATCACTCCGCCCACTTCCGGCCGTCCTATGTCAAGTGAATCGCGAGGAGGCCATCGTGAGTTCATTCGAAGGGGTGGCGAATGGTGGCGTTTCAGGGATCGCCATGGCTGGACGGGTGATCGTAGGATTACTGTGAGTGTGCGAGTCCGGGGGGCATATGCACCCGTGGGTATGCCGGAGGCGAGTCGTCATCTCGTTCGAAGGGTGAGAACCAGCGGACGAGAGGCCGTATTTACCGGCATTCTGATAGGGCTTGGCGCATTCGGCGACAAGTGGTCTCAGGGATGGGGGCGTTCCAGTGGGCGGCAACGGCGGTAGCGGGATGAACGCTGACAAGCGCCCCAACGAGCTGCTCGGTTCGTGGTTCGTGCGCAGTGGCTGGTCCAAGGGCGAGCTGGCCCGTCAGGTGAACCGCAGAGCACGCCAGTTGGGTGCCAACCACATCTCCACGGACACCTCGCGGGTCCGCCGCTGGCTGGACGGGGAGAACCCGCGCGAGCCGATCCCGCGGATCCTCTCCGAGCTGTTCTCGGAGCGCTTCGGCTGTGTCGTCTCCATCGAGGACCTCGGTCTGCGCGCCGCCCGTCAGTCACCCTCCGCGTCCGGCGTCGACCTGCCCTGGACGGGTCCGCAGACCGTGGCCCTGCTCAGCGAGTTCTCGCGCAGCGACCTGATGCTGGCGCGGCGCGGCTTCCTCGGGACCTCGCTGGCCCTGTCCGCGGGCCCGTCCCTCATCGAGCCCATGCAGCGCTGGCTGGTGCCGGCCCCTTCCGCGCCGGTCCCGTCCGAGGCCGAGTTCGAGCCCGTCTTCGAGTCCCGCAGGCCCGGCCGGCTGTCCAAGCCCGAGCTGGACCTGCTGGAGTCCACCACCCGGATGTTCCGCCAGTGGGACGCCCAGTGCGGCGGCGGCCTGCGCCGCAAGGCGGTCGTGGGTCAGCTGCACGAGGTCACCGACCTTCTCCAGGAACCCCAGCCCGAGGCCACCGCCCGCAAGCTCTTCAAGGTCGCCGCCGAGCTGGCCGAGCTGGCCGGCTGGATGTCGTACGACGTCGGGCTCCAGCCCACCGCGCAGAAGTACTTCGTCCTCGCCCTGCACGCCGCCAAGGAGGCCGGCGACAAGCCGCTCGGCTCGTACATCCTCTCCAGCATGAGCCGTCAGATGATCCATCTCGGCCGGCCCGACGACGCCCTGGAGCTGATCCATCTCGCCCAGTACGGCAGCCGTGACTGCGCGAGCCCGCGCACCCAGGCCATGCTGTATGCGATGGAGGCCCGCGCGTACGCCAACATGGGCCAGCCCGGCAAGTGCAAGCGGGCGGTCCGGATGGCCGAGGACACCTTCACCGAGGCCGACGAGTGGGACGAGCCGGACCCCGACTGGATCCGCTTCTTCTCCGAGGCCGAGCTGTACGGGGAGAACTCCCACTCCTTCCGTGACCTCGCCTACGTCGCCGGACGCAGCCCCACCTATGCCTCGCTGGCCGAGCCGCTGATGCAGCAGGCCGTGGACCTGTTCGCCAAGGACAGTGAGCACCAGCGGTCGTATGCACTGAACCTGATCGGCATGGCCACCGTGCACCTGCTCCGACGCGAGCCCGAGCGCAGCACGGAGTTCGCCTCGCAGGCCATGGGCATCGCCAAGAAGGTCCGCTCGGAGCGTGTGAACACTCGTATTCGAAAGACGGTCGACACGGCCGTGCGCGACTTCGGCGATCTCGGCGCCGTCGTCGACCTCACCGACCAGCTCGCCGTCGACCTCCCGGAGACCGCCGAGGCCGTCTGACAGCGCAGGACACGCATGCCCCGGCCGCGGCCGGTCCTCCCGAACTGCCCGACTCGGCTCCCCCATGCCAGGTCATCGGAAGGCCCGCCGCGGCCGGCCCTTTTCCGCCGGAGGGATCCTCCGGAGAAGGTTGCGCCACGATAACGATCCCGCGGTCAGGTATCTCGCACTTCATCTACGCGTAACACGCCAGGCGCCTTCGTCACCCCGGCGAAACAACGAGGGGCTTCCACCGAAACCGCGCTGCGCCAATCTCTTGGCGCATAACCGGCCCACCCCTCACTGACCGGACCGCTCAGGCACCGCCCGCACGGGGCCGTACCAACCGACGAGGAGACGCCGATGGCATCAGCCATCACGCTTGCCGCGGAGGCACCCAAGCTGTCATCCGCGAACACAGGCTTCATGCTCATCTGTTCCGCCCTGGTGCTCCTCATGACCCCGGGCCTGGCCTTCTTCTACGGAGGCATGGTCCGCGTCAAGAGCACCCTCAACATGCTGATGATGAGCTTCATCAGCATGGGCATCGTCACCATTTTGTGGGTGCTCTACGGCTTCTCCCTCGCCTTCGGCACGAACAACAGCCTCATCGGCTGGAACTCCGACTGGTTCGGCCTCAGCAACATCGGACTGACGGAGCTGTGGGACGGCTACAGCATCCCGATCTTCGTCTTCATGGTCTTCCAGATGATGTTCGCCATCATTACACCGGCCCTGATAAGCGGCGCTCTCGCGGACCGCGTCAAGTTCTCGGCCTGGTCGCTCTTCATCGCCCTGTGGCTCACGGTCGTCTACGTGCCGGTCGCCCACTGGGTCTGGGGCGCCGACGGCTGGGCCTACAAGCTCGGCGTGATCGACTTCGCCGGTGGTACGGCGGTCCACATCAACGCGGGTGCCGGGGCGCTCGGCGTGATCCTGGTGATCGGCAAGCGTGTCGGCTTCAAGAAGGACCCGATGCGCCCGCACAGCCTCCCGCTGGTCATGCTCGGTGCCGGTCTGCTGTGGTTCGGCTGGTTCGGCTTCAACGCCGGCTCGTGGCTCGGCAACGACGACGGCGTCGGCGCGCTGATGTTCGTCAACACGCAGGTCGCGACGGCCGCCGCCATGCTGGCCTGGCTCGCCTACGAGAAGATCCGGCACGGCGCGTTCACCACGCTGGGCGCCGCCTCGGGTGCGGTCGCCGGTCTGGTCGCGATCACCCCGTCCGGTGGCGCGGTCTCCCCGCTCGGCGCGATCGCCGTCGGCGCCATCGCCGGTGTCGCCTGCGCCGCAGCCGTCGGTCTGAAGTTCAAGTTCGGCTACGACGACTCGCTCGACGTCGTAGGCGTCCACATGGTCGGCGGCATCCTCGGTTCCCTGCTGATCGGCTTCTTCGCCACCGGAAAGGGCCAGTCCACCGCGACCGGTGTCTTCTACGGCGACCACAGCTGGACCCAGCTGTGGAAGCAGTGCGCCGGTGTCGGCGCGGTCCTCGCGTACTCCCTGATCGTCTCCGCGGTCCTCGCCTTCCTCCTCGACAAGACCATCGGAATGCGGGTCACCGAGGACGAGGAGATCTCGGGCATCGACCAGGCGGAGCACGCCGAGACCGCATACGACTTCAGTGGCACCGGCGGCGGTGTCATCGGATCCGCCGCCCACGCCCCGGCCGCGGCCGCCGCGCAGACCAAGAAGGTGGACGCATGAAGCTCATCACCGCCGTCGTCAAGCCCCACCGGCTGGATGAGATCAAGGAGGCCCTGCAGGCCTTCGGCGTCCACGGGCTGACGGTCACCGAGGCAAGCGGTTACGGTCGTCAGCGGGGCCACACCGAGGTCTACCGCGGTGCCGAGTACACCGTCGACCTGGTCCCCAAGATCCGCATCGAGGTGCTGGCCGAGGACGACGACGCCGAGCAGCTGATCGAGGTCATCGTCAAGGCGGCCCGCACCGGCAAGATCGGTGACGGCAAGGTCTGGTCCCTGCCGGTCGAGGCGGCCGTACGAGTCCGTACCGGCGAGCGCGGCCCGGACGCGCTCTGACACGACAGAAGGACAGGAGTCGCTGGGTGACGGGTACGGATGTGCGGAACGAAGCGGATGACTCGGGACCCAGCGGCTACGCGGCGGCCCGGCTGCGCCTCCTCACCGAGGGGGCGCGGTCCGGGCCGCCGCGCCGTGCCGCCCTCGCCGAACTGACCGACGACTGGCTCGCCGGACTCTTCACGGCGGCGGCCGACGGACTCAAGGGCGTCTCCCTCGTCGCCGTCGGCGGCTACGGCCGCGGCGAGCTGTCCCCGCGCAGCGATCTCGACCTCCTGCTGCTGCACGACGGGAGCGACCCCGGCGCGGTCGCCGCCCTGGCCGACCGTCTCTGGTACCCCGTCTGGGACCTGGGCCTCGCCCTCGACCACTCCGTGCGCACCCCCGCGGAGGCCCGCAAGACGGCCGGAGAGGATTTGAAAGTCCAACTCGGCCTCCTGGACGCCCGCCATCTCACCGGCGACCTCGGCCTCACCGCCGGACTGCGCACGGCCGTGCTCGCCGACTGGCGCAACCAGGCGCCCAAGCGCCTCCCCGAACTCCAGGAACTCTGCGCCGACCGCGCCGAACGCCAGGGCGAGCTGCAGTACCTCCTGGAGCCCGACCTCAAGGAGGCCCGCGGCGGCCTCAGGGACGCCACCGCCCTGCGCGCCGTGGCCGCCTCCTGGCTGGCCGACGCCCCGCGCGAGGGCCTCGCCGACGCCCGCCGGCGCCTGCTCGACGTCCGGGACGCCCTGCACCTGGCCACCGGCCGGGCCACCGACCGGCTCGCACTGCAGGAACAGGACCAGGTCGCGGCCGAGCTGGGCCTGCTGGACGCCGACACCCTGCTGCGGCAGGTCTATGAATCGGCGCGCGTGATCTCGTACGCCAGTGACGTCACCTGGCGCGAAGTGGGGCGTGTGCTGCGCTCGCGCGCCGTCCGCCCGCGCCTGCGCGCCATGCTGGGCGGCGGCAAGCCGGTCGCCGAGCGCTCCCCGCTGGCCGAGGGGGTGGTGGAGCAGGACGGCGAGGTGGTGCTCGCCCGGACCGCACGCCCCGAGCGCGACCCCGTGCTCCCGCTGCGCGCCGCGGCCGCCGCGGCGCAGGCCGGACTCCCGCTCTCGCTGCACGCCGTACGGCGCATGGCCGCCACCGCGCGCCCTCTGCCCACGCCCTGGCCCGCCGAGGCCCGCGAACAGCTGGTGACCCTGCTCGGCTCCGGCCGCCCGACCGTCGACGTCTGGGAGGCCCTGGAGGCGGAGGGCCTGATCAGCAGCCTCCTGCCGGACTGGGAGCGGGTCCGCTGCCGCCCGCAGCGCAACGCCGTCCACATCTGGACCGTGGACCGGCACCTGATCGAGACGGCGGTCCGCGCCTCCGAGCTGACCCGCCGCGTCAGCCGCCCCGACCTGCTCCTCGTCTCCGCCCTGCTGCACGACATCGGCAAGGGCTGGCCCGGCGACCACTCCGTGGCCGGCGAGATCATCGCCAAGGACGTGGCAGCCCGGATCGGCTTCGACCGCGCGGACGTGGCGGTGCTGTCGACCCTCGTACGGCACCACCTCCTGCTCATCGAAACGGCCACCCGGCGCGACCTGGAGGACCCCGCCACCGTCCGCTCGGTCGCCGAGGCCGTCGGCACCCAGAGCACGCTGGAACTCCTGCACGCCCTCACCGAGGCGGACGCCCTGGCCACCGGCCCGGCCGCCTGGTCGTCCTGGCGCGGCTCCCTCGTCGCCGACCTCGTACGGCGTGTCTCCGCCGTCCTCGCCGGGGACGCCCCCGAGGAACCCGAGCCCGCCGCGCCCACGGCCGAGCAGGAACGCCTCGCCATCGAGGCCTTCCGCACCGGCAGCCCGGTCCTCGCCCTGCGCGCGCAGAAGGAGCCGGTGCCCGAGGAGGAGGCCTCCGGCACGCCCGAGCCGCTCGGCGTGGAGCTGCTGATCGCCGTACCGGACCAGCCCGCCGTGCTGCCCGCGGTCGCAGGCGTCCTCGCCGTGCACCGCCTGACCGTCCGCACGGCCGAGCTGAGCGCCCTGACCCTGCCCGACGACGTCGACGACGGCTCGGTCCTGCTGCTGAACTGGCGGGTCGCGGCCGAGTACGGCTCCCTGCCGCAGGCCGCCCGGCTGCGCGCCGACCTGGTCCGCGCCCTCGACGGCTCCCTCGACATCGCGGGCCGCCTCGCCGAGCGGGACGCGGCCTACCCGCGCCGCCGCGGCTGGGTGGCCCCGCCGCCCCGTGTGACGGTGGCCCCGGCGGCCTCCCGCCACGCCACGGTGATCGAGGTACGGACCCAGGACGCCCCCGGACTGCTGCACCGGATCGGGATGGCCCTGGAGAAGGCCGGGGTACGGGTGCGCAGCATGCACGTCAGCACCCTGGGCGCCAACGCCGTCGACGCGTTCTACGTCACCACCGGAGCGGGCGCACCCCTGCCCGGGCCGGACGCGAACTCGCTGGCCCGGGTCCTCGAGGAGACCCTGAGAGGATGACCCTTCCCCGATGAGTTCGCCGCCGGGATACCCTGGAGGGCGATTCCCAGCAGCCATCACCGACCCCGAGGACCGCGAGCGCCGTGTTCGACACTCTCTCCGATCGCCTGTCAGCGACTTTCAAGAACCTGCGCGGCAAGGGACGGCTCTCCGAGGCGGACATCGACGCCACCGCGCGCGAGATCCGGATCGCGCTCCTCGAGGCGGACGTGGCCCTGCCCGTCGTGCGCACGTTCATCAAGAACGTCAAGGAGCGCGCGCTCGGCGCCGAGGTCTCCAAGGCGCTGAACCCGGCCCAGCAGGTTCTGAAGATCGTCAACGACGAACTCGTCACCATCCTCGGTGGCGAGACCCGGCGGCTGCGCTTCGCCAAGCAGCCCCCGACCGTGATCATGCTGGCCGGTCTGCAGGGTGCCGGTAAGACCACCCTCGCGGGCAAGCTCGGCAAGTGGCTCCAGGAGCAGGGCCACTCGCCGCTGCTCGTCGCCGCCGACCTCCAGCGCCCCAACGCCGTCAACCAGCTGAGCGTCGTCGCCGAGCGCGCCGGTGTCGCGGTCTACGCCCCGGAGCCGGGCAACGGCGTCGGCGACCCGGTCAAGGTCGCCAGGGACTCCATCGAGCACGCGCGGACCAAGGTCCACGACATCGTGATCGTGGACACCGCCGGCCGTCTCGGTATCGACCAGGAGATGATGCAGCAGGCCGCGGACATCCGCGACGCCGTCTCTCCGGACGAGATCCTGTTCGTCGTCGACGCGATGATCGGTCAGGACGCCGTCAACACCGCCGAGGCCTTCCGCGACGGCGTCGGCTTCGACGGCGTGGTGCTCTCCAAGCTCGACGGTGACGCCCGCGGTGGTGCCGCCCTGTCGATCCGCCAGGTCACCGGCAAGCCGATCATGTTCGCGTCGAACGGCGAGAAGCTCGAGGACTTCGACGCGTTCCACCCGGACCGCATGGCCTCCCGCATCCTCGACCTGGGTGACCTGCTCACCCTGATCGAGCAGGCGGAGAAGACGTTCAGTCAGGAAGAGGCCGCCAAGATGGCCTCCAAGCTGGCGTCGAAGAAGGGCCAGGACTTCACCCTGGACGACTTCCTGTCCCAGATGGAGCAGGTCAGGAAGATGGGCTCCATCTCCAAGCTGCTCGGCATGCTCCCGGGCATGGGCCAGATCAAGGACCAGATCAACAACCTGGACGAGCGGGACGTCGACCGCACGGCCGCGATCATCAAGTCGATGACCCCGGGCGAGCGCCAGGACCCGACGATCATCAACGGCTCGCGCCGCGCCCGTATCGCCAAGGGTTCCGGTGTCGAGGTCAGCGCGGTGAAGGGCCTCGTGGAGCGGTTCTTCGAGGCCCGCAAGATGATGTCCCGCATGGCCCAGGGCGGCGGCATGCCCGGCATGCCGGGGATCCCGGGCATGGGCGGCGGCGCCGGCCGGCAGAAGAAGCAGCCGAAGCAGGCCAAGGGCAAGCAGCGCTCCGGCAACCCGATGAAGCGCAAGCAGCAGGAGCTGGAGGCGGTCCAGCGCCGCGAGGCGGCCGCTCAGGGCGGCGGCGCCTTCGGACTGCCGCAGCAGGGCGGTAAGGACTTCGAGCTCCCGGACGAGTTCAAGAAGTTCATGGACTGAGTGCCCGTAGTACGTCCCTGGGGGCGCCCCTCTCCGGAGGGGCGCCCCCAGTCGTATCTGCATGTGCCGGTACCGGATTCTCGCCAACCTGCTGATCTCACTGGCGCCCATGCTGCCGTCGACACCCAGGACCCCGTCGACCCGTCCCGCGTGCCCTAGGTGTATTGACCCGCAGGGTTGTTCACACGGCTGATGGGTGGCCGGCCGCCCAGTGCGGTGTGGCAGCGGTGGTGGTTGTAGGTGT
>NZ_JBIWPG010000016.1:0-228643 GCF_044768135.1 Streptomyces sp. NPDC101165 | reverse complement strand
CGACCTGGTCAGGAACCTCGGCCTCCAAGCGCTGTACGCAGCCGTGTTCGGCTCGGCGGCCTGGGCGCGGTTCACGACGAAGGACATCAACACATAGGGCGCGGCGAGCCGCGCGGGACGGCTCAGGCGTCCTGGTGCGGGAAGCGCGCGAGGGGCGCCTCCTGCGCGAAGAACGTCTTGGCGCGCGCCAGCGCGTCGGTGTCCTTCCGTACGTCCCCGGGCGCGCTGCCGTTGCCGAACAGCACCCCGCCGAAGCGCATGTTCAGATACGCGGCCGAGTTGTTGAGCGTGCCGACGAGGGGTTCGGCGACCGACGGCTCCCGGTCGGCGAGCGCCGCGACACCCCACAGCGTGCCCCCGGCCATCGCCGCCCTGAAGTCGACGCCCGGGGTGCGCAGCCAGCCCGACCAGTAGTCCAGGTACCGCTTGGTGAGGCCGGAGACCGAGTACCAGTACAGCGGCGAGGCGATCACGATGTCCGTGGCCGCGAGCGTGGCGTCCAGCAGCAGGCCGGTCTCGGTGTCCGCGGGCGGTCGTACGTGATCGCTGTCGTGCCGCACGTCCACGAAGTCGGGCAGCGGGTGCTCGGCCAGGCGGATCCACCGCTGCTCGACGTCTCCGGGCAGCTGCGCGGCGGCCTCACGGGCCAGCAGTTCGGTGTTGCCGTCGAGGCGGGCACTGCCCAGGACGAACAGGAAACGGCGGCTCATGGGTCCCCCAAAGCGAGCGATGTCAATCCGCGAATGCCAGCGCATGCATTTTATGCACACGCAACCAGTTCGTTTCAAGAGGCGTCAGGGGTGCGGCTGGTGCGAGGCTGTGACGTCGCGGTGACGCGGGAACCGAGCTGAGCCGACAGACTGGTTGGTAGGACGCGTACGACCGGGGTGCGACGCCGGGGGAGTGAGGGAACCGATGTCTCGACTCAGCTTCGAGAAGAAGCGGGTGCAGCAGCCCGTGACACACCCTGCGGTGGTGCAGGTCCGGGTGTCCGGCGCGGGCAGTGCCTCGGTGGGCGGGACGGCGGTCGTCGCGGCTCCGGGCGAGGAGATCCAGCACGCCGTGCTGAACCACCTCCAGCGCCTGGCCATCAGCCTGGGCACCCCCATACGAGCCACGATCCACGACGACCTCGCCGGCTGCGTGGTCCCCCTCGAGGTCTCGGCGGACGGCTCCAGCAGGGTGGCGGGAGACCCGGTCCGGGTCGCTCCGCGGGGCCCGCAGCCGGGTTCCACGCGGCCTGCCTCCCCGAAGCCGGTTTCCCCGGCCGCGTCGGGCGCGGTCCAGGCGCCCACCGGGCAGTTCGGCCCGCCGCCGCTCATGGACGCGCCCTCGGCCCGCGCCGCCGTACCGGACGCCGTGGATGCGCCTCCCGCCTCCGTCGCCGTACCCGAGAGCGCCTCCGCTCCGAAGGTCGACCTCGTGTCCGCCTCCGCTCAGAAGGCCGACCTCGTGTCCGCCTCCGCTCCGAAGGTCGACTTCGTGCCCGCCCCCGCCCTGAGGCCCGCCCCTGTGCCCGCGTCCACCCTGGCCGTCGCCCCCCTGCTCGACCCCGAGCCCGCCCCGGTCGCGCCCCCGACCCCCACTCCCGCCCGCGGCTTCGACGCCGTGGCCGAGGAGGTGCTCAGGGACGAGCCCGTGACCGAGACCGCGGAGGGCGCCGAGCTGCTGACCGAGCCGATGGCGCGGATCAACGAGGCGGTCTGCAGCGGCCGTATCGAGGCCGCGGCGGAACTGGCCGACCGCACGGTCGTCGAGGCCTCCGGGGTGCTGGGCCCCCGCCACCCCGAGGTGCTGCACCTGCGCGAACTGACCGCCTACATCGCCTACCTGGCGAGCGACCCGGTCCGCTCCTTCGACCTTTCCCTGGACCTCGCCCGGATGCGCCGGCAGGCCGCGGACGCCGAGGGCGCCTACGGCAACGTGCGGAGCGCGGCCACCGCCTGGCGGGCCGTGCGCGACCCGCAGGAGGGCCTGCGGATGGGCCGCGACCTGATCGACCTGTGGACGGACCTCACGGCGGAGCCGGGACCCGCGGCCGAGGACCCGCAGCCCCTGGAGTCGGCCCGCGCCCGCATGGTCCGCCTGACCGACCGCGCGGCCAAGGCGGCGCAGGCGCAGGCGTAACCGGCGGCACGCCCCCCCTGTTCGCACGCCCCCCGGGGGCTACTGCACGCAGAACTCGTTGCCCTCCGGGTCCGCCATCACCGTCCACGCGCCGGCGGGCTCCTTCACCTCGCGCAGGACCCGTGCGCCGAGGGCGGTCAGCCGGGCCACCTCGTCCGCGCGCCGCCCGGCGCCGGGGTGCAGGTCGAGGTGGAGCCGGTTCTTGCCGGACTTCGCCTCGGGGACGCGCTGGAACAGCAGCCGCCGCCCCAGCCCGGTGCCGGAGTCCGGGTCGTAGGGGTCGTCGGGGTGCCGTACGGCGATCAGGTCACGGAAGGCGGGGCGGCCGTGGTGCTCGACCGTGGCCTCCTCGGGCAGCGCGCCGAGCGACAGCAGCCGTTCGACGAGAGCGCTGTTGTCCTCGGTCGTGTAGTGCAGCGCGGCGGCCCAGAAGTCGGCCTGCGCGTGCGGGTCGGCCGCGTCGATGACGAGCTTCCAGTGCAGTGGTGCGGGCGTCTGCGTCGACATGGGCACCACTTATAGCGCCCGCCACTGACAGCCGGCCCCTGCGTCAGGCGTCCACCGCGGCGGTGCTGGGCGTCTCGGCGCGGGGCGGCACGATGATCGCCCGCGGCCTCCTCGCGGCACGCAGCGCGTCGGTGGTGAGCAGGATCAGCGCCAGCCAGACCAGCGCGAAGCCGGCCCAGCGCGCGGCGGGCATCTCCTCGTGGAAGTAGAGGACGCCGAGCAGGAACTGGAAGACGGGGGCCAGGTACTGCAGCAGGCCCAGCGTGGACAGGGGCACGCGGATCGCCGCCGCACCGAAGCAGACCAGTGGTAGCGCCGTGACGATGCCGGTCGAGGCGAGCAGGGCCGTGTGCCCCGCACCCTCGCTCGCGAAGGTGGACCGGCCGTGCGCGGTCAGCCAGAGCAGAAAGGCGAGCGCGGGCAGGAACTGGATCGCGGTCTCGGCGGCCAGCGACTCGATGCCGCCGAGGGCGACCTTCTTCTTCACCAGCCCGTAGGTGGCGAACGAGAAGGCGAGACAGAGCGAGATCCATGGCGGACGGCCGTAGCCGACGGTCAGGACGACCACGGCGGCGACGCCGACCCCGACCGCGACCCACTGCACGGGCCGCAGCCGCTCCTTCAGGATCAGCACGCCCATCGCTATGGTCACCAGCGGGTTGATGAAGTACCCGAGGGACGTCTCGACCACATGGCCGGCGTTCACGGCCCAGATGTAGACGCCCCAGTTCACGGTGATGACGGCCGCGGCGAGCGCGATGAGGCCGAGCCGCCGCGGCTGCCGCAGGAGCTCCCCGGCCCAGGCCCAGCGCCGTACGACGAGCAGGGCGACGGCGACGAAGACGAGGGACCACACCATCCGGTGGGCCAGGATCTCCAGGGCTCCGGCGGGCTTCATCAGCGGCCAGAACAGCGGGACCAGTCCCCACATGCCGTACGCGGCGAAGCCGTTCAGCAGGCCTGCCCGGTGTTCTCCCTTGGACGTCCCGGCCACGGGCCCCTCCTTCTCGCCTCACTCACGCACGCGAGAACGAAGGTAGCGCCGAGCACCCCCGTCTGTCATGCCCGTATCGGCATACGGTCATGACAGGCGGAGGCGCGGGTCAGTCACTCGAGCTGTCAGCCCTTGAGCGCGGCGGCGACCGCCTCGGCGAGCGGGGTGGTCGGGCGGCCGGCCAGGCGGGACAGGTCGCCGGAGGAGACGACGAGTTCGCCCTTCTCGATGGACGCGTCGACGCCGACGAGGATCTCGACGAACGGCCCGGGCACGCCGGCGCCCGCCAGGATGCCCTTCATGACCTCACCGGTGACGGCGTTGTAGGCGATCTCCCTGCCGGTCTGCCGGCTCAGCTCGGCCGCGTACTCGGCGAAGCTCCACGCCACGTCGCCGCCCAGCTCGTACGTCGTGTTCTCGTGGCCCTCGCCGGTCAGCACGGCGGCCGCGGCGGCCGCGTAGTCGGCGCGGGAGGCCGAGGAGACCCGGCCCTCGCCGGCCGCCGAGACGACCGCGTCGTGCTCCAGTACCGGGGCCAGGTTCTCGGTGTAGTTCTCGTGGTACCAGCCGTTGCGCAGCAGGCTGTAGGGCAGGCCGGAGGCGAGCAGCGCCTCCTCGGTGGCCCGGTGGTCGTCGGCGAGCGCGGCCTCGAGGCTGCCCGGGGCGCTGGTGTACGCGAGCAGTGCCACGCCGGCCGCCTTGGCGGCGTCGATGACGACCCGGTGCTGCTGGACCCGGCCCTTGTCGAACTCGTTGCCGGAGATCAGCAGGACCTTGTCGCCGGCCGCGAACAGGCCGTCGAAGGTCTCGGGCGCGTTGTAGTCGGCGACCGCGAGCTTCACCCCGCGGGCCGCGAAGTCGGCGGCCTTCGCCTCGTCGCGGACGACTGCGGTGATCTGGTCTGCCGGAACCTTCTCCAGCAGCTGTTCCACGACGTGACGGCCGAGGTGTCCGGTGGCTCCGGTGACGACGATGCTCATGGTTCACAGACTCCTTGTGGGGTGGCTATGGCACTAACCCTAGGAGGTGCACTAACCAAGCGAAAGTACCCACTTTGAAGTAAGGTACGGGCATGGCAGTAAGTAATGCGCGTGCGCGCACCGGAGCCGAGGCCATGTGCCCCTACCGGCTCGTCCTGGAGCACGTCACCAGCCGCTGGGGCGTGCTCGTCCTGATCGAGCTGATGGAGGGCTCGCGGCGGTTCAGCGAGCTGCGGCGGGCGATCGACCAGGTGGGCCGCATCAGCGAGAAGATGCTCACCCAGACCCTGCAGACCCTGGAGCGCGACGGCCTGGTCCACCGGGACGCCAAGCCGGTCATCCCGCCCCGTGTCGACTACTCGCTCAGCCCCCTGGGCCGGGAGGCGGCGGAGCAGGTGCGGTCCCTGGCGCAGTGGACGCACGACCGCATGGGCGAGGTGGAGAAGGCCCGTCAGACGTACGACGAGGCCCGGGAACTCCGCTCCCGGGCCTCGTGATCACAGAGCGACGAGATCAGCCGACGACCGTCCAGGTGTCCCCGCCGGCCAGCAGCGCGGCCAGGTCGCCCTTGCCGTGCTGCTCGATGGCCGTGTCCAGCTGCTCGGACATCTGGACGTCGTACACCGGCCGCTCGACGGAGCGGAACACACCGATCGGGGTGTGGTGCAGCGTGTCGGGGTCGGCCAGCCGGGAGAGGGCGAAGGCGGTGGTGGAGGACGCGGACTTCGCGTCGTGCACCAGGAGGTCCGCCTCGTTCTCCGGGGTCACCGTCACCACCCTCAGGTCGCCGGTCTGCCGGTCCCGTACGACACCACGCGTGCCGTCGGTGCCGAACCGGATCGGCTGCCCGTGCTCCAGGCGGATCAGCGCCTCGTCCGCCTGCTGCTTGTCCTTCAGGGCGTCGAAGGCGCCGTCGTTGAAGATGTTGCAGTTCTGGTAGATCTCGATCAGGGCCGTGCCCGGGTGGTCGGCGGCCGCGCGCAGCACCTCGGTCAGGTGCTTGCGGTCGGAGTCGATCGTGCGCGCGACGAAGGACGCCTCCGCGCCGATCGCCAGCGACACCGGGTTGAACGGCGCGTCCAGCGAGCCCATCGGGGTCGACTTGGTGATCTTGCCGACCTCGGAGGTCGGGCTGTACTGCCCCTTGGTCAGGCCGTAGATCCGATTGTTGAACAGGAGGATCTTGAGGTTGACGTTGCGGCGCAGGGCGTGGATCAGATGGTTGCCGCCGATGGACAGGGCGTCGCCGTCACCGGTGACCACCCACACGCTCAGGTCCCGGCGGGAGGACGCCAGGCCCGTCGCGATGGCCGGGGCGCGGCCGTGGATGGAGTGCATCCCGTAGGTGTTCATGTAGTACGGGAAACGGGAGGAGCAGCCGATGCCCGAGACGAAGACGATGTTCTCCTTCGCCAGGCCCAGCTCCGGCATGAACCCCTGGACGGCGGCCAGGATCGCGTAGTCACCGCAGCCCGGGCACCAGCGCACCTCCTGGTCGGACTTGAAGTCCTTCATGGACTGCTTGGCCTCGGCCTTGGGGACCAGCTGCAGCAGCGAGTGGGTGGCGTCAGTCATCGATGGCCTCCTTCAGCGCGGCGGCGAGCTGTTCCGCCTTGAACGGCATGCCGTTGACCTGGTTGTACGAGTGCGCGTCGACCAGGTACTTCGCCCGGATCAGGGTGGCGAGCTGCCCGAGGTTCATCTCGGGGATCACCACCTTGTCGTACGAGGTGACCACCGCTCCGAGATTGCGCGGGAACGGGTTGAGATGGCGCAGATGGGCCTGTGCGATCGACTCGCCGGCCTTGCGCAGCCGCCGTACCGCGGCCGTGATCGGCCCGTACGTCGAGCCCCAGCCCAGGACCAGCGTCTTCGCCCCGTGCGGGTCGTCGACCTCGATGTCCGGCACGTCGATGCCGTCGATCTTGGCCTGGCGGGTGCGGACCATGAAGTCGTGGTTGGCCGGGTCGTAGGAGATGTTGCCCGTGCCGTCCTGCTTCTCGATGCCGCCGATGCGGTGCTCCAGGCCCGGCGTGCCCGGGATCGCCCACGGGCGGGCCAGGGTCTGCGGGTCCCGCTTGTACGGCCAGAAGACCTCGGTGCCGTCCTCCAGGGTGTGGTTCGGGCCGGAGGCGAACTGCACGCGCAGGTCCGGCAGCTCGTCCAGGTCCGGGATCCGCCACGGCTCGGAGCCGTTGGCCAGATAGCCGTCGGAGAGCAGGAACACCGGGGTGCGGTAGGTCAGCGCGATCCGGGCGGCCTCCAGGGCCGCGTCGAAGCAGTCGCCCGGGGTCTTCGGGGCGATGACCGGGACCGGGGCCTCGCCGTTGCGGCCGAACATCGCCTGCAGCAGGTCCGCCTGCTCGGTCTTGGTCGGCAGGCCGGTCGAGGGGCCGCCGCGCTGGATGTCCACGATCAGCAGCGGCAGCTCCAGGGAGACCGCCAGGCCGATCGTCTCGCTCTTGAGCGACACGCCGGGACCGCTCGTCGTCGTCACCGCGAGCGAGCCGCCGAAGGCCGCCCCCAGCGACGCTCCGATGCCGGCGATCTCGTCCTCCGCCTGGAAGGTCCGCACGCCGAAGTTCTTGTGCTTGCTCAGCTCGTGCAGGATGTCCGACGCCGGCGTGATCGGGTACGAGCCCAGGAACAGCGGCAGATCCGCCTGCTGCGACGCGGTGATCAGGCCGTAGGCGAGGGCCAGGTTGCCGGAGATGTTGCGGTAGGTGCCGACCGGGAAGGCCTCGGTGGCCGGGGCGACCTCGTAGGAGACCGCGAAGTCCTCGGTCGTCTCGCCGAAGTTCACGCCCGCCCGGAACGCGGCGATGTTGGCGGCCGCGATGTCGGGCTTCTTGGCGAACTTGCTCCGCAGGAACTTCTCGGTGCCCTCGGTGGGCCGGTGGTACATCCAGCTCAGCAGCCCGAGGGCGAACATGTTCTTGCTGCGCTCGGCCTCCTTGCGGGAGAGGTCGAACTCCTTCAGCGCCTCGACGGTGAGGCTGGTCAGCGGCACGGGGTGCAGGCTGTAGCCGTCCAGCGAGCCGTCCTCCAGCGGGGAGGCGGTGTAGCCGACCTTCTGCAGGGCACGCTTGGTGAACTCGTCCGTGTTGACGATGATCTCGGCGCCGCGCGGCAGGTCGCCGATGTTGGCCTTCAGGGCGGCCGGGTTCATCGCGACCAGCACGTTCGGCGCGTCGCCCGGGGTGAGGATGTCGTGGTCGGCGAAGTGGAGCTGGAACGAGGAGACGCCGGGCAGGGTGCCGGCAGGGGCGCGGATCTCGGCGGGGAAGTTCGGCAGGGTGGAGAGGTCGTTACCGAAGGACGCGGTCTCCGAGGTGAACCGGTCACCGGTGAGCTGCATGCCGTCACCCGAGTCCCCCGCGAACCGGATGATCACCCGATCCAGGCGCCGCACGTCCTTGGCTCCGCCCGGTTTGCGCTGCTCTCCCACGACGGTTCCGTCGGCCTGCTCCGCTGGGCTGCTGACCTGACTGGTCACTGAACTGGACCTCCTTCGAGGCGGCTGTCCGGGGATGGTCGTCCCAGGGACCTTCCCGGTATCAACCCTACGTCGGTTAGGGTCGCCTTCCCGTGGCCATCCGCGGACGGGCGGCTTTTCGGGACGGCTGGTCGCGCTGACTGCTCATGATTTCCCGTATCACTGGAGCATCGATCAAGACGCTCCCCGCGTATTTCCCGGTTGTCTCCTGCGGCCTCCCACCCGGACGTCCGGTCTCCACAGAAGCCGGACGGACTGACACGCTGCTGACACAGTGTCAGCCCGTTATGAGTTCAGGTACGTGAGAACGGCCAGAACACGCCGGTGATCGCCGTCGCTCTGGGAGAGCCCGAGCTTCAGGAAGATGTTGCTGACGTGCTTCTCCACGGCCCCGTCGCTGACCACCAGCTGCCGGGCGATCGCCGAGTTGGTCCGGCCCTCCGCCATCAGCCCCAGCACCTCGCGCTCACGCGGGGTGAGCCCCGCCAGCACGTCCTGCTTGCGGCTGCGCCCGAGCAGCTGCGCGACCACCTCGGGGTCCAGCGCCGTACCGCCCTCGGCCACCCGCACCACGGCGTCCACGAACTCCCGCACCTCGGCGACCCGGTCCTTGAGCAGATAGCCCACGCCCCGGCTGGAACCGGCCAGCAGTTCGGTGGCGTAGCGCTCCTCCACGTACTGCGACAGCACCAGCACCCCGAGCCCGGGGTGCGCCTTGCGCAGCCGTACGGCCGCCCGCACGCCCTCGTCGGTGTGCGTCGGCGGCATCCGTACGTCCGCCACCACCACGTCGGGCAGCGTGCCCTGCGCATCCAGGTCGGCGATGGTCTTGATCAGCGCCTCCGCGTCCCCGACGCCCGCCACGACATCGTGCCCGCGGTCGGTCAGCAACCGGGTCAGGCCCTCCCTGAGCAGCACCGAGTCCTCGGCGATGACGACCCGCACCCTGTCCTCCACGATCTCCCGGCCCCCCACAGCCCGACCTTCCGACGGTGTCCTGTACGAAGGTCCAGCATTCCAGCATTCGGGCCGTCGTGCGCAGGAGCCGGGGAATCACACGGGATGTCGCAGGAGGCCGTACCGCGGTCGGCGTGCACCCTCAGGCCCGCCAGGGCAGCTCGGCGATCACCCGGGTGGGGCCGCCGGCCGGTGAGTCCACCACCAGGACTCCGTCCACCGCATCCAGACGGCCGGCCAGGCCCGCCAGGCCCGAGCCCCGGGTCGCGTCCGCGCCGCCCACCCCGTCGTCCATGACCTGGAGCATCAGCCGGTCCTCCGCGTGCCACACGTCGACCGACGCCGAGCGCGCCCGGCTGTGCTTGCTGATGTTCTGCAGCAGCTCGGAGACGGTGAAGTAGGCGATGCCCTCGATCGCCGGTGCCGGCCGGGCCGGCAGGTCGACCTCCACCCGCACCGGGACCGTGCAGCGGGAGGCGACCGAGGAGAGGGCCGCGTCCAGGCCCCGGTCGGTCAGCACGGCCGGATGGATCCCGCGCGCGAGGTCGCGCAGCTCCTGCAGGGCCGTCTTCACCTCGCCATGGGCCTCCTCCACCATCCGGGCCGCCGCCTGCGGGTCCTCCTGCAGCTTCTCCTTGGCCAGGCCCAGATCCATGGCCAGGCTCACCAGCCGGGCCTGCGCCCCGTCGTGCAGGTCCCGCTCGATACGGCGCAGATCGGCGGCCGCGGTGTCGACCACGATCCCGCGGTCCGACTCCAGCTCCACGACCCGCGCCGACAGCCGCGACGGCCCGAGCAGCCCGCGCACCAGCAACCCGTCCACCGTGGTCAGGCCGCGCACGATCCAGGGCGTGGCCAGCGTGAACAGCAGGCCGACCAGCGCGGTCACGGTGATCTCGAACGGGTTGTCGAGATAGACGCTGTGCTGCGCGTCGCCGTACAGCTGCAGGCCGCCCTGGCCGCCGTACATCGGGAACACCCAGAACCACAGCGGGTACGTCAGCAGCACCCAGCCGTACGCCCAGAAGTTCACCGCCACGACGAACGAGAACACCGCCCACGGGAACTGCAGCAGCGCGTACAGCAGATGCCGCCACGACGTGCCGCTCTTCAGCACCGCGCCCATCCACCCGAACGCGCCCGGCCGGCGCGCCCGCAGCGGCTCCGGGTCGGCCACCTCCAGGCGCAGCAGCGCACGCGCGCGCGTGCGCTCCAGCGCGCCGAAGCCGCGGCAGCCAGCGAGCGCCGCCGCCAGCACGGGGATCCCGAGGAAGGTCACCAGCAGGCCCGCGCCGAGCGCCACCATGGTGACCGTCCAGCTGAACAGCACGACCGCGATCGGCAGGCTCAGCAGCACGTAACCGAACTCGCGCCAGCTGCGCGCCTCGATCGGCGCCCGCAGCGCGGCGGGCAGCAGGTGGCGCCGCTCCCCGTCGGGGGCGGGGAAGCCGGATCCGGCCGGGTGCCCGTGTCCTTGCCCGTACTCCTGTCCGTACTCCGTGGCCATCGGTGTCGTCCCGTTCTCCTCGTCCTGGCGGCGTGCTGCCGTGTCTCCCAGCCTGGTGTGCGGCGGCTTCCCGGGCCATGGAGGCCGTCGGCCTCTTGAGCCGGGGGTTTTCCCCACCCTCCGAGGGCGTGCGGGGTGCGCCGGGGTGCGGCTACTCCTTGCGGTCCCGCCAGGGCAGCTCCGCCGTGACCACCGTCGGGCCGCCGACCGGCGAGTCGACCACGAACAGGCCGTCCACGGCGCCCAGCCGCTCCGCCAGCCCCCGCATCCCGCTGCCGCCCTCCAGGCTGGCGCCGCCGCGGCCGTCGTCCCGGACCTGGATGAGCAGCCGGTCGTCCGAGCGCCACACCTCCACCGAGGCCGAGCGCGCCCGGCTGTGCTTGCTGATGTTCTGCAGCAGTTCGGAGACGGTGAAGTAGGCGATGCCCTCGATGGCGGGGGCCGGCCGGGCCGGCAGGTCCGCCGTCACCGCCACCGGGACTGTGCAGCGGGAGGCGACCGAGGAGAGGGCCGCGTCCAGGCCCCGGTCGGTCAGCACGGCCGGATGGATGCCCCGGGCGAGATCCCGCAGTTCCTGCAGCGCGAGCTTCACCTCGCCGTGCGCCTCCGCCACCATCGTGGCGACATGCTCGTCGGCCTGGCCCTCCCGCAGCTTCTCCTTGGCCAGGCCGAGGCCCATCGCCAGGTTCACCAGCCGGGCCTGCGCCCCGTCGTGCAGGTCCCGCTCGATGCGGCGCAGATCGGCGGCCGCGGTGTCGACCACGATCCCGCGGTCCGACTCCAGCTCGGCGATACGGCGTTCCAGCTCGTCGGAGGGCGACAGCAGCCCGCGCACCATCGCCCGGTCCACGTTGGCCAGTCCCCGCGTGATGAACGGCAGCACCGGCCACAGCACGAACAGGGAGGTCAGCACGAGGGTGAAGGTGAGGATCCCCCAGGGCAGCCGGATGAAGTCGTACAGCAGCGTCCGCCAGCCCACCGGGTCCTTCAGCGCCAGCCACAGGCGCTGCATCGGCCCCCCGCCCCTGGCGATCGGCAGCGGCGTCGGCTCCTCGACCCGCACCCCGAGCAGCGCCCGGGACCGGATCCGCTCCAGCTTGCCCAGTTGCCGGGCGCCCAGCAGGCAGACGGCCAGCAGCGGGAGTCCGATCACCGTGAGGGTGAGGACCCCGCTGACCAACACCACGGTGAACACGTAGGTGAAGCCGAGCAGCGCCACCGGCAGGTTCAGCAGGAGATGCGCGATCTCCTTCCAGGTGTGCACGGCGAGGGCGAACCGGGCCGGAGGCACACGGTCGGGGCCGTCGGTCCGGTCGGCGGCGGAGGCGGGAGCGGTCATAACGGCCAGCCTGCCGTGCCCGGCACCCCTTGCGCCATGCGGTCCACCGCCCCTGTTTCCGGGGGAAAACCCCACCCTCCGCACGCTCCCCACATCTCACGGTGTGACGGGCTGCTTACCGCGTCTTTATCAGGGCCTAGACTCCCGTGCGTACAGATCCTCGAATCACGTTGCATCACAGGGTTCACCAAGTCACGAGGTCAGGGAGCGAGGGCGGACGGTGCGGGAGACGTTGGGGCACTCGACGATCGCCGCGGCGGACGTCGCGGCCGGCTACTTCCGGTCCTACTCGGTCGTGGGACTGCTCGCCCTCATCGGCGTGCTCTTCGTCGCGGTCGCGTTCGGCGCCGGTCGGCTGCTGCGTCCGGTCGTGCCCACCCCCGAGAAACTCCTGACCTACGAATGCGGCGTCGACCCCGTCGGCGAGGGCTGGGCCCACACCCAGGTCCGCTACTACGTCTACGCCTTCCTCTACGTGATCTTCGCGGTCGACTCGATCTTCCTGTTCCCCTGGGCGACGGTCTTCGCCGCCCCCGGCTACGGCGCGACGACCCTGGTGGAGATGTTCATCTTCCTCGGCTTCCTCGCCGTGGGCCTGCTGTACGCCTACAAGAAGGGGGTCCTGACATGGGCGTGAACCCGTCCGGTGACGTGAGCCCGTCCGGTGCAGAGCCTCTCCTGCTTCCCGAGCCGAAGCGGCTGGGCGCCCTCGCCCGGCTCGCGCCCGAGCCCATGAAGGTGGTCCTGAACTGGGGCCGCCGCTACTCGCTCTGGGTCTTCAACTTCGGCCTCGCCTGCTGCGCGATCGAGTTCATCGCCGCGTCGATGGCCCGCCACGACTTCATCCGCCTCGGCGTCATCCCCTTCGCGCCGGGCCCCCGCCAGGCCGACCTGATGGTCGTCTCCGGCACGGTCACGGACAAGATGGCCCCGGCCGTGAAGCGCCTGTACGAGCAGATGCCGGAACCCAAGTACGTCATCTCCTTCGGCGCCTGCTCCAACTGCGGCGGCCCGTACTGGGACTCCTACTCCGTCACCAAGGGCGTCGACCAGATCATCCCGGTCGACGTGTACGTCCCCGGCTGCCCGCCGCGGCCCGAGGCGCTGCTCCAGGGCATCCTCAAGCTCCAGGAGAAGATCGCCCGCGAGTCGCTGGAGGAGCGGTACGCCTCCCACCACCGGCCGTCCGCCGCCGCTCTGCAGAGCGGCCTGGTGCAGCCCCCGGCACCTGCCTCGGCCTCGGCTGCGGCCTCGGGTTCGCCTGAGGAGGGCGCGCGATGAGCACGGCCGGCTGGCTGCCCGCCCCCGCCGAGGAGCTCTTCGGTCCGGAGGCCACGGCCGAGGAAGCGTACGAGCTCCTGACGGTGGACGTCCCGCCGTCCTCCTGGCTCACCGCCCTGGAGACGGCCCGTACGACCCTGTCCTGCACCTACTTCGACTGGCTGAGCGCCGTCGACGAACCGGGCACGGGCTTCCGGGTCTCCGCCCACGTCGTCGCCCTCGCGCCGGTCCGCCGCCTGCTCCTGCGGACGACGGTCCCGCACGAGGCGCCGGCCCTGCCCTCCGCCGTCGGCGTCTACGCGGGCGCCGCCTGGCACGAGCGCGAGACCCACGAGATGTTCGGGGTCGACTTCGAGGGCCACCCGGGCCTGGACCACCTCCTCCTCCCGGAGACCTTCGAGGGCCACCCCCTGCGCAAGGACTTCGTCCTCGCCGCCCGCGTGGCCAAGGCCTGGCCCGGCGCCAAGGAGCCGGGCGAGTCCGAGCACGGCGGCCCCAAGCGCCGCCAGATGCTCCCGCCGGGTGTCCCGGACCCGAACGAATGGGGCCCGCTGAAGGGCCAGCTGCCCCCTGCCCCGGCCCGTCCTGCCCGTCCGGCCCGCGCGGCGGGGGAGCGGCCGGCGCGTGCGGCAGGGGAGCGCGCCGCGCCCGGCGAGCGTCCGGTACGGCGGGCGCGCACGGCGGCGGAGGGCTCGGCCAGCCAGGCGGCCGGCCAGACCGAGGAGACTGCGGCTGGAGCGGCTGGAGCGGCTGGAGCGGCTGGAGCGGCTGGAGCGGCTGGAGCGGCTGGAGCGGCCGGGGCCGGCGGTGCTGCCGCGCGGCCGCGTCGGACGAGGAGCGCGAGCGAGGGCTCGACGAGCCAGGCGGCGGCCGGGGCTGCGGCGGATGCACCGGCAGGTCCGCGCCGCGCACGCAGCGCCTCGGAAGGCTCGACCTCCCAGCGCACCCCGCGCAGCTCGGACGCCCCCTGGCACCACGCGCGCCCGGCGTTCGAGGAACAGCAGAAGCCGGAGCAGGCACCGGAGCCGGAGCAGGCGTCAGAGCCTGAGCAGGCACCGCAGCCCGAGCAGGCACCGCAGCCGCAGCAGGCACCGGAGCACGAGCAGGTACCCGAGGAGAACCGGGCGCCCGAGCCGCAGCCCGTAGCACCCAAGGCATCAGAAGCACCCCAGGCCCCCGAAGCCCCCGAGGCGCCCGAGGACCAGAGCACCTCCGACAGCGCTGACACCCCCGACACCCCCGACGATCCCACAGGAGGCCCGCAGTGAACGACGCGCTGGACGTCGCCCTGCGACTCGTGGCCGTGTTCGTCGTCTTCCTGACCTTCCCCCTCATCGTCGGCCAGACCGAGCACAAGGTGATGGCCCACATGCAGGGCCGCCTCGGCCCGATGTACGCGGGCGGTTTCCACGGCTGGGCCCAGCTCATCGCCGACGGCGTGAAGTTCGCGCAGAAGGAGGACGTGGTCCCGGCGGGCGCCGACCGCCGCGTCTTCCAGCTGGCCCCCGCCGTGGCCCTGCTGCCGTACCTGCTCGTGCTGCTCGCCATCCCGATCGGGCCGAGCGAGGGAGCGGTCGGCCAGGTCCTGGACGCGGGCGTCTTCTTCGTGCTCGCGGTGATGGGCGTGGGCGTCCTCGGCTCGCTCATGGCCGGCTGGGCCAGCGCGAACAAGTTCTCCCTGCTCGGTGGCCTGCGCACGGCCGCCCAACTGCTCGCCTACGAACTCCCGATGCTGCTCGCCGCGGCCTCGGTGGCCATGGCGGCCGGCACCGTCTCCCTGCCGGGCATCCTGCACGCCTTCCACTGGTGGTGGCTGCCCTGGCAGATCGTGGGCGCCGTCGTGTTCTTCGTGGCCGGCCTCGCCGAACTGCAGCGTCCGCCCTTCGACATGCCCGTCGCCGACTCGGAGATCATCTTCGGCGCGTACACCGAGTACACCGGCCTGCGCTTCGCGCTGTTCCTGCTCGCCGAGTACGCCGGGATCATCGTCCTGTGCGGTCTGACCACCGTCCTCTTCCTGGGCGGCTGGCACGGCCCCTGGGGCGCCGACGGTCTCGGCTGGCTCTGGACCCTGCTGAAGACGGCGATCCTCGCCTTCGTCGTCATCTGGCTCCGCGTCACCTACCCCCGTCTGCGCGAGGACCAGCTCCAGAAGCTCTCCTGGACCCTCCTCGTCCCTCTCTCCCTCGCCCAGATCGCCCTCACCGGCATCGTCAAGGTGGTGATCTCGTAATGTCCCGCCCGTCGATCCCCGGCTCCGGCCTCGCCAAGGGCCTGGCCGTCACCCTGCGCACGATGACGAGGAAACACGTCACCGAGCAGTACCCGGACGTCCAGCCCGAACTGCCGCCCCGCACCCGTGGGGTGATCGGCCTGTTCGAGGAGAACTGCACGGTCTGCATGCTGTGCGCCCGCGAGTGCCCGGACTGGTGCATCTACATCGACTCCCACAAGGAGACGGTCCCGCCGGCCGCCCCCGGCGGCCGCGAGCGCAGCCGCAACGTCCTCGACCGGTTCGCCATCGACTTCTCCCTGTGCATGTACTGCGGTATCTGCATCGAGGTCTGTCCTTTCGACGCGCTGTTCTGGTCCCCGGAGTTCGAGTACGCCGAGACCGACATCCGCGAACTCACCCACGAGCGCGACAAGCTCCGCGAGTGGATGTGGACCGTCCCGGCGCCGCCCGCCCTGGACGCCGGCGCGGAGGAGCCGAAGGAGATCGCCGCCGCCCGCAAGACCGTCGAGAAGCTCGCCGCCGCACAGGCCGAACCGCAGGAGGGGGAGTCGTGAGTCTCGCCGCAGCCCAGCACGGCTTCCTGTCCCCGACCGGTGTCGAGATCGCCTTCCTGCTCGTCGGCCTGGTCACCTTCGGCGCGGCCCTCGTCACCGTCACCACCCGGCAGCTGGTGCACGCCGCCCTGTGGCTGGTGGTCACGCTCGGCGGCCTCGCCGTCGAGTACCTCCTGCTCACCGCCGAGTTCATCGCCTGGGTGCAGGTCCTCATCTACGTCGGCTCCGTCGTCGTCCTCCTCCTGTTCGGCCTGATGCTCACCAAGGCCCCCATCGGCCGCTCGCCGGACGCCGACTCCGGCAACCGCTGGATCGCCCTCGCCGTCGCGGTGGCCGCCGCCGGCGCCCTGGTGTGGGTGGTCGTCGACGCGTTCCGCACGACCTGGATCGACCTGACCGGCCCGCCCGCCGGTACCACCCGGGTCACCGGCGAGAGCCTCTTCCAGAACTGGGTCCTGCCCTTCGAGGCCCTCTCCGTCCTCCTCCTCGCCGCCCTGGTGGGCGCGATCGTCCTGTCCCGCAAGGCGAAGGCGGACACGGCCTCCGGTACGACCGGCGAGGCCTCCGGCACACCGGCCACCGCCTCCGGCACCCCGGCCACCCCCGTGACCGTTCCCGGCGAGAAGGAAGGCGCCCGCTGATGCACCTCGCCTACCCCGCCGTTCTCTCCGCCCTCCTCTTCTGCACCGGCCTGTACGGCGTCCTCGCCCGCCGCAACGCGATCCTGGTCCTGATGTCGGTCGAGCTGATGCTCAACGCCGTCAACCTCAACCTGGTCGCCTTCGACGTCTGGCTCAGCCGGGCCGCCGAGGACACCCTGCACTCCGGTCAGGCGCTGACCCTGTTCACCATCGCCATCGCCGCCGCCGAGATCGGCATCGGCCTGGCGATCGTGCTCGCCGTGTACCGCAACCGCGGCACCTCCGACATCGACAAGCTCCGCGACACCGCCGAGGGCCACGGCGACGACACCGACGGCCCCGGCACCGACACCTCCGCGGCCGAGAAGGCGGAGGCCACCGCGTGACCACCACCACCCTCGCCGTCCTCGTCCCCCTCCTGCCGTTCCTGGGCGCCGCGGCCGGCCTGCTGCTGGGCCGCACCGCCCCCGGATTCGTCCGCCCGCTCGCCGTACTGCCGGCCCTCGCCGCGCTCGTGCTGGCCGCGCTGGTCGCCGTACGCCAGGGCGGCGGCCAGCCCATCACGGCTCACACCGAGCTGACCCCGACCGGTTCGGTGCCGATCGAGCTGTCCCTGGACATCGACGGCTTCGCCGCGCTCGTCGCCGTCCTGGTCGCCTTCGTCGCGACCTGCGTGCAGATCTACTCGACGGGCTACCTGCGCGACGACCCGCGCTACCCCTCGTACGCGGCCCTCGTCTCCCTGTTCACCTCCGCGATGCTCGTGGTCGTCTACTCCGGCGACCTGATCGTGCTGCTGGTCGGCTGGGAAGTCATGGGCATCTGCTCCTACTTCCTGGTCGGCCACTACTGGGAGACCCCCGAGGCCCGCGCCGCCTCCCTGAAGGCCTTCCTGGTCACCAAGCTCGGTGACGTGCCGTTCCTCATCGGCCTGTTCGCCCTGGGCACGGACGCCGGCTCGTTCCAGATCACCCGCGTCCTGGGCGCCGCGGCGAGCGGCGGCATCGGCCACCCGACCCTGATCGCCCTGCTGCTGCTCGCGGGCGTGGCCGGCAAGTCGGCCCAGTTCCCGCTGCACACCTGGCTCCCCGACGCGATGGCGGGCCCGACGCCCGTCTCGGCACTGATCCACGCCGCGACGATGGTCGCCGCCGGTGTCTACTTCGTCGCCCGTCTCCTCCCGGTGTTCGAGGCGTCCCAGGCCGCGATGGTGGTCCTCGCCGTCATGGCCGCCGTCACGATGACCGGCTCAGGCCTCGCCGCGCTCGCCCAGGACGACATCAAGCGCGTCCTCGCCTACTCGACGATCGGTCAGCTCGGCTACATGACCGGCGCCCTCGCCGTCGGCGACCGCGGTGCCGCCGTCTTCCACCTCCTGTCGCACGGCGCCTTCAAGGCGCTGCTGTTCCTCGCGGCCGGCGTGATCATCCACGCCGCCGGCACCAACTCGCTGGGCGCCATGTCCCGCATGAGCCACCTGCGCGACCGCGTCCCGGACGCCTACTGGACGATGACCGTGGCGCTCCTCGCGCTCGCCGCGATCCCTCCCTTCAGCGGCTTCTTCTCCAAGGAGTCCGTCCTGGGCGCCGCCGAGCACGTGGCCACCGGCCACACCGACCACGCCCCCGGCGCGGCGGGCTGGATCGTCCTCGTCGCCGGTCTGCTCACGGCCCTGCTCACCGCCGCCTACGCCACGCGCCTGTGGCTGCTGGCCTTCCGCGGCAAGGGCGCCGAAGCCCCCGACCACGGCCGCCAGCCGCTCACGATGACCGTCGTGCTGTGGGTCCTCGCCGTACCGTCCCTGGCCTTCGGCGGGCTCGCCTACCGCTCGCTGCCCGCCTGGTTCGACGGCCGCGACCTGACCCCGACGCTCCTCACCTCCGTCCTCGGCACCGGCCTCGCCGTGGTCGGCGGGCTCGTCACCTACGGCACCTGGCAGCGCACCCGCGCGCTCGCCGCCCGCGTCCCGGCAGCGCCCGCCCCCTCCTTCGAGTGGGAGAGCCTCCAGGGCGAGGCCGCCGCCCACCCGGAGGGCGACGCGAGCCTGGTCGAGGCCCACGCCCTCGCCGACCACGGGCCGGCCTACGGCGACCTCGCCCACGCGCCCGACCCCGGGCGGCTGCTGCTCGGCCCGCTGTACCGGCACGCGGCCGTCGGCTTCCACCTGGACGCCGTCTACTCGGTGCTGTTCGTCCGCCCGGTGCAGGCCGGAGCGAGCCTCGTGCGGTTCCTCGACAGCGCGGTCGTGGACACCTACGTGAGCGGTGCGGCCGCCCTGCCCCGGCTGCTCGGGGCCGCGGTGCGGCGTGCCCAGACCGGCAATGTGCAGACCTATGTGAGCGCGCTGCTCGCCGGTGCCGTCGTCCTGACGGTGACCGTCCTCCTCGTCGCCACGGGAGCGTGAGCAGGCGTGATCGATATCAACGAGTCCGTGATGCAGTTCCTTCTGGCATTCGTCGTCGTCGGCCCGCTCCTCGGTGCGGTCGCCGCTCTCCTGCCGGCCCCGCCCGGGCTGAAGGGGAAGTCGCCCGAGCAGGCCGTGCTGCGGCACGGTGTGACCGTGACCGGCGCGATCCTCATCGCGGCGCTCGCCCTCGCGCTCGGCTTCGACCACGACCAGCCGTCGAAGATGCAGGCCACGACCGACATCAGCTGGATCCCCGCACTCGACGTGCGGATCCACCTCGGCATCGACGGCATCTCCCTCCCCCTTCTGGTCCTGACCGCGCTGCTGACCTTCCTCTGCGCGCTCTACTCGTACTTCAAGCCGCCGACGGGAGCGTCCCCGAAGGCGTTCGTCGCGCTGGTGCTCCTGCTCGAGTCCGGCACCCTCGCGACCTTCGCCGTCCTCGACCTGCTGCTGTTCTTCCTCGCGTTCGAGATGGTGCTCATCCCGATGTACTTCCTCATCGCCCGCTGGGGCGGCGAGGGCCGGACCCGCGCCGCGTGGAAGTTCATCCTGTTCACGCTGCTCGGCTCCGTCGTCATGCTGCTCGGCCTGCTCCTGATCGGAATCAAGGCGGGCACGTTCGACATGGTGGCACTCGCCACTGACAACGGCCGGTCGCTGACCGCATCCGTGCAGGTCATCGCCGTTCTGACGATCGGTCTCGGGCTCGCGGTCAAGACGCCGATGTGGCCGCTGCACAGCTGGCTGCCCGACGCCCACACCGCCGCCCCGACCGTCGGCTCGGTCCTGCTGGCCGGCGTCCTGCTGAAGATGGGTACGTACGGATTCGTCCGGATCCTGCTGCCGATCGCGCCGAACGGCTTCCACACCTTCGCGCCCTATCTCGCCGCGTTCGCGGTCGTCGGGATCATCTACGGGTCCCTGGCCTGTCTGGCCCTCGCCAAGCAGGGCGCGAAGGGCGACCTGAAGCGGCTGATCGCCTACTCCTCCGTCGGCCACATGGGCTTCGTCCTGCTGGGCATCGCCACCATGACCCCGACCGGCGTGAACGGCGCCCTCTTCGCCAACATCGCCCACGGCCTCATCACCGGCCTCCTGTTCTTCCTGGTCGGCGCGCTCAAGGACCGCACCGGCAGCACCGACCTCGACACCCTCGCCGAGGAGACCGGCGCCGCGCTCTACGGCAAGGCCCCGCGCCTCGGCGGACTGCTCGCCTTCGGCGCCGTGGCCTCGCTCGGCCTGCCCGGACTCGCCGGGTTCTGGGGCGAGATGCTGGCCCTGTTCGGCGCGTTCAACCCCGCCGCCGACCTCAGCCGGCCCGCGTTCCTCACCTTCATGGCGATCGGCGCGTTCGGCACCCTGCTGACGGCCGCGTACATGCTGATCGTGGTCCGCCGGGTCTGCATGGGCGCCACCCCGCAGGACATGCCGAAGCTCGCGGACGTCCACGGCTACGAGTTCGCGGCCTGGACCCCGCTCGTCGCCCTCACCGTCGTCGCCGGACTGTGGCCGAGGGTCCTGCTCGGCCTGACCGACCCGGCCGTGCAGCAGCTCCTGGCAGGAGGCACCCGATGAGCGCCCTGGCCCAGCCGCTGGCCCAGTCCGCGGTCCAGTCCGTCGACTGGCTCGCGATCGCGCCGCCCACCATCGCCGCGGTGGTCGGGCTCGCCGTCCTCGTCGCCGACCTGTTCGTCCCCGAGGCACGCAAGCCCCTCCTCGGCTGGATCTCCGTCGCGGGTCTCGCCACGGCCACACTGATGCTGCTGCCGCTGCTGGACGGCGACCGCAGCACCTTCTGCCTGCCCGGCGACGCGAGCGTGTGCAGCTACACCGCCGACCACTTCACCCTCGTCATCCAGTTCCTCGCCCTCGGCGGCGCCCTGCTGGCCGCCCTGATGTCGGTGACGAACCTCAGGGACGATCACCAGCGCGTCCCGGCCGGGGAGTTCTGGTTCCTGCTCCTGTCCTCCGCGGCCGGCGCCGCCCTGCTGCCCGCCTCCCGCGACCTGGCCACACTGATCGTCGCCCTGGAGGTCGCCTCCCTGCCCGCCTTCGCCCTCGTCGGCATCCGGCACGGCGACAAGCGGTCCTCCGAGGCGGCCCTGAAGTTCTTCCTGTCCTCGGTCACCGCCACCGCGGTCAGCCTGATGGGCATCAGCTTCGTCTACGCCTCCACCGGCACCCTCTACCTCACCCAGATCGCCCAGCGGATCCAGCACGTCGACGGCCGGCTCGACACCCTCGTCCAGACCGGCGTCGTCCTCACTCTGGTCGGCTTCGCCTTCAAGACGGCCGCCGTCCCGTTCCACTTCTGGGTGCCCGACACCTACGTGGGCGCGCCGCTGCCCGTCGCCGCCTATCTGTCGGTCGTCGGCAAGGCCGTCGGCTTCTCCGGCCTGATCCTCGTCACCGTCGTCGCCCTCCCGTCCTACGCCGACGTCTGGGGGCCCGCGCTCGCCGCGCTGGCCGCCCTCACCATGACCGTCGGCAACGTCGGCGCCCTGCGCCAGCAGGCCACGCGCGCGTACAGCGCCGTACGACTGCTCGCCTGGTCCTCGGTCGGCCAGGCCGGCTACCTCCTGGTGCCGATCGCCGCCGCCGCGTACGTCAAGGACGGCCAGAAGGCGATCGGCTCCACGGTCGCGTACGCCCTCATGTACGGCGCCGTGAACCTCGGTGCCTTCGCCGTCGCCGCCCTGGTGGGCCGTACGAAGTCCCTGAACCGGCTCAGCGACTACCGGGGCCTGTACGCGTCCAACCCGGCCGCCGCCCTCCTCCTGGCGTTCTTCCTGCTCTGCCTCGCCGGACTGCCGCCGGGCGTCATCGGCCTGTTCGCGAAGGTCACCGTGTTCGCGTCGGCCGTCGACGCGGGCCTGGGCTGGCTCGCCGTGGTCATGGCCGTCAACGTGGTGATCGCCCTCTTCTACTACCTCCAGTGGACAGCCCTGCTGTTCCGCGCCCCCGAGGGCACCCCCGCCCGGCACCGGGTCCCGGCCCCCCTCACCGCCGCGCTCGCCCTCACCGGAGTCCTCGGCGTGGTCCTCTCCGGCGCACCCCAGCTGGTCCTGCGCTTCGCGGCCACCGGACTGTTCTGAGGACGCGCCACGCGCGCGCGTGGGGCACCCGTGATCCCACGCGCGCGGCGAGGAGCAAGAGGCGTACGGAAGGACGTAAGAGCACGTCACCCGTACGGCCGACGTGCGCCGACGCCCACTCAAGGGAACTTGCCGCAGCCGCCTGGCGTTGACCAGAGCGGGAGGGTCCACTGGACCAAAGGGTTCCCCTGCTGCACGACTTGGAGGGCGTACCGTGCACCGCCGGCACAACGGGCTCAGGACCGCCGTACTCCTCGGGGGACTGTCCGCACTCATCATCGTCATCGGCAGCTTCTTCGGCCGTACGGGACTGATCGTGGCGGTCCTGGTCGCGCTGGGCACGAACGCCTACGCGTACTGGAACAGCGACAAGCTGGCGCTCCGCGCGATGCGTGCCCGCCCGGTGAGCGAGTTCGAGGCCCCCGCGCTGTACCGGATGGTCCGCGAGCTGTCCACGCAGGCCCGCCAGCCCATGCCCCGCCTGTACATCTCCCCGACGGAGGCACCCAACGCCTTCGCGACCGGCCGCAACCCGCGCAACGCGGCCGTGTGCTGCACCGAGGGCATCCTGCGCCTGCTCGACGAGCGCGAGCTGCGCGGCGTCATCGGCCACGAGCTGAGCCACGTCTACAACCGCGACATCCTGATCTCCTCCGTGGCCGGCGCCCTCGCCTCGGTGATCATGTTCCTGGTCAACTTCGCCTGGCTGATCCCGGTCGGCCGCTCGGACGACGACGACGGCCCGGGCCTGCTCGGCCTGTTGTTGATCATGATCCTGGGCCCCATCGCCGCCTCCCTCATCCAGCTGGCCATCAGCCGCTCCAGGGAGTACGAGGCGGACGCCTCGGGCGCCCAGATCACCGGCGACCCGCTGGCCCTCGCCAGCGCCCTGCGCAAGCTGGAGGTCGGCACCCAGCAGCTCCCGCTGCCCCCTGAGCCCCGCATCGAGACCGCGAGCCACATGATGATCGCGAACCCCTTCCGCGCGGGCCAGGGACTGTCCAAGATGTTCTCCACGCACCCGCCGATGGCGGAACGCATCGCCCGGCTCGAGAAGATGGCAGGTCGCTACCGGTGAAGACCATCCTGAACGTCATTTGGCTCGTTCTGAGCGGCTTCTGGCTGTTCCTCGCCTACCTGCTCGCCGGCGTGCTGCTGTGCATCACGATCATCGGCATCCCGTTCGGAGTCGCCGCGTTCCGCATCGGCGTCTACGCCCTGTGGCCCTTCGGGTACACCACGGTCGAGCGCCGGGACGCGGGCGCGCCCTCGTGCATCGGCAACGTGCTGTGGCTGATCCTGGCCGGCTGGTGGCTGGCTCTCGCCCACATCACCACCGGCATCGCCCTGTGCCTGACGATCATCGGCATCCCGTTCGGGATCGCCAACTTCAAGATGATCCCGGTCTCCCTGCTGCCGCTGGGCCGCGAGATCGTCCGCACGGACCAGCCGTTCGCGGCGCGCTGACCTACCGCCCAGAGGCCTCGTCGGCCGCACCGGCCGTGTCGGAGCCGCGCCCCGCCCACCACCGCCGTACGCCGTAGGCCACCACGCCCACGGCCAGCACGCCCGCCCCGACGGCGACCGATGCCGCCGGGAGGGCGAACGCCAGCGTCGCGCAGCCCAGCAGCCCCACGGTCGGCACGAGGCGTGCCGACAGGGCCGGACTCAGCGTCCAGGCGGAGGCGTTGGCGACGGCGTAGTAGGCCAGCACGCCGAACGAGGAGAAGCCGATCGCGCCGCGCACGTCAACCGTCGCGGCCAGCACGGCGACCACAGCGCCGACGGCCGGCTCCGCCCGGTGGGGGACCTGGAACCGCGGATGCACGGCGGCCAGCGCCCGGGGCAGATGACGGTCCCGGGCCATGGCGAGCGTCGTCCGGGACACCCCGAGGATCAGCGCGAGCAGCGACCCCAGCGCGGCCACCGCGGCCCCCACCCGCACCACGGGCGCGAGCCCCGGCGCCCCGGCCGCCCGCACCACCTCGACCAGCGGTGCCGCCGCGTGCCCCAGCCGGTCCGCGCCGAGGACGGCGAGCACGGCCACCGCCACGGCCACGTAGACGACCAGCGCGATCCCGAGCGCCAGCGGGACGGCCCGCGGAATGGTGCGCGCGGGATCCCGCACCTCCTCGCCCAGGGTCGCGATGCGCGCGTACCCGGCGAACGCGAAGAACAGCAGACCGGCCGCCTGCAGCACCCCGCCCACACCCGACGACACCCCGATACCGAGACGCCCGGCGTCGGCCTCTGGGGAGGTCAGGCACACGACCACCACACACGCGAGGACGGCCAGCACCACGGCCACGATCACCCGCGTCAGCCAGGCCGACTTCTGGATGCCCCCGTAGTTCACGGCGGTCAGGGCCACCACGGCGGCCACCGCCACCGCGTGCGCCTGTCCCGGCCACACGTACGCCCCCACGGTGAGCGCCATGGCCGCACAGGAGGCGGTCTTGCCGACCACGAACGCCCAGCCGGCGAGATAGCCCCAGAACGCGCCCAGCCGCTCCCTGCCGTACACGTACGTGCCGCCGGAGGCCGGATAGAGGGCGGCCAGGCGGGCCGAGGACATGGCGTTGCAGTAGGCCACCATGGCCGCGACGGCCAGCCCGATCAGCAGCCCCGGCCCGGCGGCGCGCGCGGCCGGGCCCAGGGCGGAGAAGACGCCGGCCCCGACCATCGAGCCGAGGCCGACGACCACGGCGTCCCGCACGCCCAGGGTGCGGCGCAGGCCGGTGTCGGAGGGAGTCATGCGCCGCACCCTACTGATCGCCGCAACCGCGTGGTGGACCGGTGACGTCCTCTTCATCGACACGGCACGAACACGCGCGCGACGGACAGCCGATCCTCACCGGATTCTCAAGGGCCGGACAGTGCGGACACAGCGCGGGAGGGCAGGTTCACGGCATGAGCATCATCGGTTGGATCATCCTGGGGCTTCTGGCCGGAGCCATCGCCAAGGTCCTGCTGCCGGGCCGCGACCCGGGCGGCTTCATCGGCACGACCCTCATCGGCGTCGCGGGCGCGTTCATCGGCGGCTGGATATCGGCGCGCTGGCTGGACCACCCGATCAGCAAGAACTTCTACGACGGCGCGACCTGGGCCGCAGCGATCGGCGGATCGCTCGTGCTGCTGATCCTCTACCGCATCCTGTTCGGCAACTCGCGCGACTGACGGACGCACACCACGTGCGAAGGAAGGGTGGGCACCGTGCGGTGCCCACCCTTCCTGCTCGTCTCCCGCCGGTGTCCTACCGGTAGTTCACGAACTGCAGCGCGAAGTCGAAGTCCTTGCCCTTGAGCAGCGAGATCACGGCCTGCAGGTCGTCGCGGCTCTTGGAGGTGACCCGCAGCTCGTCGCCCTGGACCTGGGCCTTCACGCCCTTGGGGCCCTCGTCGCGGATGATCTTCGCCACCTTCTTCGCGTTCTCCTGGGAGATGCCCTCCTCGATGGACGCGAAGATCTTGTACTCCTTGCCGGACAGCTGGGGCTCACCCGCGTCCAGCGCCTTGAGCGAGATGCCGCGCTTGATCAGCTTGGACTGGAAGACGTCGAGGACGGCGTTGACCCGGTCCTCGGAGTTCGCCTCCATGAGGATCTTGTCACCGGACCACGAGATCGAGGCACCCACGCCCTTGAAGTCGTAGCGCTGCGAGATCTCCTTGGCGGCCTGGTTGAGGGCGTTGTCGACCTCCTGCCGCTCGACCTTCGAGACGATGTCGAAACTGGAGTCGGCCATGTCCTGTGGCTCCTTGTATCGGGTGCGAATCGGGTGCGTGGCGGCGGCCGCCTGGCCCGGCGTGGCACCGGGCCGCATCCGCCCCAGCCTAGCCACCCTGGGACCCGAGGGGCGCAGATGAATCGGGTGGCGAAGCACCCCTCGGCATCGGGTATTGTTTACGTCGTTGCCAGGGAGCGCCGCCGAAAAGCGGTTCGAACGGCAGCAACCCCGGCGGTGTGCCCGAGCGGCCAAAGGGAGCAGACTGTAAATCTGCCGGCTCAGCCTTCCCAGGTTCGAATCCTGGCGCCGCCACACTGGGGAAGACCCCCTCCACCTTGCGGAAACGCAGAGTGGAGGGGGTCTCTTCGTTGTGCGGCGGGCACACTGGCGGCATGGCCTCCCGTCGCAGAACCTGTCCTGTGTGCCGTCGCGAGATCGCCGTCGTCGCGGGGCGCTTTGCGCGGCACGACCCGCCCGGGGCGCGGGAGGGCGGGGAGCTCGTCTCGTGTTCCGGATCGCGGCGGCAGGCTCAACTCGGGGCGGTCCAGCCGGCGTTGGACGGGTACGTTCTGCCGGACTTTCTCGGGCAGCTGCCTCTCTTCTGACGGTCTGACGGCTGGACGGCCGGCGGCCGGCCCAGTCCTCTGACGGTCTGACAGGTGAACGGCCGGCGGCCGGCCTCAGTTCCCCGCGACCGACTTCACCGCGACCGACACCGGCGTCGACCCGCCGATCAGTTCCAGCGTCAGACCGGCCGTCGCCGAGGTGTCCAGCAGCTCCGCCAGCACGGCCGCCACGTCGTCCCGCGGGATCGGGCCGCGCCCGGTGTGGGCCTCCAGGCGGACCTGGCCGGTGCCCGCGTCGTTCGTCAGCGCACCGGGGCGCAGGATCGTCCAGTCGAGGGCGTCCTGACGGGTGACGTACGCGTCGGCCGCGCCCTTGGCGCGCAGGTACACGTCGAAGACGTCGTCGCCCTCGTGCGCGGGGTCCGCGCCCATCGACGAGACCACCACGAAACGGCGTACCCGCGCGCGTACGGCCGCGTCCGCGAACAGCACCGCCGCACCCTTGTCCACCGTGTCCTTGCGGGTCGTACCGCTGCCAGGGCCCGCGCCCGCCGCGAACACCGCAGCGTCCGCGCCCTGCAGATGCGCCGCGACCTCCTCGACCGTGGCGGACTCCAGGTCGAGCAGGACCGGTTCGGCGCCGGCCGTCCGCAGATCGTCGCCCTGCTCCGCGTTGCGGATGATCCCCGCGACCTCGTCCCCGCGCGCGGAGAGCAGTCGCTCCAGCCGTAGCGCGATCTGACCATGACCACCAGCGATGACAATGCGCATGATTCCGACCGTACGCCCGAAGAAGCGCGTCCGCCGCACGGGTTCACGCCGGGGCGCGCCGTGGCTCGGGGGCGCGCCGGAGCATGGTCAGGGGCGCGTGGCGGCTTGAGGGCGCCTGGGCGCACGATCCGGGCATGCAGCCTGGAATGCGCGCCCCTCAATGCCAACATGCGCCCCCGGGCCGTACGGGCGTCCCGGACCCCGACGTGTGCCCCGACGCGACCAGCGCCACCTCACGACAACTCCTTCCGCCCCTGCCGCGGCAGCCCCAGTTCCGCCGCAGCCGCCGAGTTGCAGTACTCGCGCACCGCACTCGTGCGCGCCACCACCCGCCCCCGGTGCACCACGATCCGGCTGTAGGCGAGGGCGAGGGCGCCGGACAGGTGGTCGCCGCGCACGGCGAGGAGTTCGGCGGGGAAGCCGGCCTCCATACGGACCTCGGGCAGGCCCAGGACCGCGCGCGCCGAGGTGCTCACCGCGTCGTAGGCGTCCTCGGGGCACAGGCCGTGGGCGGACGCGAGGAGGTAGGCGGCCTCCAGGGGGTCGCCGCGGCCGACGGGGTTCGAGACGTCCCGCAGGGCGCCGCTGCCGGCCGCCACCCGCACCCCGGCCGCGCGCAGCAGCCGCACCGGGGCCGTGCCCCGCCGGTCCACGCCCCCGCAACCGCCCTGGGGCAGGCACACCACCGTCACACCGGCCGCCGCGAGCTGGTCCGCCAGCCGGGAGGCGGCCTCGGTGTTCAGGCGCGCCAGACCGGCGCACGGGCCGATCGTCACGCCGGGGCGCAGACCACCCGCCATGGCCGCGAGCCGGGACAGCCGGGCCGGGTCCGCCGCGTCCGTGTGCAGGTCCACCGGGCAGCCGTGCTCCGAGGCCACCTCCAGCACGGCCTCCACGTACCCCGTGGGATCCGGGTCCAGGTCCGGGCAGCCGCCCACCACGGAGGCGCCCATCTTCAGCGCGTCCCGCAGCATCGCGAGCCCGTCGGCCCCGGCCACCCCGGTCAGCAGGCGCGGCATCGCCACCGTGGTCAGTTCCGCGAGCCCCCGCAGGGAGCGCCGTGCCTGCAGTACGGCGCCGAGCGAGCCCAGGCCCTGGACGTCGCCCACGCGCACGTGCGCGCGCAACGCAGTCGCCCCGTGGCCCAGTTGCAGCAGGGCCGCCTCCGTGGCCCGGCGCTGCACGTCCTCGGGGGCGTACGAGACCGGTCCCGGCTGCTCGGCGGAGAGCGCGGTGTCGCTATGGGCGTGCGGTTCGGCCGGGGCCGCGAGGAGCAGGTAGCCGCTGAGGTCCACGCGCGCGGCGCCCTTCCGGGCCGGCCCCAGGGTCAGGCTGCCGGCCGTGCCGACCGCCTCGATGCGCCCGCCGCCCAGCCGTACGTCCACGGTCCTGCCGTCGGTGAGCCGGGCCCCGCACAGCAGCAGGGCAGCCGGGTCGGGCTGCCCGGAGGACCCGGACGGGTTCGACGACGAGGGTGGCTGCGGCTGACTGTCGGGCATCGGACTCCAGGGGTCGGGCCGGGGGCTCGGGGCAGGGCCGCGACGGACCCATGATCACGCAGAGTGAGTCGAGCCTAGGGTGGCGAGCGGTGTGCGGCGCGGAGGAGCGCAATAGTCGTACCGGCGTGGTCCGCCTCTGTCGGTACGCGCTTCGCCCACCGGTGTGACCAGCGCTCATGCGTCCGCGCGCCGCGTGCCGCGGCCGTTCATGACCTGTGTTTCACGCGCGCGTGCCCGCGCCGCAAGGGGACTTGTGAGGTCTCCGGGAGGCCCGGGAACGGCCCGCGAACGAGCCTGTGGCGGGCGGCCGGAAACGGATTTGGGTGAACGGCGGCGGACCGTGTAATGTCTTCATCGCTCGCCCCAATAGCTCAGTCGGCAGAGCGTCTCCATGGTAAGGAGAAGGTCAACGGTTCGATTCCGTTTTGGGGCTCTGGTGTGAAAGGTTCCCGTCGCAAGGCGGGGACTGATCTCATCAAAGCGGTGTAGCTCAGTCGGTAGAGCAAGCGGCTCATAATCGCTGTGTCACCGGTTCAAGTCCGGTCACCGCTACTGACAGTAGCCGATTGCGGGGTCGGTCCTTCGATCGGCTACTCTTTTTGCGTTAAGTTCAGTCAATCCGTTCGTCAAGGAGCACTCACGTGGCTGCCACCGACGTCCGCCCGAAGATCACGCTGGCCTGCGTGGAGTGCAAGGAGCGGAACTACATCACCAAGAAGAACCGGCGTAACAACCCGGACCGTCTTGAGATGAAGAAGCACTGCCCGCGTTGCAACGCGCACACCGCGCACCGCGAGACGCGATAAATCAGGCTCGTACGTAAGGCCGCCCCCGCAAGCTGGGGGGCGGCCTTACGTCGTTTCATACGCTGCCGAGACCAGGAGGTGCCGGGCCATGGCGCTCGACCAGTCCTTCGTGGGACGGACCTATCCGTCCACCGAGCCCTACGAGGTGGGCCGGGAGAAGATCCGCGAGTTCGCCGAGGCGGTCGGGGAGGCCAACCCCGTGTACTCGGACCCGGAGGCCGCCAAGGCGTTCGGGCACCCCGATGTGATCGCGCCGCCGACGTTCGTGTTCGCCATCACCTACCGGGCGGCCGGGGCGGTCATCGAGGACCCGCAGCTCGGGCTCGACTACAGCCGCGTGGTGCACGGCAGCCAGAAGTTCGCCTACACCCGCCCCGTGCGCGTCGGCGACCGGCTCACGGTCACCTCCACCATCGAGGGGATCAAGTCCCTCGCGGGCAACGACGTGCTGGACATCCGCGGTGAGGTGCACGACGAGGCGGGCGAGCACGTGGTGACCGCCTGGACCAAGCTCGTGGCCCGTGCGGCCGAGGAGGCGTGAGAAAGCGATGACGGCGAAGATTGCGTACGACGACGTCGAGGTCGGCACCGAACTGCCGGCGCAGACCTTCTCCGTGAACCGCGCCACGCTGGTGCGGTACGCGGGTGCCTCCGGGGACTTCAACCCCATCCACTGGAACGAGAAGTTCGCCAAGGAGGTGGGCCTCCCGGACGTCATCGCGCACGGCATGTTCACCATGGCCGAGGCGATCCGCGTGGTCACCGACTGGACCGGCGATCCGGGTGCGGTCGTGGAGTACGGCGTCCGCTTCACCAAGCCGGTCGTCGTGCCGAACGACGACAAGGGCGCGGTCATCGAGGTCAGCGGCAAGGTCGCGGCCAAGCTGGACGACAACACGGTCCGCGTGGACCTGACCGCGACCAGCGAGGGCGAGAAGGTGCTGGGCATGTCCCGGGCGGTCGTGCGACTGGCCTGACGGCAGATCCGGTAAGGGGCGCTGACCATGGGTAGGCGCCCCTTACGCATGTCGACACAGGCCCCTTGACTAGTTAGTGATTGAGTACTAACTTTCTCGCATGGTCAGGATGAGCGCAGAAGAGCGGCGCGAGAGCGTCATCCGCGCGGCGATCGCGGAGTTCGCGCAGAGGGGCTACTTCGGCACCTCCACCGAGGCGATCGCCAAGCGGGTCGGCGTCTCGCAGCCGTACCTCTTCCGGCTCTTCCCGGGCAAGAAGGCGATCTTCGCCGCCGCGTCCCTCCGGTGCATCGACGACACCTGCCGGATCCTCGCGGAGGCCGCCGAGGGGCTGGACGGCGAGGAAGCCCGGCACGCCATGGCGAACGCCTATGTGCGTCTGCTCACGGAGCACCCCGAGACGCTCCAGATGCAGATGCAGACGTACATCACGGTGGCGGCCGCCGAGGCGGAAGGCGACCACGCGTTCGGTGAGGCCGTCCGGGCCGGCTGGATGAAGCTCTGGGACACCGCGCATCTGCCGCTCGGGGCGGACGTGAACGACACCACGACCTTTCTGGCGTACGGAATGCTCATCAACGCCCTTACCGCCATGGGCTTTCCGCCCGAGCATCAGGTCTGGCAGGGGATGTACCCGGCGGCCCGGATCACCGGGCGGCTGGAGAAGTAGCGCAACGGAGAGTGGAGTCCTGTCCTTTCTTCATGGGCTCCAAAGTTAGTCAGCAATAACTAATCAACGGCAGTGATCACCCTCTGGGGGAGAGATGTCACAGCAGACCGCACGTCGCGGGGGCGCCGTCTGGGCCCTCGTCATCACCAGCGTCGCCGGGTTCATGGCGGCCCTCGACAACCTCGTCGTCACCACCGCCCTGCCCTCCATCCGCAAGGACCTCGGCGGCGCGCTGGACGACCTGGAGTGGACCGTGAGCGCCTACACGCTCACCTTCGCCGTCCTGCTGATGTTCGGAGCGGCGCTCGGCGACCGCTTCGGGCGCCGCCGGCTCTTCCTCGTCGGACTCACCGTCTTCACCGGCGCCTCCGCCGCAGCGGCCATGGCCCCGGGCATCGGCTCCCTCATCGCCGCCCGCGCGGTCCAGGGCGTCGGCGCGGCCGTGATGATGCCGCTCACCCTGACCCTGCTGACCGCGGCCGTGCCCGCCGCCAAGCGCGGTATGGCGTACGGCATCTGGGGGGCCGTCAACGGCCTCGCCGTCGCCTCCGGGCCGCTCATCGGGGGCAGCCTCACCGAGCACATCTCCTGGCACTGGATCTTCTGGCTGAACGTCCCGCTCGGCGTGGCCCTGCTGCCCCTCGCCCGGCTGCGCCTCGCCGAGTCCCACGGCGCCGGCGCCCGGCTCGACCTCCCCGGCACCCTGCTCGTCAGCGGCGGGCTCTTCGGGATCGTGTACGGCCTGGTGCGCGGCCCGGTCGACGGCTGGACCGGCTCCCTCGTCCTGACCGGCCTGATCGCGGGGGCCGCGCTGCTCGGCGGCTTCGTGTACCACGGCAGCCACAACAAGCACCCCATGCTGCCGATGCGGCTGTTCCGCTCCCGCGCCTTCTCCGGGATCAACGCCGCGAGCCTGCTGATGTTCCTCGGGATGTTCGGCTCGATCTTCCTGCTCAGCCAGTACATGCAGGGCGTGCTCGGCTACTCGCCCACCGAGGCGGGCCTCAGGATGCTGCCGTGGACCGGCATGCCGATGCTCGTCGCGCCGATCGCCGGCATCCTCTCCGACCGCATCGGCGGCCGCCCGGTCGTCGCCACCGGCCTGTTCCTGCAGGCCGCAGGGCTCGGCTACCTGGCCTCCGTGGTGACCGCCGACGTCTCCTACGCGACCCAGCTGCCCGGCCTGATCATCAGCGGCATCGGCATGGCCCTGTTCTTCGCGCCCGCCTCCAACCTGGTCATGTCCAGCGTCCTGCCCGCGGAGCAGGGCATCGCCTCCGGTGCCAACAACGCCCTGCGCGAGGTGGGCGGCGCGCTCGGCATCGCGGTCATGTCGTCGATCTTCTCGTCCCAGGGCGGCTACGAGAGCGCCCAGGCCTTCGTCGACGGACTGCGGCCCGCGCTGGTCGTCGGCGCAGGGGTGGTCGCCCTCGCCGGGGTCGCGGCCCTGCTGATCCCCACCCGGCGCCGCACGGTCCTCGCCACCGGCACGACCGAGCCCGCGCCGGTCCTGGAGACCGCCGCCCCCTGAGTGCCCGCCACCCGGCCCGGTACACGAACACCGCCCGGCACGCGCACGTGTACGGCCCCGTCCTCGCCGACGGGGCCGTACACGTGCGCGTGCAGCCCCGGAGGAACGGTCCCCGGCCGGGCAGTCAGTGCCGCCTCGCGGCGCTGTCCGTGCCGTCTCGTAGTCTTGAGCGCGTGCAGGAACTCCACGACGCCCCCCTCGCCCCGCTGACCACCTTCCGGCTGGGCGGCCCCGCCACCCGGCTGGTCACTGCGACGACCGACGCCGAGGTGATCGCCGCCGTCCGTGCGGCCGACGACACCGGGACGCCTCTGCTGCTCATCGGCGGCGGATCCAACCTGGTCATCGGCGACAAGGGCTTCGACGGCACCGCCCTGCGCATCGCCACGACCGGCGTCGAACTGCGCGGCACCACGCTGGAGCTGGCGGCCGGCGAGATCTGGACCGACGCCGTCGCCCGCGCCGTCGAGGCCGGGCTCGCCGGCATCGAGTGCCTGGCCGGGATCCCGGGCTCCGCGGGCGCCACCCCGATCCAGAACGTGGGCGCCTACGGCCAGGAGGTCTCCTCGACGATCACCGAGGTGATCGCGTACGACCGCCGGGCAGGCCGGACCGTCACGTTGACGAACGAGGAGTGCGCCTTCTCGTACCGGCACAGCCGCTTCAAGTCCGACCCCGAGCGCCATGTCGTGCTGCGCGTCCGCTTCGAGCTGGAGGATGCGGACGGGCTGTCCGCGCCCGTCAGGTACGCCGAAGCCGCCCGGGCACTCGGTGTGGAGCCGGGGGAGCGGGTGCCGCTCGCCGCGGCCCGCGAGACCGTGCTGAAGCTGCGCGCCGGCAAGGGCATGGTCCTCGACCCCGAGGACCACGACACCTGGTCCGCCGGGTCCTTCTTCACCAACCCGATCCTCGCCGACGAGCAGTTCGCCGCGTTCCACGCGCGCGTGCGGGAGCGGCTGGGCGAGGGCGTCGAGCCGCCCGCCTACCCGTCGGGCGAGGGCCGTACCAAGACCTCGGCCGCCTGGCTGATCGACAAGGCGGGCTTCACCAAGGGCTACGGCAGCGGACCGGCCCGTATCTCCACCAAGCACACGCTCGCCCTCACCAACCGGGGCGCCGCCACCACCGAGGACCTCCTGGCCCTGGCCCGCGAGGTCGTCGCCGGGGTCCACGAGGCCTTCGGGATCACGCTGGTCAACGAGCCGGTGACCGTCGGCGTGAGCCTGTAGCCGACGAGCCCGACAAGCCCGACAAGCCCACCAGGGCCGCACGCAGCGTCCAGGTTCAGTACGCGACCCCCACCCCCTGCTTGACCGTCCCCATGTCGTCGATCATCGACAGCATCGCGTGGGCGACGTCCGCGCGCGCGATGAAGCGGCCCTGGGGCGGAAAGCCGCCGATGACCGTGCGGTAGTGGCCGGTGAGCGGCTTGTCCTGCAGGCGCGGCGGTCGTACGGACGTCCAGTCCGTGCCGCTGCGCGCCAGCTCGGCCTCCATCTCGCGCAGGTCGGCGTAGACGTCCTTCAGGATCGCCGAGACCAGGCCCCGCATCCCGCGGTCCAGGAAGCCGTCGTTCTCCGGCTCCGGTCCCACCGGGCCGGCGCTGACCACCAGCAGCCGCCGTACCCCCTCGGCCTCCATGGCCCCGAGCACCGTGCGGGTGAGCCGGGCGGCCACCCCCGCGTCCTTGCGGCTGCGTGCGCCGAGGCCCGACAGGACCGCGTTACGGCCGGCGACGGCGGCGCGCAGCTCCTGCGGGTCGGTGAGGTCCGCGCGGAACACCTCCAGGGTGTTCCCCGTGACGTCCAGCCGGGCCGGATCGCGGACGACGGCGGTCACCTGGTGACCCGCGTCGAGCGCCTGACGGACGATCTCCCGGCCGATGCCGCCGGTGGCGCCGAAAACGGTGAGTTTCATGGGGACTCCCGTCCTCCAGTGAGGTGGGTGAGCGTTCACCCACTCTGGTTTCTTCTAGAGTGGGTAAGCACTCACCCACTCGTCAAGCCCGATTGGACGTCCTCATGGAGACGAAGCCGGCGCGTGTCCGCATCCTCGACGCCGCTCATGAGCTGATGCTCACCGTCGGACTCGCCCGCGCCACCACCAAGGAGATCGCCAGGGCGGCCGGCTGCTCCGAGGCGGCGCTCTACAAGTACTTCGACAGCAAGGAGGAGCTGTTCGTCCAGGTGCTCGCCGAGCGCCTGCCCCGGCTCACCCCGCTGCTGAGCAGTCTCGCGGCCGAGCCGGGCCGGGGCACCCTGGAGGAGAACCTCACCGAGATCGCCCGCCAGGCAGCCCTCTTCTACGAGCAGAGCTTCCCGATCGCCGCCTCCCTGTACGCCGAGACGCAGCTCAAGCGGCGGCACTACGAGGCGCTGCGGAAGATCGGCTCCGGGCCGCATGCGCCGATCGAGAGCCTGGACGCCTATCTGCGCGCCGAGCAGGCGGCCGGCCGCGTCCGCGCCGACGCCGACACCTTCGCGGCCGCCTCGCTCCTCCTCGGCGCCTGCGCCCAGCGCGCGTTCGCCTACGACGCCACGGAGAGCGGCGAAGGACCTCCCGTGGACGCGTTCGCCGCCGCGCTCGCCCGGACCCTGCTGGGCGGCGTGGCCCCGTGAAACCCCGTTGCGCGGGACGGCGGCCGGTCGCGACGCTGATGCCATGAGGCATCGCACATGCGGCTGAGGCTGCGAGAGTTCCGGTTCAGGACGGGGCCGCACGAGCACCGCGTCGTCCAGCCCTGGCAGCCCCTGCGGCACACGTCACTGCGTGACCCGGCGCCGTACGGCGTCCTGACCGGCGACCACGACGGGCTCAGCCGGCTGGCCGGCCTGTTCTCCTTCGCCGCCTACTCACGGCACACCGTCGTCCACGTCCCGCTGCGCGACACCGTCACCGCGCACCACGGAGGCTCCGGCGAGCCCGTCGACCTGGTCCTGGCCCACCACACCTACGGGCTGCGGCCCGGCAAGTGGCCCGAGCTGCGCCGCAGGCTGGCCGGGGGCACCCCGCTGACCGTCCGAACCGACGAGGCGCGCACCGCGCGCGACGCGGCCGCCTGGGAGCGGCGCAGCCACGACAGCGGCTTCCGGGACGAGCTGCGCCACACCACCCACGCACGGACGTTCTTCCTCATCGGCAGCCGTGACGTCTTCGCCGAGACGGCCATGGAGTGCGCCTCGGCGGCGGGCTGGGGACCGCGCCGGAAGCGGATCGTGAAGGGCGGCTCGGCCCTCATGGGCTGCATCCGCGGCCTGGAGCCCGAGGTGGACCCGTGGCGCAGCCCCGAGGTGCTGATCTGCTTCCAGGCGTATCCGCCCTACGCCCACTTCAGACGGCCGGGCGAGTCAGCCACTCGTCCACGCCGGCCAGCAGCCGCGCCCTGACGTCCTCCGGCGCCGCCGAAGCCCGCACCGACTGCCGGGCCAGCTCCGCCAGCTCAGCGTCAGTGAAGCCGTGGTGGCGGGCGATCTCGTACTGGGCGGCCAGCCGGGAGCCGAAGAGCAGCGGGTCGTCGGCGCCGAGGGCCATCGGGACTCCCGCCTCGAAGAGCGTGCGCAGCGGCACGTCCTCCGGCTTCTCGTAGACACCGAGCGCCACGTTCGACGCCGGGCAGACCTCGCAGGTCACGCCCCGGTCGGCGAGCCGCTTCAGCAGCCGCGGGTCCTCCGCCGCGCGCACGCCGTGCCCGATCCGCGAGGCGTGCAGGTCGTCCAGGCAGTCGCGCACCGACGCCGGGCCGGTCAGCTCGCCGCCGTGCGGGGCCGACAGCAGGCCGCCGTCGCGTGCGATGGCGAAGGCGCGGTCGAAGTCCCGCGCCATGCCCCGCCGTTCGTCGTTCGACAGCCCGAAGCCGACCACACCCCGGTCGGCGTACCGCACCGCGAGCCGGGCCAGCGTGCGCGCGTCCAGCGGATGCTTCATACGGTTCGCCGCCACCAGGACCCGCATTCCGAGCCCGGTCTCCCGCACCGTCGTGTTCACCGCGTCCAGGATGATCTCCAGGGCCGGGATCAGACCGCCCAGCCGGGGCGCGTACGACGTCGGGTCCACCTGGATCTCCAGCCAGCCCGAGCCGTCCTTCAGGTCCTCCTCGGCGGCCTCCCGGACCAGCCGCTGGATGTCCTCCGGCTCCCGGAGGCAGGAGCGCGCCGCGTCGTACAGCCGCTGGAAGCGGAACCAGCCGCGTTCGTCCGTCGCGCGCAGCTTCGGGGGCTCGCCGCTGGTCAGTGCCTCGGTCAGGGCCTCGGGCAGACGCACGCCGTACTTGTCGGCCAGTTCCAGGACGGTCCCCGGCCGCATCGAGCCGGTGAAGTGCAGGTGCAGATGGGCTTTCGGCAGCTCAGACAGATCACGTACACGCTCCATCCCAGGATCCTGCCGTACGTCTCGGTCGCGCCGGTAGCTCTTTCCCCGAACGTGGTCTTGCTCGCACGTGCGAACGGGGGCTGCTCCCAAGAAAGGGAGCAGCCCCCGGGTGCGGAGCGGACCTCAGTCCCGCGCCTCCGCGAGCAGCTTCTGCATCCGGCTCACGCCCTCGACGAGGTCCTCGTCGCCGAGCGCGTACGACAGCCGCAGGTAGCCCGGCGTGCCGAAGGCCTCACCCGGGACGACCGCGACCTCGGCCTCCTCCAGGATCAGCGCGGCCAGCTCGACGGTGTCCTGCGGGCGCTTGCCGCGGATCTCCTTGCCGAGCAGGCCCTTGACCGACGGGTAGGCGTAGAACGCGCCCTCGGGCTCGGGGCACAGCACGCCGTCGATCTCGTTGAGCATCCGCACGATGGTCTTGCGGCGCCGGTCGAAGGCCTCGCGCATCATCGCCACGGCCTCCAGGTCGCCGGAGACGGCGGCCAGGGCGGCCACCTGGGCCACGTTGGAGACGTTCGAGGTGGCGTGCGACTGCAGGTTCGTCGCGGCCTTGACGACGTCCTTCGGGCCGATGACCCAGCCCACGCGCCAGCCGGTCATGGCGTACGTCTTCGCCACACCGTTCACCACGATGCACTTGTCGCGCAGCGCAGGCAGGAGCGCGGGCAGCGAGGTGAACTTCGCGTCGCCGTAGACGAGGTGCTCGTAGATCTCGTCCGTGAGGACCCACAGGCCGTGCTCGACGGCCCAGCGGCCGATCGCCTCGGCCTCCTCCTCGCTGTAGACCGCGCCGGTGGGGTTCGACGGGGAGACGAAGAGCACGACCTTCGTCTTCTCCGTGCGGGCCGCCTCCAGCTGCTCCACGCTCACCCGGTAGCCGGTGGTCTCGTCGGCGACGACCTCCACCGGGACACCGCCCGCGAGCCGGATCGACTCGGGGTAGGTCGTCCAGTACGGCGCCGGGACGATGACCTCGTCGCCCGGGTCGAGGATCGCGGCGAACGCCTCGTAGATGGCCTGCTTGCCGCCGTTGGTCACCAGGATCTGGGACACGTCGACCTCGTAGTTCGAGTCGCGCAGCGTCTTCGCGGCGATCGCGGCCTTCAGCTCGGGCAGGCCGCCGGCCGGCGTGTAGCGGTGGTACTTCGGGTTCTTGCAGGCCTCGACGGCCGCCTCGACGATGTAGTCCGGCGTCGGGAAGTCGGGCTCACCCGCGCCGAAGCCGATCACCGGACGCCCGGCGGCCTTCAGGGCCTTGGCCTTGGCGTCCACGGCGAGGGTGGCGGACTCGGAGATCGCGCCGACTCGGGCGGAGACCCGGCGCTCGGTGGGAGGGATTGCAGCGCTCATGGGCCCCATCGTTTCAGACCGGAAACGCCCCCGGCACGCGGGTTTCACGGACTGAACAGCAAGGGGTCGCGACGTGAACAGGCATCCGAATCCGGCCCCCGGCCAGGACGATCTTCGGTGCGGCCACTCCGTACAGGCACTTTCTGTTCGACGCCGGGCCGCGGACCACGTACACTCTCACCTCGTTGGCCTTCAGCAGTCGCTCCACAACCGGTGCACACCGAGCACCCGTCCGGATGCGGTACGTTGGGGGACACGCAAAGGGTCGTAGCTCAATTGGTAGAGCACCGGTCTCCAAAACCGGCGGTTGGGGGTTCAAGTCCCTCCGGCCCTGCTACACACACCGCCAGGATGTGTGCACATGTACGTACAGCGATGCACCGCCGTGCGGCTCAGACCGGGCGCGGCACGGCCACGACCCGGAATCAGGTGAGGACGAATGACGGACGCCGTGGGCTCCATCGACACGCCTGATGCCCAGGACGAGGCGCTGGAGACCAAGAAGAAGGCCCGCAAGGGTGGCAAGCGCGCCAAGAAGGGCCCGCTGAAGCGCCTCGGTATCTTCTACCGACAGGTCGTCGCGGAACTCCGCAAGGTCGTCTGGCCGACGCGTAATCAGCTGACGTCGTACACCACCGTGGTGATCTTCTTCGTCGCAATCATGATCGCCCTGGTGACCGTGATTGACTATGGGCTCAACCACGCGGCCAAGTACGTCTTCGGCTGAGCCAAGAGCGAAGGGCGCCGTGGTACCGGCGCCCGCTTTCGCATGTTCTACCCCTATGTATCCAGGAAGAAGCAGCCATCGTGTCTGACCCGAACCTGAACGACGCAATCGAGCCGGACGAGACGGTGGACGACGAGCTCGACATCGTCGAGGGCGCGGACGAGCAGGACGAGTTCGAGGCTGCCGAGGCCGAGGCGGGCGAGCCGGCCGAGGAGGCCGCGCTGCACGTCGAGGACGAGGACGAGGCCGAGGAAGCGGTCGAGACCGAGGAAGAGGTCGAGGCGGAGGCCGCCGCCCCGGTCGACCCGATCGAGGCCCTGCGCGAGGAACTGCGGTCCCTGCCCGGTGAGTGGTACGTCATCCACACGTACGCCGGCTACGAGAACCGCGTGAAGACGAACCTGGAGCAGCGCGCCGTCTCGCTGAACGTCGAGGACTACATCTTCCAGGCCGAGGTGCCGCAGGAAGAGGTCGTCCAGATCAAGAACGGCGACCGCAAGACGATCAAGCAGAACAAGCTGCCGGGTTACGTCCTGGTCCGCATGGACCTGACCAACGAGTCCTGGGGCGTCGTCCGCAACACCCCCGGCGTCACCGGCTTCGTGGGCAACGCCTACGACCCCTACCCGCTGACCCTGGACGAGATCGTCAAGATGCTCGCCCCGGAGGCGGAGGAGAAGGCCGCCCGCGAGGCCGCCGAGGCCGAGGGCAAGCCCGCCCCGCAGCGCAAGGTCGAGGTCCAGGTGCTGGACTTCGAGGTCGGCGACTCGGTCACCGTCACCGACGGCCCGTTCGCCACGCTCCAGGCGACCATCAACGAGATCAACCCCGACTCGAAGAAGGTCAAGGGCCTGGTGGAGATCTTCGGCCGCGAGACGCCGGTCGAGCTCTCCTTCGACCAGATCCAGAAGAACTAGTTCCTTCTGGACCAATTCACTTCCGCGCAGGTCAGGCGGGCTCTCGTAGCCAGTCTGACCTGCACGGTTTTTGGCCGCGCATCCATACCCGTTATCGTTGTGCGGTATGCCTGCGTCCGGGTGGTGCCCGGGTGCCGGCAGGACCCGAATCGAAAGGACCCGGAGAGCTATGCCTCCCAAGAAGAAGAAGGTCACGGGGCTCATCAAGCTCCAGATCAACGCCGGTGCGGCGAACCCGGCCCCGCCGGTCGGCCCCGCGCTCGGCCAGCACGGCGTCAACATCATGGAGTTCTGCAAGGCCTACAACGCCGCGACCGAGTCGCAGCGTGGCTGGGTCATCCCGGTGGAGATCACGGTCTACGAGGACCGCTCCTTCACCTTCATCACCAAGACCCCGCCGGCCGCGAAGATGATCCTCAAGGCCGCTGGTGTCGAGAAGGGCTCCGGCGAGCCGCACAAGACCAAGGTCGCCAAGATCACCGAGGCGCAGGTCCGCGAGATCGCCCAGACCAAGCTTCCCGACCTGAACGCCAACGACCTGGACGCCGCGTCGAAGATCATCGCCGGCACCGCCCGCTCCATGGGCATCACGGTCGAGGGCTGAAGCCCACCTTCGTAGAACCACCGTGGTAGGGCCTGCTCGGCCCGTACACCACGACTCCTCTCAGAACACACAGGAGCAGTTGTGAGCAAGCGCAGCAAGGCTCTCCGCGCTGCGGACGCCAAGGTCGACCGGGAGAAGCTGTACGCCCCGCTCGAGGCCGTCCGTCTCGCCAAGGAGACCTCCACGACCAAGTTCGACGGCACCGTCGAGGTCGCCTTCCGTCTGGGTGTCGACCCGCGTAAGGCCGACCAGATGGTCCGTGGCACCGTGAACCTCCCGCACGGCACCGGCAAGACCGCCCGGGTCCTGGTCTTCGCGACCGGTGACCGTGCCGAGGCCGCGCGTGCCGCGGGCGCCGACATCGTCGGCGCCGACGAACTGATCGACGAGGTGTCGAAGGGCCGTCTGGACTTCGACTCCGTCGTCGCCACCCCGGACCTCATGGGCAAGGTGGGCCGCCTCGGCCGCGTGCTCGGTCCGCGTGGTCTGATGCCGAACCCGAAGACCGGCACCGTCACCCCCGACGTGGCCAAGGCCGTCACCGAGATCAAGGGCGGCAAGATCGAGTTCCGCGTCGACAAGCACTCGAACCTGCACTTCATCATCGGCAAGACGTCCTTCGAGGACGCCCAGCTGGTGGAGAACTACGCTGCGGCGCTCGAGGAGATCACCCGTCTCAAGCCGTCCGCCGCCAAGGGTCGCTACATCAAGAAGGCCGCCATCAGCACCACGATGGGCCCCGGCATTCCGGTCGACTCGAACCGCACCCGCAACCTCCTCGTCGAGGAGGACCCGGCCGCCGTCTGAGCCCCGCGCTCACCCCGGTAGCCGCGTCAGGTACGCGTAAGCAGAGGGCGGGCCCTGGAACCTGAAAGGTTCGGGGCCCGTCCTTTCTTTGTGCGACTTTTCGTACGACTGTCAGCGGCCTGGGTTACGTTGCAGGCACAGGACTCGCATAGGGGTGGGACTACATGAAGAGCACGACCGTACGCCGGGTGACCCTTTCCGTCGCGGTGGTGACCGCGCTGACCGGTGTGGCCGCCTGCGGCTCGGAATCCGGGAAGGGCGACAAGACGGTCGGCAAGAGCGTCACGCACGTCAGCCCCCTCGCCGCTCTGCTCTCCGCCGAGAAGTCCACGGACAAGGCCGAGTCGGCCAAGGTGCGCTCCAGCACGACGCTCGGCGACACGATGTCGATGACGGCCGACGGCGCCCTCGCCTGGGGCGACGGCCTCAAGGGCAACCTCACCATCACGTACACCGGCGGCAAGATGGCCGAAGCGATGCGCAAGGCCGGCACCACGTCGATGGAGGCCCGCTATCTGCCGGACGCCTACTACGCCAAGATGAGCGAGAAGTTCGCCGCGCAGTTCGGCGGCAAGCACTGGATCAAGTACGCGTACGACGACCTCGCCAAGCTCGGCGGCGGCTCCGGCGCGTACCTCAAGGACCAGATGCAGAACACCACGCCGAACCAGTCGGTGAAGCTGCTGCTGGCCTCCGGTGACGTGAAGAAGGTCGGCCAGGAGAAGATCTCCGGCGTCGACGCCACGCACTACTCGGGCGAGGTCGACGTCGCCGACCTCGCCGGCAAGAACAGCAACCTCACCGCCGACCAGCTGGCCGGCCTGAAGAAGCAGCTCAGCCAGGCGGGCGTCACCACCGAGACCATCGACATCTGGGTCGACGGCCAGGACCTGCTGGTCAAGAAGGTCGAGAAGGCGGACATGGCGACCGGCACCATGACCAGCACGGCCTACTACACCGACTACGGCGTGAAGGTCGCCGCGGAGGCGCCCCCGGCCGCCGACACCAAGGACTTCACGGAGCTGATGAAGGCCGGCGGCCCCGGGACCGTGTCGGGCAGCAGCACCACCACCGCCTCCTGAGGCCTGCACACAGCAGGACCGGGGCGGCCCCGTAGGGCCCGATTTGCTCGACACCGCCCCGGTCCCGTACTCTCCTAAAGAAGCCAAAGACCGCTGGTCGTTGCCGCACGCTCGAACGAGGGTGCGGTGGCCGAAGGATCCGCTGCAAAGTGGGCGACCCGCGCAGGTGACAGTGGTAGAACTCCCGGAGCATACGCGCTCAGCGTGTGCGGCCGGTCGAGTCCGCCCCGAGCGCCTGCGCCGGGGCGTTTGTTTTACCCAGTCCTCCTTCGGGTCCGCGCGGTCCGAATCACCCGGAAGGAGGCCGAGGCTCTATGGCGAGGCCCGACAAGGCTGCTGCGGTTGCCGAGCTGACGGACAAGTTCCGCAGCTCCAACGCCGCCGTGCTGACCGAGTACCGCGGTCTCACCGTGGCGCAGCTCAAGACGCTGCGCCGGTCGCTCGGTGAGAACGCCCAGTACGCCGTGGTGAAGAACACGCTGACCAAGATTGCGGCCAACGAGGCCGGGATCACGCTGGACGACCAGCTCTTCGCTGGTCCGACGGCCGTTGCCTTCGTCACCGGTGACCCGGTGGAGTCGGCGAAGGGTCTTCGTGACTTCGCCAAGGACAACCCGAATCTCATCATCAAGGGCGGTGTCCTTGACGGCAAGGCGCTGTCCGCCGATGAGATCAAGAAGCTTGCGGACCTCGAGTCCCGCGAGGTTCTGCTCTCCAAGCTGGCGGGTGCCTTCAAGGGCAAGCAGTCCCAGGCTGCTCAGCTCTTCCAGGCGCTTCCCTCGAAGCTCGTCCGCACCGTGGACGCTCTTCGTGCCAAGCAGGACGAGCAGGGCGGTGCCGAGTAACTCGGCTCGCTTTCTGACCCTGGCCGTCTAGGCGGCACGGGTCGCAGCGGGCCGACGTACGCCCGCCTCACCCAGTACATCCGGCACCTGCCGAATCAGTGGAAGGATCGCCCATCATGGCGAAGCTCAGCCAGGAAGACCTGCTCGCCCAGTTCGAGGAGATGACCCTCATCGAGCTCTCCGAGTTCGTGAAGGCCTTCGAGGAGAAGTTCGACGTCACCGCCGCCGCCGCGGTCGCCGTTGCGGGCCCGGCCGGTCCGGCCGCCGCCGCCCCGGTCGAGGAGGAGAAGGACGAGTTCGACGTCATCCTCACCGGTGCCGGCGACAAGAAGATCCAGGTCATCAAGGTCGTGCGTGAGCTGACCTCGCTGGGTCTGAAGGAGGCCAAGGACCTCGTCGACGGTGCCCCGAAGCCCGTCCTCGAGAAGGTCGCCAAGGACGCCGCCGAGAAGGCTGCCGAGTCCCTCAAGGGCGCCGGCGCCTCCGTCGAGGTCAAGTAAGACCTCTCGGAGTCTTCGCGACTCTCTCCGCGCGCTGAGTACGGCCTCCTAGGGCTGTAACGCGAACGCACCGAAGAGCGATCATCCATCCGGGTGGTCGCTCTTCGGCGTATCCGGAGGTCCGGCCTCGGTTGCCTTGTACCCCTGGTGACGAGGGGTATGGTGATCTTCGTCGTGTCTCCGGACGGTCCCGTTTGGGCTGGGGGGCCTTGACGAACCGCACGCAGCGCGCAATTCTCAGGACGCGTCGTCACAAGGATCCGAATCCGAGGCATGGATCGACGACGAAGAGGGCAGTATCAACGTGCGTTGAGGGCAGCAGGCCGAAGGCGTTGACAAGGGTGTTGAGAACAACGAGGGTCTCGAAAAACCCGCACTGGACATCAGTGTGCCAAGTGGCTACACTGACCCTTTGCGCTGCCTGTTAGCTGTCCCCTGCCCGTCACCAGGGGTCTGCCCTCACTCCAGCATCGATGACCGAAGCTCCTTTGACCTGGGGTTTCTGTCTCCGTGTACGGAGAGGGACCGGCACGCGCGTAGTGAGTCCGAGCCCTCGGAAGGACCCCCTCTTGGCCGCCTCGCGCAACGCCTCGATCGCGAATACGAACAACGGCGCCAGCACCGCCCCGCTGCGCATCTCCTTTGCAAAGATCAAGGAGCCTCTCGAGGTTCCGAACCTGCTCGCGCTGCAGACCGAGAGCTTCGACTGGCTGCTCGGCAACACCGCTTGGCAGAGTCGGGTCGAGGAGGCTCTTGAGAACGGTCAGGACGTCCCCACCAAGTCCGGTCTGGAGGAGATCTTCGAGGAGATCTCCCCGATCGAGGACTTCTCCGGGTCGATGTCCCTGACGTTCCGGGACCACCGCTTCGAGCCGCCGAAGAACTCCATCGACGAGTGCAAGGAGCGCGACTTCACGTACGCCGCCCCGCTCTTCGTCACCGCTGAGTTCACCAACAACGAGACCGGCGAGATCAAGTCCCAGACCGTCTTCATGGGCGACTTCCCGCTCATGACGAACAAGGGCACCTTCGTCATCAACGGCACCGAGCGTGTCGTGGTGTCTCAGCTGGTCCGTTCCCCCGGTGTCTACTTCGACTCCAGCATTGACAAGACGTCCGACAAGGACATCTTCTCCGCCAAGATCATCCCGTCCCGGGGTGCCTGGCTGGAGATGGAGATCGACAAGCGCGACATGGTCGGTGTCCGTATCGACCGCAAGCGCAAGCAGTCGGTCACCGTGCTGCTCAAGGCGCTCGGCTGGACGACCGAGCAGATCCTCGAGGAGTTCGGCGACTACGAGTCGATGCGCGCCACCCTGGAGAAGGACCACACCCAGGGCCAGGACGACGCGCTGCTCGACATCTACCGCAAGCTGCGTCCGGGCGAGCCCCCCACGCGTGAAGCCGCGCAGACGCTGCTCGAGAACCTCTACTTCAACCCGAAGCGCTACGACCTCGCCAAGGTCGGCCGCTACAAGGTCAACAAGAAGCTGGGCGCGGACGCTCCGCTCGACGCGGGCATCCTGACCGTCGAGGACATCATCTCGACGATCAAGTACCTGGTGCAGCTGCACGCCGGCGAGACCGAGACCACCGGTGACAACGGCGACATGATCGTTGTCGAGACGGACGACATCGACCACTTCGGCAACCGTCGTCTGCGCAGCGTCGGCGAGCTGATCCAGAACCAGGTCCGTACGGGTCTCGCCCGTATGGAGCGTGTCGTGCGCGAGCGCATGACCACCCAGGACGTCGAGGCGATCACGCCGCAGACCCTGATCAACATCCGGCCGGTCGTCGCCTCCATCAAGGAGTTCTTCGGCACCAGCCAGCTGTCCCAGTTCATGGACCAGAACAACCCGCTGTCGGGTCTCACCCACAAGCGCCGTCTGTCGGCTCTTGGTCCGGGTGGTCTCTCCCGTGAGCGGGCCGGCTTCGAGGTCCGTGACGTGCACCCGTCGCACTACGGCCGCATGTGCCCGATCGAGACCCCTGAAGGCCCGAACATCGGTCTGATCGGCTCGCTCGCCTCCTACGGCCGGGTCAACGCGTTCGGTTTCGTCGAGACCCCGTACCGCAAGGTGAACGACGGCCAGGTCACCGACGAGGTCGACTACCTGACCGCCGACGAGGAGGACCGCTTCGTCATCGCGCAGGCCAACGCCACGCTGAACGACGAACTCCGGTTCGCCGAGGCGCGTGTCCTGGTCCGCCGCCGTGGCGGTGAGGTCGACTACGTCAGCCCCGAGGACGTCGACTACATGGACGTCTCGCCGCGCCAGATGGTGTCGGTCGCGACGGCCATGATCCCCTTCCTCGAGCACGACGACGCCAACCGTGCCCTCATGGGCGCGAACATGATGCGTCAGGCCGTGCCGCTGATTAAGTCCGAGGCGCCGCTCGTCGGCACCGGCATGGAGTACCGCTCCGCGGTCGACGCCGGCGACGTGGTCAAGGCCGAGAAGGCGGGTGTGGTCCAGGAGGTCTCCGCGGACTACATCACCACCGCCAACGACGACGGCACGTACATCACGTACCGCCTGCACAAGTTCGCCCGGTCCAACCAGGGCACCTCGGTCAACCAGAAGGTCGTCGTCAACGAGGGCGACCGGATCATCGAGGGCCAGGTCCTCGCCGACGGTCCGGCCACCGAGAACGGTGAGATGGCCCTGGGCAAGAACCTGCTCGTGGCGTTCATGCCGTGGGAGGGTCACAACTACGAGGACGCGATCATCCTGTCGCAGCGCCTCGTGCAGGACGACGTCCTCTCCTCGATCCACATCGAGGAGCACGAGGTCGACGCCCGTGACACCAAGCTCGGCCCCGAGGAGATCACCCGGGACATCCCGAACGTCTCCGAGGAGGTCCTCGCCGACCTCGACGAGCGCGGCATCATCCGCATCGGCGCCGAGGTCATCGCCGGCGACATCCTGGTCGGCAAGGTCACCCCGAAGGGTGAGACGGAGCTGACCCCCGAGGAGCGCCTGCTGCGCGCGATCTTCGGCGAGAAGGCCCGTGAGGTCCGTGACACCTCGCTGAAGGTGCCGCACGGTGAGACCGGCAAGGTCATCGGCGTGCGCGTCTTCGACCGCGAGGAGGGCGACGAGCTGCCGCCGGGCGTGAACCAGCTGGTCCGCGTCTACGTCGCGCAGAAGCGCAAGATCACCGACGGTGACAAGCTCGCCGGCCGTCACGGCAACAAGGGTGTCATCTCGAAGATCCTGCCCATCGAGGACATGCCGTTCCTCGAGGACGGAACTCCGGTCGACATCATCCTCAACCCGCTGGGTGTCCCGTCCCGAATGAACCCGGGACAGGTCCTGGAGATCCACCTCGGCTGGCTCGCCAGCCGCGGCTGGGACGTCTCCGGCCTCGCGGAGGAGTGGGCGCAGCGTCTGCAGGCCATCGGCGCCGACCAGGTCGCCCCCGGCACCAACGTCGCCACCCCGGTGTTCGACGGTGCCCGTGAGGACGAGCTGGCGGGTCTGCTGCAGCACACCATCCCGAACCGCGACGGCGAGCGCATGGTGCTCCCGACCGGTAAGGCGCGGCTGTTCGACGGCCGTAGCGGTGAGCCGTTCCCGGACCCGATCTCGGTCGGCTACATGTACATCCTGAAGCTGCACCACCTGGTCGACGACAAGCTGCACGCCCGTTCGACCGGCCCGTACTCGATGATCACCCAGCAGCCGCTGGGTGGTAAGGCGCAGTTCGGTGGCCAGCGCTTCGGTGAGATGGAGGTGTGGGCCCTCGAGGCCTACGGCGCCGCGTACGCCCTCCAGGAGCTGCTGACCATCAAGTCCGACGACGTCACCGGCCGCGTGAAGGTCTACGAGGCCATCGTCAAGGGCGAGAACATCCCCGAGCCCGGCATCCCCGAGTCCTTCAAGGTGCTCATCAAGGAGATGCAGTCGCTCTGCCTGAACGTGGAGGTGCTGTCCAGCGACGGTATGTCCATCGAGATGCGTGACACCGACGAGGACGTCTTCCGCGCGGCGGAGGAGCTCGGTATCGACCTGTCCCGGCGCGAGCCGAGCAGCGTCGAAGAGGTCTGACGGGAGTCCGGCGGGGCCCTCACCCACAGGGCCCCGCCGACCCCCAGGCCCCCGTTTCAGACCAAAGACTTACGACCCTGAGAGGGATTGACGCATAGTGCTCGACGTCAACTTCTTCGACGAGCTCCGGATCGGCCTGGCCACCGCGGACGACATCCGTCAGTGGAGCCACGGCGAGGTCAAGAAGCCCGAGACCATCAACTACCGCACCCTGAAGCCCGAAAAGGACGGACTCTTCTGCGAGAAGATCTTCGGTCCGACCCGGGACTGGGAGTGCTACTGCGGCAAGTACAAGCGTGTCCGCTTCAAGGGCATCATCTGTGAGCGCTGTGGCGTCGAGGTCACGCGCGCCAAGGTGCGCCGTGAGCGGATGGGCCACATCGAGCTGGCCGCTCCCGTCACGCACATCTGGTACTTCAAGGGTGTTCCTTCGCGCCTCGGCTACCTGCTGGACCTGGCGCCCAAGGACCTCGAGAAGGTCATCTACTTCGCGGCGTACATGATCACGTACGTCGACGAGGAGCGCCGTACCCGCGACCTGCCCTCCCTGGAGGCGCACGTCTCGGTCGAGCGCCAGCAGATCGAGAACCGTCGCGACGCCGACCTGGAGGCCCGCGCCAAGAAGCTCGAGGCCGACCTGGGCGAGCTCGAGGCCGAGGGCGCCAAGGCCGACGTGCGCCGCAAGGTGCGCGAGGGTGCCGAGCGCGAGATGAAGCAGCTGCGTGACCGTGCGCAGCGCGAGATCGACCGCCTCGACGAGGTGTGGAACCGGTTCAAGAACCTCAAGGTCCAGGACCTCGAGGGCGACGAGCTGCTCTACCGCGAGCTGCGTGACCGCTTCGGCACGTACTTCGACGGCTCGATGGGTGCCGCGGCGCTGCAGAAGCGCCTGGAGTCCTTCGACCTCGAGGAGGAGGCCGAGCGCCTCCGCGAGATCATCCGTACCGGCAAGGGCCAGAAGAAGACCCGTGCGCTCAAGCGCCTCAAGGTCGTCTCCGCGTTCCTGCAGACCAGCAACAGCCCCAAGGGCATGGTGCTCGACTGCGTGCCGGTCATCCCGCCGGACCTGCGTCCGATGGTGCAGCTGGACGGTGGCCGCTTCGCGACCTCCGACCTGAACGACCTGTACCGCCGTGTCATCAACCGCAACAACCGCCTGAAGCGCCTTCTCGACCTCGGTGCGCCCGAGATCATCGTGAACAACGAGAAGCGCATGCTCCAGGAGGCCGTCGACGCGCTCTTCGACAACGGCCGTCGTGGCCGGCCGGTCACCGGCCCCGGTAACCGCCCGCTGAAGTCCCTCAGCGACATGCTGAAGGGTAAGCAGGGTCGATTCCGTCAGAACCTGCTCGGTAAGCGAGTCGACTACTCGGCGCGTTCCGTCATCGTCGTCGGCCCGCAGCTGAAGCTGCACCAGTGCGGTCTGCCCAAGGCCATGGCGCTGGAGCTCTTCAAGCCGTTCGTGATGAAGCGCCTGGTCGACCTGAACCACGCGCAGAACATCAAGAGCGCCAAGCGCATGGTGGAGCGCGGCCGTACCGTCGTGTACGACGTCCTCGAAGAGGTCATCGCCGAGCACCCGGTGCTGCTGAACCGTGCTCCCACCCTGCACCGCCTCGGCATCCAGGCCTTCGAGCCGCAGCTGGTCGAGGGCAAGGCCATCCAGATCCACCCGCTCGTCTGCACCGCGTTCAACGCGGACTTCGACGGTGACCAGATGGCCGTGCACCTGCCGCTGTCCGCGGAGGCGCAGGCCGAGGCCCGCATCCTGATGCTGTCCTCGAACAACATCCTCAAGCCCGCCGACGGCCGTCCGGTGACGATGCCGACCCAGGACATGGTCCTCGGTCTGTTCTTCCTCACCACCGACGGCGAGCTGCGTGACACCAAGGGCGAGGGCCGGTCCTTCGGCTCCACGGCCGAGGCGATCATGGCGTTCGACGCCGGCGAGCTCGCGCTCCAGTCCGCGGTCGACATCCGCTTCCCGGTGGGCACCATCCCGCCGCGCGGCTGGACCCCGCCGGCGCGCGAGGAGGGCGAGCCCGAGTGGCAGCAGGGTGACACCTTCCGCCTGCGGACGACCCTGGGCCGTGCGCTCTTCAACGAGCTGCTGCCCGAGGACTACCCGTTCGTCGACTACTCGGTCGGCAAGAAGCAGCTCTCCGAGATCGTCAACGACCTCGCCGAGCGCTACCCCAAGGTCATCGTGGCGGCGACGCTCGACAACCTGAAGGCGGCCGGCTTCTACTGGGCGACCCGTTCCGGTGTCACCGTGGCCATCTCCGACGTCGTCGTTCCCGAGGCGAAGAAGGAGATCGTCCGCGGCTACGAGGCGCAGGACGAGAAGGTCCAGAAGCAGTACGAGCGCGGTCTGATCACCAAGGAAGAGCGCACTCAGGAGCTCATCGCGATCTGGACCAAGGCGACCAACGAGGTCGCCGAGGCGATGAACGAGAACTTCCCCAAGACGAACCCCATCTTCATGATGGTTGACTCGGGTGCCCGAGGAAACATGATGCAGATGCGGCAGATCGCCGGTATGCGTGGTCTGGTGTCGAACGCGAAGAACGAGACCATCCCGCGTCCGATCAAGGCGTCCTTCCGTGAGGGCCTCTCCGTGCTGGAGTACTTCATCTCCACGCACGGTGCCCGTAAGGGTCTGGCGGACACCGCCCTGCGTACCGCCGACTCGGGTTACCTGACCCGTCGTCTGGTGGACGTCTCACAGGACGTCATCATCCGCGAGGAGGACTGCGGCACCGAGCGCGGTCTGAAGCTGCGGATCGCCTCGCGCGGCGCCGACGGCGTGCTGCGCAAGGCGGACGACGTCGAGACCAGCGTCTACGCCCGCATGCTCGCCGAGGACGTCGTCATCGACGGCAAGGTGATCGCGCCGGCCAACGTGGACCTGGGCGACGTGCTCATCGACCAGCTGGTGCACCACGGCATCGAGGAGGTCAAGACCCGCTCGATCCTGACCTGCGAGTCGCACGTCGGTACCTGCGCGATGTGCTACGGCCGTTCGCTCGCCACCGGCAAGCTGGTCGACATCGGTGAGGCGGTCGGCATCATCGCCGCCCAGTCCATCGGTGAGCCCGGTACCCAGCTGACGATGCGTACCTTCCACACCGGTGGTGTGGCCGGTGACGACATCACCCAGGGTCTGCCCCGTGTCGTCGAGCTCTTCGAGGCCCGTACCCCGAAGGGTGTCGCCCCGATCTCCGAGGCCAACGGCCGCATCCGGATCGAGGAGACCGAGAAGACCAAGAAGATCGTCGTCACCCCGGACGACGGCAGCGACGAGACGGCGTTCCCGATCTCGAAGCGTGCCAAGGTCCTGGTCCGCGAGGGCGACCACGTCGAGGTGGGCCAGCAGCTCACCGTGGGTGCCACCAACCCGCACGACGTGCTGCGCATCCTGGGTCAGCGTGCCGTCCAGGTCCACCTGGTCGGCGAGGTCCAGAAGGTGTACAACTCGCAGGGTGTGTCGATCCACGACAAGCACATCGAGATCATCATCCGGCAGATGCTCCGCCGCGTGACGATCATCGAGTCCGGCGACGCCGAGCTGCTGCCCGGTGAGCTGGTCGAGCGCTCGAAGTTCGAGACCGAGAACCGTCGTGTGGTCCAGGAGGGCGGTCACCCGGCCTCCGGTCGTCCGCAGCTGATGGGTATCACCAAGGCCTCGCTGGCGACGGAGTCCTGGCTGTCGGCCGCCTCCTTCCAGGAGACGACCCGAGTTCTGACGGACGCGGCGATCAACGCCAAGTCCGACAGCCTCATCGGCCTCAAGGAGAACGTCATCATCGGTAAGCTCATCCCGGCCGGTACGGGTCTGTCCCGCTACCGCAACATCCGGGTCGAGCCGACCGAGGAGGCCAAGGCCGCGATGTACTCGGCCGTCGGCTACGACGACATCGACTACTCGCCGTTCGGCACCGGCTCCGGCCAGGCCGTTCCGCTGGAGGACTACGACTACGGTCCGTACAACCAGTAAGCGAGCAGCTTGAACTGAAGGGCGGTCACCCTGTGGGTGACCGCCCTTCGGCGTTGTTCGGGTCTGTCGTTCGAGTGATCGCTCCGTGTCGGCGACCGCAGTCCGTGTCGTCCCGGCGGCCGGTGTGCGAGCTTGTGCCGGACCCGGCCGAGCGGACGCGGAGGTGCCGACGCCATGACGTCAGCGATTGCCCGATGCCTGGCCGTGGCGGCGGCGTCGGCGGCGCTGGCGGCGACGGCGGCCTGCGGGGGCGGGCCTACGCCTCCCGAGCCCTCCGAGGCCGTGTCCAGTGGCGTCGAGGAGGACGCGACACAGACCCCGGACGAGGACACGACACGGACCCCGGACGAGAACGAGACACCCACGGGCGAGGGTGAGACGGACGGCGAGATCTTCCTGGGCAGCGACTCCGAGGAGGCCTCCTCGTCCGACATCGAGCTGCCGCCGACGCAGGTGGGCAAGCCGGTCCAGGGGGAGGTGGACCTCGAGGCGTCGAAGCAGGCGCGCACCACGCCCCTGCAGGACGCCAGGGGCGAGATCGAGGGCGAAGAGGCCGAGATGATCAAGAAGTGTCTGGGCGAGGTGCCGCCGGAGGGCTGCGAGTTGGTCTTCCAGTACACGCCGACGCAACCGGGCCCGTACACCGGCGAGTTGACGCTCACGCTGGCCGACGGCTCCACCATCACGGCCGCCATCCACGGCGAAGCGACCGAAGGCCCGACCCCGGACACGGGTCCGACCACCCCGGAGCCCACGACCGACGAGCCCACGACCGACGAGCCCACGACGGACGAGCCCATCACCACCGAGCCGCCGACTCCGACCGAAGACGAGACGCCGGCCCCACAGACGTAGCGCCGGCGGTCTTCTCGGCGCTGCGGATCTCCAGCCAGGCGGTGCGGTCGTCGGGCAGTACCACCACGCGGCGGTCCTTCCAGCGCGAGGTGTAGGAGACCAGGTAGAAGCGGGCCGGTGACTTCGCGAGGAGACGGAAGCCCCGGTACTCGTACCGGTACGGCCCGTTCGCGCTGCCGTGGTCGAGGAACTCGATGCCCTTCGCGGAGTGGGTGAGGAGCACCCGTGAGTGGACCACCACGAACGGGGTGTCCTTGTACCCCCTTCTCGCGTCCAGCCTGGCATCGCTGCGACCGGCCACGACCGCGTACTGCGCCATGTCGTAGAAGAGGCTCACCGTCAGCAGTCCGATCAGCAGCGTGCCCACCGCCAGCCACACACGGTCGTCGGCGGGGGTCTGCCGGACCGTGCCCCCCGTGCTCCGGCCCAGCCGCAGATGGACGGCACAGACGGCCAGCGTGGACCCCACGGCCACCATCAGGGCCGGCATGAAGACACGTGGCCAGCCTGCCGGGAAAAGGACCGTCACGTACGAGAACAGGGCCGGAAGGCCCACGAGCACCATGGCCGCACCGACGGCAAGCAGCAGGATGATCGCCGTACGGCGGTGAGCGTCGTGCTCCGGCCCGGCCAGCGCCCGTCCCAGCCAGCCGAACACCAGGAACACGATCAGCCCGCCGACCAGCAGGACACACAGGGGAAAGAAGATCGCGCTAGTGCTGCTGGCCACGACGTTCTGGACGGACATCCCGAGATCCTCGGGCACCACGCCGAGGGCGGAGTAGTACTCCCTGACGTAGAGGCTGCCGAAGTAGTAGAGCAGGGCGAAGACGACGGTCCCCGGCGCCGCGACGTACGCCACCTTCTCCCCGAACGTCGAGAGGGGTGAGCGCGCAGGAGGGGGATCGGGGTCGGCCGGAGGCACCTGTGGCGCGGACATGACCCTCAGTCTGTTGGCGCGCTGTCGGGCCCGCACGCGGAGACCCTCCGCCCGGCTGACCGCTCCCCGCGCACCGGTCGCACAGACATGCGTCGATCGCCAATTCGAAGATCACGTAGGGTACAGCGGCTTGACATCGCCCGCAGCCCGGGGCCTCCGGACTCCATTTGTTTTGACCACAGCGAATGAGGTAGGTACGCTCAGACCTTGTGCCTGGGGTGTGCCCTGGCTCTCGTGCGTGCCTTCAACCGCATCGCGAGCCGACACCGGCCACCGTAATCTGCGCCCTTTTTGCCTTGCGGCAAAGGTCCGCAAGATTCGACACACCCGACCGCGTGGGTCGGCGACGTTCCAGGTTAGCTGTACCTATCGGCACACAGAAACCGGAGAAGTAGTGCCTACGATCCAGCAGCTGGTCCGTAAGGGCCGGCAGGACAAGGTCGAGAAGAACAAGACGCCCGCACTTGAGGGTTCTCCTCAGCGTCGTGGCGTCTGCACGCGTGTGTTCACGACCACCCCGAAGAAGCCGAACTCGGCCCTGCGTAAGGTCGCGCGTGTGCGTCTGACCAGCGGGATCGAGGTCACCGCTTACATTCCGGGTGAGGGACACAACCTGCAGGAGCACTCCATCGTGCTCGTGCGCGGCGGCCGTGTGAAGGACCTGCCGGGTGTTCGCTACAAGATCATCCGTGGTTCGCTCGACACCCAGGGTGTCAAGAACCGCAAGCAGGCCCGCAGCCGCTACGGCGCCAAGAAGGAGAAGTAAGAATGCCTCGTAAGGGCCCCGCCCCGAAGCGCCCGGTCATCATCGACCCGGTCTACGGTTCTCCTCTGGTGACCTCCCTGATCAACAAGGTGCTGCTGAACGGCAAGCGCTCCACCGCCGAGCGCATCGTCTACGGCGCCATGGAGGGTCTGCGTGAGAAGACGGGCAACGACCCGATCATCACGCTGAAGCGCGCGCTGGAGAACATCAAGCCGACCCTCGAGGTCAAGTCCCGCCGTGTCGGTGGTGCGACGTACCAGGTTCCGATCGAGGTCAAGCCCGGTCGCGCCAACACGCTCGCGCTGCGCTGGCTCGTCGGTTACTCCCGCGCCCGTCGCGAGAAGACCATGACCGAGCGTCTGCTCAACGAGCTCCTCGACGCCTCCAACGGCCTTGGTGCCGCTGTGAAGAAGCGCGAGGACACGCACAAGATGGCCGAGTCCAACAAGGCCTTCGCGCACTACCGCTGGTAGTCGCTACCCACATCGAGACCGAGAGAAGACTGAAGCCTTATGGCTACCACTTCACTTGACCTGGCCAAGGTCCGCAACATCGGGATCATGGCCCACATCGACGCGGGCAAGACGACCACCACCGAGCGGATCCTGTTCTACACCGGTGTGTCTTACAAGATCGGTGAGGTCCACGACGGCGCTGCCACCATGGACTGGATGGAGCAGGAGCAGGAGCGTGGCATCACGATCACCTCTGCTGCCACCACCTGCCACTGGCCGCTGGAAGACGTCGACCACACCATCAACATCATCGACACGCCGGGCCACGTCGACTTCACCGTCGAGGTGGAGCGTTCCCTGCGCGTGCTCGACGGTGCCGTGACGGTGTTCGACGGCGTCGCCGGTGTTGAGCCGCAGTCCGAGACCGTGTGGCGTCAGGCGGACCGTTACGGCGTTCCGCGTATCTGCTTCGTCAACAAGCTCGACCGGACCGGTGCCGAGTTCCACCGCTGCGTCGACATGATCAGCGACCGCCTGGGCGCCCAGCCGATCGTCATGCAGCTCCCGATCGGTGCCGAGGCCGACTTCAAGGGCGTCGTCGACCTGGTCACGATGAAGGCGTTCGTGTGGTCCGCCGAGGCCACCAAGGGCGAGATGTACGACATCGTCGACATCCCGGCCACGCACACCGAGGCTGCCGAGGAGTACCGCGGCAAGCTGATCGAGGCCGTCGCCGAGAACGACGAAGAGATCATGGAGCTGTACCTGGAGGGCGAAGAGCCTTCCGTGGAGCAGCTGTACGCCGCGATCCGTCGTATCACCATCGCGTCCGGCAAGTCCAAGGACACCACGGTCACCCCGGTGTTCTGCGGCACCGCGTTCAAGAACAAGGGCGTCCAGCCCCTGCTCGACGCGGTCGTGCGCTACCTGCCCTCTCCCGTTGACATCGAGGCCATCGAGGGTCACGACGTCAAGGACGCGGAGACGGTCGTCAAGCGCAAGCCGTCCGACGACGAGCCGCTGTCGGCGCTGGCGTTCAAGATCATGAGCGACCCGCATCTCGGCAAGCTCACCTTCGTCCGGGTCTACTCGGGGCGCCTGGAGTCCGGCACGGCCGTGCTGAACTCCGTCAAGGGCCGCAAGGAGCGCATCGGCAAGATCTACCGTATGCACGCGAACAAGCGTGAGGAGATCGAGTCGGTGGGCGCCGGCGACATCGTCGCCGTGATGGGTCTGAAGCAGACCACGACCGGTGAGACGCTGTGCGACGACAAGGCCCCGGTGATCCTGGAGTCCATGGACTTCCCGGCGCCGGTCATCCAGGTCGCCATCGAGCCCAAGTCGAAGGGCGACCAGGAGAAGCTGGGCATCGCGATCCAGCGCCTGGCCGAGGAGGACCCGTCCTTCCAGGTCCACTCGGACGAGGAGACCGGCCAGACCATCATCGGCGGTATGGGCGAGCTGCACCTCGAGGTGCTGGTCGACCGTATGCGCCGTGAGTTCAAGGTCGAGGCCAACGTCGGCAAGCCGCAGGTCGCGTACCGCGAGACGATCCGCAAGGCCGTCGAGCGCGTCGACTACACGCACAAGAAGCAGACTGGTGGTACCGGCCAGTTCGCCAAGGTGCAGATCGCGATCGAGCCCATCGAGGGCGGCGACGCCTCGTACGAGTTCGTGAACAAGGTGACCGGTGGCCGTATCCCGAAGGAGTACATCCCTTCGGTGGACGCCGGTGCTCAGGAGGCCATGCAGTTCGGCATCCTCGCGGGCTACGAGATGACCGGCGTGCGCGTCACGCTGATCGACGGTGGCTACCACGAGGTCGACTCCTCCGAGCTCGCCTTCAAGATCGCCGGTTCGCAGGCCTTCAAGGAGGCCGCGCGCAAGGCCAGCCCCGTGCTGCTCGAGCCGATGATGGCCGTCGAGGTCACCACGCCCGAGGACTACATGGGTGAGGTCATCGGCGACATCAACTCCCGCCGTGGCCAGATCCAGGCCATGGAGGAGCGGGCCGGTGCCCGCGTCGTGAAGGGCCTCGTGCCCCTCTCGGAGATGTTCGGCTACGTCGGCGACCTGCGCAGCAAGACGTCCGGCCGTGCGAGCTACTCCATGCAGTTCGACTCCTACGCCGAGGTTCCGCGGAACGTCGCCGAGGAGATCATCGCGAAGGCCAAGGGCGAGTAACGCACCGCGTTCACACGCTTTAGGCTTGACTCCGGAGCCTCAAGGGGCAAACACCCGCATTCCTGGATGTTTGCCCCGGGTTCCGGGCTTTCCAGCAAAGATCACCTGGCGCCGATGAAGTAAGGCGTACAGAACCACTCCACAGGAGGACCCCAGTGGCGAAGGCGAAGTTCGAGCGGACTAAGCCGCACGTCAACATCGGCACCATCGGTCACATCGACCACGGTAAGACGACCCTCACGGCCGCCATTACCAAGGTGCTGCACGACGCGTTCCCGAACCTGAACGAGGCCTCGGCGTTCGACCAGATCGACAAGGCTCCTGAGGAGCGCCAGCGCGGTATCACCATCTCGATCGCGCACGTCGAGTACCAGACGGAGACCCGTCACTACGCCCACGTCGACTGCCCCGGTCACGCGGACTACATCAAGAACATGATCACCGGTGCTGCCCAGATGGACGGCGCCATCCTCGTGGTCGCCGCCACCGACGGCCCGATGCCGCAGACCAAGGAGCACGTGCTCCTGGCCCGCCAGGTCGGCGTTCCGTACATCGTCGTCGCCCTGAACAAGGCCGACATGGTGGACGACGAGGAGATCCTGGAGCTCGTCGAGCTCGAGGTCCGTGAGCTCCTCTCCGAGTACGAGTTCCCGGGCGACGACCTGCCGGTCGTCCGCGTCTCCGCGCTCAAGGCCCTCGAGGGCGACAAGGAATGGGGCCAGTCCGTCCTCAACCTGATGCAGGCTGTGGACGAGAACATCCCCGAGCCCGAGCGTGACGTCGACAAGCCGTTCCTCATGCCCATCGAGGACGTCTTCACGATCACCGGTCGCGGTACGGTCGTCACCGGCCGTATCGAGCGTGGTGTCCTGAAGGTCAACGAGACCGTCGACATCATCGGCATCAAGACCGAGAAGACCACCACCACGGTCACCGGCATCGAGATGTTCCGCAAGCTGCTCGACGAGGGCCAGGCCGGTGAGAACGTCGGTCTGCTGCTCCGCGGCATCAAGCGCGAGGACGTCGAGCGCGGCCAGGTCATCATCAAGCCCGGCTCGGTCACCCCGCACACCGATTTCGAGGCGCAGGCCTACATCCTCTCCAAGGACGAGGGTGGCCGCCACACGCCGTTCTTCAACAACTACCGTCCGCAGTTCTACTTCCGCACGACGGACGTGACCGGCGTCGTGACCCTCCCCGAGGGCACCGAGATGGTCATGCCGGGTGACAACACCGAGATGAAGGTGGAGCTCATCCAGCCCATCGCCATGGAAGAGGGCCTGAAGTTCGCCATCCGTGAGGGTGGCCGGACCGTGGGCGCCGGACAGGTCACCAAGATCACCAAGTGATCTTGAGCTGATCCGGTCCGGGTCTTCGACCTGGTAGCTGTCGGAAGGGCCCGTACGACTTCGGTCGTACGGGCCCTTCTGCTGTTCCGAAACTGAGCCGACTGTCGAGCGGCTCAGAATCCCAGACAGGTCCCGCCCTTCGGCGGCTCTTATCAGCTCATCCGCTCTCCGTGCGACTTCAGCGAGGAAGCCGGCCGGAGCGGTGTGGGCGGCCTCGTCCGCACCGAAGGCATATCACCACTTCCCGACAGAGGAGACTGTCTGGAGATAGCTCCGACCCCCACCACCATCCACATCCGCGACTCCAAGAAGACCCACGCTGTCAGCTCGCCGTGATCCGCACCACCTGGACCGACTTCGTCACGTACGCCTCGCGGAACGCCCAACCCGCCGTAAAGGAAACGGCAAGGCCACAGCTCAACTCCCCAACAGCGCAAGGTCGATTGTTAGCGTGACGGGGTCACGCCAGAGTTGCAGACGGGGGTTGGCATCATGGCAGGAAGTGGCGGCGAACAGGCCGTGCGTATGCGGCTCAACCAGTACCCGGCCGACCCGGGTGGCGGCGGATCGACGGGTGGCGGCGGGCCCGACCTCGCGTCCTCTCCCGCCGAGAAGAAGGCCGCGGCGAACACGCTCCACAACGAGATCGAGCCGCACACCACGACGGCGGGGGCCTGGGCGGACGACGAGACGAGCGCGGTCGTGAAGGCGTTCGACGCGAAGGACGGGCATGGCTGGGTCACCTCCGGTGCCGTGAGCAAGGCGCACAAGACCTGGGGCGAACAGGTCAAGAACCTGGCGAACCAGTTGTCGGGGGACGAATCGGCTCTCCGGAGCGACAGCACGCTGATGACCGGGACGGACGTCGGGGTGGGCGACAAGGCACGCAAGGTGTCGGTGTTCGACACGTACTCGTCGCCGCCGACGCACTGACGCACAGCCGAGCCCACTCGTACGCCACCGCATCAACGGGGAACCATGCCGACGTACCACGAGATCCTGACGACAGACCTGTCCACGCTCACCACGGCCGCCGAACGCTGGGACGGCATGGCGACGGAGCTCCACAAGCAGGAGACCGCGTACCAGCGGGACGTGCAGGGCATCACCCTGCGCCCGACGTGGGTCGGTGAGAGCCAGCAGGCCGCCAACGCGCGCTTCGGAGTCAGGCTCACGGAGTTCCGGAACGCCCAGACCGAGGCCAAGGCGATCGCTTCCCTCCTGCGCGATGCGCACACCCAGTTCGTGGACCTGCGCAAGAAGCTGGAGTCGGCGCGGGACGACGCCATTGCCAAGGGGATGAAGGTGTCGGACCAGGGCGTGGTCTCGTACGACACCGGGAAGCTCAGCCAGGGGGACCGTCAGGCACTCGCCCACGACCCCGACTACCAGGAGAGCATCCGCACAGCCGTCGCCTCCTGGCAGGCCCGCATCGATCAGTGCGTGAAGGACGTGGACGACGCCGACACGGGCGTCGAGGTCGCCTTCACCGCTGTCATGAAGGGCCCCGACACGGGCCTCGGCAAGGTCCCCGACTTCAACGGCAAGGCCCAGGGCGACATCGAGAAGTACGAGGCCGACGAGGGCAAGGACATCGCGCAGCGCGTCAACTCCGGCAAGGCCACGGCGGCCGACTACAAAGAGCTGCAGCGCCTCGTCCACGACAACTCCGGCGACAAGGCGTTCAGCCAGACCCTGCTGGACGAACTGGGCGCCAAGGGCACGCTGCAGCTCTCCAACAGCCTCGACGGGCTCGCGTACCACGACGACAAACAGCACAGCGGCCAGTACCTGGACATCCAGAAGGGCCTCGCCACCACGCTGGCGACCGCGACCCAGGACCCGCACTCGTCCTTCTACAAGGACTTCCGCGAGGACATGCGCAAGGCCGGAACCGAGCAGTTCAAGGTCGACGGCCTCAGTCCCATCCCGGACGAGAAGGTCCGCGGCTACCAGAGCCTCGTCACGCTGATGCAGCAGGGGCACGGCTACAACGGGCAGTTCCTGGAGGACACCGCGGACGACATCCGGCATGCGGAGGAGTCGTACACGGCCAAGGGCAACACCGAGTCCATCTGGGCCCTGCGGGACAAGTTCAGCGGCAAGGACCGGGGTTGGTTCGCCAACGATCCGCTCGACGGGGTGCTCGGCGTCATGTCCCACGATCCGAAGACCAGCAGCGCGTACTTGGACCCTGCGCACACCGACAACCTGGACTATCTGCTCCACGGGCGGGACTGGGACACCGTCATCGACCACTACGCGACCCCGCCGGGCGGGACCACGACGGGCATGCCGGTCATGGCGGCGGACGGAGACGACCGGAAGGGCTTCGGAGACGCCCTGGCCGCGGCCGCCACCGGCGTCGACCCGGACGGCCCGCGTCCCATGAGCCCGACTTCGCACACCGACGCCAACAACCGCGTGTTCGTCCACGCGCTCGATGTTCTTTCCGGGCAGGGCGACGACATGCCGGCCTCACTGCGCGACGACATGGCGAAGATCCTGGTCAATCACGGTCATGAGACGTACGTGGCGATGAGCGACCCGAGCGGTGGTCGGCACCCCGCCGACGGCCCGAACCTGGACCGTGACCAGGTCCTGGAGATGACGAAGCAGATATCGCGGAGTCAGGACACCTACAACCTGCTTCACGAGGGCATGAACCACGCCATCATGGACGACATCCACGACCCCTCGCGCCACCCGGAAGACACCCTGCACTCCGCCGGCACAGCGATCGGCTTCATGGAGGAGGGCCGGTACCTGGCACTCAAGGGCGACCAGCACGACTACACCTGGGACAAGGCGTGGAGCTATCACGCGTCCGGGGCGCTGCTCAATTTCATCCCGGTGTACGGGGACATCTATCAGCGCGGTGCCGACGCGCTCACCAGCGCGTGGATCATGGACGAACAGCAGGATCAGGCGGCCAAGCTGACCAGCGACAGCCAGGCGACGTACCACCTGCGCCAGAACCAGCTCAATGCCATCGCCCACCAGTGGTACGCGGCCAACCCGGACTGGGCCGACAGCCACACCGGCTACTCGCACGACCAGGGCATGTACGACCAGATCAACGGGGCGGCCAACGACGGCAACGCACGCGCCCGTGGCATGGCGGGAGCGCAGTGATGACGAACCTGAGGCGTACGGCGACGGCCCTGGTGTGCGCCGCCGTCATGGCTGTGGCGACCGGCTGCAGCGGCAGCACCCAGGCCACCGTTCCCGCCGAGTTCTGCAAGGTCCCGGTGCCGAAGGGGGCCCTGTCACCGCTCATCCCGAAAGACGGATCGGTGAAGCAGACGTACACGGCCACCCAGGCACAGCCGGGTGCGGCCTGCGCCCTGAGCGCCGGCGGCCACCGGGTGCTGTACGTCGACATCACGCGCTGGGACCGCGCCCCGGACCCGGTGGACTGGAAGGCCGTGGCAGCACCGTTCAAGTACGCCGCCGAGCGGGCCGTGTCCTTCCCGGGACATGCGGCGATCGGAAGCAACCGCGCCGTGGTCCAGGCGAACTGCACCTCTCGGAACACTTACATGTCCTTCGGGGTCTACTTCTTCGGCGACCGCGTCGAGAACACCCCCACCGGCTACAAGAAGCTGCAACGGTTCGTCGACGCCCTCGTACCGAGGGAAACCAAGAAATTCGGCTGCACCAAGTGAAAAATGCTCGACCGACGGGCGGGAACCGAGGACCGAGACGCTCGCGCTGCTGAAGACGGGTGGCGGTCGCGACCACCAACAGCGCGAAGCGCGTGCCTCGACGACTCCCGCGAGAGCGCGTTCGTGGCCCGCGGCGACGCCCTCGACAGGTTGCGGTGACGCCGCCTGCCTGATCCACAGGCGCCCACAAGCCGCGCGTTGCGCTCCACCCAAACGGAACCCCTGCTCGATGAGCAGGGGTTTTCATGCGCGCAGCGTGATCGTGGAGTGGTAGGGGCAGGGCCGGACGGCTGCTGTCAACGCGACAGCCACGAGACACACCGTGACGAAGATCGGCGTGCACCGGTTGAAGTTCTGGACGGTGGATCTCACGGTGGTGCTGCAGCGGCTCGTGTTCGACACGGGCGGGCTGCTGGTGCTGTACCTGGGTCCCCTGGAGAGTCGACGGCTGTAACACGGCGATGTGGCGCTACGGCGCCGCGGCGAGGGGTGGACGGTGGGCGGGCTGGTCGTTGGTCACGGGGCGAAGGGGCTGGCGTCCTCGCCCGCCGAGAAGCGGGCGGCGGTCAGGGCGATCCAGGACCACATCGAGCCGCAGACCCGTAGGGCCGGGAACCGGGCGGACGAGGAGACCGCTGCGGCGGTCAAGGCGTTCGGTGCGCGGGACGGGGACGGCTGGCTGACCTCGGCGGCGTTGCGGAAGGCCCACGAGACGTGGGGCGGTCAGGTGCGGAACCTGATGGACCGGCTGGGCTCGGAGCGGGATTCCCTGGGCAGCGCGAACACGGTACTGACGGCCACGGACCTGGCGGCCGGGGCGCGGGTCCGGCAGCTGTCCCCGCTGGACCGGTACTGACGGGCACGGCCGGGATGCCGACGTACCACGAGATCATGAGCGCCGACCTCTGCGCGCTGACCTCCGCCGCCGAGCGCTGGGAGGGCATGGCGGGGGAGTTCTCGCAGCAGGAGCGGGTGTACCGGCGGGATGTGTACGGCATCACGACGGGACCCGCCTGGACGGGGATGAGTGCGGAGGCGGCGCACGGGCGCTTCGACGTCACGCTCAAGGAGTTCCAGTACGCGCAGACGGAGGCGAAGGCGATCGCCTCCCTGCTGCGGGACGCGCATGCGCAGTTCGTGGAGCTGAAGGGACGGCTGGTGGCGGTGCGTGCGGAGGCGGTGGCGACGGGGATGCGGGTGTCGGAGCGAGGCCTGGTCAGTGCCGGCTCCGACCAGGAGGTGGGGGACGAGTCGGCCGTACGGTCCTGGCAGGACCGGCTCGACAAGGCAGTGCGGGACGTGACGGACGCGGACACCGGCGTCCAGCTCGCGCTCACGGCGGCGGTCGTCGACCCGGACCCACTCGTCGGGGGCCGGGGCTTCAACGGCAGGGCGATGGGGGACGTCGAGAGGTACGAGGCACTGGAGACGGAGGGGGCGCTGGACAAGCTGAGCGCCGGCCGGCCTCTCTCTGGGCGCGAACTGGCCGAACTGCGACGGCTGTTCCGCGACAACTCCGACGACGAGGCATTCTCCCGCACGCTGCTGGACGACCTGGGTGCGGCGGGCACGATCCGGCTGACCAACGAGCTGAACGACCTGATCCATGTGCGGGGCGGGGCGGCCGTGGGCGCGTATGCCTCGATCGAAACGGGCCTGGCGGACACGCTGGCGACGGCTACGCGGGACACGGACTCGGCCTGGTACAGGCACTGGCGCGCGGCGATGCGGCACGCCGGCGTCGAGCACTACGCCACGGACGCGCAGGGGGAGCGGCTGGACAAGGCGGTGGGGTATCAGTCGCTGGTGACGCTCATGGAGCGGGGGCATGGTTATGCGCCGCAGATGCTCGAGGGCCTGGCCGACGACATGATCGCGGCGGAGAAGCGGGACCCCGGGATCTGGCGGATGAAGGGCGGGTACTCCGGCGAGCGGGGTGGCTGGTTCGCCAACGATCCGGTGGACGGGGTGCTCGGCATCATGAGCCACGATCCGAAGACGGCGGCGCACTATCTGGGCTCGGACGCGCACATGAAGTACCTGGTGCAGGAGCGTGACTGGCAGATCACCCTGCATGATCCGAGGGACTCGGACGTGGGCACGTACGAGGCCCGTACCGACGGAGACGACCGAGCGGGGTTCGGGGCGGCGCTCCAGGCGGCGGCGACGGGGATCGATCCCACCGACAAGCACGCGCATTATGCGGCTCACACCCGTGCGAACGATGCGGTCTTCAGATCGGCACTGGGCTACCTGGCCGACAGCGGCGACAAGTTCCCCCCGTCCCTGCGGCAACCCATGGCCAGCATCCTCGTCAATCACGGGAGCACTGTGCATGCCTCGATGAGCGAGGTCGACATTTCTAGGTCACCGCTGGACCAGGGTGACCTCTTCGAAGTCGCAAAACAAATCTCCAAGGACAAGGATGCCTATGGCACGTTGAACGGCGGGTTGAATCAGGCGATGGTCTCGAGCATTCATGGCGATCACTCAAAGTCAACAGAGTCTTTGCTCCGCGCTGGTCGCACGGTCGGTTTTCTCGAGGAGGCGCGTATTCAGGCGCAGGGCGACCCGAAAACAGCAACATTTGAAGCGAAGCCGCTCTTCGACAAGGCAATCAGCTACATCCCTATCGCGAGCGGTGACGTGCAGGCGGGTTTCGACTACGTCACGGGGAAATGGTTGGAGGACGAGCAGAAGAGATTGGACGACCAGCAAACCGAACACAACGCTGGGGCCTATGAAGCAAGGAACGGTCAGCTGATGGCGCTTGCGGACGAATGGCACAAGGCCCATTTCTCGCGCGGTCATGCGAGCTTCGGAACCAGGACGATGGTTGCTGAGGCATCCGAGAGCGGTGCCGAGCATGCCGCTGGCGTATCGGGGGAGCAGCCATAGTGAACATGCGCCTACGGGGAGCGTTGCTGAACCTCGCCGCTCTGTCGCTGGTGGCTGTCACGACGTCCTGCGCCGGTTCCTCTCATCAGGCGTTTCCCGAGGTTATTTGCGGAACGCGCATCAGCCCCGATCTTATGCGGCGTCTAGTGGCCGCAAGGGATGATTTCCATGAGCTCAACCGGGTCGACCGCTCCGAAGCCATCTCGGCCCCATGCGCCCTGCTGTCCGGAAAAGACCCGGTCGTCAAACTTCACTTCTGGTGGGCCGACGGGCCGGTCAACCTCAGATATATGGCCGAGGAGACCGGACCCGTGTCAGGTGTCACGAATGCCCGAGAGATCGACTTCGAGTACAAGGCAGTAGTCGGAACTGATGGTGCTGTTGCCGCTGCCCGGTGCAAGTCGAAGGCTGGTGACCATTTCGCGCTCACCCTCCAGCTCCCCCAAATCAAACTAACGGATCAGACCCACCGCAAGGACATCGAAAAGTTCATGCGTGCCTACTTTCCTGCCACCGTCAAGACTCTCGGCTGCAAATAGGAGTCCGCCAGGGGCGTGTAGGGAGTCCTTCGGTGGCCCGAGCCGGGCGCGAGAGCAGGTTGGTGTGCACCGTGTTCGTGGGGGAGGGTTCGATCAGTGGGCCCCGGCACAGGGGCTCGGTGACCGGACCGTCACGCGCCGCGCAACCCGCTCAAGGTCGACAGCCCATGGTCGTCGGGCCTGTGTTTGACCTGCGTCACCCTGGGGGTATTCTCTCCAGCCCGATTGGCCAGCCCCCCACCCCATATGGCAGACTGTCGGAGTTGCTCGGTCGAGTGTTGATGCTGCGCGCCTCCCGCCGGGAGGACCGGAAGCGAGTCCCACAGTACTCGTCGCCCTAACTGCCTGCGGGCAGCACTGGGGCGGACGTACGGGAATCTTCCGGGAAGTGTGGTGCGGCACCGACCAGGCGCCCGGTGGGCCTTCCGCCCCTGGCTTGCGGTTCCGGAAGGGCCGTGTGCATTCCCCGCAGGGATGTTCGAACAAGGGACATCTGTGTCAGCGGGAGCGCGACACGCCCGACCGCGTGGGTCGGAGAAGGAAGTCAGGAACACCGGGTTCCAGAGCGAAGAGACAGGACTACTGAGTAGCCATGGCGGGACAGAAGATCCGCATCCGGCTCAAGGCCTACGACCACGAGGTCATCGACTCCTCGGCGAAGAAGATCGTCGAGACGGTGACCCGCACTGGTGCGTCGGTCGCGGGCCCGGTGCCGCTGCCCACTGAGAAGAACGTGTACTGCGTCATCAAGTCGCCGCACAAGTACAAGGACTCGCGCGAGCACTTCGAGATGCGCACGCACAAGCGCCTGATCGACATCCTCGACCCGACGCCCAAGACCGTTGACTCTCTGATGCGACTCGACCTCCCGGCCGGTGTCGACATCGAGATCAAGCTCTGAAGGCCGGTGATCTGAGAGATGGCTAAGCAGATCAAGGGCATCCTGGGCGAGAAGCTCGGCATGACGCAGGTGTGGGACGAGAACAACCGTGTTGTTCCGGTCACCGTCGTCAAGGCCGGCCCCAACGTCGTGACCCAGGTTCGCACCAACGACGTCGACGGCTACGAGTCGGTCCAGATCGCCTTCGGCGAGATCGACCCGCGCAAGGTGAACAAGCCCCTCAAGGGCCACTTCGCCAAGGCCGACGTCACCCCCCGTCGTCACCTCGTCGAGATCCGTACCGCGGACGCCTCCGAGTACACGCTCGGCCAGGAAGTCACCGCTGAGGTCTTCGAGGCCGGCGTGAAGGTCGACGTCACCGGCAAGAGCAAGGGCAAGGGCTTCGCCGGTGTCATGAAGCGTCACAACTTCAAGGGCCTCGGCGCCGGACACGGCACCCAGCGCAAGCACCGCTCGCCCGGTTCCATCGGTGGCTGCGCCACCCCGGGCCGCGTGTTCAAGGGCCTCCGCATGGCGGGCCGCATGGGCAACGAGCGGGTCACCACCCAGAACCTGACCGTCCACGCCGTTGACGCGGAGAAGGGTCTGCTGCTCATCAAGGGCGCGGTTCCCGGTCCGAACGGCGGCCTCGTCCTGGTCCGCACCGCGGCCAAGGGGGCCTGAGGTAACCGATGAGCACTGTTGACATCCTTTCGCCGGCGGGCGACAAGGCCGGTTCCGTCGAGCTCCCCGCGGAGATCTTCGACGCCAAGGTCAGCGTTCCGCTGATCCACCAGGTCGTCGTCGCGCAGCTGGCCGCTGCCCGTCAGGGCACGCACAAGACGAAGACCCGTGGCGAGGTCCGTGGTGGTGGCAGGAAGCCTTACCGCCAGAAGGGCACCGGTCGCGCCCGTCAGGGTTCGACCCGCGCGCCGCAGTTCGCCGGTGGTGGCGTCGTGCACGGTCCGCAGCCGCGTGACTACTCGCAGCGCACCCCGAAGAAGATGAAGGCCGCCGCCCTGCGCGGTGCCCTCACCGACCGGGCGCGTCACAACCGCATCCACGTCGTCTCCGGCGTGGTGGAGGGTGCGAACCCGTCCACCAAGGCCGCGAAGAGCCTGTTCGGCAAGATCTCGGAGCGCAAGAACCTGCTCCTGATCGTCGAGCGCGCCGACGAGGCCGCGTGGCTGTCCGCCCGCAACCTGCCCCAGGTCCACATCCTGGAGCCGGGCCAGCTGAACACGTACGACGTTCTCGTCTCGGACGACGTGGTCTTCACCCAGGCCGCTTTCGAGTCCTTCGTGTCCGGCCCGAAGGCCAATGACACCGAAGGGAGCGAGGCCTGATGGCTACGCGTCACCCGAGCATTGCCTCGAAGGCCGCCAAGGCCGCCAAGGCCGCGCGCGTCGCCAAGGCGCGTCGCCACGCCACCGAGGGCAAGAACACCGTCGAGACCCCGCTGAGCAAGTCGTACACGGACCCCCGTGACGTGCTGCTCAAGCCGGTCGTCTCCGAGAAGAGCTACGCGCTCCTCGACGAGAACAAGTACACGTTCATCGTCGACCCGAACGCCAACAAGACCCAGATCAAGCAGGCCGTCCAGGCGGTCTTCTCGGTCAAGGTCACCGGGGTCAACACGATCAACCGCCAGGGCAAGCGCAAGCGCACGAAGACCGGTTTCGGTCAGCGTGCCGGCAGCAAGCGCGCGATCGTGACCCTCGCCGAGGGCGACCGTATCGACATCTTCGGCGGTCCGACCGCCTAAGGGCGGTCCGGATCGTCCGATATCGGACGAGGACTGAGAAATGGGAATCCGCAAGTACAAGCCGACTACGCCGGGCCGTCGTGGCGCCAGCGTCGCCGACTTCGTCGAGGTCACGCGGTCCACGCCGGAGAAGTCGCTGGTCCGCCCCCTGCACAGCAAGGGCGGCCGTAACAACGCCGGTCGTGTGACCGTTCGCCACCAGGGTGGCGGACACAAGCGCGCCTACCGCGTGATCGACTTCCGTCGTCACGACAAGGACGGCGTGCCGGCGAAGGTCGCGCACATCGAGTACGACCCCAACCGCACCGCGCGCATCGCGCTGCTGCACTACGCCGACGGCGAGAAGCGCTACATCCTCGCCCCGCGCAACCTGCAGCAGGGTGACCGCGTCGAGAACGGTCCCGGGGCCGACATCAAGCCGGGCAACAACCTGGCCATCCGCAACATCCCGGTCGGTACCACGATCCACGCGATCGAGCTCCGTCCCGGTGGCGGTGCCAAGTTCGCCCGCTCCGCCGGTGCCTCCGTGCAGCTGCTCGCGAAGGAGGGCCAGATGGCCCACCTGCGCATGCCGTCCGGTGAGATCCGCCTGGTCGACGTCCGCTGCCGCGCCACCATCGGTGAGGTCGGCAACGCCGAGCAGAGCAACATCAACTGGGGTAAGGCCGGCCGTAAGCGGTGGCTGGGCGTTCGCCCGACCGTCCGTGGTGTCGTCATGAACCCGGTTGACCACCCGCACGGTGGTGGTGAGGGCCGGACCTCCGGTGGCCGCCACCCTGTGTCCCCGTGGGGCAAGAAGGAAGGCCGTACTCGTTCGCCCAAGAAGGCGTCGAACAAGTACATCGTCCGCCGCCGCAAGACGAACAAGAAGCGCTAAGGACGGGTTGAGATGCCTCGTAGCCTGAAGAAGGGGCCCTTCGTCGACGACCACCTGATCAAGAAGGTGGACGCCCAGAACGAAGCCGGCACCAAGAACGTCATCAAGACCTGGTCCCGCCGCTCGATGATCGTCCCGGCCATGCTGGGCCACACGCTGGCGGTGCACAACGGCAAGACCCACATCCCGGTGTTCGTCACCGAGTCGATGGTCGGCCACAAGCTCGGCGAGTTCTCGCCGACGCGCACCTTCCGGGGCCACGTCAAGGACGACCGGAAGTCGAAGCGCCGCTAGTAGCGGATCGCATTCAGACACGTAAGTAACTGAGAGGGACAACCATGGAAGCCAGGGCCCAGGCGCGGTACATCCGCGTTACGCCCATGAAGGCCCGCCGCGTGGTGGACCTTATCCGTGGCATGGACGCCACGGAGGCTCAGGCTGTTCTGCGATTCGCTCCGCAGGCAGCCTCCGTGCCCGTCGGCAAGGTGCTCGACAGCGCCATCGCCAACGCCGCGCACAACTACGACCACACCGACGCCGACAGCCTCTACATCTCCGAGGCGTACGTCGACGAGGGTCCGACCCTGAAGCGGTTCCGTCCGCGCGCCCAGGGCCGTGCCTACCGGATCCGCAAGCGGACCAGCCACATCACCGTGGTCGTCAGCAGCAAGGAAGGAACCCGGTAATGGGCCAGAAGGTAAACCCGCATGGGTTCCGGCTCGGTGTCACGACCGACTTCAAGTCGCGTTGGTACGCCGACAAGCTGTACAAGGACTACGTCAAGGAAGACGTCGCCATCCGTCGGATGATGACGTCCGGCATGGAGCGCGCCGGTATCTCGAAGGTTGAGATCGAGCGCACCCGTGACCGCGTGCGGGTGGACATCCACACCGCTCGTCCGGGCATCGTCATCGGCCGCCGTGGCGCCGAGGCCGACCGCATCCGCGGCGACCTCGAGAAGCTCACGGGCAAGCAGGTCCAGCTGAACATCCTCGAGGTCAAGAACCCCGAGACCGACGCTCAGCTCGTGGCCCAGGCCGTTGCCGAGCAGCTCTCCTCCCGCGTCTCCTTCCGCCGCGCCATGCGTAAGAGCATGCAGTCGGCGATGAAGGCGGGCGCCAAGGGCATCAAGATCCAGTGCGGTGGCCGTCTCGGCGGCGCCGAGATGTCCCGCTCGGAGTTCTACCGCGAGGGCCGCGTGCCCCTGCACACGCTCCGTGCGAACGTGGACTACGGCTTCTTCGAGGCCAAGACGACCTTCGGCCGCATCGGCGTGAAGGTCTGGATCTACAAGGGCGACGTCAAGAACATCGCCGAGGTCCGCGCCGAGAACGCTGCGGCCCGTGCGGGTAACCGCCCGGCCCGCGGTGGTGCCGACCGCCCGGCCCGTGGTGGCCGTGGTGGCGAGCGGCGCGGTCGCAAGCCGCAGCAGGCTGCCGGCGCCGAGGCCCCCAAGGCCGAGGCCCCCGCCGCTCCGGCTGAGAGCACCGGAACGGAGGCCTGACCGACATGCTGATCCCCCGTAGGGTCAAGCACCGCAAGCAGCACCACCCGAAGCGCCGCGGTATGGCCAAGGGTGGTACGACGGTTGCGTTCGGCGAGTACGGCATCCAGGCCCTCACGCCGGCGTACGTGACCAACCGCCAGATCGAGGCGGCTCGTATCGCCATGACCCGCCACATCAAGCGTGGCGGCAAGGTCTGGATCAACATCTACCCGGACCGTCCGCTGACCAAGAAGCCTGCCGAGACCCGCATGGGTTCCGGTAAGGGTTCGCCGGAGTGGTGGATCGCGAACGTTCACCCGGGTCGGGTGATGTTCGAGCTGTCCTACCCGAACGAGAAGATCGCCCGTGAGGCCCTGACTCGCGCAGCCCACAAGCTGCCGATGAAGTGCCGGATCGTCAAGCGCGAGGCAGGTGAAGCGTGATGTCGGCCGGTACCAAGGCGTCCGAGCTGCGCGAGCTGGGCAACGAGGAGCTTCTGGGGAAGCTCCGCGAGGCCAAGGAAGAGCTGTTCAACCTCCGCTTCCAGGCGGCGACGGGTCAGCTCGAGAACCATGGCCGTCTGAAGGCGGTCCGCAAGGACATCGCGCGGATCTACACCCTGATGCGCGAGCGTGAGCTGGGCATCGAAACGGTGGAGAACGCCTGATGAGCGAGAAGAACGTGACTGAGAACGCAGAGGCGCGCGGTTTCCGCAAGACCCGTGAGGGTCTCGTCGTCAGCGACAAGATGGACAAGACCGTCGTCGTCGCTGTCGAGGACCGCGTCAAGCACGCGCTGTACGGCAAGGTCATCCGCCGTACGAACAAGCTCAAGGCGCACGACGAGCAGAACGCTGCGGGTGTCGGCGACCGTGTCCTCCTCATGGAGACCCGGCCGCTGTCCGCGACGAAGCGCTGGCGCGTCGTCGAGATCCTCGAGAAGGCCAAGTAATTCTCCTGCGGGGCATCCCTCGCAGGACAGTTCCGCCAGGCTCCGGGGGCCGCTCGCTGAGCGGCCCCCGGGGAACCGGCAGACACACAGGAGATAGACGTGATCCAGCAGGAGTCGCGACTGCGCGTCGCCGACAACACTGGTGCGAAGGAAATCCTTTGCATCCGTGTGCTCGGTGGCTCCGGTCGCCGCTACGCGGGCATCGGTGACGTCATCGTCGCCACCGTCAAGGACGCGATCCCCGGTGGCAACGTGAAGAAGGGTGACGTCGTCAAGGCGGTCATCGTTCGCACCGTCAAGGAGCGCCGCCGTCCGGACGGCTCGTACATCCGCTTCGACGAGAACGCCGCCGTCATTCTGAAGAACGACGGCGACCCTCGCGGCACCCGCATCTTCGGCCCGGTCGGCCGTGAGCTGCGCGAGAAGAAGTTCATGAAGATCATCTCGCTCGCGCCGGAGGTGCTGTAAGCATGAAGATCAAGAAGGGCGACCTGGTCCAGGTCATCACCGGTAAGGACAAGGGCAAGCAGGGCAAGGTCATCGCGGCCTTCCCCCGCGAGGACCGCGTCCTGGTCGAGGGTGTCAACCGGGTCAAGAAGCACACCAAGGCCGGCCCGACCGCCAGCGGTTCGCAGGCTGGTGGCATCGTCACGACCGAGGCCCCGATTCACGTGAGCAACGTTCAGCTCGTCGTGGAGAAGGACGGCAACAAGGTCGTCACGCGTGTCGGTTACCGCTTCGACGAAGAGGGCAACAAGATCCGCGTTGCCAAGCGGACGGGTGAGGACATCTGATGGCTACCACCACCACTCCGCGTCTGAAGCAGAAGTACCGCGAGGAGATCGCGGGCAAGCTGCGTGACGAGTTCAAGTACGAGAACGTCATGCAGATCCCCGGTCTCGTCAAGATCGTGGTCAACATGGGTGTGGGCGACGCCGCCCGCGACTCCAAGCTGATCGAGGGCGCCATCCGCGACCTCACCACGATCACCGGCCAGAAGCCGCAGGTCACCAAGGCCCGTAAGTCCATCGCGCAGTTCAAGCTGCGTGAGGGCCAGCCGATCGGCGCCCACGTCACGCTCCGTGGCGACCGCATGTGGGAGTTCCTGGACCGCACCCTGTCGCTCGCGCTGCCGCGCATCCGCGACTTCCGCGGCCTGTCCCCCAAGCAGTTCGACGGCCGTGGCAACTACACCTTCGGTCTCACGGAGCAGGTCATGTTCCACGAGATCGACCAGGACAAGATCGACCGCACCCGGGGTATGGACATCACCGTGGTGACCACGGCGACCAACGACGCTGAGGGCCGCGCGCTCCTTCGTCACCTCGGCTTCCCCTTCAAGGAGGCGTGAGCGAGATGGCGAAGAAGGCTCTGATCGCTAAGGCTGCTCGCAAGCCCAAGTTCGGTGTGCGTGGCTACACCCGCTGCCAGCGCTGCGGCCGTCCGCACTCCGTGTACCGCAAGTTCGGCCTGTGCCGCGTGTGCCTTCGTGAGATGGCTCACCGTGGCGAGCTGCCGGGCGTGACCAAGAGCTCCTGGTAATCCCCGCTTTTTAGGGATTCCTGAAGCTCTCGGTAAGCATCTGGGTCGGCAGGGGCCCTTCTCCGCATGCCGTAGGCTTGTGGGGTTGGGCGTCTGCCGCGCCCGTACGACTTACTACGCCGTAGGTCCACCGCGCCGCACCCGTCCCGTCTCGGATCGGGGAGAGGGATGGCGCACCAGGAAACCCCGGCGAGAGAGGCCGAAGGCCAATTCATGACCATGACTGATCCGATCGCAGACATGCTTACGCGTCTGCGAAACGCGAACTCGGCATACCACGACTCCGTGACGATGCCGGCATCGAAGATCAAGTCTCACATCGCGGAGATCCTCCAGCAGGAGGGCTTCATCACGGGCTGGAAGGTCGAGGACGCCGAGGTTGGCAAGAACCTCGTTCTCGAGCTGAAGTTCGGCCCGAACCGTGAGCGCTCCATCGCGGGCATCAAGCGGATCTCCAAGCCCGGTCTCCGGGTGTACGCGAAGTCCACCAACCTGCCCAAGGTGCTGGGCGGCCTCGGCGTGGCGATCATCTCCACGTCGCACGGGCTCCTCACCGACAAGCAGGCCGGCAAGAAGGGCGTGGGTGGGGAAGTCCTCGCCTACGTCTGGTAGCGGAAGGGAACGGAGGAAACAGCTATGTCGCGTATTGGCAAGCTCCCCATCACGGTTCCCGCCGGCGTGGACGTCACCATCGACGGCCGTACGGTCTCGGTCAAGGGCCCCAAGGGCACGCTGACCCACACCGTCGTTGCGCCGATCGACATCGTCAAGGGTGAGGACGGCGTTCTGAACGTCACCCGTCCGAACGACGAGCGTCAGAACAAGGCCCTGCACGGCCTGTCCCGCACGCTGGTGGCGAACATGATCACCGGCGTGACCCAGGGTTACGTGAAGAAGCTCGAGATCAGCGGTGTCGGTTACCGCGTCACGGCCAAGGGCTCGAACCTCGAGTTCGCGCTCGGCTACAGCCACCCGATCGTCGTCGAAGCGCCCGAGGGCATCACCTTCAAGGTGGAGAACCCGACCCGCTTCCAGGTCGAGGGCATCGACAAGCAGAAGGTCGGCGAGGTTGCGGCCAACATCCGCAAGCTGCGCAAGCCTGACCCGTACAAGGCCAAGGGCGTCAAGTACGAGGGCGAAGTCATCCGCCGCAAGGTCGGAAAGGCGGGTAAGTAAGCCATGGCATACGGGCAGAAGATCCTCAAGGGCGACGCCTACAAGCGCGCCGCGATCAAGCGCCGTCACATCCGGATCCGCAAGCGGATCTCCGGTACGGCGGAGCGTCCCCGTCTGGTCGTGACCCGCTCCAACCGCCACATCGTGGCGCAGGTGATCGACGACCTCAAGGGCCACACCCTGGCGTCCGCGTCCACTCTGGACGCGTCCGTCCGCGGTGGCGAGGGCGACAAGTCCTCGCAGGCCAAGCAGGTCGGCGCCCTGGTCGCCGAGCGTGCCAAGGCCGCCGGTGTCGAGGCTGTCGTGTTCGACCGTGGTGGCAACCAGTACGCCGGGCGCATCGCCGCCCTGGCGGACGCCGCCCGCGAAGCCGGGCTCAAGTTCTGAGCCTGCCGTAGCTAGCGGAAACAGAGAGAGGTAATTCCAATGGCTGGACCCCAGCGCCGCGGTGGCGGTGCCGGTGGCGGCGAGCGGCGGGACCGGAAGGGCCGTGACGGCGGCGCTGCTGCCGCCGAGAAGACCGCGTACGTTGAGCGCGTTGTCGCGATCAACCGCGTCGCCAAGGTTGTGAAGGGTGGTCGTCGCTTCAGCTTCACCGCGCTGGTCGTGGTGGGCGACGGTGACGGCACCGTGGGTGTCGGTTACGGCAAGGCCAAGGAGGTGCCGGCCGCCATCGCCAAGGGCGTTGAGGAGGCCAAGAAGCACTTCTTCAAGGTCCCCCGTATCCAGGGCACCATCCCGCACCCGATCCAGGGTGAGAAGGCTGCCGGCGTCGTGCTGCTCAAGCCCGCGTCCCCCGGTACCGGTGTTATCGCCGGTGGTCCGGTGCGTGCCGTGCTCGAGTGCGCCGGTATCCACGACATCCTGTCGAAGTCGCTCGGCTCCGACAACGCGATCAACATCGTGCACGCGACCGTGGAGGCCCTGAAGGGCCTGCAGCGTCCCGAGGAGGTCGCGGCCCGCCGTGGCCTGCCCCTCGAGGACGTCGCTCCCGCGGCTCTGCTGCGTGCGCGTGCCGGGGCTGGTGCGTAATGGCTCAGCTCAAGATCACGCAGGTCAAGTCGTACATCGGCAGCAAGCAGAACCACCGTGACACCCTGCGGTCGCTTGGTCTCAAGGGGATCAACACCGTGGTCGTCAAGGAGGACCGCCCCGAGTTCCGCGGCATGGTGCACACCGTCCGCCACCTCGTGACGGTTGAGGAGGTCTGATCATGGCGGAGCAGAACCCGCTGAAGATCCACAACCTCCGTCCCGCCCCGGGCGCCAAGACCGCCAAGACCCGTGTCGGTCGTGGTGAGGCGTCGAAGGGTAAGACGGCCGGTCGTGGTACCAAGGGTACGAAGGCCCGTTACCAGGTTCCGGAGCGCTTCGAGGGTGGCCAGATGCCGCTCCACATGCGCCTCCCGAAGCTGAAGGGCTTCAAGAACCCGTTCAAGACCGAGTTCCAGGTCGTGAACCTCGACAAGCTGGCCGCGCTCTACCCCGAGGGTGGCGAGGTCACGGTCGAGGGTCTGGTGGCCAAGGGTGCCGTTCGCAAGAACAGCCTCGTCAAGGTCCTCGGCCAGGGCGAGATCTCCGTGGCGCTGCAGGTGACGGTCGACGCCGTCTCCGGCTCCGCCAAGGAGAAGATCACCGCCGCCGGCGGTACGGTCACCGAGCTCGTCTGATTCTTTCAGGCGCCTCGATGACGTAGACGATCCCGACCGGGGATACCTCACAATGGGGTATCCCCGGTTGGTCGTTCCGGGGGAGGCAGTGTCGCCGGTAAGGTGGCCTGCACTGTTCTTTTTCTGTATCCGTCGAACCTCAAGACCGTCACCCTTGACGCTTTGCGCGGGGGTCGCAGGAGGCACCGTGCTCACCGCGTTCGCCCGGGCGTTCAGGACGCCCGACCTGCGCAAGAAGCTGCTGTTCACGCTGGCCATCATCGTGGTCTACCGGGTCGGTACCCACGTTCCGATCCCTGGCGTCAACTACAAGGCCGTCCAGCAGTGCATGGATGAGGCGTCCGCCAACCAGGGCCTCTTCGGTCTGGTCAACATGTTCAGCGGTGGCGCACTGCTGCAGATCACGATCTTCGCGCTCGGGATCATGCCGTACATCACGGCGAGCATCATTCTGCAGCTGCTGACCGTGGTCATCCCGCGCCTGGAAGCCCTGAAGAAGGAGGGCCAGGCGGGTACGGCGAAGATCACCCAGTACACCCGGTACCTGACGGTGGCGCTGGCCATCCTTCAGGGCACGGGTCTGGTGGCCACCGCCCGCAGCGGCGCGCTGTTCAACGGCTGTCAGGTGGCCAACTCGATCGTCCCGGACCAGGCGATCTTCACCACCATCACCATGGTCATCTGCATGACCGCCGGTACGGCCGTCGTCATGTGGCTCGGTGAGCTGATCACCGACCGCGGCATCGGCAACGGCATGTCGATCCTGATGTTCATCTCGATCGCCGCGACCTTCCCGTCCGCCCTGTGGGCCATCAAGAAGCAGGGCTCCCTGGCCGGCGGCTGGATCGAGTTCGGCACCGTCATCCTGGTCGGCCTGGTCATGGTCGGGCTCGTCGTCTTCGTGGAGCAGGCCCAGCGCCGTATCCCGGTGCAGTACGCGAAGCGCATGATCGGGCGTCGTTCCTACGGTGGTACGTCCACGTACATCCCGCTCAAGGTGAACCAGGCGGGTGTGATTCCCGTCATCTTCGCCTCGTCGCTGCTCTACATTCCGGCGCTGGTGGCCCAGTTCTCCGGGGGCAACTCGGGCTGGAAGCAGTGGGTCCAGAACAATCTGACCAAGGGCGACCACCCGATTTACATCACTCTGTACTTCTTCCTCATCGTTTTCTTCGCGTTCTTCTACGTGGCGATCTCCTTCAACCCCGAGGAAGTCGCCGACAACATGAAGAAGTATGGTGGCTTCATCCCGGGCATCCGGGCTGGCCGACCGACCGCTGAGTACCTCAGCTACGTGCTCAACCGGATCACCTGGCCGGGTTCGCTGTATCTGGGAGTCATCGCTCTCGTGCCGACAATGGCGTTGGTGGGCTTCAATGCGAGCGGGAACTTCCCGTTCGGCGGGACCAGCATCCTGATCATCGTGGGTGTCGGTCTCGAGACGGTGAAGCAGATCGAGAGCCAGCTCCAGCAGCGCAATTACGAAGGGTTCCTCCGCTGATGCGTATCGTCCTCGTCGGGCCGCCCGGTGCCGGTAAGGGAACGCAAGCCGTCCGGCTCGCAGAGAAGCTGGCCATCCCGCACATCTCCACCGGTGACCTGTTCCGGGCCAACATCAGCCGGCAGACCGAGCTGGGCAAGCTCGCGAAGTCCTACATGGACGCCGGCAACCTCGTACCCGACGAGGTCACCATCGCGATGGCCAAGGACCGCATGGAGCAGGCGGACGCGGAGAACGGCTTCCTGCTGGACGGCTTCCCGCGCAACGTCTCGCAGGCCGAGGCGCTGGACCGGCTGCTGGACGAAGAGGACATCAAGCTGGACGCCGTCCTGGACCTGGAGGTCCCGGAGGAGGAGGTCGTCAAGCGGATCGCCGGCCGGCGCATCTGCCGCAACGACTCGTCCCACGTCTTCCACGTGACGTACAGCCCGCCGAAGCAGGAGGGCGTGTGCGACGTCTGCGGCGGTGAGCTGTACCAGCGCGACGACGACTCCGAGGAGACCGTCCGTACGCGGCTGGAGGTCTACCACACGCAGACCGAGCCGATCATCGACTACTACAAGGCGCAGGGCCTGGTCGTGACGATCTCCTCCCTGGGTCCGGTGGACGAGATCACGCAGCGGGCGCTGGAGGCGCTCAAGCGCGAGAAGGCCGAGAACAAGTAGATCGCGGTCCTTCCGGCCGCGGTGCCCTCCCGGGCGCCGCGGCCGTAGTGTTGTGCAGGTAACCCAGTCGACGTGAGTGACGGAGAGCGCAGGCCCCCCATGGTGCAGATCAAGACCCCCGAGCAGATCGCCAAGATGCGTGCGGCGGGCCTGGTCGTAGCCGCCATCCACGCGGCCACTCGCGAAGTCGCCGTTCCCGGCGCCAGCACCAAGGACCTGGACGAGGTCGCCCGCAAGGTGCTCGCCGAGCACGGTGCCAAGTCGAACTTCCTCGGCTACGGCGGCTTCCCCGCGACGATCTGCACCTCGGTCAACGACGTCGTGGTCCACGGCATCCCCTCCGACGACGTCGTCCTGAAGGACGGCGACGTCATCTCCATCGACTGCGGTGCGATCGTCGACGGCTGGCACGGCGACGCCGCGTACACCGCCTTCGTGGGCTCCGGTCACGCTCCGGAGCTGATCGAGCTCTCCCGGGTGACCGAGGAGTCGATGTGGGCCGGCATCGCGGCCATGAAGCAGGGCAGCCGCCTGGTCGACGTCTCCCGGGCCATCGAGACGTACATCCGCCGCCAGCCGAAGCCGGGCGGCGGCCGCTACGGCATCATCGAGGACTACGGCGGCCACGGCATCGGCACCGAGATGCACATGGACCCGCATCTGCTGAACTACGTCGACCGCCGCCGCGGCAAGGGCCCCAAGCTGGTCCCCGGCTTCTGCCTCGCGATCGAGCCGATGGTCTCCCTCGGCACCCCGCGGACCGAGGTCCTCGAGGACGACTGGACGGTCATCACGACCGACGGCAGCTGGTCCTCCCACTGGGAACACTCGGTCGCGCTGACCGAGGAGGGCCCGCTGGTGCTGACGGCCGTCGACGGCGGCAGGGCGAAGCTGGCCGAGTACGGGGTGACGGCGGCACCGGATCCGATGGGCTGATGACGGCGCCGTCAGGAGACGCCGGTCGGAGGCCGGCGCAGCCCCGCGAAGCTTGTGAGGCGCCCCTGGCGCCGAGCCCGCGAGCGGGGCGTCGAAGATCGGTCGACTGGACGGTCATCACGACCGACGGCAGTTGGTCCTCCCACTGGGAACACTCGGTCGCGCTGACCGAGGAGGGTCCGCTGGTGCTGACGGCCGTCGACGGCGGCAGGGCGAAGCTGGCCGAGTACGGGATCGTGGCCGCTCCCGATCCCCTTGCATGACGATCTTCTGCGTGGGGAAGATTCCCTCGATTCGTGTTTCCGGGTGCGCTGACGTAGACTGACTCGTCGGCTCTCGTGCACCCGCATGTCCGCATGCGCCCGTAAGGGAAGCGAGAGAGTCGATCAAGGTAGTCGATTCGAAGGGCGAAGCGTGGCCAAGAAGCAAGGTGCCATCGAGATCGAGGGCACTGTCGTCGAGTCTCTGCCGAACGCCATGTTCAGGGTCGAGCTCCAGAACGGCCACCAGGTCCTGGCACACATCAGCGGCAAGATGCGTATGCACTACATCCGCATCCTCCCTGACGACCGGGTCGTGGTGGAGCTGTCTCCGTACGACCTGACGCGTGGCCGGATCGTCTACCGGTACAAGTAGATCTTGCCCGCATCCCGTTCCCGCGGGGTGGTGGCACTGACCCGGAGAACCTCAATCCCATGAAGGTCAAGCCGAGCGTCAAGAAGATCTGCGACAAGTGCAGGGTGATCCGCCGTCACGGTCGGGTCATGGTCATTTGCGAGAACCCGCGCCACAAGCAGCGCCAGGGCTGACGCACGACCGAACCCTCTGCACCCGCAGAGATTCGCGCGACGCAAGCTGAATTTGTTCATACGCAGAGCCCGAGCCATCCAGCTCGACACCCCCGGTTCGGAGGCCGGGGACCCGGTTCGTACCTCGTACGGCGGCCGGGAGCCGGCTCTGCGGAAGACCTCCGAAGATCACCAGGAGCCATTGAATGGCACGCGTTTCCGGTGTTGACATCCCGCGCGAAAAGCGTGTGGAAGTCGCCCTCACCTATGTGTTCGGCATCGGCCGGACGCTCTCCCAGCAGACGCTGGCCGAGACCGGTATCGACCCGAACACCCGTGTTCGTGACCTGAGCGAAGAGCAGTTGGTCGCGATCCGCGAGTACGTCGACAACAACATCAAGACCGAGGGTGACCTCCGTCGCGAGATCCAGGCCGACATCCGCCGCAAGGTCGAGATCGGCTGCTACCAGGGTCTGCGGCACCGCCGCGGTCTGCCCGTCCGCGGTCAGCGCACCAGCACCAACGCCCGCACCCGCAAGGGCCCGCGTCGCGCCATCGCCGGCAAGAAGAAGCCGGGCAAGAAGTAGTCCGCAGCGGACCTCAGTCCACGGTCTTCGCTGTAGGACCGACCACCTCCCGTAGGAGTTAGTAGATGCCCCCCAAGGGTCGTCAGGGCGCTGCCAAGAAGGTGCGCCGCAAGGAAAAGAAGAACGTCGCTCACGGCCACGCGCACATCAAGAGCACGTTCAACAACACGATCGTTTCGATCACGGACCCGTCCGGCAACGTGATCTCCTGGGCCTCCGCCGGCCACGTCGGCTTCAAGGGCTCCCGGAAGTCCACGCCGTTCGCCGCGCAGATGGCCGCCGAGTCGGCTGCCCGCCGCGCCCAGGAGCACGGCATGCGCAAGGTCGACGTGTTCGTCAAGGGCCCGGGTTCCGGTCGTGAGACCGCGATCCGCTCCCTGCAGGCCACGGGCCTCGAGGTCGGCTCCATCCAGGACGTCACCCCGACCCCGCACAACGGCTGCCGTCCGCCGAAGCGTCGCCGCGTCTGACGCGTCGCCTTCGCGGCCTGCGGTTCCGGGCGGTACGACCCCCTTCGGGGCCGTACCGCCCGTACCCTTGCAGTACCCGTGCTGCGCGAGCGGCGCGGTCCGTCGGGCGTCAAATAGCGGGCGTCCACGAAAGAAGGATCTGATCCACACATGCTGATCGCTCAGCGTCCCTCGTTGACCGAAGAGGTCGTCGACGAGTTCCGCTCCCGGTTCGTGATCGAGCCGCTGGAGCCGGGCTTCGGCTACACCCTCGGCAACTCGCTCCGCCGTACCCTCCTGTCGTCGATCCCCGGCGCTGCTGTCACCAGCATCCGCATCGACGGTGTCCTGCACGAGTTCACCACCGTGCCGGGCGTCAAGGAGGACGTCACCGACCTGATCCTCAACATCAAGCAGCTGGTCGTCTCCTCGGAGCACGACGAGCCGGTCGTGATGTACCTGCGCAAGCAGGGTCCGGGTCTGGTCACCGCCGCCGACATCGCGCCCCCGGCCGGTGTCGAGGTGCACAACCCCGACCTCGTCCTCGCCACGCTCAACGGCAAGGGCAAGCTGGAGATGGAGCTGACCGTCGAGCGCGGTCGCGGCTACGTCTCCGCCGTGCAGAACAAGCAGGTGGGCCAGGAGATCGGCCGTATCCCGGTCGACTCGATCTACTCGCCGGTCCTGAAGGTCACGTACAAGGTCGAGGCCACGCGTGTCGAGCAGCGCACCGACTTCGACAAGCTGATCGTCGACGTCGAGACCAAGCAGGCGATGCGTCCCCGTGACGCCATGGCCTCCGCCGGTAAGACCCTGGTCGAGCTGTTCGGTCTCGCCCGCGAGCTGAACATCGACGCCGAGGGCATCGACATGGGTCCGTCCCCGACGGACGCCGCGCTGGCGGCCGACCTCGCGCTCCCGATCGAGGAGCTCGAGCTGACCGTCCGCTCCTACAACTGCCTCAAGCGTGAGGGCATCCACTCCGTGGGTGAGCTGGTCGCGCGCTCCGAGGCGGACCTCCTGGACATCCGCAACTTCGGTGCGAAGTCCATCGACGAGGTCAAGGCGAAGCTGGCCGGCATGGGCCTGGCCCTCAAGGACAGCCCGCCCGGATTCGACCCCACGGCCGCTGCCGACGCCTTCGGCGCCGACGACGACGCGGACGCGGGTTTCGTGGAGACTGAGCAGTACTGATCGGTTCCACCTCCGGGGGTCTCACCGAGACCCCCGGATCTCTGACAGACAACCGTCTGCTCAGATACTGACTCCGGTACCTGACACGGCCGGGGCAGACACACAGGAGAAGAAAAATGCCGAAGCCCACCAAGGGTGCCCGTCTGGGCGGCAGCGCCGCGCACGAGAAGCTGCTCCTCGCGAACCTGGCGAAGAGCCTCTTCGAGCACGGCCGTATCACCACCACCGAGGCGAAGGCCCGCCGCCTGCGCCCGTACGCCGAGCGTCTGGTCACCAAGGCGAAGAAGGGCGACCTTCACAACCGCCGTCAGGTGCTCCAGGTCATCACGGACAAGAGCGTCGTCCACACGCTCTTCACCGAGATCGGTCCGCGCTACGAGAACCGTCCCGGTGGCTACACCCGCATCACCAAGATCGGTAACCGCCGTGGCGACAACGCGCCCATGGCTGTCATCGAGCTGGTCGAGGCGCTGACGGTTGCCCAGCAGGCGACCGGTGAGGCCGAGGCCGCCACCAAGCGTGCGGTCAAGGAGGCCGAGGAGGTCAAGGCCGAGGAGACCCAGGTCGAGGAGACCGAGGCTCCGGCCGAGGAGTCCAAGGACGCCTGAGGCTCTGCCTGACGCTGGAAGCGGGTTCGCCCTTCGGGGCGGGCCCGCTTCCGCGTTTTTTTGAAAGAGACCGGTCCTGAGAGGATTCCCGCGTGAGTGACGAAGTACAGCCCGGGTACGTCCGTGTCCGCCTCGACCTGTCCTACGACGGCACCGATTTCTCCGGGTGGGCCAAGCAGGCCGGCGGCCGCCGGACCGTGCAGGGCGAGATCGAGGACGCCCTGCGCACGGTGACGCGGTCGCGGGAGACGTACGAGCTGACCGTCGCGGGGCGCACCGACGCCGGGGTGCACGCGCGCGGCCAGGTGGCGCACGTGGACCTGCCCGAGGGGGTGTGGCGCGAGCACCACGAGAAGCTGCTCAAGCGGCTCGCCGGGCGCCTGTCCAAGGATGTGCGGGTGTGGGCCCTCAGGGAGGCGCCCAGTGGCTTCAACGCCCGTTTCTCGGCCGTGTGGCGGCGCTACGCGTACCGGGTGACGGACAACCCCGGGGGCGTCGACCCGCTCCTGCGCAACCACGTCCTGTGGCACGACTGGCCGCTCGACGTCGACGCCATGAACGAGGCCGCGCGGGCGCTGCTCGGCGAGCACGACTTCGCCGCGTACTGCAAGAAACGGGAGGGTGCGACGACGATCCGTACGCTCCAGGAGCTGAGCCTTCAGCGGGGTGCGGACGGGATCGTCACCGCGACCGTGCGGGCCGACGCGTTCTGTCACAACATGGTGCGCTCGCTGATCGGCGCGCTGCTGTTCGTCGGCGACGGCCACCGGGGCCCCGAGTGGCCCGGGAAGGTGCTGGCCGCAGGGGTGCGCGACTCCGCCGTGCATGTCGTACGACCGCACGGGCTGACCCTGGAGGAGGTCGGTTACCCCGCCGACGAGCTGCTGGCCGCCCGGAACAAGGAGGCCCGGAACAAGCGCTCGCTTCCGTCGGCGGGGTGCTGCTGAGACCTACTGGTTCGCTGCGGCCGAGGCCTGGGCCTCGCCGCGGCGCCAGATCTGGCGGAAGGTGAACTCCTGCAGGTCGTCGCTGACCGCGAAGGCCTTGGTGTCCTTCTTGGTGACGTTCTTGCCGTTCGTGAAGCCGGTGATCGTGAAGTAGCCGTAGCGGCCCACCGCGTTGCGGGTCGAGAAGCAGATCGCGCCGTCGCAGAAGGACTTGACGCCCTTGCCGGACAGCGAGCGCACGATGCTCTTGTCGTTGGTCTGGGACTTGGCCTTCGCCGTCTGGGCTGCGGTGTCGAAGACGGCGACGCCGACGGTGACCGCGATGCCGTCCTTGGTGTAGGTGGCGCGTATCAGGCGGGTGCAGCCGTTCGCGGTGAGGATCTTGGGCAGGGTCGCATCGGCGGCGGAGGCGCAGTTCTTCGTGTCCGCGGTGGCGCCCTTCTTGTACACCGTGCTGCCCATGGTCAGCTGGGTGCCCGGGAACAGCGTCTCGGGGCTCAGCGGCGCGGTGTCCTTCTTGGCGCTGGATATGAAGTCCTTCGGGTCCAGCGGCGGCGGGGCGCTGGTCGGCTCGAAGGACGGCGCCGTGGCCGTGCCGCTGGGCAAGGAGGCGCTGGCGGGCAGGTTGGTGGGGTTGCCCGAGGCCTTGTTGTCGCCGTTCGCGGACACGACGGCCATCGCGACGGCGGTGCCGATGCCGATCGTGGCGAGCGCGCCGCCGCCGATGAACAGCAGCCTGCGGCGCTTGTTCCTGGTCTCGGAGGCCTCCGCCAGCGCGGCCCAGTCCGGAGTGCCGTCGTCGCCCCCGCTGCTCCACGGCTGCTGGGAATTAGGTTTCCAGGGATCCCACTGAGACTGGGGTCCCCCCTGCCCGTAACTCATGGGGCGCATCTTAGACGGGGGGCCGGGGGTGCTGGAGTGCCTCGGTCGGCATGCCTGGTTTGTCCGTCGACATGAGGGGGAAGAGCCTCGTTTTGACCCTGCCGGGGGCGCCCAGGTATTCTGCTCCTTCGTTGTGTATTGGCTTGCTCATTCTCACGGGACGGGCCCTTACACCGGTCCACCGGGCCGATGACCAGCGATCAGCACGCGGTTTGCGTCACCGTGGTGCGGTCGAGGCTGTCGTGATCGTTTCGGTGACCTGTTCAGGACCATTCACTCGAAGCGAAGGCTACGAACCGTGCGTACGTACAGCCCCAAGCCCGGCGATGTGACGCGCCAGTGGCACGTCATCGACGCTCAGGACGTTGTCCTGGGTCGTCTCGCCACCACCGCCGCGTCCCTTCTGCGGGGCAAGCACAAGCCGATCTACGCGCCCCACGTCGACACCGGTGACTTCGTCATCATCATCAACGCCGACAAGGTGCACCTGTCCGGCAACAAGCGGACCCAGAAGATGGCGTACCGCCACTCCGGCTACCCGGGTGGTCTGCGCTCCGTCCGCTACGACGAGCTGCTCGACAAGAACCCCGAGAAGGCCATCGAGAAGGCCGTCAAGGGCATGCTCCCCAAGAACACGCTGGGCCGTCAGATGCTCTCGAAGCTGAAGGTCTACAAGGGTGACGTGCACCCGCACGCTGCGCAGCAGCCGGTGCCGTTCGAGATCACCCAGGTCGCGCAGTAAGTCCGGCCACCCCCTAAGACTGAACAGAATCTGAGGAGAATCGTGGCCGAGACCACTGCCGAGCAGCCGATCGAAGAGATCGACATCGAGAGCTACACCACCGAGTCCGAGGTCCCCGTCGAGGGCGAGTACACCTCGGAGTCCCTGGCATCCCGCTTCGGCGAGCCCCAGCCGGCCGCCGGCCTGGGCCGTCGCAAGAACGCCATCGCCCGCGTCCGGATCGTTCCGGGCACCGGCAAGTGGAAGATCAACGGTCGCACCCTCGAGGACTACTTCCCGAACAAGGTGCACCAGCAGGAAGTCAACGAGCCCTTCAAGGTGCTCGAGCTCGAGGGCCGCTACGACGTCATCGCCCGCATCGCGGGTGGCGGTGTCTCCGGTCAGGCCGGTGCGCTCCGTCTCGGTGTCGCCCGTGCGCTGAACGAGGCCGACGTCGACAACAACCGCGGCCCGCTCAAGAAGGCCGGCTTCCTCCGCCGCGACGACCGTGCGGTCGAGCGCAAGAAGGCCGGTCTGAAGAAGGCCCGCAAGGCCCCGCAGTACAGCAAGCGCTAATCAGCAGCTGCCTGCTCGTACTCCGAACGCCCCGGCGGCACGCCACTTGTGCCGTCGGGGCGTTCGTTTATCCCGGCCAAGGGCGTATAACGACACAAGACGCTCAAAGGCTGGTGTGATCGGATGTTCAGCCGTCTGCCATCATTCCCGGCAGCAATGACGCTTCCCTTGGAGGACACGTGGGACGACTCTTCGGTACGGACGGCGTGCGCGGTGTCGCCAACGCGGACCTGACCGCCGAGATGGCGCTCGGCCTGTCCGTGGCGGCGGCGCATGTGCTGGCCGAGGCGGGTACCTTCGAGGGCCACCGGCCGACGGCGGTGGTCGGACGGGACCCGCGTGCGTCCGGGGAGTTCCTGCAGGCGGCCGTGGTCGCGGGCCTGGCCAGCGCGGGCGTGGACGTGCTGACCGTGGGCGTCCTGCCGACGCCGGCGGTGGCGTACCTGACCGGCGCGCTCGGCGCGGACCTGGGCGTGATGCTCTCCGCCAGCCACAACGCCATGCCGGACAACGGCATCAAGTTCTTCGCCCGCGGTGGCCACAAACTCGCCGACGAGCTCGAGGACAAGATCGAGGCCGTGTACGAGTCCCACCGGCACGGCGAGCCCTGGGAGCGGCCCACCGGCGCCGGGGTCGGGCGCGTACGGTCGTACGACGAGGGCTTCGAGCAGTACGTCGGCCATCTGATGGCGGCGCTGCCGAACCGTCTCGACGGCCTGAAGATCGTCCTGGACGAGGCGCACGGTGCGGCCGCGGGGGTCTCGCCGGAGGTGTTCTCGCGGGCCGGCGCCCAGATCGTCACGATCGGTGCCGAGCCGGACGGGCTCAACATCAACGACGGCTGCGGCTCCACCCATCTGGACAAGCTGAAGGCCGCGGTGCGCGAGCACGGCGCGGACTTCGGCATCGCGCACGACGGTGACGCCGACCGCTGCCTGGCCGTGGACCACACCGGCGACGAGGTGGACGGCGACCAGATCCTGGCCGTGCTCGCGCTGGCGCTGCAGGAGCGCTCCGAGCTGCGCTCCGACACCGTGGTCGCGACCGTGATGTCCAACCTGGGCTTCAAGCTGGCGATGGAGCGGACGGGGATCCACCTGGTGCAGACCGCCGTGGGCGACCGGTACGTGCTGGAGGAGATGAAGCAGCACGGGTATGCCCTGGGCGGTGAGCAGTCCGGGCACGTGATCATCCGCGACCACGCGACCACCGGTGACGGCACGCTGACCGGGCTGCTGCTGGCGGCGCGGGTGGCGCAGACCGGTCGTACGCTGCGGGACCTGGCCGCCGTCATGGAGCGGCTGCCGCAGGTCCTCATCAACGTGCCGGACGTGGACAAGTCCCGGGTGAAGACGTCCGCCGACCTGGCCGCCGCCGTCGCCGAGGCGGAGCGGGAGCTGGGCTCCACCGGGCGCGTGCTGCTGCGTCCCTCGGGCACGGAGCCGCTGGTCCGCGTGATGGTCGAAGCGGCGGACATCGAACAGGCCCGGTCGGTCGCCGGGCGGCTGGCCGACGCCGTGAAGTCGGCGCTCGGCTAGGTCACTTACCGCTTTCCCCTGTCGGCCCGAAGCACTTCCGGGCCGACAGGGTCGACGGGTCACAGCTTGCGCAGGCGCAGCCGCTGGACCTTGTGGTCCGGGCCCTTGCGTACGACGAGGGTGGCGCGGCCGCGGGTGGGGGCGATGTTCTCGACCAGGTTGGGCTTGTTGATCGTGCGCCACTGGGTGCGCGCGTAGTCGAGAGCCTCCTCCTCGGAGACCTGGGTCCACTTGCGGAAGTACGAGGACGGGTCCTGGAAGGCAGTCTGGCGCAGCTTCTTGAAGCGGTTGAGGTACCAGCTCTCGACGTCGTCGGCGCTCGCGTCGACGTACACACTGAAGTCGAAGTAGTCGGCGAGGCCGACGCGGGTGCGGCCGTCCTTGCCGGGGAGGGCGGGCTGCAGGACGTTCAGGCCCTCGACGATCAGGATGTCGGGCCGGCGTACGACGAGCTTCTCGCCCGGGACGATGTCGTAGATGAGGTGGGAGTAGACGGGGGCGGTGACTTCGTCCTTGCCCGCCTTGATGTCGGCGACGAACCGGGTCAGCGCCCGGCGGTCGTACGAGTCGGGGAATCCCTTCCGCGACATCAGTCCGCGGGCCTGGAGCTCCTGGGTCGGCAGCAGGAAGCCGTCGGTCGTGACCCGCTCCACGCGCGGGTGCTCGGGCCAGCGGGACAGGAGGGCCTGGAGCAGACGGGCCACGGTCGACTTGCCGCACGCCACGGATCCGGCGATCCCTATGACGAAGGGTGTGCCCGACTGTGAGCCCCCCTCGCCCAGGAACGTGTTCAGGGCGCTTCTGAGCCCGTCCGTGGCGCCGACGTAGAGGTTGAGAAGGCGGGAGAGCGGGAGGTAGATGTCCCGCACCTCGTCGAGGTCGATGACGTCGCCGAGGCCGCGGACCTTCTCGACCTCTTCGGCGGTGAGCGGCAGCGGCGTCTTGTCGCGCAGCGCGCTCCACTCGGTACGGGTGAGGTCGACGTAGGGAGTCGCCTCCGGCTTGGGCCGGTGAGCGCTCCGGGGTATCGAGGAGACCGGTGAGATCACAGTCCATTGTTAACGGAGTTTGAACGGGGGTGCGGGGTGGGGTGCGTCACGTGGGGGCGCGGCCCGGGACATGCCGCAGGGGCGGGCGGTTTGCCCGCCCGCCCCTGCGGCACGACGTCAGTCGGTTCGGTCGATGCGTCCTTCGGGTCCCGAAGGCTCCTCACGCATGGGTGAGCCATGGTGAGAGGAGGCTCGTGAATTCCTCGTCGGAAATGTGGACGCTCCCCAAGCCGAACCTCTCCCATGCTTGCGCCCGCTGCAGAACGGGCAGCGGGATGTCAAAAGCGAGACGGAAGGAGGCAATGAAAGGGACGGCCCTGAACCCTGCACCCAGCTTGTCCCTGGCGAGCAATGCGAGTTCTATCGCGTCCTTTCCATCGGCGTGAGCCGCCTTCAGCTCGCCGACAAGAATCTCCATCTCATTCATCTCGTGCCCGACTTTCCGATCTTTCGTGTGGCGGTGTTGGGGCGGGAGACGGTCACGCGATACCCGCCCCAACGCGTGTCCTTCAGCTGGGAGGATGGAAGGTCACGCCCACGTTTGTGTAGTGCCCCGACATGCCCCTGAGCTCAGTTATCTCCACCTTCGTGAAGCCTGCTCGCGCGGCCATTTTGCCCGTGAACGTTTTTGTCAGTGCCGCTTCCTCGAGCGATGCACCGCCCCGTACGGCCTCGTTGAAGGAGTTCAGGTTATCGATTAGCGTACCTCCGTCCTGCCAGTACCCCTTGATACCCTTCACCTCGTCGCCGAAATGCGCGAGTGCGGCGTTGAACATCTCGCCGCCTCTGGGCTCTTCGCCCTTGATCGCCTCGATGGCGAGTCCGAAGAGGCCCTTTTTGTCGACGTCTGCGTAGATCGAGGCCCCACTGGGGTATGTCGCAAAGTAGGGGCAGTTGACGTTGTGGACCAGTACGGGAGTCCGGCCCGCGAGCACGTAGAAGGTGTGGAGGTCGGCGATGCTCAGGTCCCACACCTGCTGTGGTGCGGCCACGGGGCGGATACCGGCCACCTTGTGCAGGGCACCGGTCGGAGTCCGGAGCGAGTCTGCCCTGTGCAGGCTGGAGGCGTGCACCCAGCCACGGCCCGGAACATACATCCGGTGCCCCGGCGTGGTCAGTATCCGTCCGCCGTCGGCGAAGGAGATCTGCAGGAGCCGGTCTGCTGAGTGAGAGAACGTCGACGTGACCGTTTCGGGGCCGGTCGTACCGGCGTCCGGGTCAGTGGCGAGCAGTCGATCGCCGACCTTGACCGCGTCGATGCGCTTGACCGAGCCATCGGCGAGCAGTACGGGTGTCGCAGCGGGGAAGCTGTCCTTCAGGCAGAGTCCACGCAATTTCTGGCCGAGTTTCGCGAAGATGCCGGCGACGACATCTTCCGGCAGTTTGAGGCCGCGCAGTGCCTTCCACGCGTCCGTGAAACCGATCCCGGTCCGGGCGGCCGCGTCTGCTGCTTTGACCGCGTTGCTGATTTCGCTGAGTGCGCCTTCTACCGGGACGTAGGTCGCGTAGGCCCAGGCGCAGCCGCTGGCGCTGCCGTGGAGGCAGTCCATCATGTCGTCGGCGAAGAAGGAGAACAGGATCGATCCGGCCACGTCACCGAAGAGGCTCTGCCATCCGGCGCGGACGATGTCCTTGCCGGAGAAGTGGTGCTGCCAGTTGTCGATCTTGATGTTCTTCAGCGTCGCCCGCTGAAGGAACTGCCACGCCGACTTCGGGCAGCCGTCCGCGGTGGCCTGCGCATTCTGATCCGTGCACAGGTAGAAGTCGGCCTCGTAGGTGACGACCAGGTCGTACGCAGCGTCGCAGCCCTTGATGGCTGCTTCCGGCATCCCGGGGCACGTGCCGATCTGCTTGGAGCTGACGATCTCGACGGTGGACTCGTCCGGGACGGCGAACACACCGGGAATGCCCGTACCGGACCCCTTGGAGGCCTCCTTGTTGGCCTCCGCCCTTTCCGCCCTGTCGGCCGCGTCCTGGGCCTCCTTGGCGTACTTGGCGGCGTCCTTGGCGGCCTGTTCGGCTTCGGTGGCGGCCGCGTCGGCGCGGGTGGCCGCCGCGCGGGCGTCCTTGGCATCCTGTTCGGCCTGGTCGGCTGCCGAACGGGCCGCTGCGGCGTCGAGTTCGGCCGCGTCGGCGGAGTCGCGGGCGTCCTTGGCGTAGCCCTCGGCGTTGCCGGCCGCCTTGTCGGCGGCTGCCGCATCCTCGGTGGCCTGCTGGTCGTAGTCGATGGTGCGGGCCAGGGATGCGGAGGCCGCCGCTGCGGCCTTGGCCGCGTCGGCCGCGTAGCCGAGGGCGTCCTTTGAGTAGGTGCGTGCGTCGGCCGCGTACTGGGCGGCGTTCGCCGCGTGCTGGTACGCCTCCTTCGCATCGCCCTTGGCCTGGTCGGCGAGGTTCTTCGCCGCGTCGGCCTCGGCGGCGGCGTTCTTGGCGTGGGCGTCGGCGACCGCCTGCTGCTGTTCGGCGATCGTCTTGGAGTTCTGCCCGGTCAGGACGACCAGGCCGGCGGCCGAGTCGGTGTCGACGTAGGCGGAGCCGAGCTGGATGGCGTCGTTGGCGGGGTTGGCGACCTGCTTCGCGGCCTCTCCGGCGTCCACGGCCGCCTGGGCGGTGACGTGGGCGTAGCCGGCGGCCTTCGCTGCGGCCGCGAGCGCGTTGCCGGCCTCCTTGTTCGCGGCGTCCGCCTGGGTCTTGGCGTCCTTGGCGTGCTGTTCGGCCTCGTCGGCGAGCTTGACGGCCGTCTTGGCCTCGGCGGAGGCGTCCTGGGAGGCCTTGATGGCGTCGGCGACGGCGCTGGTCGCGGTCTTCACCGCGGCGTCGGCCTTGAGCTTGTCGGCCTGGGCGGCGTCCGCGTCGGAGCGGGCCCGCTTGGCGGCCGCCTCTGCGCGGGTGGCGGCGGCGTCCGCGTCGGCTGCCGCCTGGGTCGCGGCGTCGGCCTCGGAGCGGGCCTTGGTCGCGGCGGCTTCGGCGTCGTCGGCGTGCTTGTCGGCGTCGTTGGCGGCGGCGCGAGCGGCGTCGGCGGCGTCCCCGGAGTCCAGGGAGTCGGCGTAGGCGTCCTTGGCGTCGGCCTTGGCGCGTGCGGCGTCGGCCTTCTGCTCGGCGTCCCACGCGTCGTCGCGCATGTCCTTGGCGTGGTCCTTGGCCGCGACGGCGTCGTCGCGCCGGTCCTCGGCGGTCTTCTCGGCGGCCTCCGCCTTGTCCTTGGCGTCCTTCGCCTTCGTCGCCTCGGACTCGGCGTTCTTGCGGTGCTCGGCGGCCTCGGCCCGGCTGGCGGCGGCGTTCTCCTTCTCCGCCTTGGCCGTCTTCTCCTCGGCCTCCGCCGCGAGCCGCTTGGCGTGCGCGTCGGCGGCGGCCGCCTTGGCGTCGCCCTCGGCCTTCACCGCGACGGCGAGCTTGGCCTCCGCGGTCTCCTTGTCCTTCTTGGCGTTGTCCCGGTGCACCTTCGCCGCGTCCGCGGCAGCCTTGGCCTGCAACTCCGCTGCCTCGGCAGCCTTCTTGCGGAACTCCGCCTTCGACTGGGCGGCCTGGGCGAGGGCGCGCTGCGCGATCGTCGCGCTGTCCCCGGCCGCGGCACGGGTCGCGGCCTCGGCGGTCTCACCGGCCTTCTCCAGGGCCTGAAGTGCGGCAGCCGCGCCCTTGGTGACCTGGTCCTTCTGCAGACCGACCAGCAGACCACGACCCCGCGGCGCACCGGCCGCGTCGGCGATGCCATAGGCGGCCTGGAGCGCGGTGTCCGACGTGGTCGCGGCCTTCTGCGCGGCCGCCAGCTGCGCCTTGAGTACGGTCAGCTGGCTCTTCGCGGCACTCTGGGCGGCCGTGAGACCCGACTTGGCCTTGGTGAACTGGGCCTTGTCCGGGTAGTTCGGGCTGTCGTCGCCGGTGTGCCCCTCGGGGACGAGGCGGAACTTCTGCGCGGCGGAGCCGTTGCAGGTCGACAGCACGGCGTCTTTGCTGTTGTCGAACGTCGGCAGGTGCAGGCACTTGCCGGTGGCCGCGTTGCGCAGCTCGCCCGCCGAGCGGACGTCGAACTTCCACTGCTGGGCCTTGGCGTTGCCGCAGTCCCGGATCTGGATCTTCGTGCCGTCGGCGTTGTTGCCGTTCAGCACCTCCAGACACTTGCCCGAGTTGATGTTGCGCAGGGTGTAGCCGCCGTCGTAGGCGCCCCACAGCTGCCACTTCTGGCCATTGCCGCCGTTGCAGGTATAGACCTGGACCGGGGTGCCGTTGGTCTTGCCGGCGCCCTGGACGTCGAGGCACTTGCCGGCAGCGCCCGGCACCTGGATGACCAGCGGAGCGTCACCGATGTAACCGATGCCGCCGGCGGACCAGTAGTCCTGCCAGCGGGTGATGTGGTCGGCGACCCAGGACTGCCCCAGCATGTCGGAGAGGGCCTTCGCACCCTTGGCCAGGGCGTCGGTGGCGTCCTTGTTCGCGGTGACGATCTGGTTGCGCTGCGTGGCCTGCGAGGAGATCTCCTGCTGCCACTCGCCGGCCGCGGTCGCCGTGGCGTCGTCGAGAACCCGGTCCGGGTCGAGCGGGTCACGCCACGCACACGAGGCGAAGCGGGTCTTCAGGTCCTCGACCGCGATGCGGTACTCCGGCGTGCCCGGCTGCGGGGCGGTGTGCGGGAAGCCACCCGAGGACAGGAAGATACGGGCGTCGTCGGCGCCCATGTTGGCGTTGCTGAAGCCGTGCATCCACTCGAAGGCGTTGTGCTCGTCGAGCGCCCGGTTCCAGTCGGGCTGTTGCGGGTCCGGGTGCTGTGCGTACAGCGGGTTGCCGAGATCGTCGACGGCCTTGACGGTCTTGGCGTCGGCCTTGGGGGTGGAGTCCTCGTAGAAGTCGTCGTCGTTCTTCCAGAACCGGTCGGCGACCCAGGTGGACAGACCCGTCTGCTCGTAGAAGGTCTGTTTGCCGTCGCCCGGCGACCCGGGCGGCCAGTGGAAGTCCGCGTCCGTGAAGCCGACCGGGGTGGTCAGGCCCGACAGGGGCTTCTGCCATCCGTCCCGGGCGGCGGCGAGGTCGTCCAACTGCTTGCCTGCGGCGTCGCGGTCGCTCTTGTAGGCGACGGCGAGCGGAGTCTGCTCCCAGTTCTTCCGGTCGGCCAGGACGTGGAGCTTGTCCGGCGGCTGGTTGAGGCCGTTCTGCGCGGTCGCGGCCATCGAGGGGCCGCCCAGCCGCAGTACGTCGCTCATCAGGCACTGGTCCTGCCGCAGTTGCTCGGCGGCCGTGTCCTGGTACCAGGGGTCGGAGTCGCCCACCGGCTCGATGTTCGGCTTGATCGAGCCGGGCTGGACCGCGAGACCGGCCACAACGGCCAGCGCTGCTGCCGAGGTGACGGCGGAGGTGAATGTTCCTGCTCTCCCGAGTCTTCGTGATCTGGGCAGGCGGAACCATGGTCTGGGGTGCAAGGAGCATCCCTTTCTTCGTCCAAGGGGGGCGCGGGCCGTGAGGGCGGCCGAAGAGCAGGGAGCGCAGATGCGCTGCGTGTTCCTGAGGGGGACTCAGGAGGTCACGGCAGCGGCTGAGTCGATGTGTGCGGACGCCCGATGCGACGGCATGGCGATGCAACCCCTCCCCGTGAGCGACGGCGTTCCCCCGGTCGCTGTGCGATGTGCGCGACGGCGGACTGGTCAGGTTCCCGTCATGCGCGGCGCCACCATACGCAGGTGCGAACGTGGTCGTACAGGGGTTCCATTCGGGTGGGTGGGCGGTGGCCGGAATCTTATTGCCGTCCGGCGGCCCGCAGGCCGAGTACCAAGTCCCCCCATGAGTGGAGTTTCTGTGCACTTCCTGTGCACGTGGGCGGCACGTCGGCAAGCGTCGACCGATCGGATTTGGCTGATTTTCGTCGTCACATGGCCGCCGGGCCCGTTGCCTCGCCGGTCAGCGGGGAGTTGTCGGCATACCTGACCTCGTAGACGCGCTCCGTGAACCGCCAGCCGTCCGGGGTGCGCCGATAGCGGTCGTGGTAGAGCGAGTGGTTCGCGTGTGACGTGCCGTCGCGCATGCGCCCGAACTCCGAGACGTACGCGCGGCCTTCCGCGGTGCCGCCCGTGAGCCGGATCGTGCCCGGGTGCACGTTCTGCACGAAGTAGTCCCAGAAACCCTGCAGCCGCTCGATGCCGGCGCGGATGTCCGCCCGGCCGGTGAACTGGGCCACGCCGGGGATCCGCCAGACGCCGTCCTCGGTGAACAGTGACGCGAAGCGGTCGTAGTCGCGCATCATCCCCGCGTCGGTGAACTCGCCGCGCAGGGCCTCGATCTCGAAACGGTCCGTGATGGACCGAAGGTCGCTCATCAGTTTCTCCTTCCTCGTGTCGAAATTCCTCGTGTCGAAGTGCGTCAGCCGGTGAAGGAATGGGGGCCGAAGCGGCCCCACGCCACGAAGGCGGCCAGGGCGAGCAGGACCAGGTTCACCGGGATGGCCTGGGCCTCCCGGCGGCGGAGGTGCGTGATCATCGCGCCGATCATCAGCAGCACCCAGCCGACGGCGGCCAGCGGCACCAGGACCGGTGCGATGTGGAGTGCGGCGGGCAGGATCAGGCCTGCCGCGGCCAGGACCTTGAGGGTGCCGATGGCCTTGACGGTGCCGTCGCCGAAGTCCTCGACCCAGGCCCCGCCGGAGGTGGCCAGCTTCTGTCTGGGCTGGATCAGCAGCATCGCGCCGCCGGCCAGGGAGCCGACGGCCAGCAGTCCCGCAGCGATCCACAGAGCGATGTTCATGAGGGTTCTCCTGGTGGAGTGGAAGTGATCGTCTCAGCGGTACGACGGCACGGTCCTTCGGTATGTGAGGTGCCGCGCCCACGTCACATACCGAGGGGCTGTGCCGTCGTACTGATGAGTGCGGATACGACCAAGGGAGACGGCGACACATGAGCACGCAGTCCGGGCCTGCAGACGGCCCGCTCGACGAGGGCCTGAACGCGATCACCAGCGAGCGGCGTCAGCTGATCAACCTCGGGTACCGGCTCCTCGGCTCCCTGGCCGACGCCGAGGACGTCGTGCAGGAGACGTACGCCCGCTGGTACGCCATGTCCCCGGAGCAGCGGGACGCCATCGACTCCCCGGGCGCCTGGCTGACGAAGGTCGCCGGTCGTATCTGCCTGGATCTGCTGCGCTCGGCACGGGTCCGGCGGGAGCGCTATGTGGGCGCCTGGATCCCGGAGCCGCTGCCCGACCGGACGGAGTGGATCAGCGGGCGGTCGGGCGGCACCGCCGTCGACCCGGCCGACCGCGTCACCCTCGACGAGTCGGTCAACATGGCCTTCCTCGTCGTGCTCGAAGCGATGACCCCGGCCGAGCGCGTCGCGTTCATCCTGCACGACGTCTTCCGCTATCCCTTCGCCGAAGTGGCCGAGATCGTCGGCCGTAGCCCGGCGGCATGTCGCCAGCTGGCCTCGTCGGCCCGCCGTCGCATGCGTGCCTCGCACGCACCCGCGACTCCCGAGGCTCCGGCGGCCCGGCGCGCCGCCGTCGTCAGGGACTTCAAGCGGGCCTGGGAAGCCCAGGACATCGAGGCGCTGATCGGCCTCCTCGACCCCGACGCCACGGCGATCGCCGACGGCGGCGGCCTCGCCCAGGCCGCCCTGCTCCCCGTCGACGGCGGCGAGCAGGTCGCGCGCTACCTCGTCGGTCTCTCCGCCCGGGCGGTCGGCATGACCGTCCTGGAGCGCACGGTCAACGGCCAGCCCGGAGTGGTCGTCCAACAGGACGGTGTCACCGCGGCGGTGCTGGCCCTCGACGTCGTGGGCGACCGGATCCACCGCATCTGGGCCGTACGGAACCCCGAGAAGCTCCGGCCCTGGACGGCCCAGGGCAGCGGGCCTACCGGGTGAGTTCGGACGGTTCGTCCAGCCGCGTCAGCTTCCGCGGGTTGCGCACCACGTAGATCCGGGTGATCCGCCCGTTCTCGACCGAGAGGCTCACCGCGGACGGCTCGCCGTCGAACGCGAGCCGGCCCGCGGGGGCGCCGTTGAGCCACACGTCCGTCGCCTCGAACCCGGCCACCACCTGGTTCACGCGCGCGAGCAACGGTGCCACGAGCTCGGCGCCGTGGACCGGAGTCGGCGCGGCGGCCACGAACCCGCCACCGTCGGCGATCATGACCACGTCCGGTGCCATGACCTCCATCAGCTCCTGAAGGTGCCCGGTGCGCAGCGCGGCCAGGAACCGCTCCACCACCGCCTGCTGCTCCGACCGGCTCACCTGCACCCGCGGCCGCCGGGCCGCCACGTGCTCGCGGGCCCGGCGCGCGATCTGCCGCACCGCGGCCGAGGACTTCCCGACGGCCTCGGCGATCTCGCCGTACGGCAGCTCGAAGACCTCGCGGAGCACGAAGACCGCCCGCTCGGTCGGCGCGAGCGTTTCGAGCACGGTCAGCACCGCGATCGAGACGCTCTCCGCGAGCTCGACGTCCTCGGCGACATCGGGGCTGGTCAGCAGGGGTTCCGGCAGCCACTGGCCCACATAGTCCTCGCGGCTGCGGGACAGCGTCCGCAGCCGGTTGAGCGCCTGCCGGGTGACCGTCCGGACGAGGTAGCTCCGCGGGTCACGCACCTGTGCCTGATCGACGCCGGCCCACCGCAGCCAGGACTCCTGCAACACGTCCTCCGCGTCGGCCGCCGACCCGAGCATCTCGTAGGCGACCGTGAAGAGCAGGCTGCGATGGGCGACGAACAGGTCCTTCGTCATGCGCCGGACGCCGTGCCGGAATCGGCGGGCCGCGCGGCCAGGGGAATCTCGCACGCGTCGGAGTAGCCCTGCGACGTGATCCCGTGCGCCGTGTTGCTCCTGGTCGCGAAGTTGGCGAAGGCGATGAACACGGTGAGCTCGACCAGCGCCGCCGGGCCGAGCCGGTCGAGCAGGCTCGCGGACAGCTCGTCGGTGACGGTCGTCGGCGTGTTCGTCATGGCCTCGGCGTACTCCATCACGTCCCGCTCCAGCGGCGTGAACACGTCCGACTCCCGCCAGCGCGGCACCTGGCTCGCCTTGGCCAGGTCCAGGTTCTGGTTCTGCGCCTGGAAGTAGCCGATGTCGAGGCACCAGCTGCAGCCGACCTGTGCCGAGACGGCCATGTGCGCGAACGACTTGAGGCTCGCGTCGGCCGCGTTCCAGGCGGCCACCCTGGCCGAGAAATCCATGTTGGCCAGGGCGACGTCGGGGTTGTTGAACACCACCTCGACGGGCTCGGGCACGGCACCGAGCTGCTTGGTCAGGTTCTCCTTCAGCTCGGGGTCGAGCTCCGCCTTCGGAATGCGTGGCGCCATGGTGTCCTCCTCGGACGTCTGCCTGTCGGGCCGTTGGGCTGTTCGGCATGAAGACACCGCCGGACCCGCGCATGTGACACCCGCCGAGTTGATGATCCGCATCGTCGTAGACCTTCGTACCCCGGTGGGAATTTCCGATTTCGGGCAGGCGAAGGCCACTTGTGTCGCCCGTCGGCCCGTAGGCTGCCGCTCATGTGCGGAATCGTGGGATACGTGGGGTCGCAGTCGGCGCTCGAGGTCGTGATGGCCGGGCTGAAGCGGCTGGAGTACCGGGGTTACGACTCGGCGGGCGTCGCCGTGCTGGCGGACGGCGGGCTGGCCGCCGCGAAGAAGGCCGGGAAGCTGGTCAACCTGGAGAAGGAACTGGTCGAACGGCCGCTTCCGGCGGGCTCGACGGGCATCGGCCACACGCGCTGGGCCACCCATGGCGGTCCGACGGACGCGAACGCGCACCCGCATCTCGACAACGCCGGCCGGGTGGCCGTCGTCCACAACGGCATCATCGAGAACTTCGCCCTGCTGCGGGCCGAGTTGGCCGAGCGGGGACACGAGCTGTCGTCCGAGACGGACACCGAGGTGGTCGCGCACCTGCTGGCCGAGGAGTTCTCGTCGTGCGCCGATCTCGCCGAGGCGATGCGGCTGGTGTGCCGGCGCCTGGAGGGTGCGTTCACGCTGGTCGCGGTGCACGCCGACGAGCCGGACGTGGTCGTGGGCGCGCGCCGCAACTCCCCGCTCGTGGTGGGCGTGGGGGAGGGCGAGGCGTTCCTGGCCTCGGACGTCGCCGCGTTCATCGCCCACACCCGCTCGGCGATCGAGCTGGGCCAGGACCAGGTGGTGGAGCTGCGCCGGGACGGCGTGAAGGTGACGGGCTTCGACGGCCGTGACGCGGACGTGCGCTCCTACCACGTGGACTGGGACGCCTCGGCCGCCGAGAAGGGCGGCTACGACTACTTCATGCTCAAGGAGATCGCCGAGCAGCCGAAGGCGGTCGCCGACACGCTCCTGGGCCGTATCGACGCGGCCGGTTCACTGACCCTGGACGAGGTGCGGATCTCGCCGTCCGAGCTGCGCGAGGTGGACAAGGTCGTCATCGTCGCGTGCGGTACGGCCTTCCACGCCGGCCTGATCGCCAAGTACGCCATCGAGCACTGGACGCGGATCCCGTGCGAGGTGGAACTGGCCAGCGAGTTCCGCTACCGGGACCCGATCCTGGACGGCCGCTCCCTGGTGATCGCCATCTCCCAGTCCGGCGAGACCATGGACACCCTGATGGCGCTCCGGCACGCGCGGGAGCAGGGCTCTAAGGTCCTGGCCATCTGCAACACCAACGGTTCGACGATCCCTCGCGAGTCGGACGCGGTGCTGTACACGCACGCCGGGCCCGAGGTGGCCGTCGCCTCCACCAAGGCGTTCCTGACGCAGCTGGTGGCGTGCTACCTGGTGGCCCTGTACCTGGGCCAGGTGCGGGGCACGAAGTGGGGCGACGAGATCCGTGCCGTGATCCGGGACCTGTCGCAGATCTCGGGCGAGGTCGAGCGCGTGCTGGACACGATGGAGCCGGTACGGACCCTCGCCCGGTCCCTGGCCGGCAAGAACACGGTGCTGTTCCTGGGCCGGCACGTGGGATATCCGGTCGCCCTCGAAGGAGCCCTCAAGCTCAAGGAACTCGCCTACATGCACGCCGAGGGCTTCGCGGCGGGCGAGTTGAAGCACGGTCCGATCGCGCTGATCGAGGAGGACGTGCCGGTGGTGGTCGTCGTTCCGTCGCCGCGCGGCCGGTCCGTCCTGCACGACAAGATCGTCTCCAACATGCAGGAGATCCGGGCGCGGGGCGCGCGGACGATCGTGATCGCGGAGGAGGGGGACGAGGCGGTGGTTCCGTACGCCGACCACCTGATCCGGATCCCGGCCACGCCGACGCTGCTGCAGCCGATGGTCGCGACGGTGCCGCTGCAGGTGTTCGCCTGCGAACTGGCCACCGCCCGCGGCAATGAGGTGGACCAGCCCCGCAACCTGGCGAAGTCGGTGACGGTGGAGTAGCGGGCGTTCCTGGGAGTCAGCCGCGGTCGCGCCGGGCGTGGCGGTACGCCTTGCGGGTGTAGGCGATCACCAGGGCGGTCGGCAGCATCGCGCGGGTCAGGTGAATCAACGCCTCGTGGGCCGAGTCGGACGTCTGGAGGATGGCGATCAGGAGGCCCAGGCCGAACACCACCTCCGCCACCACCAGGAGCACGAACCAGACCGGCAGGTGCCGCAGGCCAGGAGACGCCGACTTCCTGGCCTCATCGCCCCCGCCCTGCGGCACGGGGGCCGCCTCTCGCATCTCCCGTTCGCGCGGCTGCGGAACTCGTTCCGGGTCACGGGCCGGCAGCGGGACGACCGCGGCGGCGGGGACGGCCTCGTCCAGCACCGCGATCCGCTCGGCCGTGACGTCCCGGAACAGGGTCGGCTCGAGAGCCACGCGGAAGCCGTCGAGGCCGGTCAGCAAGCGGGCCCCGTCGGGGCGGGCGGTCATCGCGGCGCAGGCGTCGTACCGCACGGTGACCGGGCCGCCCGGCAGCAGCAGACTCACTCCCTCGCCTCCGATGACGAGCGTGACGCCGTCGCTGTCCAGCGACTGGTGCCGGGTGCCGGCGACCGCGGACGACGAGTACTGCGGGGCGAGCGTGAAACCCGCCCAGTCGGCGCCGCGGGCGGGCACCTGGAACAGCCCGCCGTCCCACGCCTCGCGGGCGATCTCGCGCAGGTCCGCGACCGTGACCGCCTCCAGTTCGGCCTTGTGCTGTTCTGGGGAGAGGATCTCGTGGCCGAGGAGCAGGCTGAGCGCGTCCGACGGCAGCCTGGCGGCGCCGAGGTCGGGTGTGTCGTACCGCTTGAGCAACTTGCCGCGCACCGAGTCCAGTTCGGCCTGATCGAGGCGGCCCGCGCGCAGCCCGGCGAGCGTGTCGACGAAGGCGCCGACCACCGCGTCCTGCTTCTCGGGCAGCGCGTCGGCGTACGCGGTGAGGGTGGCGAAGTCGGCGTCGCGGGGGGAGTAGTGGGCCTCCGCCGTGTAGGAGTAGCCCCCCTCCTGGCGCAGGTCCCGGAACAGGGCGCGGCCCAGAATGTCGGCGAAGACGGCGGCCGCGGTGGAGCGGCGCAGCACGCTGTCGAAGACGACGTGGCCGTCTTCGCCGCGGATGTAGGCGGGGGTGACCGGCAGTGAGCCGGACGCGGCCGGGGCCGGGATGCGGCGGCCGGCGGGCAGGGTGAGGTCCAGGCCGTCCGGTACGTGGTCGCTGGTCATCCACAGTACCGCGTTGTCCCTGGTGAAGCGGGTCTCGGCCCACTGCTGCACCTGATCGGCCGTCAGGCTCCAGGTGCCGAGTTCGTCGTAGCTGGACAGGCCGTAGCCCTGGGCGCCGTAACGCCACAGCGGCATCTGCGAGTTGGGACCGTTCGCGCGGCCCGCTGCCTCCGTGCGGAGGATCTCCTTCTCCGTCTCCAGACGGTCCAGTGGCAGGTCGCGCAGGGACGCGCAGAGGTCGTTGAGGTACGTGACGACCTCGTCCTCGTCGCCGGTGACGTGGAAGTGGGTGTATGTGTTCGCCGTGGCGCCGTTGTAATGCACGTCGGACACGCCCAGCCGGTGCAGCGCGAGGTGTTCGACGAGGTGGGTGACACCGGACGTGGACAGGGTCTCGTCGGCGCGGCCCACGCGGAAGAGGAGACCGGCGGAGATGTCGCCGGGGCGCGGGGCGTGCAGGACGGGCACGCCCTGGACGGTGGCGTGGCCGATCAGCCCGTCAAGGGCGGTGAGGTCCGCGGCATCGCGTCTCACGGTCGCGTCGTACGTGGTCATCGTTCCGTCTCCCCTCGGAGCGTCGCCAGCGCGGCCGTGCGGTACGTCGCGTACCGGCTCTCCCAGTCGCCCAGGTACCGCCACAGGTACTCGGCGGCCGTGTTGCCCAGGGCGGCGAAGTGCGGGGCGGCGTCCTTGAGGTGACCGCCGAGCGAGAAGGCCAGGGCGAACGCGCTGTGCCCGGTGAACCAGTGCCGGCCCGGCCGGTGGTCCGGGTGCAGCACGGACGCCTGGGCGGCCTGGCGGAGGTCGTTGCGGACGGACACGCTCCGCAGGTACTCCGTGCCCGCGACGCCGGACAGCTCCAGCCAGTGCTCGATGTGGGCCTCGGCGATCAGGATCCCGGCGGGCGAGCCGTCCTTCGCGGCACTCACGCACTCCAGGGCGAAGTCGTGCGTGGCCTCCAGGGAACCGCCCCACTTGGGGCTCAACTGCTGCAGCAACTGCGACTGCGCGCGGAACTGGTGGGGGTGGTGGACCGACAGCCGGTCGTAGCGGCGCCGGGCCTCGGACTGCCCCAGCTCCAGGCCGCGGGCGGTCAGCAGCCTGGCGGTCCAGGCGGGGGCGTGGTCGGGGTGCTCCGCGCACACCTCGATCAGGATGTGCTCGGCCTTGCGCAACCAGGCGTGGAACTGGTCGAACTGGTCCCGCGAGACGTGCTCGGCGCCGGCGCCGCTGCGAATCGCCCAGCCGATGCGGATGTACCGCTCGGCGAGCAGCGTACGCGGCAGCGGGTCGCCGGGCAGGGCCTGCGCGGCCTCCTCCAGATACCCCTCGGTCCCGGCGAGGTCGGCGAGCGCGCCGGCCGCGAAGGAGACCTCGTCGGCGGAGTCGCGGCCGCTGAAGAAGTCCTGGGTGGCGGCCCAGTCGCCGGCCTGGGCGGCGGTGCGCAGCGGCGCGAGTTCGGGCAGCGCGTCGAAAGGATCGGTCACCGGCCTCGACGGGCCGGCGGCTCTGCCGCCGCCGTCTCTGTCGCTGCCTGCGCTGGTGGTACTGCTCAAGCGTCCGCCCCCCTCGGCGTTTCGGATGCGCTTCCACCACGGAGCACGTCGTCTGGTCAGGAGGCGCGTGATGTCGCCCGCGACTGCCCGAATGGGCACATGTGAGCGAGCCTCGGCAGGCTAGCAGGGAGCTGTGACGCGAGGGGACTCAGTTTTGGGGGCGTTCTTGAGGGCTTCTGTCCCTGGCTGCCACCCGGCGTACTGCGGATCGGGGCGTGCGACTTCGACACGGAGCCCGCCGACCAGCAGGACGGTCCGCAAGACAGCCGATCTGGTCACCGGGGAGCCGAGCCCGCAGTCGCCGGACGGATCGTAGAGTGCCCGGATGAGCATCATCGGGGTTGGTATCGACGTTGCCGAGATCGACCGGTTCCGGGCGTCCTTGGACCGTACGCCTGGTCTCGCCGACCGGCTTTTCGTGGAGAGCGAGTTGTATCTGCCCAGCGGGGAGCGCCGGGGCATCGCCTCGCTCGCGGCGCGGTTCGCGGCGAAGGAGGCGCTCGCCAAGGCCCTCGGGGCGCCGCCCGGGCTGCACTGGACCGACGCCGAGGTGTTCGTCGAGGACAGCGGGCAGCCCCGGCTGCGGGTGAAGGGCACCGTGGCCGCGCGGGCCGCGGAACTCGGGGTGCGGTCCTGGCATGTGTCGCTCAGCCATGACGCGGGGATCGCGTCGGCCGTGGTGGTCGCCGAGGGGTGACGCCCCCGGGTGTGGCGGCAGGGGTTTCCGGGGCAGACTCGATGCCATGCGTACTGCGTACAGCGTGGAGACGGTGAGGGCGGCCGAGCGGGAGCTGATGGCGCGGCTTCCGGAGGGTGCGCTGATGCAGCGGGCCGCCGCGGGGCTGGCCGCTGCCTGTGCGGACCTGCTCGGGCGGGTCTACGGCAGCCGGGTGGTGCTGCTCGTCGGGAGCGGGGACAACGGCGGCGACGCGCTGTACGCGGGGGCGCGGCTGGCGCGGCGGGGGGCCGGGGTCACGGCCGTACTGCTGGCGCGGCCCGAGCGGACCCACTCCGGGGGGCTCACGGCGTTGCTCCGGGCGGGTGGGCGGGTCGCTGCCGGCGGCGCCGCCGAGGAGGCCGTCGAGCTGGCGGACCTCGTCGTGGACGGCATCGTCGGGATCGGGGGCAAGGGCGGACTGCGGCCTGACGCGGAGGCGCTGGCCGGTGCCGTCGAGCGGTCGCGGGCCGCCGTCGTCGCCGTGGACCTGCCGAGCGGGGTCGAGGCGGACACGGGAGAAGTGCGGGGTACGGCGCTGCGGGCCGACCTCACCGTCACCTTCGGGACGCACAAGCCGGGGCTGCTGGTCGACCCCGCGAGGGAGTACGCCGGGTCGGTGCGGCTCGTCGACATCGGGCTCGAACTGCCGCCGGACGCCGAGCTGGAGGCGTTGCAGCACGCGGACGTGGCCCGGCTGTTGCCGCTGCCCGCGGCGGAGAGCGACAAGTACCGGCGGGGTGTGGTCGGGATCGCCGCGGGGTCCGCACGGTATCCGGGGGCCGCCGTGCTGGCCGTCTCCGGGGCGCTGCGGGGTGGGGCGGGGGCCGTGCGGTACGTCGGGCCCGCGACGCAGGCGGTCATCGCCCGCTTCCCGGAGACCCTCGTGTCCGACCAGGGGCCTGCCAAGGCCGGGCGGGTGCAGGCCTGGGTGGTCGGGCCGGGCGCCGGGGACGACGCGGCGACCGTGGCGGAGGCGCTGTCCGCCGAGGTGCCGGTGCTGCTCGACGCCGACGGGCTGCGGCTGGCCGAGCGCAACGCCGTGCGTGGGCGTACGGCGCCGACGCTGATGACTCCGCATGCCGGCGAGGCGGCGGCGTTGCTCGGGGTGCCGCGGGAGGAGGTCGAGGGGGCTCGGCTGGCCTCGGTGCGGGAGTTGGCGGCGGTGTACCGGGCGACCGTGCTGCTGAAGGGATCCACCACGTTGGTGGCGGACTCCGGGGGCGGGCCGGTGCGGGTGAACGCCACCGGGACGGGGTGGCTGGCCACGGCCGGGAGCGGGGACGTGCTGTCGGGTCTGGCCGGGTCACTGCTGGCGGCGGGGCTGTCCGCGCTGGACGCGGGGAGTGTCGCGGCGTATCTCCATGGCCTGGCGGGCCGTTTCGCCGCTGACGGGGCACCGGCCGGGGCCCACGATGTCGCGGAGCGGATCCCGGAGGCGTGGCGGGATGTGCGGGGGTGAGCCGCTGTGCGGCCGACGGTGCTGCACCTTCCCAGGGGCTCAGCCCCTCAAGTAGGCCAGCACCGCCAGGACCCGCCGGTTGTCCTCCGGTGACTGCTCTATCCCCAGCTTCGCGAAGATCGACGCGATGTGCTTGGCCACCGCGCTCTCGCTGATGTGGAGGGTGCCGGCGACGGCCGTGTTGGAGCGGCCCTCGGCCATGAGGGTGAGGACCTCGTGCTCGCGGGGGGTCAGCGCGTCCGTGCGGCCCCGTTTCTCGCTCCGTGTCAGGAGCTTGGCGATGACCTGAGGGTCCATCACCGTGCCGCCGGCGGCGACCGTGCGCAGGGCGTCGACGAACTGCGCCGTGTGGGTGACGCGGTCCTTGAGGAGGTAGCCGACGGCGCCCTCGCCCGAGGCGAGGAGTTCATGGGCGTAGAGCTGGTCGACGTACTGGGAGAGGATCAGGACCGGCAGCCGCGGGCGGGTGCGGCGGGCCTCCAGGGCCGCCTTCAGGCCCTCGTCCGTGTGCGTCGGCGGCAGGCGGATGTCGATCACCGCGACGTCCAGGTCCGTCTCGCGCAGCGCCCGTACCAGCGCGGGGCCGTTGTCCACCGAGGCCACGACCTCGCAGCCGTGCTCGCGCAGGGTGCGGGTCAGGCCGTCGCGGAGGAGGAAGAGGTCTTCGGCGAGGACGACGCGCACGGGATCTCCAGGGTCGCGGTGGTCGGTCCGCCCGGCGGGCTGTGCAGGGCGAGCGTGCCGTCGAAGGTATCCAACCGGCGCCGTACGCCGAGCAGTCCGGTCCCGCCCGACGGGTCGGCACCGCCCCGGCCGTCGTCGGTCACCGTCACCCGCAGGCGCGTGCCGTCGTGGGCGAGGGTGATGTCGACCCGGGTCGCCTCCGCGTGCTTGGCCGCGTTCGTGAGGAGTTCGGACACCGCGAAGTAGGCCGCCGACTCGACGGGCGCGGGAAGACGTTCCGGGGGCAGGTGCACGGCCACGTCGACGTCCAGGTGGCTGTCCAGGGCCAGGGAGCGGACCGCGTCGCCGAGGCCCCGGTCCGCCAGGACCGGCGGGTGGATGCCGTGGACCAGGTCGCGCAGGTCCTGCAACGCCCGTGCGGAGAGGGCGCGGACGTCCAGCAGGAGGGTGCGCGTGGTCCCGGGGTCGGTGTCCAGCAGACGGGTCGCCTCGTCCAGGCTGAGACCCAGGGCCACCAGACGGGCCTGGGCGCCGTCGTGCAGGTCCCGTTCGATGCGGGTGAGTTCGGCCGCGTGCACGTCCAGGGCGGCGGCCCGGGTGTCCGTCAGCCGGGTCACGCGGCGGGCCAGTTCGGTGGTGCGCGGGGCGGAGAGGAGGCGCTGGGTGAGACGGGCGTGCAGGGTCGCCATCACGGGCGCCAGGCGCAGGCCCGCCACGACGAAGGCCAGGCCGAGGAGCAGGGCCATGAGCATGGTGGCCGTGGAGGTGACCGGTACGAAGGCGTACCAGTTGCCGTCGCCCAGCAGGCGCCAGACGAAGGGCTGGACCAGCGCGCCGAACACCCCGTACTCGACCAGTGCGAGCGGAACCGCCGCCAGCACCCCGCCCGTCCACGGCTCCAGCCAGGCCCAGCGCAGGTCGTACCAGAAGCCGTCGTCCCCGAGGATCGCGGCGCTGCTGCGGCGGGCCGACGTGCCGCGGGGGAGCGGGTCGGGAGCGCTGAGGGGACGGCCGGTCCAGCGGGCGGCGCGGGCCCGGTACGTGTCGGACACGCGGCGCAGCAGCCGGGCGGCCGCGGGCAGCGCCTGGAAGCCGATCCCGAGCGGCAGCAGCGTCAACGCCCCGCCGGCCAACAGCCCGGCCCCGACCACGAGAAACCCGGCCAGCCCGACCGACTGGCACCGCCAGAGCGCGACCCAGTCCGCGCGCCGCGAACCCCCCACCCCACGCCCCCTCACCCCACGGCCGCCGGGATCGTAACCTCCCGCCTCCGCCACACCCACGGCACCGCCGTCACCGCGCAGGCCAGTCCGAACAGGACCATCGGCAGCGCCCTGCCCGTCTCCTCGTCCATGAACAGCAGCATTCCGAGGTTGACCAGGGCGTGGAAGCCGCCCGCGAGAAGCAGGCGCCGGCGTCCACCGACCTCCTCCAGGGCCAGACCCAGGACGACGGACATCGCGATCGTGGCGAGCAGGAAGCCCGCCGCGTAGGCCGGGCTCTGAGCCAGCGCCTGGACGTGCCACAGACCCCACGCCGCCCCGACCGCGACCGACGCGGTGAGCGGGCCGAAGCGGGTGCGCAGCAGGGGCTGCAGGAAGCAGCGCCAGCCGATCTCCTCGCCGCAGGCGCCGACCAGTTGGGCCAGGACGACGAGGAGGAAGGGGTGGTGCAGGCTGCGTGGGTCGGTGGCGTGGGCGGTGCCGGTGAGGAGGGTGTAGGGGCCTGCCGAGAGGAGGGTGATCAGGAAGGGCGCGACGAGCAACTGCCGCCAGGGGGAGGCCGGGTGACCCGGGGGACCGGCGAGCAGTCCCCGCGTCCGGGACGGCCACAGCAGAGCCGCCAGGGCCACGCCCAGCGCCGGGCCGAACTGGGTCAGTTGGACGACCTCCGTGGGAATCCCGGTGGCCGGCTGCACGGCTCCCAGTGCCCCGGCCGCCAGGAAGGCGACCACGAGATAGACCCCTGCCCGGACTTTCCACCGCTGTCTCGTCCGTGTCGTCTGCATGCCCTCGACGATGCCGGGGCGGCGACGCGCGCGGACTGCACCTGCTTGCCGAACCGGGGTGTACCCAGGTGCACCCCTCGGGTGACCCGTCCGCGCGGCACCCGGGATCCGCCGGGGCCGCGCGTTTGGCTGATCGCATGATCAGCAGACGAATCGCGCACAGAGGCGTCGCGGTGCTGCTCGCCACCGCGAGCCCGGCAACGTGGAGGAGGCCGGGGAGCGGGGGCGGCGGCCCGGTACCCGATGCTGCACCTGGGGCCCGCACCGGCCTCTGAGACACTGGGGGCGCCATGAGTGAGACTGCAGCTGTGCCGACCGCGCCCCTGCGCGCCCGGGCCGAGATCGATCTGGCCGCCCTGCGCGCCAATGTGCGGGCCCTGCGTGCCCGGGCGCAGGGCGCTGCCCTGATGGCCGTCGTCAAGTCCGACGCCTACGGCCACGGGGCCGTGCCGTGCGCCCGCGCGGCCGTCGAGGCGGGGGCCACCTGGCTCGGCACGGCCACGCCCGAGGAGGCACTCGCCCTGCGCGCCGCCGGCCTGGACACGCGTGTCCTGTGCTGGCTGTGGGTGCCGGGCGGGCCCTGGCGACAGGCCGTCGAAGCCGACATCGACGTCTCACTCAGCGGGATGTGGGCGCTGCGGGAGGCGACCGAGGCCGCCCGGCAGGCGGGACGGCCCGCGCGGGTGCAGCTGAAGGCCGACACCGGGCTCGGCCGCAACGGCTGCCAGCCCGCCGACTGGCCCGAGCTGGTCCGCGAGGCCCTGCGCGCAGAGCGCGAGGGGCTGGTCCGGGTGACCGGTCTGTGGTCCCACTTGGCGTGCGCCGACGAACCCGGGCACCCGTCCATCGCCGCCCAGCTCACCCTGTTCCGGGAGATGGTGGCGTACGCGGAGGAGCAGGGCGTGCGCCCCGAGGTGCGGCACCTCGCCAACTCCCCGGCCACGCTGACCCTCCCGGAGACCCACTTCGACCTGGTCCGTCCGGGTATCGCCATGTACGGCGTCTCGCCCAGCCCGGAGATCGGCACCCCGGCCGACTTCGGCCTGCGGCCCGTGATGACGCTGAGCGCGTCGCTGGCACTGGTCAAGCACGTGCCCGGCGAGCACGGCGTCAGTTACGGCCACCACTACGTCACCCCCGGCGAGACCACCCTCGGCCTCGTGCCCGTCGGCTACGCGGACGGTATTCCCCGGCACGCCTCCGGCACCGGTCCGGTGCTGGTCGACGGCAAGTGGCGGACCGTCGCCGGGCGGGTGGCGATGGACCAGTTCGTGGTCGACCTCGGCGGGGACGAGCCCCCGGTGGGCGCGGAGGCGGTGCTGTTCGGGCCCGGCGACCGGGGCGAGCCGACCGCCGAGGACTGGGCGCAGGCCTGCGGCACGATCGCGTACGAAATCGTCACGCGGATCGGAACGCGCGTTCCTCGCGTCTATGTGAATGGGGAAGAACAGGGGTAGCCCCTTTTTTGGGCGGGCGCCGCGCGCCCGGTTGCTCCTGCCACGACCGGCACCACGCACCACACCTGCACCACGCGAGCCACACCGGCACCACCTGTTTCATTCACCCAGCGAACTGCAGTACGGCGAAGAGGAGCGGTACGTGAGCGAGAGCAGTGCGGAGGCCGTGGCGGACATCGTCGCCTCGGCGGCCGCCGCCGCCTCCGCCGCGGAGGCGGCCGGCAGCTGGCGCAGGGCGACCGGCATCGCCGGTGCCGCGATAGGCGTGCTCGCCGCGGGCGCGGCGGCCGGTGTCGCCATCGAGCGGATGACCGTCGGCCGCGGGATGCGCCGCAAGGCCCGGCTGGCGCTGGACTCGGCGGGCCCCTACGGCTCCCTGCGCGGCACCCCGGGCAAGGCGTACGCCGACGACGGAACCGAGCTGTACTACGAGGTCGACGACGTCGAACCCGACCCCGGCCCGAACGTCTCCCCGCGCCGCCGCCGGCTGTTCGGCCGCAAGGCACCCGCCCCGGTCACCGTAGTCTTCAGCCACGGCTACTGCCTCAATCAGGACTCCTGGCACTTCCAGCGCGCGGCCCTGCGCGGGGTCGTGCGCACCGTGCACTGGGACCAGCGCAGCCACGGGCGGTCCGGGCGGGGCGTCGTCCAGGCCCAGGACGATGTGCCCGTCGCCATCGAGCAGCTCGGCCGCGATCTGAAGGCGGTCCTGGACGCGGCCGTGCCGGACGGGCCGATCGTGCTGGTCGGCCACTCCATGGGCGGGATGACGATGATGGCGCTGGCCGACCAGTTCCCGGAGCTGATCCGGGACCGGGTGGTCGCCACCGCCTTCGTCGGTACGTCGTCCGGGCGGCTCGGCGAGGTCAACTTCGGGCTGCCCCTGGCCGGTGTCAACGCGGTGCGCCGGATCCTCCCCGGAGTGCTGAAGGCACTCGGCCAGCAGGCGGAGCTGGTGGAGAAGGGCCGCCGAGCCACCGCCGACCTGTTCGCCGGGGTCATCAAGCGCTACTCGTTCGCGACCCGGGACGTCGACCCGGCCGTCGAGCGGTTCGCCGAGCGGATGATCGAGTCGACGCCGATCGATGTGGTCGCCGAGTTCTACCCGGCCTTCACCATCCACGACAAGACCGAGGCGCTCGCCTGCTTCCGGGACTTCCCGGTGCTGGTGCTGGCCGGAGTGCAGGACCTGATCACGCCCAGCGAGCACAGCGAGGCCATGGCCGACCTGCTGCCGGAGGCCGAGCTGGTGCTCGTGCCGGACGCCGGGCACCTGGTGATGCTGGAACACCCGGAAGTGGTCACCGACCGGCTCGCCGACCTGCTCACCCGCGCGGGTGCCGTGCCCGCAGGAGCTACCGTAAGTGGCTATGGAAGCACCAGCAGCACCGCACAACCCCGCTGAGACCCGGCTGACCGTCACCTCCCCCGAGCAGATGCGGGAGCTGGGCCGCCGGCTGGCCAAGCTGCTGCGCGCGGGCGACCTGGTGATGCTCACCGGGGAGCTGGGCGCGGGCAAGACGACGCTGACCCGAGGGCTCGGCGAGGGGCTGGGGGTCCGTGGTGCGGTCACCTCGCCGACCTTCGTGATCGCCCGGGTGCACCCCTCCCTCGGTGACGGCCCGCCGCTCGTCCACGTCGACGCCTACCGGCTCGGCGGTGGCCTCGACGAGATGGAGGACCTGGACCTCGACGTCTCGCTGACCGACTCGGTGATCGTCGTGGAGTGGGGCGAGGGCAAGGTCGAGGACCTGACCGAGGACCGGTTGCAGGTCGTCATCCACCGGGCCGTCGGTGACACCAAGGACGAGGTACGGCACGTGACGCTGACCGGGCTCGGCCGGCGGTGGGCCGAGGCCGGTCTGGACGCGCTCGACGCCTGATCCGCGGTACTTTCCGACAAGCCGTCGGCAACATGTTGCGCCGGACGTCCCGGGCGTGGTCACATGGTAGCCAGCTCGTGGTTAGGTGTGCCTAACTACTCCCCGCCCCCGCACGTCAGGAGGCGTCCATGCCCGCTTCTCGACCCACGGCGCAGCCGGCCGAGCCGGTCGCGGTCTCCGGGGTGTCCATGCGCGACCTGCTGGCGTCGTGCGCGGCCGCGGACGCGATCTCCAGACCACCGCGCCGGCCGGAGCCCGAGAAGACCGACCGGGACCGGGGGCACCGCCGGGCCGCGTAGCCGCCGCTAGCGGATGACGACGACCGGTACGCCGATCGTCGCGAACTTCCACATCGCGTCGCCGTCCTCGCGCCGCTCCCGGATGCCGCCCGTCTTCACGCTGCTGTCGGTGGTCGTGCCCATGCTGCTGCCCACCGCCGCGCTGAAGCCGATCACCACCCCGTCCACGCTGGTGAAGCGCACGACGTGCTCGATGGGCACGCCGTCCGTGCCGGTGACCGCGTTGGAGCGGGACGTGACCCAGTACCTGCCCACCGGCGGGTCGACCGCGCCCGGGTGCACCCCGAAGCCGCGCTGCACCACGTTCCTCTCGTCGACCAGCCAGACCCGGTCGTCGTCCACCGAGTACACGACGCGTTCACCCGTACCGGAGTCACCCGGCAGGGCGCCCGGGTTGCGCAGGTCGCGCGGTGCCTTGCTGGCGCTCACCGAGGGCGACGCGCCCGCGCCGGCCACGCCGCCGAGGCTCGCCGGTACGGTCGCCTGTGCCTGGTAGGCGAGGAAGCCGACGGTGCCCACGGCGGCCGCGGTGAGGCCGGCCACGATCCCCGAGCTGGTCCCTGCCACGTCCGCCACCTCTGCCTCGCGTCATATGTCGTACTTCGTACAGACCGTAGCAGTCAGTCACCGTCTGCCCCGGACGGCCATGCACGAGCCGCAGGCGCCGTAGGCTGTTCGCGTGCTCTTGCTCGCTCTGGATACCGCCACGCCCGCCGTCACCGTCGCACTGCACGACGGGACGGACGTCATCGCGTCGTCGAGTCAGGTGGACGCGCGCCGGCACGGGGAGCTGCTGCTGCCGGCCGTCGACCGTGTGCTCGCCGAGGCGGGGCTCAAACTGGAGGCCGTCACCGGGGTCGTCGTCGGCACCGGTCCCGGCCCCTACACCGGCCTGCGCGTCGGCCTGATGACGGCCGACACCTTCGGCCTCGCGCTCGGTGTTCCCGTGTACGGCCTGTGCACGCTGGACGCGCTCGCCTACGCCGCCGACATCGAGAAGGGCCCCTTCGTCGTGGCGACCGACGCCCGGCGCAAGGAGGTCTACTGGGCGAAGTACGCCGACTCCCGCACCCGCCTGACCGGCCCCGCCGTCGACCGCCCCGCCGACATCGCCGAGCAGGTCGCCGGACTCCCCGCGGTCGGCGCGGGCGCGCTGCTCTACCCGGACACGTTCCCGAGCGCCCACGAGCCCGAGCACGTGTCCGCCGCCGCCCTCGCCTCACTGGCCGCCGAGAAGCTGGCCGCGGGCGAGGAACTCCCGGCACCGCGCCCGCTGTACCTGCGGCGTCCCGACGCCCAGGTCCCCAAGAACTACAAGGTGGTCACGCCCAAGTGACCGCACAGTTGCGCGAGATGCGCTGGTGGGACATCGACCCGGTCCTCGAGCTGGAGAAGGACCTCTTCCCCGAGGACGCCTGGTCCCGCGGCATGTTCTGGTCCGAGCTGGCCCACTCCCGGGGTGACGAGGCGACCCGGCGCTACCTCGTGGCCGAGGACGCCGACCGCATCGTCGGCTACGCGGGCCTGGCCTCCGCCGGCGAGCTGGCCGACGTGCAGACCATCGCGGTGGCCCGTGACCAGCAGGGCACCGGGCTCGGTGCCCGCCTGCTCACCGAGCTGCTGAAGGCCGCCACCGACTTCGACTGCTCCGAGGTCATGCTCGAGTGCCGGGTCGACAACGTCCGCGCCCAGAAGCTGTACGAGCGCTTCGGCTTCGAGCCCATCGGCTTCAGACGCGGCTACTACCAGCCGGGGAACGTCGACGCCCTGGTGATGCGCCTGACCACGGAATCCGGCGGCACCGCCACGGGTTCCTCCTCCGTACGAGAAACCGAGACCAATGACTGACGAACCTCTCGTCCTCGGCATCGAGACCTCCTGCGACGAGACCGGCGTCGGCATCGTCCGTGGCACCACCCTGCTGGCCGACGCCGTCGCCTCCAGCGTCGACGAGCACGCCCGCTTCGGCGGTGTTGTGCCCGAGGTGGCGTCCCGGGCCCACCTGGAGGCGATGGTCCCGACCATCGACCGCGCCCTGAAGGAGGCCGGCGTCTCGGCGAAGGACCTCGACGGCGTCGCGGTCACCGCCGGGCCCGGTCTCGCCGGCGCCCTGCTGGTCGGCGTCTCGGCCGCCAAGGCGTACGCCTACGCGCTCGGCAAGCCCCTCTACGGCGTCAACCACCTCGCCTCCCACATCTGCGTGGACCAGCTGGAGCACGGCCCGCTGCCCGAGCCGACCATGGCCCTGCTGGTGTCCGGCGGTCACTCCTCCCTGCTGCTGTCCGAGGACATCACCTCCGACGTCCGCCCGATGGGCTCGACCATCGACGACGCGGCCGGCGAGGCCTTCGACAAGATCGCCCGCGTGCTCAACCTGGGCTTCCCCGGCGGCCCGGTCATCGATCGCTACGCCCGCGAGGGCGACCCGGCGGCGATCGCCTTCCCGCGCGGCCTGACCGGCCCGCGCGACCCGGCCTACGACTTCTCCTTCTCCGGCCTGAAGACGGCCGTGGCCCGCTGGATCGAGGCCAAGCGCGCGGCCGGCGAGGAGGTCCCGGTCCGTGACGTGGCCGCCTCCTTCCAGGAGGCCGTGGTGGACGTCCTCACCCGCAAGGCCGTCCGCGCCTGCAAGGACGAGGGCGTCGACCACCTGATGATCGGCGGCGGCGTCGCGGCCAACTCCCGTCTGCGTGCCCTCGCCCTGGAGCGCTGTGAGGCCGCCGGCATCCGCCTGCGCGTCCCGCGCCCCAAGCTGTGCACGGACAACGGCGCGATGGTCGCGGCCCTCGGCGCCGAGATGATCGCCCGCAACCGGTCCGCCTCCGACTGGGACCTGTCCGCCGACTCCTCCCTGCCGGTGACGGACCCGCACGTTCCGGGCCACGGGCACGGCCACGACCACGTGCACGAGGTCAGCAAGGAGAACCTGTACTCGTGACGGTCGCCCTGATGTGGGAGGCCCGGGCCGCCGAGGGCCGGGGCGAGGAACTGCTCGCCTGGGCGCGGGAACAGCGGCTCGCCCCCGCGCCGGTGCGGCGGGAGACCTTCCGTGCCCCGCAGGACCGGGTGCTCGTCATCACGTGGTGGGACGCGCCGTACGACGCCTCGCTGCCCGAACTGCCGGAACCGGAAGCGGAGTTGGTGACCCGGGCGGTGCACCGGTGGCGGTTCGAGTCGGTGGACGGGGAGCGGCCGGACCGCTGATTGGCGCGCGGGCCCGTTCACGCGCTATGATCATCACACGCGAACGGCCGGAACCCCGGTACGGACGCAGTGCGTTGGTGGTCCAAGGAAAGACGCCCCGCTTCCTGCGGGGAAATGCAGGTGCAAGGCCTGCCCGGCGCTCCATGAACACCCCGCTCCCGGTTCTCCGGGGGCGGGGTGTTTGCGTTACCGGCGGTGAGCCTTCTCGGGACTGACCGCCTCCGCCTCCGGGCCTTCGGGTCCGTCCGCCCCGGCCCGCCGCTCCTGCAGGTGTGCGTACGCCATCAGGCCGAACAGGATCGCGAGCAGCACCGCCGACGAACCGGCCGTTCCCAGGTCCAGGCCGCCCTTGGCGACGGGCTTGGTCAGGAAGTCGCCGGCCGTGGCGCCCAGCGGGCGGGTCAGGACGAAGGCGATCCAGAAGAGCAGGACGTTCGGGACGGCCGGCACCTTCATCAGCGCGAGCAGCACGAGCAGCAGACCGGTCACCAGGGCGGCGCCGCCCAGGTAGCCGAGGCCCGAGCTGTCCGAGAGGAAGTCGCCCATCGAGGTGCCGAGCGTGTTGGAGACCAGGATGGCCGACCAGAACAGGGCCTCGCCCCGGAAGGAGACGATCTCGGTGATCTGGAAGGTCATCCCGCTGAGCTTCCAGCCGAGGAAGATCAACAGCAGGATCGAGATCAGGATCGCCGCGCCCTCCGGGTAGCCGAGGCCGAGGCCCTGCGGTCCCCAGCCCAGCTTCGTGGCGCCGTCGGAGAGGTACTTGGCGCTGGCGTCCCGGTTCATGAAGTCGGACATCGTGGTGCCGGCCATGGAGGTCGACAGGATCACGGTCCAGTAGAAGAACGGGTTGTAGTGGGACGAGCGCAGCTGGATCACCAGCGTCACCACGAAGACCACGAACAGGGCGATGGTGGTGAGGAAGTAGCCGAGCTTCAGCGTCTGCGCGAACAGATCGCCGGCCGTCTCGCCGAGGGTCGTCGCGGCGATCTTCATGATCCAGAACGCCAGCGTGACCTCGGGCAGCTTCTTCATCACGGATTTCGTGGTCGTCAAGGGTGCTCCTGTCGGGGTGGGGGGTGATCAACTTCGGCCCGACCCTGCCAGGCGCAACCTGAACCGATTCCGAACGCCCGCGTCAGGGGTCTTGCGGAACCGGGTTCTCTCTGGTTCCGCCGTGGCTCAATACGTCCCCCCGGCCCCTTCCGCTCAATCGGTTCCCTCGGACACCTCCACCTCACAGCGCAGCCGCCGATCCGACCCCACCACCCGCACCGGTCCCGTCAGCCGCAGCGCAGCCGTGTGCCGTACCTCCGCGCTCGACGGTCCCAGCCGCAGCTCCAGCGCCCCCGGCTCCACCACTCGCGCGCCCGTGCGGTCGGTGAAGGACGACAGGTCCGCGTGGAAGCGGAAGGTCAGCCGGCGGGCCTCACCCGGGGCCAGTTCCACCCGCTGGTAGCCGATGAGCCGGACGTCCGGACGGGTCACCGACGCCACCGGATCGTGCAGGTACAGCTGGACGACCTCCGCGCCCGCGCTCCCGCCCGTGTTGCGGACGGTCAGCGAGAGGTCGTACGAGCCGTCCGTGCCGATCTCGGTGACATCGTCGCCCGTACCGTCCTCCCAGGCGAACGACGTGTACGAGCGGCCGTGGCCGAACGGGTACAGCGGGGTCGGGTCCAGGCTGCTGACCTCGCCGGCCAGGCCCAGCGGGGGCTGGAGATAGGTCCAGGGCTGCCCGCCGGGCAGGCGCGGGACGCTCACCGGGAGGCGGCCGGAGGGGTTCACGCGGCCGGAGAGGACCCCGGCGAGCGCCGGGCCGCCCTCCTCGCCGGGGAAGAAGGCCTGCACGACCGCGCCGAGCCGGCCGTGCCAGCGGCCCAGTGCGTAGGGGCGGCCGGTCAGCAGCACGAGGACGACCGGGACGCCCGTGGCGAGCAGCGCGTCCAGCAACTCGCCCTGTACGCCAGGCAGTCGCAGGTCCGCCACATCGCAGCCCTCGCCCGACGTGCCCCGGCCGAACAGGCCCGCGCGGTCGCCGAGGACCGCCACGCACACGTCCGCCTCGGCGGCCCGGGCGACCGCCTCCGCGAAGCCCGCGGTGCCCGGGTCCGAGACCCCGCAGCCCTCGGCGAACGTGACCTTGGCGTCCGGGAGTTCGGCGCGCAGGGCGTCCAGGACGGTCGGGACGCCGATGCCGAGAGGGACCTCGGGGTGGTGGGTGAGCACGTGGGACGGGAAGGAGTAGCAGCCGAGCATCGCGAGCGCGTCCGCCGCCCGGGGGCCCACGACCGCGACCCGGGTGTCGGGCGCCAGGGGGAGCAGACCGTCGGGGTTGTCCAGCAGGACCACCGACTCCTGGGCCAGTTGCCGGGCCAGCGCCCGGTTGTCCGCCGGGTCGAGGTCGACCGGGCCGTCCGGTTCCGGCTGCCAGTCCTCGTTGAGCAGGCCCAGTTCGCACTTCTGGAGCAGGACGCGGCGGGCCGCCCGGTCCACCAGGGACTCCGGGACGCGGCCCTCTCGAACGGCGGTCACGAGCGGGGTGCCGTAACACTTCAGGGTCGGCAGCTCGACGTCGATGCCCGCCGCGAGGGCCAGGTGCGCCGCGCCCGCCTCGTCCTCGGCGACCCGGTGCTGGGTCTGCAGGAAGCCGATGCCGAAGTAGTCGGCGACCACCGTGCCGGTGAAGCCCCACTCGTCGCGCAGGAGGCCGGTGAGCAGGTGGGGGTCGGCGGAGACCGGCACACCGTCCGTCTCGGTGTACGAGGCCATCACCGAGCGCGCCCCGCCCTCGCGCAGCGCCATCTCGAACGGCGGCAGGGTCACGTCCGCGAACTCGCGCACCCCCGCCCGGACGGGCGCGAGGTTGCGCGCGCCGGCGGAGGACGCGTACCCGGCGAAGTGCTTGAGCGTGGCGACGACCCCGGCCGACTCCAGGCCCCGCACATAGGCCGCGCCGGTGGTGCCGACCAGGTACGGGTCCTCGCCGATCGTCTCCTCCACCCGGCCCCAGCGGGGGTCGCGGACCACGTCCAGGACAGGGGCGAGACCCTGGTGGACACCGACCGAGCGCAGATCGCGGCCGATGCGCCGGCCCAGCTCCTCGACCAGCGCCGGGTCGAAGGCCGCGCCCCAGGCCAGTGGCACCGGGTACGCCGTCGCGCCCCAGGCCGTGAACCCCGCCAGGCACTCCTCGTGGGCGATCGCCGGAATGCCGAAGCGGCCCGCCGCCGCGATCCGCCGCTGGGCGCGGGCCAGGGCCCGGGTGCCGAGCGCCGGGTCCACGGGCGCGGTGCCGAAGGAGCGGGTCAGCTGGCCGAGGCCGCGGGTGATCAGCTCGTCCCATTCGTCGGCGGAGGGGCCGGCGGCCATCTCGCGCTGCAGCGGGGCGACGCCGTCGCCGTCCGTGGCGGCGCCCACCCACACCCCGTACAGCTGGGCGGTCTTCTCCTCCAGGGTCATCCGGGAGAGCAGGGCGTCGACGCGGTCGGCGGCGGGCAGGGCGGGGTCGCGCCAAGGGGCGGTGGTCATGGAACTCCCGTCGGATGGAGTCGGGATGCTCACGAATGTTTCGGTCAATATCTCGAATGTTCCGGGAACCTATGGCGCGCGAAGACCTTCGTCAAGAGGGCCCGCAGGGATACGATCCCGGGCATGAAGCCTTCGAAGCCCGCAGAAACGCAGACGGCGACCCTCGCCGAAATCGCCCGGGAAGCCGGGGTGTCCGCTCCGACTGTTTCGAAGGTCCTCAACGGCCGCGCCGATGTCGCCCCGGCGACCCGCACCCGGGTCGAGGAGCTGCTGCGCGCCTACGGCTACCGGCGCCGCCGCGCCGAGGCGTCCCGTTCGCCGCTGATCGACCTGGTCTTCCACGAGCTGGAGAGCGCCTGGGCGATGGAGGTCATCCGGGGCGTGGAGAACGTGGCCAGGGGCGCGGGCCTGAGCGTCGTGCTGTCCGAGTCCGCCGGGCGGCTCACCCCGGGCCGGACCTGGGCCGACCAGGTCGCCGCCCGCCGCCCGCACGGGGTGGTGCTCGTGCTGTCCGGCCTGGACGAGTCCCAGCGGGCGCTGCTGACCAGCCGCTCCATCCCGTTCGTGGTGATGGACCCGGCAGGCGACCCGGGCCCGGACGTCCCCTCCATCGGCGCCACCAACTGGCAGGGCGGCCTCGCCGCCACCCGGCACCTGGTGGAGCTCGGCCACACCCGGATCGGCGCGATCAGCGGACCCTCCCGGATGATGTGCAGCCGCGCCCGCCTCGACGGCTACCGCGCCGCCCTGGAGACCGCCGGACTCCCCGTCGACCCGGATCTGATCAGGACCGGCGACTTCCACCACGACTCCGGTTACCGCCTGGGCATGGAGCTGCTGCGCGGCCCCGGCCGGCCCACCGCGGTCTTCGCGGGCAACGACCTGCAGGCGCTCGGCCTGTACGAGGCCGCGCGCGAGCTGGGGCTGCGCATCCCGGAGGACCTGAGCCTGGTCGGCTTCGACGATCTGCCGGTGGCCCGCTGGGTGGGCCCGCCGCTGACGACCGTACGGCAGCCGCTGACCGAGATGGCCGAGGCCGCGGCCCGGCTGGTGCTGGAGCTGGGCCGCGCCGCGGACGAGCGGGCGGCGACCCGGGTGGAGCTCGCGACCAGCCTGGTGGTGCGTTCCAGTACGGCGGCGCCGGGCGTGCGGTGACACCGGTGGCCGGAAGTTGACGTATTGACGGGTGGGGTGCGCGCCCCCACACTCCTCCGAAGTCAATCGGTTGCACGACCGAAACTTTCGGAGGCACCCGCAATGAGATCCTCCAGAACTTCCAGAACTTCCAGAACTTCCAGAACTTCCAGAACTTCCTCAAGGGCCTGTCCGGCCGCTCTGGTCGCCATCGTCGGCCTGTGCGCCGCCGGCACCGGCACCGCCCACGCCGCCGACACCCCGCTGCGCGACCTCGCCGCGGCGAAGAACAAGGTCATCGGCACCGCCGTCACCGGCTCCAAGCTCACCGGCACCTACGGCGACCTGGCCGGGGCGCAGTTCAGCTCGCTGACCCCGGGCAACGCCATGAAGTGGGGCACGGTCGAGCCCACCCGGGGCAGCTTCGACTGGAGCGAGGCCGACCAGATCGTGGCCTTCGCCCAGGCCCACCACCAGCAGGTGCGCGGCCACACCCTGGTCTGGCACAGCCAGAACCCCGGCTGGCTGACCAACGGCAGCCGGACCTCCGCCCAGCTGAGCAGCCTGCTGCAGAACCACATCGGCACCGAGGTCGGCCGCTACAAGGGAAAGATCGCCGCCTGGGACGTGGTCAACGAGCCGTTCAACGAGGACGGCAGCTACCGCTCGACGCTCTGGTACGACGGCCTCGGCTCCGGTTACATCGCGAACGCCCTGACCTGGGCGCACGCGGCCGATCCGGACGCCAAGCTGTACATCAACGACTACAACGTCGAGGGCGTGAACGCGAAGTCCACCGCCCTGTACAACCTGGTCAAGTCCCTCAAGCGGCAGGGCGTCCCGATCGACGGCGTCGGCCTGCAGGCCCATCTGGTCCTCGGCCAGGTGCCGGCCACGCTCCAGCAGAACATCCAGCGTTTCGCCGACCTCGGCGTGGACGTGGCGATCACCGAGCTGGACGTACGGATGGCGCTGCCCGCCGACAGCGCCAAACTCGCCCAGCAGGCGGCCGACTTCAAGTCCGTGGTGGCCGCCTGCGCGGCCGTGACCCGCTGCGTCAACGTCACCGTGTGGGGCTTCACCGACTCCGACTCCTGGGTGCCGAGCACGTTCCCCGGGTACGGGGCGGCGACGCCGTACGACGAGAACTACACACCGAAACCGGCGTACCGCGGCATCGCCGAGGCCCTCGGCGGTTCCACCACCACCCCGCCCCCGACCGGTGCCTGCACCGCGGCCTACAGCGTGACCAGTCAGTGGAACACCGGCTTCACGGGCCGGGTGACGATCTCCTGCTCCGGGGCCTCGCTGTCCTCGTGGAAGGCGAACTGGACGTTCGGCGGGGGCCAGCAGATCACGCAGGCCTGGAACGCCGGCTGCACCCAGTCCGGCGCGGCGGTGTCCTGCGCGAACGCCTCGTACAACGGGTCCGTGCCGGACGGCGGTTCGGTGACGTTCGGTTTCAACGCGTCGTGGAGCGGGAGCAATCCGCTGCCCACGGTGACGGTGGGATGAGAATTTCCCGAGAAAACCGTCTCTCAAAGCTTCCGCTAACAGTCTGCTAATAATTCGGACTTACGTTCCTGCCCGTGACGCGACACGAGGAGCAGGGCGACGCGGGCAGACGGGTGGGCCGGCGGTCGAGAGCGCTGAAGGCCGCCGGCCTCACTCTGGCGGGATTCCTGGTGCTGGGCGTGGCCACGGCCGGCTACGCGTACTGGCACCTCAACAACAACATCAAGAGCGTCGACATCAACGGCGCTCTCGGCGACAACCGCCCGGCGAAGGCGGTGGTCACCCCGGCCGCGACCGCCTCGGCCGCCGCCTCCCCGCTGCCCACCGAGGCCCTGAACATCCTGGTCCTCGGCTCCGACTCGCGCAGCGGCAGGGCCAACCAGGAGCTGGGCGGCGGCGACAGCTCCGGCGCCCGCTCCGACACGGCGATGGTCGTGCACATCGACGCCGGCCGCACGAAGGCGACCGTCGTCAGCATCCCGCGCGACACCCTCGTCACCCGCCCGTCCTGCCCGCTGTCCTCCGGCGGCTCCACGGCGGTGGCGTACAGCGCGATGTTCAACAGCGCCTACTCGGTGGGCGGTCCGGTGTGTGCGGTCAAGACCGTCGAGTCGATCACCGGCGTCCGCATGGACCACTACATCGAGATCGACTTCTCCGGCTTCGCCAAGCTGGTGGACGCGCTCGGCGGGGTCACGGTCACCACCGACCAGGACATCGACGACGACAAGAGCCATCTGCACCTCGCCTCCGGCACCCACCACCTGAACGGCACCCGGGCCCTGGCCCTCGCCCGCACCCGGCACGGCATAGGCGACGGCAGCGACCTCGGCCGCATAGGCCTGCAACAGAAGCTGGTGAAGGCCCTGCTGGAGCAGATGGCCACCACCGACCTCCTCACCGACCCGGCCGAGCTCTACAAGGTCGCCGACGCGGTCACCGCCAGCCTCACCACGGACACCGGCCTCGACTCCCTGGGCGAGCTGACGAAGCTCGGCCAGAGCCTGAAGGGCCTCACCGCCGACCGGGTGAAGACGGTGATGATGCCGGTCGTCACGGCACCCTCCGACGCCAACCGTGTGGTGGCGAAGGAACCGGCGGCGAGCGAACTGTGGGCGTCGCTGCGCTGAGCAGCACCACAGCCCGCCGGGCCGAGCAGCACAACCATCGGTGTGACCCGCGAGTCTCCTGCGGTGATCCGATCGCCGTACATGTGGGGGTTTTCCGGTGTTCTCGTTGCGTTCGCACGCCCGTTGGGCGCTTCCGCTGACCCTGGGCCTCACCGCCCTCGGGGTCGCCGTACCGCAGGCGTCCGCTACGAAGACGGCCGCGCCCGTCCGCGACGACTTCAACGGCGACGGGTACGCGGACCTGGCCGTCGGCGCCCCGCGCGCCACGGTCGGCGGGCAGTCCGGCGCGGGCTATGTGGCCGTGATGTACGGCGGTCCGCACGGCCTGTCCACCACGCACCGCACGATCATCAGCCGTGCCACGACCGGCGTCCCGGGCAGCCCGGCCAAGGACCAGCGCTTCGGCCTCCAGGTCTCCAAGGGCGACCTGGACGGCGACGGCTACGCCGACCTCGTCATCGGCACGGGCTCCGCGTCGGCCGACGCGGTCGTGGTCTGGGGCGGCCCGCACGGGCTGTCCGGCGGCACGTCGATCCCCGCCACCGACACCCAGACCGGCGACTTCAACGGCGACGGACGCCTCGACCTCGCCGCGTTCCGCACCGGCTTCGCCTCCGGCGACGACCCGCACGGCACCACCGCCACCCTCTGGAAGGGCCCGCTCAAGCGCTCCGGCAGCCCGGCCGCCAAGACCCCGCTCGACCCCGACTACCTCAAGTGGATCGACATCCACGACGGCGGCACCGGCGACGTCAACGGCGACGGCCGTGCCGACCTGCTGCTGACCGGCTACTGCGGTGACGGCAGCCACTGCAGCCGCCTCTACCTGAGCGGCCCGTCCGGCCTCACCCGCGTCACCGACTCGTACCCGGGCGGCGACGGCGCGGCCGCGCTCGGCGACGTCAACGGCGACGGCTACGACGACCTGGTCAGCGGATTCGCGGACGACGAGAAGATCTCCGTGGCCTACGGCTCGCCCTCCGGCCTCGGCGGCCAGGACACCTGGCAGTCGTACGCGCAGGACACCCCCGGCGTCCCGGGCGCCACGGAGCCGAGCGACAGGTTCGGCACCTCCGTCTCCGTCGGCGACATCACCGGCGACGGCATCGACGACGTGGCCGTCGGCGCGCCCGGCGAGAACGACGGCGAGGGCGTGGTCGACGTGCTGCGCGGCAGCAGCTCCGGCCTGACCGGCACCGGCGCGCAGGCCTTCGGTCAGAACACCAAGGGCGTCCCCGGCGCCGCCGAGCGGAACGACTCCTTCGGTGCCACGGTCGCCCTGCTCGACATCAACCGCGACGGCCACGCCGACCTGGCCGCCACCGCACTGTTCGAGGACGCGGGCAACGGCGCGGTCGCGGTTCTGCAGGGCCGCGCCACCGGCCTGGTCACGGACGCGGCCCTCGCCTTCGGCGGCAAGGGGGTCGGGGCGCCGTACACGAAGGCGGCGTTCGGGGCCGAGCTGAAGTAGCGGCGCCGCACACCCCCGGAAAAACTTCTTCGAGGAATTTCCGGGACCGTGTCGATCCAGGTGTCTCCCGATCGACGCATGGGTGAGCGGCGGGGACGGACCCCGCCGCACCGACCGAAGGAGTCACCATGCCCCGCTACCTGTCGATCGTGCACATCGACGAGTCCTCCGCCCCCGCCGAGGGCCCCAGCGAGGAGCTGATGCAGCGGATGGGCCAGCTGATCGAGGAGGTCACCAAGGCCGGGGTCATGCTCGACACCGCCGGCCTGACCCCCTCCGCCCAGGGCACCACCGTGCGCTGGTCGGGCGGGAAGATCTCGGTCACCGACGGGCCCTTCACCGAGTCCAAGGAGGTCGTCGGCGGCTACGCGATCATGCAGTGCAAGGACAAGGCCGAGGCCCTGGAGTGGGCCAAGCGGTTCCTGCAGGTCCACGAGGACTACTGGACCGTCAGCTGCGAGGTCCGGGAGATCGCGGAGGGCTGAGCCTCACTTGGCCTCGGACCGCCCGGGGGTGTTGCATGGTGGGCTGTGGAAGCACAGCCCACCGCGGCGCACGCGATCGAGACCGTCTTCAGGCTGGAGTCCCCGCGGGTCGTCGCCGGCGTGGCGCGCATCGTGCGGGACGTCGGCATCGCCGAGGAACTGGCGCAGGACGCGCTGGTCGCGGCGTTGGAGCGATGGCCCCGGGACGGCGTGCCCGACAACCCCGGCGCCTGGCTCATGGCCACCGCCCGGCATCGCGCCGTCGACCTGGTCCGGCGCCGCGAGACCTACGCCCGCAAGCTCGCCGAGATGGGCCGGGACCTGGAGACCACGGCCCCGCCGGAGGAACCCGCCGACCCGGAGGACATCGACGACGACCTGCTGCGGCTCGTCTTCACCACCTGTCACCCGGTGCTGTCCACGGAGGCCCGCACCGCGCTGACCCTGCGGCTGCTCGGCGGCCTGACGACCGCCGAGATCGCCCGGGCCCACCTCGTCCCGGAGCCGACGATCGCCCAGCGCATCGTCCGCGCCAAGCGCACCCTGGCCACGAAGAACGTCGCCTTCGAGGTGCCGTACGGCCCCGACCGCGAGGCCCGCCTCGGCTCCGTCCTGGACGTCATCTACCTGATCTTCAACGAGGGTTACGCGGCGACTGCCGGGGACGACCTGCTGCGTCCCGGGCTGTGCGAGGACGCCCTCCGGCTGGCCCGGGTGCTCTCCGCCCTGATGCCCAAGGAGTCCGAGGTGCACGCCCTGACCTCGCTCCTGGAGTTCCAGGCCTCCCGCACCGCCGCCCGCACCGGCCCCGACGGCACCCCGGTGCTGCTCAAGGACCAGAACCGCCGCCGCTGGAACCGCATGCTCATCGCCCGCGGCATCCGGGCCCTCGGCCGCGCCGACGCCACCGGCGCCCCCGGCCCCTACGCCCTCCAGGCCGCCATCGCCGCCTGTCACGCGCACGCGTACACCTACGAGGAGACCGACTGGCGGACCATCGCCACCCTGTACGGCCTGCTCGCGACCCGCGCCCCGTCCCCGGTCGTCGAGCTGAACCGCGCCGTCGCCGTGTCGATGGCCGAGGGCCCGGCCGAGGGGCTGAAGCTGGTCGACGCCCTGACCGCCGAATCCGCCCTGCGCGACTATCACCTGCTGCCCAGCGTGCGCGGCGACCTGCTGGCACGGCTCGGGCGCACCGCGGAGGCCCGCGAGGAGTTCGTCCGCGCGGCCGAGCTGACACGCAACGAGCGCGAGCGTCAGCTGTTGAACGCGAAACTGCATTCCCTTCCTGGTCAGTGAGGGTTTACAGTTGCGCGGCTGCCACGCAACCGGCGTGACACCTTCCGCGGGCGGGGCAGTACCACCGATACCTGTGGGGGGTACAACGCATCGTGCGCTCTTCCAGATCTTCCGCACGCCACCGGCTCGTCGCGCTCGGCGCCACCGTGGCCCTGACCGCCGGCACCGTGGCCGCGCTGGCCCCGGGCGCCTCGGCCGGCACCGACTGGACCGCGGCCAACGGCATCCTCACCGCGGACATGGACGGCTACGTCTCGCAGCTGTACGAGGACGGCACCGCGCCCGTGAGCCGGCTCTCGAACGCCATGAAGCCCGCCTGGTCGCCCGACGGCAGCCGTATGGCCTACGTCAACCAGACCACCGGACGCGTCAACGTCGTCGGGCACGACTTCAAGGGCTCCGTGGAGCTCCCGGTCAACACGACCGACTCGATCCTCGCCGACGACCCGACCTTCTGGTGGGGCGGCAGCGACGTCGTCTTCACGCTCAGCGGGCGGCTGCGCGTCGCCCCCTCCGACGGCAGCCGCGTCCAGCAGCACCTGTTCGCCGCCGCGCAGGAGGGCTGCGACAGCCAGCCCAGCGGCGCCGTGAACGGCAAGCTCGCGTTCATCCGCTCGGGCACCACCTGCAGCGGCGACCGGCGCTTCGGCGCCGTATGGCTGTACGACGGCGCGAAGAACACCTTCAAGCAGCTGGTGGCGGGCAAGGCCAACGCGCCGGCCATCTCCCCGGACGGCACCAAGGTCGCCTACACCCTCGGCGGCAAGCTGTACACGGTCGACGTGGCCACCGGCGCGGTGACTCCGTGGCTGCCCGACGAGACCGGCTCCATCAGCAGGCCCGCCTGGTCGCCCGACGGCACCAGGCTGGCGTACGAGCTGGACACGACCTCGAACGAGACGCAGGACCAGATCCTCGACCTCGCCGGCGGCACCACCGAGGTCCTCTACGACACGCCCACCACCGCCAAGTGGGACCTCGCCTGGCAGCCGCTGCGCAAGAACCTCACCGGCCGGGTCTGGGGCGCCGACACCTACGCCACCAACATCGCCTCCTCGCGCTGGACCTGGAACAAGGTCGGCGGCAGCGTGCCGGGCCTGATGAACGCCAAGTCCGCGGTGCTGATCAACCGGGACAGCATGGCGTACTCGCTCACCGCGCCCGCCCTGGCCGGCAAGAAGCACGGCCCGGTGCTCGGCACCCCGAAGAGCGGACTGTCCTCGGCGGTGAAGTCGGAGCTGAAGCGGACTCTCAAGCCCGGCTCCACCGTCTACCTCGTCGGCGGCACGTCCGTCCTCAGCAGCTCCGTCTCCTCCCAGGTGACGTCGCTCGGCTTCACTCCGAAGCGGCTGTCGGGCACGGACCGCTACGCAACCTCGGTCGCCGTGGCCAAGTCGGTCACCAGCACACCCAAGTACGTGTTCCTGGCCGACGGCACCGTGTACGGCTCGGCGATCCCCGCAGCGGCCGCCGCCGGTGCGGACGGCACGAGCAGCGCGGGCAGCGTCGTCCTCAGCAACGGCAGCACGCTGACGTCGTCGGTGAAGTCGTACCTGAACAGCCTGAACCCCAAGAACACCATGGTCATCGCGGTGGGTTCGAGCGCCAAGTACGCGCTCACGCACACGTACTTCTCGCACTGGCCGTCGACGTTCACGTACTACCCGATCACGGCGATGAAGTCCGGGCGCGAGACGGGCGGGGCACTGTCCGTGGCCCTCGCGAAGTTCTGGTGGAGCGCGCCGTACCAGGTGGCCCTCGCGGGCGGCTCCTGGCGGGGCGGCGTTTCCGCGGCCTCGGCGATGAACGTCTTCGGTCCCGTCCTGTGGACCGACCCCGCGACCCTGCCGAGCGAGGTCAAGAGCTACCTCGTGCGCGAGGCCGCGGGCACCCAGGCCGTGATCGCCTTCGGCGGCAACTCGTCCGTCCCGCCCGCCGGACTGGACACGGCGGGCACCGCGATCAGCGCGGGCGCCGGCCAGTTCGTGTACCACCCGTACTACAACGGCGACCTGCCGGTGAGCCCCCTCGCCGCGAGCACCGCCGCGGGCACGTCCGGGCCGGCCGGTGCCGACCCGCACCTGGAGCCGCTCAGGACGCTCCACCGGCAGTAGCCGGCGACTGCGCGGGGGTGCCGATCAGCATGGTCGGGGCCCCCGCGACCCGGGTGAGGAACACGGTTGCCGAGCCCGGCCCCTGCGGCTTGACCTTCCTGCGCAGCTCCTCCGGCTCCACCGCCGACCCCCGCTTCTTCACGGTCAGCGTTCCGACCTCCCGCTCCCGCAGCAGGGCCTTCAACTTCTTGACGTTGAAGGGGAGTCGGTCGGTGATCTCGTAGGCCGAGGCGTACGGCGTCGGGTGCAGCTCGTCGGCCGTGACGTACGCGATGGTCTCGTCGACCAGGCCGCCACCGACCTCCTCGGCCATCTCCGCGACCAGATGGGCGCGGATGACGGCGCCGTCGGGTTCGTACAAGTACCGCCCGACGGGGCGCACCCGGGGATCGGGCAGACCCCGGCCGAGGAGTGCGCGCGGGCCCGGCAGCAGCGTGGCCCGTACGGCCCCCGGCGCCCCGGTGCCGAACCACAGCACCGCCTCCTTCACGTCCCCGGCGTCCGAGATCCACTCGGCCTCGGCCTCGGCGGGAATCGCCTCGTGCGGGATGCCCGGGGCGATCTTCAGGGCGGCGCGGGGTGCCCCGAGGGCCGTGGCGACCGCCCAGGACAGGGGCGGGGAGTATGCCTCCGGGTCGAAGATCCTGCCCCGCCCGCCCCGGCGCGCCGGGTCCACGAACACGGCGTCGTAGCCCGCCGTGTCCACCTCGGTGACATCCGCCTCCCGGACCTCGATCAGCCCGGCGAGCCCCAGCGCCTCGGCGTTCGCCCGAGCCGTGGCCGCCGTCTGCGGATCCCGGTCCACGGCCAGCACCCGGATCCCGGCCCGGGCCAGCGCGATCGCGTCGCCGCCGATCCCGCAGCACAGGTCGGCGACCGAGGTCACGCCCAGCTCCCGCATGCGGCCCGCCCGGTACGCCGCCACGCTCGCCCGGGTCGACTGCTCGACCCCGTTCGGCGTGAAGAACATCCGCCGCGCGTCCTCGGCCCCGAACTTCGTCACCGCCCGCTGCCGCAGCCGTGCCTGGCCCAGTGCCGCCGACACCAACTCGGCGGGGTGCTCGCGGCGCAGCCGGGTGGCCACGGCCAGCTCCTGTGCGGGGTCGGTGTCGCGCACCTCGTCGAGGAGGGCGCGGCCTTCGGGGGTGAGGAGAAGGGCGAGGTCGTTCACCGGGTCATTGTGGGCCAGTCGGTGGACGGTGCGCCTCCGGCGGCGGTGTCGGACCGGGTTCGGGGCCCGGGGCTGGAAGGATCCGGCACCATGCGAGTAGTAGTACAAAATGACAAAAGCCGGGCACGCATCCCGAAGGTCGCCCTCCGCTGCGCGGCAGCCGCGCTGGCCTCCGCCGCCCTCGTCTCCGGCTGTTCCGCCACGGGTTCGGACTCCGCGACCGGGACCGCCCCCGGCCACGGCGGCCCGGCGGACTCACGGGCCCGCCTCGCCGCCGAACACGCCCGCCTGGTCGCCGCCGCCCGGCACTGGAACCTCGACGAGGTCCCCCTGAGACCCCCGGCGCCACCGGCCGCAAAACCGAAGATCACCGCGCGCGCGGGCTTCGAGGTGGACGGCCAGGAGGAGGAGAACCTCCCACCGGTCTTCACCACCGTCCCCACCAGGCAGAAGGTCGTCTTCCTCACCATCGACGACGGCGCCGAGAAGGACCCGGCGTTCCTGCGCATGATGAGCGACCTGAAGATCCCCTACACGGCCTTCCTCAGCAACTACCTCGTCAAGGACGACTACGGCTACTTCCGCCGGATGCAGTCCGAGGGCCACACCCTCAACAACCACACCCTCACCCACCCCTATCTGCCCGGACTGTCCTACGAGGAGCAGAAGGACGAGATCTGCGGCATGCAGGCCGTCATGGAGCGGCAGTTCGGAAAGGCGCCGACCGTCTTCCGCCCGCCCTACGGCAACTACAACGGCGACACCCTGCGCGCCGCCAAGTCCTGCGGGATCAAGTACGCGCCGATCTGGGACGAGGAGGTCTTCGTCGACCACTGGGAGTACCGCGAGGACGACAGGAACCTGCACTCCGGCGACATCGTGCTCACCCACTTCCGGGGCCGCAGCGACTGGGACGGCACGATGGTCGATGACATGCGCCGGTTCCTGAACAAGGTCACGCGCGAGGGGTACGCCGTGGCGCGCCTGGAGGACTACCTGTGAGGCACCGGGGGCGACCGGGGCGAGGTCCGGGAGGAGCACGGGCCGGGTCGGCCGTCGTCCTCGCGTCGGCCCTCCTCCTCGCGGGCTGCGCCCAGTCGGTCGACCCCATCGAACGCCTCGGCAAACGGGCGGCCCAGGGCGTACGGAAGCCCAGCCCGGCCGTCAGTCAGGCGTACCGCCGCTGGGGCCTGGCCGCCCCGCTCGCCGCCCCGCCCCGCCACCGTGTCCGCCCCCTGACGGCCCGTGGGGCAGGCGCTGCCCCGCCCCGCGTCGTGGACCACGTCGCCACCACCGACAAGGTCGTCTTCCTCACCTACGACGACGGCGCCGAACGCGACCCGCGCTTCGTCGACATGGTCCGAGACCTCGGACTGCCGGTCAGCTTCTTCCTCACCGACAGCGTCGTAGGCCCCGGCTACGGTCACTTCGCCCGCCTGCGCGCGGTCGGCGCCGAGATCGAGAACCACACCCTCGATCACCCGGCGATGCCCGGACTGCCGTACGCCGGCCAGCGCGCCGAGATCTGCGGCCAGCAGGACAAACTCAAGTCCCGCTTCGGCGTCCGCCCGCACCTCTTCCGCCCGCCCTACGGCACGTACGACACCACGACGCTGCGCGCCGCCGCCGACTGCGGCATCTCCTCGCTCGTCCTGTGGCGCGCCGCCATGACCTCCGACGGCATCGCCTACACGCACGGGGAGCGCCGTCTGCGCCCGGGAGACATCGTCCTGGTCGGCCCCGACGAGGCCACGGGCCCGACGCTGAAGGAACGCACCGCGCGACTGCTGCGTCGGGTGCAGGCACGCGGGCTGACCGTGGGGCGCCTCGAGGACTACCTGTGACAACCGGCCCGTCCGGCGCTTGAGGACAAGGCCCGTTCAGGGCCGAAGCGGGTGTCTGGGGGCGGCAGCCCCCGGGGCGGCGGGGCCGACACCGGCAACCGAGCGGCTCCGCGTACCCCCAACCCGGCCGACGCGCCGCACGGCATTGGCACTCCGCTTGACCGAGTGCTAATCACGGTCATAGTCTCGGCTCTGGCACTCGGCAGATGAGAGTGCCAACAAAAGCGACGGGCAGGTCCGGCACCCGCGACGACGGATCGACCTGGTCGCCACCTCAGACAGTTAACCCCGTGAGATCTCCGAAGGGGGAGGTCGGATCGTGACGACCACCAGCTCCAAGGTTGCCATCAAGCCGCTCGAGGACCGCATCGTGGTCCAGCCGCTCGACGCCGAGCAGACCACCGCCTCTGGCCTGGTCATCCCGGACACCGCGAAGGAGAAGCCCCAGGAGGGCGCCGTCCTCGCCGTGGGTCCGGGCCGCTTCGAGAACGGCGAGCGCCTTCCGCTCGACGTCAAGGTCGGCGACATCGTCCTGTACAGCAAGTACGGCGGCACCGAGGTGAAGTACAGCGGCGAGGAGTACCTCGTCCTCTCGGCTCGCGACGTTCTCGCGATCATCGAGAAGTAGTCACCTCCGGCACCCAGTTGCCACCAGCTGCGCCCCTGGCCCCCGCGACCACATAAGAAGCCGGGCGCCGGGGCGCAGTTCTTTTTTCACCCACAGATTTCCGAGAGGGCTCACGCTGTCATGGCGAAGATCCTGAAGTTCGACGAGGACGCCCGTCGCGCCCTCGAGCGCGGCGTCAACAAGCTGGCCGACACGGTGAAGGTGACGATCGGCCCCAAGGGCCGCAACGTCGTCATCGACAAGAAGTTCGGCGCTCCCACCATCACCAACGACGGTGTCACCATCGCCCGCGAGGTCGAGGTCGAGGACCCGTACGAGAACCTCGGCGCCCAGCTGGTGAAGGAGGTGGCGACCAAGACCAACGACATCGCTGGTGACGGCACCACCACCGCCACCGTGCTCGCCCAGGCGCTGGTGCGCGAGGGTCTGAAGAACGTCGCCGCCGGCGCCTCCCCGGCCGCCCTGAAGAAGGGCATCGACGCGGCCGTCGCCGCCGTCTCCGAGGACCTCCTCGCCTCGGCCCGCCCGATCGAGGAGAAGTCCGACATCGCCGCCGTCGCCGCGCTGTCCGCCCAGGACCAGCAGGTCGGCGAGCTGATCGCCGAGGCGATGGACAAGGTCGGCAAGGACGGTGTCATCACCGTCGAGGAGTCCAACACCTTCGGTCTGGAGCTGGACTTCACCGAGGGCATGGCCTTCGACAAGGGCTACCTGTCGCCGTACTTCGTGACGGACCAGGAGCGCATGGAGGCCGTCCTCGAGGACCCGTACATCCTCATCAACCAGGGCAAGATCGGCTCGATCCAGGACCTGCTGCCGCTGCTGGAGAAGGTCATCCAGGCGGGTGCCTCCAAGCCGCTGCTGATCATCGCCGAGGACGTCGAGGGCGAGGCCCTGTCGACCCTGGTCGTCAACAAGATCCGTGGCACCTTCAACGCCGTCGCGGTGAAGGCCCCCGGCTTCGGCGACCGCCGCAAGGCGATGCTGCAGGACATGGCCGTCCTCACCGGCGCCACGGTCATCTCCGAGGAGGTCGGCCTCAAGCTCGACCAGGCCGGTCTGGACGTGCTGGGCTCCGCCCGCCGCGTGACGGTCACCAAGGACGACACGACCATCGTCGACGGTGCCGGCAACTCCGAGGACGTCGTCGGCCGGGTCAACCAGATCAAGGCCGAGATCGAGAACACCGACTCCGACTGGGACCGCGAGAAGCTCCAGGAGCGCCTCGCGAAGCTGGCCGGCGGCGTGTGCGTCATCAAGGTCGGCGCCGCCACCGAGGTGGAGCTGAAGGAGAAGAAGCACCGTCTGGAGGACGCCATCTCCGCGACCCGCGCCGCGGTCGAGGAGGGCATCGTCTCCGGTGGTGGCTCCGCGCTGGTCCACGCCGTCAAGGTGCTCGAGGGCAACCTCGGCAAGTCCGGCGACGAGGCCACGGGTGTCTCGGTCGTCCGCCGCGCCGCCGTCGAGCCGCTGCGCTGGATCGCCGAGAACGCCGGCCTCGAGGGCTACGTCATCGTCTCAAAGGTAGCGGAGCTGGAGAAGGGCAACGGCTACAACGCCGCCTCCGGCGAGTACGGCGACCTGGTCAAGGCCGGCGTCATCGACCCGGTCAAGGTCACCCGCTCCGCCCTGGAGAACGCCGCCTCCATCGCCTCCCTGCTGCTCACGACCGAGACCCTGGTCGTCGAGAAGAAGGAAGAGGAGCCGGCCGAGGCGGGCCACGGCCACGGCCACGCCCACTGAGGCACCTCAGCACCGAGGCCCGGCACCCCGAGGGGGTGCCGGGCCTTCGCTGTGTGCCCGGCTGCCCCGCGCCCTACTTCTCCAGCTCGTCCAGCGCGCCCAACTGCCCCAGCAGCCCGAGCCGGTCGTACTGCCACCAGGCCTCGCAGATCTTGCCGTCGTGGTCGAACCGGAAGACGGTCGTACCGGTCATCGACACCTGCCGGCCGGTGTTGGGCAGGCCCATGAACTCGCCGGTCTGGATGCCGTACCAGCTCCAGCGGGTGCAGACCCGGTCCGCCTGGGTGATCTGGTCCTCGATCGTGAACGTGAAGTCGAAGGCGCCCCGCCACATGTCGATCTCACGCCGCATGTTGTCCAGCCCGAGCTGGTCCTGCTCGTTGGCCGGATCGTGGTCGTGGTAGTGCTCCGCGATCAGGTCGTTCAGCGGAGGCAACGGCCCCCGTATCGCGACGGTGTCGAAGAACCGGCGTGCCTGGGCCGCGTACAACGGCTCGTCGCGCACCACGTCCAGGTCCGTGAACGTGGGCATCTCGTCGCACAGGGCGACCAGCTCCCGGAAGATCAGGTCGGTCTCCGGCAGGTTCGAGTTCCGCATCGCCTCCTCGTACGACGGGAACTCCACGATCTCGATGACGTGCGACGCGTCCGAGCGGTCCTTGCCGACCACCGCGTGCGTCGCGGTCCGCTTCCCCTTGGTCTGTTCGACCCACTGGTCCATCAGCCGGTTCATCTCGTCGATCCGGCTGGTCCTGCAGTCGATGAGCTGTACGAACGTCATGGCGCCGCCTCCCGGCCCCCTGGGTCCGGATCCGTCAGGCCCATTTTCCCACCGGAACGCGGACGCCACCCGTCCTACTGGGGCCCGTACTTGCGCCCCGTCTTCGAGCTGATGCCGCCCATCAGCCCGCGTGGGGTGACCTTCACCAGTCCCATCAGCGCCTTGTACCGGGGGTCCGGGATGGACAGCGTCTTCCCGCGCGCGAGGTCGGCCAGGGCCGCCGCGACCAGCTTGTCCGCGTCCAGCCACATCCAGCCCGGGATGTTGTCCGTGCCCATCCCGGCCCGCTGGTGGAACTCGGTGCGCACGAAGCCAGGGCACAGCGCCATCAGCCGCACGCCGCTGCCCGCCAGGTCCTTCGCCGCGCCCTGGGTGAACTGCACGACCCAGGCCTTCGAGGCGCCGTAGGTGCCCCGGGGCACGAAGGCCGCCACCGAGGCGACGTTCACCACGCCGCCGCGGCCGCGCTCGCGCATCGCCTCGGACGCCGCCGAGGTCAGCCGCAGCACCGCCTCGCAGTGCACCTTGAGCATCTTCAGCTCGTCGGCCATGGGCACTTCGAGGAAGCGGCCCTTGTTGCCGAAGCCGGCGTTGTTGACCAGCAGGTCGACCGGGTTCTTCCGGTCGCTCAGGCGCTCGGCCACCGCCTCGATGCCCTTGTCCTCGGCGAGGTCGGCGCTCAGCACCTCCGCCTCGATGCCGTGCCGGTCGTGCAACTCGGTCGCCTGCTCGCGCAGCCGTTTGGCGTCCCGGGCCACCAGGACGAGGTCATGCCCGTCAGCCGCCAGCCGCCGCGCGAACGCGGCACCGATTCCCGCGGTCGATCCCGTAATCAGAGCCGTTGTCATGGCCCAAGGGTAGTGACCCGGACCGACGGCGTCCGCTGACGGTGACGGCCCCTCAGCGGCCCTGTCCGGCGACGTACTTGCGGGCCGCGGCCAGCGTCTCGGTGTGCAGCGCCTCGCCCGCCACGAGCAGCTGCGGCAGCAGCTCCCGCTCGGTGGTGACCGCGCGGAACTGCATCGCCGCCGTCACCGAGTGGTCCGGCCGGTGCACGATCTCGATCGGATCACCGGCCCGGATCTCACCCGGTTCGACCACCCTCAGGTAGGCACCCGTCGCGCCCTTCCGGGTGAACCTCTTCACCCAGCCCCGCTCGCCCAAATGGCCCTGGAACGTACGGCACGGAATCCGTCCCGACGTCACCTCCAGCACCACCTCGGACCCGATCCGCCAGCGCTCGCCGATCAGCGCCCCGGACACGTCCAGGCCCTCCGTCGTGAGGTTCTCGCCGAAGCAGCCATTTGCCAACGATCTGTCCAGCTCTCGCTCCCAGTCGTCGAGGTCCTCGCGCGCGAAGGCGTACACCGCCTGGTCGTAGCCGCCGTGGTGGCGCAGCTCGCACACCGCGTCCCCGGCCAGCCCGCTCCCGCCGACACCCTTGGGCCCCGGAGCCGCCACCCGCACCGGCCCGTCCGTCGGCCGCTTGTCGATGCCGGTCACACCCTCCGCCTGGTCCGTGTACGGCACCGGCGTCGGGCGACCCAGATTGACCGAGAGAAGCTTCATGCTTCGCACGGTACGGGACCGCACCCCAAAGCGTCGACGCAATATGAGGCGCCATGTCCAAGTCAGGCTTATGCTCGGGGGGTGATCGAGGCTCGTCATCTCCGTGTCCTGCGCGCAGTCGCCACCACCGGTTCCTTCTCGGCGGCCGGGCGCGAGCTGGGCTGCACCCAGCCCGCCGTCAGCCAGCAGATGAAGGCCCTGGAGTCCTCGGTCGGCACCCCGCTGCTGGTCCGCAGCGGCCGCGAGATGCGTCTGACCCAGGCCGGCGAGGCCCTCGTCCGGCACGCCTCCGGGATCCTCGCCGGGCTCACCGCGGCCGAGGAGGAGGTCGCCGCGATCGCGGGCCTGAGGGCCGGCCGGGTCCGGCTGGTCTCCTTCCCGAGCGGCAGCTCCACGCTGGTCCCCACCGCCCTGGCCGCCCTGCGCGCCGCCCACCCCGGCACCCGCGTCTCGCTGGAGGAGGCCGAGCCCCCGAAGTCCGTCGAACTGCTGCGCGAGGGCGACTGCGACCTGGCGCTCGCCTTCCGCTACGAGAGCGCGGCGGTCGCCGAGGAGTGGGACGACCTCGTCGTACGGCCCCTGCTGACCGACCGTCTGGTCGCCCTGGTGCCCGAACGGCACCGGCTCGGGCGCGCGGAGTCCGTCGCCATCGGTGAGCTGGCCCGGGAGCCCTGGATCGCGGGCTGTCCGCGCTGCCGTGGCCAGCTGGTGGAGGTGTGCGAGAGCGCGGGCTTCACGCCCCGCATCGACTTCGCCACCGACGACTATCCGGCGGTGGTCGGCCTGGTCGGCGCGGGCCTCGGCGTCGCCGTACTGCCGCAGCTCGCGGTGGAGTCGGTGCGGCCCCGGGGAGTGCGCACGGTGGCGCTGGAACCCGCGGTACGACGGCAGATCGTCGCCCTCGCCCTGCCCGACCTGGCACAGGTGCCCGCCGTGGCGGCGACGCTGGAGCAGCTGGCCCGGGCCGCCGGACGGCAGTGACGCCGGTGCGGGGTCCTCTCAAGGATCACGGGCACGCGTGCGCGTGCCCGGGTGCCTAGTTATCGCAGAAACGTTCCTTCAGGCGTGCGGTGCGGAGCCCCCGCTGGTCGTCGACGCCGACACCAGGCGGTTGCGCGCCCGCCCCATCAACTCCTCGCGCTCGTCCTCGGTCAGGCCGCCCCAGACGCCGTACGGCTCGCGCACCGCCAGCGCGTGCGCCGCGCACTCCGCACGGACCGGGCACCTCATGCAGACCTCCTTGGCCGAGTTCTCGCGAGCGCTCCGAGCCGCCCCGCGCTCGCCCTCCGGGTGGAAGAAGAGCGAGCTGTCCACCCCGCGGCAGGCAGCGAGCAACTGCCAGTCCCACAGGTCCGCGTTCGGTCCGGGAAGGCGGGAGAAATCTGCCATTACGTGACCCCTTGTAGCCGTTCTGGGCGGATACGGTGCCATCGACCGTACATCTCCGGTCTAAGGAGATGAAAATATGACTCATTGCGAATCTAGCTCTAGACACTGAGAAACGGGAGCAAAAGCGGCTAAATGGGGCATAGGTTGTGATGAAAACTTGAGGGTCTGTTGGGCATGTCTGCACCGTGTCGGCGCCCTCACGTAGAGTGCCGAAGACGGCACGCAGCCCCGTAACTCTTTCGAGTGACCGTCGTTGAGAGTGCGGAGGCGGTTGAAAACACAAGCGCTCGGGCAGGCGTCCGAGACGGTCGACCGCACAGGTGACGATTCCGTACCAGCCTGGAGGCTCAAGGTGACGCGCATCAGCTGCGGAGGGCGGTCATGACATCCGTCCTCGTCTGCGACGACTCCCCGCTTGCCCGAGAGGCGCTCCGCCGCGCGGTAGCGACCGTGCCCGGCGTCGAGCGCGTGACGACGGCGGCCAACGGCGAGGAAGTCCTCCGCCGCTGGGGCGCCGACCGCTCCGACCTGATCCTGATGGACGTACGCATGCCCGGCCTGGGCGGCGTCGAGACCGTGCGCCGACTGCTGTCCGCCGACCCGGGCGCGCGCATCATCATGCTCACCGTCGCCGAGGACCTGGACGGAGTGGCCCTGGCGGTCGCCGCCGGCGCCCGCGGCTACCTGCACAAGGACGCCTCGCGCGCGGAGCTGCGGGCCACGGTCACCCAGGCTCTCGCCGACCCGACGTGGCGTCTCGCCCCGCGTCGCCTCCGTTCGGCCGAGATGGGCGCCGCGCCCACCCTCACCGCGCGTGAGATCCAGGTGCTGGAGGGCATGAGCCACGGTCGCTCGAACGCCGAGATCGGCCGCGAGCTGTTCCTCTCCGAGGACACGGTCAAGACCCACGCCCGCCGGCTCTTCAAGAAGCTCGGCGCCTCGGACCGCGCCCACGCGGTGGCCCTGGGCTTCCGCTGGGGTCTGGTCCGCTAGACCCCGCTGGATGAGCCGGCCGCGGGCGCTCGCCTCCGGCCCGGCTCACCCGCGGGTGTGGATGTGGTGGGCGGCGAGTGGTGGATCCGTCCCGTCCAGAATCCGTGGGCATCTGTCTGACCTGCTGCTTCGCTCTGTTTCCGTGGGGACTGATCCACCACGCACGCCCTTGCGGGGGTCGGCGGAGAGCGTGCGGTGCTCGTTTCGGCGCGGATGCCGCATCCTTGAGATGTGGAGTCTCTCGGGGACAAGTCGGTCGAGCGGAAGGGGAGGGCGCAGGGAATGAGTGCCGGCGCACCTGCTCATAACGCTTCGGTGCACAACCACGAACACGATGCGACGGACCGGACGGCCGCAGGGCACCATGGACCGATGCGCGACGACGAGGCGGGCACGGCCCAAGGGGCGATCGGTGCGCTCGTGCATCGTGCCGTCGACGGGGACGAGCAGGCCACGCACGATCTGCTCGCCCATGTGCACCCCCTGGCCCTGCGCTACTGCCGCACCCGGCTGTCCCGGCTCCCCGGCGACGCACGGCACTTCGTGGAGGACCTCGCCCAGGAGGTCTGTGTCGCCGTCCTCCTCGCCCTGCCGCGCTACCGCGACACCGGCCGCCCCTTCGAGGCCTTTGTCTTCGCCATCGCCTCGCACAAGGTCGCCGACCTCCAGCGCGCCGCGATGCGCCACCCGGGCTCCACGGCCGTCCCCTCGGACGAGATGCCGGAACGCCCGGACGACTCCCTCGGCCCCGAGGAGCGCGCCCTGCTCAGCAGCGACGCCGAGTGGGCCAAGAAGCTGCTGGCCAACCTCCCGGAGAACCAGCGCGAGCTGCTCCTGCTGCGTATCGCCGTGGGCTTGACCGCGGAGGAGACGGGGCAGATGTTGGGAATGTCACCCGGCGCCGTGCGGGTGGCCCAGCATCGGGCGCTGAGCCGGCTGCGCGCGCTCGCCGAGCAGTAACTGCCCTGGGCGGAGCCTCCGTAGCTCCCTTTCTTGAACAGGCGCGGGTTCGTTTCCGTACGAACATACGAAGCCTGAAGTCATCCCGGACCGTGGAATTTGCTAGCCGTGCTTCCCGTTAGCATGGACATCCGCACCGATCAAGGCCATTTGGGGAAGGTGTCATGACTGCAAACGTCGACGGAGTGCCCGGAAAATTCGCGACACTCGGGCTGACCTACGACGACGTGCTGCTGCTGCCGGGCGCATCCGAGGTGCTCCCGAACGCGGTCGACACCTCGTCCCGCATCTCCCGCAATGTCCGGGTCAACATCCCGCTGCTGTCGGCGGCGATGGACAAGGTGACCGAGTCCCGCATGGCGATCGCGATGGCCCGGCTGGGCGGCGTCGGCGTGCTGCACCGCAACCTCTCCGTCGAGGACCAGGTCAACCAGGTCGACCTGGTGAAGCGGTCCGAGTCCGGCATGGTCACCGACCCGATCACGGTGCACCCGGAGGCCACGCTCGCCGAGGCCGACGCCCTGTGCGCCAAGTTCCGCATCAGCGGTGTCCCGGTCACCGACCCGGCCGGCAAGCTGCTGGGCATCGTCACCAACCGCGACATGGCCTTCGAGAGCGACCGCACGCGCCAGGTGCGCGAGGTCATGACCCCGATGCCGCTGGTCACCGGCAAGGTCGGCACCTCCGGGCCCGAGGCCATGGAGCTGCTGCGCAAGCACAAGATCGAGAAGCTGCCGCTGGTCGACGGTGAGGGCGTCCTCAAGGGCCTGATCACGGTCAAGGACTTCGTCAAGGCCGAGAAGTACCCCAACGCCGCCAAGGACGCCGAGGGCCGTCTGCTCGTCGGTGCCGCCGTCGGTGCCAGCCCCGAGGCGCTGGAGCGTGCCCAGGCGCTCGCCGAGGCCGGTGTGGACTTCCTGGTCGTCGACACCTCGCACGGCCACAACAGCAACGCCCTCAGCTGGATGGCGAAGATCAAGTCCAGCGTGAACGTCGACGTGATCGGCGGCAACGTCGCCACCCGCGACGGCGCCCAGGCGCTCATCGACGCCGGTGTCGACGGCATCAAGGTGGGTGTCGGCCCGGGCTCGATCTGCACCACCCGCGTGGTCGCCGGTATCGGTGTCCCGCAGGTCACCGCCATCTACGAGGCCTCCCTCGCCGCCCGTCCGGCGGGCATCCCGCTGATCGGCGACGGTGGTCTGCAGTACTCCGGCGACATCGGCAAGGCGCTCGCCGCCGGTGCGGACACGGTCATGCTGGGCAGCCTCCTCGCCGGCTGCGAGGAGTCGCCGGGCGAGCTGATGTTCATCAACGGCAAGCAGTTCAAGTCGTACCGCGGCATGGGCTCGCTGGGTGCCATGCAGTCCCGCGGCCAGGGCAAGTCGTACTCGAAGGACCGCTACTTCCAGGCCGAAGTGACCTCCGACGAGAAGCTCGTGCCCGAGGGCGTCGAGGGCCAGGTGCCCTACCGCGGCCCGCTGTCCAACGTGCTGCACCAGCTCGTCGGCGGCCTGCGCCAGACCATGGGCTACGTGGGTGCCGCCACCATCGAGGAGATGGAGTCCAAGGGCCGCTTCGTGCGGATCACCTCGGCGGGCCTCAAGGAGAGCCACCCGCACGACATCCAGATGACGGTCGAGGCGCCGAACTACAGCAGGCAGAAGTGACGCACGCGCACGCGTGAGGGCCGTACAGGCCGTGCAGGGGCGGTCCCGGAGCATCCGGGGCCGCCCTTGTCGTACGTGTCGGCGATACTGGAAGACGCTGCAATGCATCAGGGAAAGGCCAAGACGTGACTGAGATCGAGATCGGGCGCGGCAAGCGCGGCCGCCGGGCGTACGCCTTCGACGACATCGCCGTCGTCCCCAGCCGCCGTACGCGGGACCCGAAGGAGGTCTCGATCGCCTGGCAGATCGACGCCTACCGCTTCGAGCTGCCCTTCCTGGCCGCTCCCATGGACTCGGTCGTCTCCCCGGCCACCGCGATCCGGATCGGCGAGCTGGGCGGCCTCGGTGTGCTGAACCTCGAGGGCCTGTGGACGCGGTACGAGGACCCGCAGCCGCTGCTCGACGAGATCGCCGAGCTGCCCGCCGAGCAGGCGACCCGCCGCCTCCAGGAGATCTACGCGGCTCCCATCAAGGAGGAGCTGATCGGCGCCCGCATCAAGGAGGTGCGCGACTCCGGCGTGGTCACGGCGGCCGCGCTCTCCCCGCAGCGCACCGCCCAGTTCTCCAAGGCGGTCGTGGACGCGGGCGTGGACATCTTCGTCATCCGCGGTACGACGGTCTCGGCGGAGCACGTCTCCGGCGCGCACGAGCCGCTGAACCTGAAGCAGTTCATCTACGAGCTGGACGTCCCGGTGATCGTCGGCGGCTGCGCCACCTACACCGCCGCCCTGCACCTGATGCGCACCGGCGCGGCCGGTGTCCTGGTCGGCTTCGGCGGCGGCGCCGCGCACACCACGCGCAACGTGCTCGGCATCCAGGTCCCGATGGCCACCGCGGTCGCCGACGTGGCCGCGGCCCGCCGCGACTACATGGACGAGTCCGGCGGCCGGTACGTGCACGTGATCGCGGACGGCGGCGTCGGCTGGTCCGGCGACCTCCCGAAGGCGATCGCCTGCGGTGCCGACTCCGTGATGATGGGCTCCCCGCTGGCCCGTGCCACGGACGCGCCCGGCAAGGGCCACCACTGGGGCATGGAGGCGGTCAACGAGGAGCTGCCCCGCGGCAAGAAGGTCGACCTGGGCACGGTCGGCACGATCGAGGAGATCCTCACCGGCCCGTCCCACACCCCGGACGGCTCGATGAACTTCTTCGGCGCTCTGCGCCGCGCCATGGCCACGACCGGCTACAGCGAGCTCAAGGAGTTCCAGCGGGTCGAGGTGACGGTGGCGGACTCGCAGCACCGGCGGTAGCCCACCTGCTCGAGCAGGGGGCTCGGACCGTGTCCCGTCCGGTCCGAGGCCCCTGCTCCGTGTCTGCGCAGGGACAAGGCTCAAATGTTGATCAGATATCCGGTTCCGGTTGTCTGATGTGTTCCTGACATCGCTAGTCTCGTTCCGCTGCTTGACCAGCAGCGGAACGAGGGGAACTCCATGCGATCGACCAGCTCTGCCGTATCCCGTGGCGCGCGCGCCGCAACCGTCGCCCTTGCCGTCCTCACGGGCACCCTGGGCATGACCGGCGAGGCCGGCGCCGCCTCGAGGACGCCGTGCCGGAGCATGCGGCTCGACTACAACCCGGCCCTCTGCGGCATCAAGAGCGTCAAATACCACGGGTTGGTGCAGGGCAAGAACTCCATCGCCGTCGTTCAGGGGCGAGGTCCCATGACGCTCACGCTGACGGCCATCGAAACGGTGAGCAACACGAGGAGCACGAGCATCACGGTGACCGCGGAAGCGGTGTCGGGGGCCGTCGGCTTCGACGTCACGAGGTCGCGCACGAAGAGCATGGCGGGCAGCTGGGACGTCCCCAGGGGCAAGTTCGGCACCCTGAACGCGTACCCGCTGTACAAGGAGTACTCGTTCAACGTGTACAGCAAGATCACCGGCAAGTCCGTGGGCAAGGGGATCGCCCGCAAGGCGGTCGGCTACCGATACGAGCACTCGGCCAGGTGATCCGTCTGCTCCGACGAACGGCCCACCGGTCCGACCGGTGGGCCGTTTCGTTTCGGCGGGCTTCCTGGGCGGCCCGCGCGGGGCAGGCTCACAACCGGTGCGCCGCCCCCGTGGGCGTGGCCCCTCGGGTGTCCAGCAGCAACTGAGCCTTCACCGAGAGTCCCTGCAGGTCGTACGTCCGGTGCTGCTGGAGCAGGATCGTCAGGTCGGCGTCGGCGGCCGCCTCGTACAGGGAGTCCGCACGCGGGACCGGGCGGTCCAGGACGCTCCAGGACGGTACGTACGGGTCGTGGTAGCTGACCGAGGCGCCCAGTTCCATCAGGCGGACGGCGATCTCCCGGGCGGGGGTGCACTGCAGGTCGGCGAGGTCGGGCTTGTAGGTGACGCCCAGGAGCAGGACGCGGGCACCGCGCGCGGACTTGCCGTGCTCGTTCAGGAGCGTGGCGGCGCGCTGGACGACGTACCGGGGCATGCGGTGGTTGACCTGCTGGGCCAGCTCCACCATGCGCAGCGTGCGGCCCGCATGGCCGGTGAGGTCCTGCGGGACGCCGTGCCCGCCGACGCCCGGGCCCGGCCGGAACGCCTGGAAGCCGAACGGCTTGGTCTCCGCGCAGCGGATGACGTCCCACAGGTCGACGCCCAGCTCGTTGCAGAGGACGGCCATCTCGTTGACCAGCGCGATGTTGACGTGCCGGTAATTGGTCTCCAGAACCTGTACGGCCTCCGCCTCGCGCAGCCCGCGCGCGCGTACCACCTTGTCGGTGAGCCGTCCGTAGAAGGCCGCGGCCGACTCGGTGCAGGCGGGGGTGAGGCCCCCGATGACCTTCGGCGTGCCGGCGGGGGTGTGGTCACGGTTGCCGGGGTCGACGCGGCTGGGCGAGTAGGCGAGGTGGAAGTCGCGGCCGGCGCGCAGCCCGGAGCCCTCCTCCAGCAGGGGGCGCAGGAACTTCTCGGTGGTCCCGGGGAGCACGGGCGACTCCAGGATGACCGTGGTGTGCGGGCGCAGCCGCTCCGCCAGGGTGCGGGCGGCGGCCTCCACCTGGCCGAGGTCGACCCCGCCGTCGGCGCCGCGCGGGGTGGGCGCGCAGATCACGGCGGTGCGCACCCGGCCGAGCTGGGCCGGGTCGGTGGCGGGCCGGAAACCGGCCGCGTGCATCCGCCGCAGCTCGGCCGGGCTGAGTGAACCCGCCTCGGGGCCGGTGGCGTACCCGATGGTCGGGATGCCTGCGGCGACGGCGGCCTGGGCGAGCGGGAGGCCGTAGGGACCGAGTCCGATGACGGCGAGATCTGCGGGCATGGCGTGGGCCCGTCCTTCCCAGTAACCGAAGCGGGACAGATGCGCAACCGCTGTGGACAGCAAGAGCGAGCGCACTGTCACACTAGGAGTAAATATGACCGTTATGTGGGATTGTGTTCGTGTGTCTTCCGGGGGTTGTGTTCGTGTTGTCCACAGGTTGGGAGCCCGTGGTGGCTGAAGTCGGGCAAGCCGGTCAGAATTTGGGCATGAGGAGGGGATGAACCGGGGCTTCGCCCACCCGGGTGCGGCCGACGCGAGCGAGTTCTTCGACAGCGGGAGGCAGCGGTGAGGACAGCGACTCTGGGTCCGGCGCAGCGCGCCGAGGCACTGGCGGCGATGGCGGAGCGCGAGCTGGACGTGCTGGTGGTCGGCGGCGGAGTGGTCGGCGCCGGAACCGCACTGGACGCCGTGACCCGCGGCCTGTCCACCGGCCTGGTCGAGGCCCGCGACTGGGCCTCCGGCACCTCCAGCAGATCCAGCAAGCTGGTCCACGGCGGTCTGCGCTATCTGGAGATGCTCGACTTCGCCCTGGTCCGCGAGGCCCTGAAGGAGCGCGGCCTGCTCCTGGAGCGGCTCGCCCCGCACCTGGTCAAGCCGGTGCCCTTCCTCTACCCGCTGCAGCACCAGGGCTGGGAGCGCCTGTACGCGGGCTCCGGCGTGGCCCTGTACGACGCGATGTCCATGGCCCGCGGGCACGGCCGGGGCCTGCCCCTGCACCGCCACCTGACCCGCCGTCACGCCCTGCGCGTTGCCCCCTGCCTGAAGAAGGACGCCCTGGTCGGCGCCCTCCAGTACTACGACGCGCAGATGGACGACGCCCGGTATGTGGCGACCCTGGTGCGCACGGCGGCGTCGTACGGCGCGAAGGTGGCCAACCGCGCGCGCGTGACCGGGTTCCTGCGCGAGGGCGAGCGGGTCGTCGGCGCCCGGGTGCAGGACGTGGAGGGCGGCGGGGAGTACGAGATCCGCGCCCAGCAGATCGTCAACGCCACCGGTGTGTGGACCGACGACACGCAGGCCATGGTGGGGGAGCGGGGCCAGTTCCACGTCCGCGCCTCCAAGGGCATCCACCTGGTCGTGCCCAAGGACCGCATCCACTCCACCACCGGTCTGATCCTGCGCACGGAGAAGTCGGTCCTGTTCGTCATCCCCTGGGGCCGGCACTGGATCGTCGGCACCACCGACACCGGCTGGGACCTCGACAAGGCCCACCCGGCGGCCTCCAGCGCCGACATCGACTACCTGCTGGAACACGTCAACTCGGTGCTCGCCGTCCCGCTCAGCCGTGACGACGTGCAGGGCGTGTACGCGGGGCTGCGTCCGCTGCTGGCCGGCGAGTCCGACGCCACCAGCAAGCTGTCCCGCGAGCACACCGTGGCGCATCCGGCGCCGGGTCTCGTGGTCGTGGCGGGCGGCAAGTACACGACGTACCGGGTGATGGCGAAGGACGCCGTCGACGAGGCGGTGCACGGCCTAGACATGCGTGTCGCCGACTGTGTCACCGAGGAGATCCCGCTGCTGGGTGCGGAGGGCTACCGGGCGATGTGGAACGCGCGGGCGCGGATCGCGGCCCGCACCGGACTGCACGTGGTCCGGGTGGAGCACCTGCTGAACCGGTACGGCTCGATGGCCGAGGAGATCCTGGACCTCATCGCCGCCGACCCCGCCCTGGGCGAGCCCCTGCGGGCCGCCGACGACTATCTGCGCGCCGAGATCGTGTACGCCGCCTCGCACGAGGGCGCCCGGCATCTGGACGACGTGCTCACCCGCCGCACCCGCATCTCCATCGAGACGTTCGACCGGGGCACCCGCAGCGCCCGCGAGGCCGCCGAGCTGATGGCGCCCGTGCTCGGCTGGGACAAGGACCAGATCGAGCGCGAGGTGGAGCACTACGAGAAGCGGGTCGAGGCCGAGCGGGAGTCCCAGCTCCAGCCGGACGACCTGACGGCGGACGCGGCGAGACTGGGGGCGCCGGACATCGTGCCGCTGAGCTGAGCCGAGGTGGGCCGACTTGAGGTGGGCTGCGCCGAGGCGGGCCCGCCTCCGGCTTTCACTCGAACGAGTGTCGTGAACCGGGATCTTCGTTCGGAACCGGCGCGTTCTACCAGGTGCGAGGGCAGAACTCGGCGGCGAGCAAGGCCGGTTCGAGCCGGGGATCTGTGATCGCGTCCGTGTTCACACGGAAGGTGAGGACATGTCGGCCGTCGGCGGTGGCCGCGGTGCGCACGTAGCTCCCGGATATCCGGCCGTTGTGTCCCCACACCGTGATGCCGCACGGGAGCTTTGCCGGAAAGATCCCCATGCCGTACGAGCCATGCGCGGCACGGGTGTTGAGCATCTCGTGCAGCCAGTGCGAGGGCAGCAGCCGGCCGCCGAGCAGAGCCGCGTAGAAGCGGTCCAGGTCGGCCAGTGTGGTCACCAGCTCGCCCGCCGCGCCGGCCACGCGCGGGTCGAGCCGGGTGACGTCGGAGCCGTCGGCGGCGTAGGCGCGGCCGTGCGGCAGCGGAAGTGAGCTGCGGGACCCGGGAAGGGAGGTGTCCGCAAGGCCGAGCGGAGCCATGATCCGGCGCCGGACCTCGGTGGCGTACGAGTGGCCGGTGACCTGCCGGACGACCATGCCGAGCAGGACGTAGTTGGTACTGGAGTAGGCGTAGCGGCCCGGGCGGGCCGGAGGGAGGGCGAGGGCGATGCGTACGGCCTGAAGCGGGGTCAGGGGGACGGTCCCCCGGGTGGCCCGGGTGAAGTCGGCGAGCCCGCTGGTGTGGGTGAGCAGGGCGCGCAGGGTGATGTGCCGTCCGTCGGTGCCGCGTCCGCGGAGCAGTCCCGGCAGGTGCCCCTCCACGGGGTCGGACAGGGACAGCAGGTGTTCCGCGGCCAGTTGCAGCACGACCGTGGCGACGAAGGTCTTGGTGACGCTGCCGGCGCGGAAGTGGTCGGCGCGCGCCATGCCCGGACCGGCGGCGGTGTAGCGGGAGCGGTTTCCGTCCAGCGCCAGCAGGGCCGCGGCGGGTGCCCTGCCCCGGGTGACCAGCAGCGGGAGGGCCGCGTCCGTGGCGGCGCCCGCCGAGTCCGCAGAGGAGGCGGTGGGGGTGAGCAGCAGGGTCAGCAACACCGGTATGGACAGGACTGTCCGAAGCGTCGGCATCCGGGCTCCTCTCTGCTCGGGTCCATCATCCCGGTAAGCGGAAGCTTGGCTTCAGTGGGTGTTCCGGTGTGCGGAGCCCGGTACGGGGTCAGAGGCACCCTGGGCGTCGGCCGCTTGTCGGGTGAGAGACAATGGAGGCTCTGTCAGGGCGGGTTGCATGAGGGGACGCATGTCGGAGGCGGAGCGGGCGGGCACATCACGTCAGGAGACTCGTCAGGACAAGAGCGAGCGTCGTCTCCTCGCCGGGCGGTACCGGCTGGGAGACGTGCTGGGCCGCGGCGGCATGGGCACGGTGTGGCGCGCCGAGGACGAGACCCTCGGCCGGACGGTCGCCGTCAAGGAGTTGCGGTTCCCGTCGAACATCGACGAGGAGGAGAAGCGGCGCCTGATCACGCGCACCCTGCGCGAGGCCAAGGCGATCGCCCGGATCCGCAACAACAGTGCGGTGACGGTCTTCGACGTGGTCGAGGAGGACGACCGGCCCTGGATCGTCATGGAGTTGGTCGAGGGCAAGTCCCTCGCCGAGGCCATCCGCGAGGACGGCCTGCTGGAGCCCAGGCGCGCTGCCGAGGTCGGGCTGGCCATCCTCGACGTGCTGCGCTCCGCGCACCGCGAGGGCATCCTGCACCGTGACGTGAAGCCGTCCAACGTGCTCATCGCCGACGACGGCCGGGTCGTGCTCACCGACTTCGGTATCGCGCAGGTCGAGGGTGACCCGTCCATCACCTCCACCGGCATGCTCGTCGGCGCCCCCTCCTACATCTCCCCGGAGCGCGCCCGCGGGCACAAGCCGGGACCCGCGGCCGACCTGTGGTCGCTGGGCGGCCTGCTGTACGCGTCGGTCGAGGGTCTGCCCCCGTACGACAAGGGTTCCGCGATCGCCACGCTGACCGCGGTGATGACCGAGCCCCTGGAGGAGCCCAAGAACGCGGGTCCGCTCCGGGACGTCATCTACGGCCTGCTCACCAAGGACCCGGCCCAGCGGCTCGACGACGCCGGTGCCCGGACGATGCTCAACAAGGTGATCCACGCGCCGGAGCCGGAGGCGATGGACGCCACCCGGGTGGTTCCGCTGCCGGCGCAGCCCGACGGGCCCGAGGGCAAGCGGGGCGAGGAGGCCGGGCAGAAGCTGCGTGGGGCACTGCGGTCGGTCCGCAAGGCGGCAGGGGCGGCGGGCTCGTCGCCGTCCGCGCGTGCGAAGAGCGATGGTGGTACGGCGGCTCCGGGCACCGGCGGCACGTCGGCCGTGGAGAGCGGTTCGGGCAAGGGTGCCGGGACGCCCGGGCGGCCGGCCGGTCCGGCCCAGGGTTCCGCCGCGCCGAACTCCGGCACGAACAAGCCGAGTTCGGGGTGGCCCGTGGTGCCGCCGCCGGACCTGGACCTGCCGCCGCGGCCGGTGCCGAGAGCGCCGCTCACCGACGTGGTGGCCAAGCGGACGCTGGTGATCGTCGCGGTGGTGGTCGTGCTCGCCGTGATCGGCACCGTACTGGCCATCGTGTTCAACGGGGACGACGACAAGGGCAGCAAGAACGGCAGCGGTGCCAAGGCCGCGGCCAGCGCCAGCGCCTCCACCAAGCAGGACAAGGGCGCGGGCGGCAAGGGCGACACCGACGGCGACGCCAAGACGGACGGAAGCACTTCGGCGTCCACCACGACCGGTTCGGCGACGGAGACGAGCGCGAGCCCGGCCGGCGACGACAACTCCGACTCGTCCGGCTCGAAGAGGGACGGCAGCGCACCGGTGGAGTCGACCCACAAGGGCACCCAGGGGTACTCGATCGGGCTGCCCAAGGGGTGGAAGTACAAGTCCACCGGGCAGGCCGGAGACCGCTACACCGGGCCGAACGGGCAGATGTTGCTCGTCGGCTGGACCAGCACGCCCAAGGACGACCCGGTGTCGGACTGGAAGTCCCAGGAGCGCTACATGTACCGCTCCCAGTACCGGAAGATCCGCATAGAACAGGTGCACTACCGCGACTGGAACACGGCCGACTGGGAGTTCACCTACGTGGAGGGCGGTACCAAGTACCGTTCGATCGACCGGGGGTTCGTGGTGAACAGCCATCAAGGGTACGGGCTGATGTACACGGCGAAGGCCGCGGAGTGGAACAGCGCGCTGCGCAAGGACACCTGGAAGACGCTGACGACGTCCTTCGAGCCCAAGTCGTGATGTGAACGAGCCCTGTTTGGGGCAGTGAGAATCCGTCATCCCCTCAATGCGACTTGCCTCCGGCACGTATCGTGAATGGTTGCGGACCGTACGGAGCCGAATTGTGGATGCACAACGGGTCGTACGGGAACGGATGTGAACGACCAGGCGGCCGGGGGAGGCAACGTGGACGACTATGCGGGCCGGGTGCTCGCCGACCGCTACCGCCTGCCGCTGCCGCCCTCCGACGAGTACGAACTGACCGAGAGCCGGGCCTTCGACACCTACAGCGGCCAGGAAGTGCTGGTCCGTCAGGTGCCGTTGCCGGAGGTCGTCGAGGCCGAGGTGCTCGACGCGGAGGGGCTGCCCGAGGGGTTCACCGCGCGTGAGCGCGGGACGCGTCGTACCCCGGCGGCCCGGACCGCCACCCGCCGGCCCTCGGACCCGGCGGTGCGGCGCGCCGTCGAGGCGGCGCAGGCGGCGGCGAGCATCCCCGACCATCCGCGACTGGACCAGGTCTTCGACGTGTTCGCCGAGGGCGGCTCACTGTGGATAGTGAGCGAGTGGGTGGCCGCGCGTCCGCTGTCCGCGCTGCTGGCCGAGCAGCCGCTGACGCCGTACCGGGCGGCCGAGGTCGCCTCCGACGTCCTCATGGCGCTGCGTGTCCTGCACGGCCACGGCTGGGTGCACCGCAACATCACCGCCCGCACGGTCCTCGTCTGCGACGACGGCCGTGTGATGCTGACCGGCCTCGCGGTCGGCGCGGCGGAGGAGGCACTGTGCGGGTACGACCCGGTGCCGGTTCCGGACGGGCAGCAGGGCCAGGACGGGCCGACAGGAACCATCGGGCCGGGCGGTTCCGGTGGCCAGGGTTTCGGTGACTCCGGTGCTCAGGGTCTCGGTGGCGACGGCGGGCGGGGTGCCGCGGGCGGTGATGTTCCGGCCGGTGCGGTGAGTGGCCCGGAGGACGGTTCGGGACCCGTGCCGTCCCCCGACGCGGATCCCGAGGCGGCGCGGCGGGCCGCGATCCAGGCGCGGGCGGCCGGTGGGCTGCCCGTGCCGAGCGCGAACGGGGCTTCGGGTGGAGCCACCGTCCCCGGACCTGCGAGCCGACGCGCCTTGGAGAGCGGCGACGACATCCGCGCCGCTCGGGCCGGGGCCATCGCCGCCTACCGCGCGGGAGCCCGGGCCGCAGCCCGGGTGCAGGAAGCCCAGCAGAACGGCCGCGCCGCCCTGCCCGGAGCCCGCCCGCCCGCCGAGGGCGAGGCCACGGACAACGGCACCGTGCAGCCGCCGTACTCCTCCGGCCGGGCCGCCTCGCAGTCCGGCCGTATCGCCGACCCCTACGGGGTGCACGGCTCCTCCTGGCACGGCGCCTCACCGCGCACGGCCCCCGCAGGCACGCCGACCGAGCCGGGCGGCGACGGGCAGCGACCCGGCCTGCCTCCCGGGGAGTGGCGCCGCGGCGCAGCACCCGGTGCGGGCCGGCTGCCCGTACCCGGTCAGGCGCCCGCGGGTCCGCCGCGCGGCTCAGGTCACGGCGCCCCCGTTCCCGGACAGCCCCCCGCCCTCCCCGCAGGCGCGGCCCTCACCCCGGCCGCCGGTGGCGTCCGCTGGGACGAGCCCGGCGGCGGTGCCGTACGCCGTGGCCCCGCCACCGCGCTCGCCGCCGAACGGGCGCGGCAGGTGCGGATGACCGTCGTGGGGCCGGTGACCGAGCGGTGGGCGCCGGAGCAGGCCGGGCCCGTGCACGAGAACTGGCAGCTGGCGGCGCCGATCGGGCCTGCCACCGACCTGTGGGCCCTCGGGGCGTTGCTGTTCCGGGCCGTGCAGGGGCATGCGCCCTACCCCGAGGAGTCCACGGCCGAGCTGGTGCAGTTGGTGTGCGCGGAGCCGCCCGCCTTCGCCGAGGAGTGCGGGCCGCTGCGCCCGGTCGTGGAGTCGCTGCTGCGCCAGGACCCCACCGACCGGCTGGACTTCGAGGAGCTGAGCGGCTGGCTGCGCTCGCTGGTGCGCTCCGCGCCCGAGCCGGACGCCGGCGCCCATGTCGTCCCCGTCCCGCCCACCGACCCGAGCCGGCTGCCGATCGTCCGGCGTCGCGGTGAGCTGGTGCGGCGGCGGCGCGCCGGGATGCCCGCGCCCCATCCGCACGGCCGGCACAAGCGGGCCCGGGAGGAGGCGACCCGTTCCCCGCGCGGCCTCGGCCGGACGCTGCTCCTGCTGATACTGCTCCTGCTGGCCGGGGCGGTGGCGTACGCGATGCTCTTCATGCCGAAGCAGGGGGAGAGCGGCGCGGCGGGCAGCGACCGTACCGGCAGCGCCGGGGAGGCGAGCCCCGCGCCCTCGCGCACCCAGCAGCCGTCCTCCGGGCAGTCCGCGGGCGGCAGCCCCTCGGCGTCCGAGCCCGCCACCGAGACGCAGACCGGCGGCGATCCCTCCGTCGCCGACGGGTTCACCCTGCGCACCGACCCGGAGGGCTTCAAGGTCGCCGTCGCCAAGGGCTGGGACCGCACGCCCAAGAACGGCAGCGGCCAGGTGGTCTACTCGCACGGGAACTTCGAGCTGCTCCTCGTGCCGGGTCGGGACAGTGCCTCGGCGGGCGGCAGCGATCCGATGGTCTACCAGCGGGACAAGGAGCGCGAACTGCAGCCGTACCGGAACTCCAGCTGGGCCACGGCCACCGGCCTGCGAACGATCGAGGTGGGCGGACGGACCATGGCCGAGGGCCAGTTCACCTGGACCGACGGGCAGGGGCGCGACCTGTACGTGCGCAACATGGCGATCCTGCTGAACGGCCGTTACCACATCGTCCAGGTCCGGGGTCCGGAGGCCGAGCGGGACGAGGTGACGCGGCTGTACGAGCAGGCCACGGCGACGTACCGCTACACGCGTTGAGCGGCCTGTACACAGGGGTAGAGACAACCGTCACAGGACTGTCACCTTGGCACCCCGCTTGTTCCCAGCGGGCAGGCCGGTCCTTAGTCTGAGCCTGTCAAGAGCATTGCGGGGCAACGTGAATCAGATGCAGGGCCTGCTGATAGCGGGCCGCTACCGGCTTGCCGATTCCATCGGCAGCGGCGGCATGGGCCGGGTGTGGCGCGCCCACGACGAGGTGCTCCACCGGACGGTGGCCGTCAAGGAGTTGACCGCCGCACTCTACGTATCCGAGAGCGACCGGGCCGTTCTGCTCGCCCGCACCCGGGCGGAGGCCCGAGCCGCCGCGCGCATCAACCACTCCGCCGTCGTCACCGTCCATGACGTGCTCGAACACGACGGCCGCCCGTGGATCGTGATGGAGCTGGTCGAGGGCCGCTCGCTGGCCGACGCGGTCAAGGACCGCGGCCGCCTCGACGCGCGCGAGGCCGCCCGGATCGGCCTGTGGGTGCTGCGGGCGCTGCGCGCCGCGCACTCCGCCGGCGTGCTGCACCGGGACGTCAAGCCCGGCAACGTGCTGCTCGGCCGGGACGGTCGGGTGCTGCTCACCGACTTCGGCATCGCCCAGATCGAGGGCGACACCACCATCACCCGCACCGGCGAGGTCGTCGGCTCGGTCGACTACCTCGCGCCCGAGCGGGTGCGCGGTCACGACCCCGGCGCGTCCTCGGACCTGTGGGCGCTCGGCGCCACGCTGTACACGGCGGTCGAGGGCCGCTCGCCGTTCCGCCGCACCTCGCCGCTGAGCACCATGCAGGCGGTCGTCGAGGAGGAGGCGGAGGAGCTCCGCCACGCGGATGTGCTCGGCCCCGTCATCACCGCCCTGCTGCGCAAGGAACCGGCCCAGCGGCCCAGCGCTGAGGAGACGGAGCAGTTGCTCGCCGAGGCGGCGGAGGGCCGCCGGCCGAACGCCGCACAGGCGTTCGTACCGACCCAGGGCTCCGGCGTGGACACCAGCGGGTCGTACACGGGTGGGTCGTACGCCGGCGGGCCGTACCGCAGTGGGTCGTACGGCTCCGGAGCGGGCACCTCCGGCTACGGCTCCGGGACGGGCGCCGCAGGGCGTTCCGCCACCGGCCCCACCACCGCAGTGGCCCCGAACGGGATGGGCCCGACAGCGGTGGGACCGGCCACGGTGGCGCCCACCGCACCGGCCCGCCCCCGGCGCCCCCGGCGCCGCCTGCGCACGCTCGCGCTCGTCGTCGCCGTCGCGGCCGTGCTCGGCGGCGGTGCCGCGGTGGTCTTCCAGCAGTGGGACGGGTTCCAGGCCGACACCGAGGCGGGCGGGGCGACTCCGGCGCCGGCGACCTCGGCCACGAAGAGCCCGACCACGAAGAGCCCGGCCCCGGAGGGGGCGGTCCCCGACAGCTGGGTGCGGTACAACGACCCCGTGGGCTTCAGCCTCCTCCTGCCCAAGGGCTGGAAGCGCAAGGTGTACAGCGACGACGGCGCGCTCAAGCAGATCGACTACTCGCCCGACGGCGGCATGCACTTCGTCCGCGTCTCCATCGACACCAACCCGGACTTCTTCGACGCCTACCAGCATCAGAAGGACCTGGAACAGACGCTCCAGCGGCTGGTCGGCTACCAGCGCGTGGCCATGGAGACGAACACCTACCGCGACCGCAAGGGCTCGGTGTGGGAGTACACGTGGAACGCGCTGAAGAAGGACCCGCCCTACGTGGCCGGCCCGCGACACGCCATCGAGGAGACGTACTACTCGCGCGGGGGCACGGAGTACGCCATCTACATGTCGACGCCCGCCGCCGACTGGACGACGACGAGCAAGCAGTTCAAGTGGGTCCTGCAGGGCTGGCAGCCGAACTCCGACTGAGTTCCCGAGGCTTGGCCGATGACCGCCCCGGAAGGCGTGCGGCCGGTGCGGCATGATGGGGCTCATGGGATCCGAGGGGGACGACTTCCGTGTGATCGCGGGCCGTTACCGCCTACTGGCGCGGATCGGGCGCGGCGGAATGGGCGTCGTATGGCGGGCCGGCGACGAGTTGCTGGGTCGCCAGGTCGCGGTCAAGGAGCTGTCCCCGGACGACTCCCTCACGGATGACGACGCCCGCCGCCGCCGGGAGCGCACCTTCCGCGAGGCGCGGGCGGTGGCGCAGCTGCGGCACCCGCACATCATCGTCGTGCACGACGTGGTCGAGCAGGACGAACGGCCGTACATCGTCATGGAGCTGATCGACGGCGGCTCGCTCGCCGACCGCATCGCCGCAGGTGGGCCGGTCGACGCAGCGGAGGCCGCCCGGATCGCCATCGACCTGCTGAGCGCGCTGCGCACCGCGCACGCGGCCGGGGTGCTGCACCGGGACATCAAACCGGCGAACGTGCTGATCGAGTCCGACACCGACCGGGTCGTGCTCACCGACTTCGGCATCGCACAGGTCGCGGGCGCCACCACGCTCACCGAGACCGGCTCCTTCGTCGGCTCGCCCGAGTACACCTCCCCGGAACGGATGTCCGGCGTCCGCACCGGGCCGGAGTCCGACCTCTGGTCGGTGGGCGCGCTGCTGTGCACGGCGCTCAGCGGCGAGTCGCCGTTCCGGCGCGACTCGCTCGGCGGCATCCTGCACGCCGTCGTCGCCGCCGACATCCGGCCACCCGCGCAGGCCGAGCCGCTGCTGCCCGTCGTACTCGGCCTGCTGGAGCGCGACCCCGACCGGCGGCTGGGCGCGGCGGAGGCCGAGCGGATGCTGCGGACGTACCTGGAGACGGGGCGCACCCCGGCCGCGCCGGGCGGCACACCGGGCTCGGCCCGCACGCTCCGGAGCGGTGACACGAAGGGGCGTACGCCGCGGCTCGGTGACTCCCGAGGCCGTACGCCCAGGCTCGGTGACTCCCGAGGCCGGGCACCCGTGAACCCCTACACGCCCACCGAGCACGACGTGCCGCACGGGCCGCTCACCCCGCCCGCGCCCACCGCCGAACAGCCGCCGGCCGCACGCCAGTCCGCGCGCGGAGTGCTGGTCGCCGCGCTGCTCGTGGCCGCGGTGGCCGGCGCGGGCGTGTCGGCGACGGCACTGCTGCTGAACCAGGGCGGCGACGGAGGCGGCGGCACCCCGAGCGGCACGGCGACCAGTCCGACCACGCCCACGGGCAACTCCCCGTCCACCGGCGCACCGAAGTCCCCGACGCCCACCGCGAGCAGCGCACCGGCGGCCTCCACCACACACACCGCACCCTCCGGCTACCGCACCGCCCGGGACCCGGCCGGCTTCTCCCTCGCCGTGCCGGAGGACTTCACCCGCGAACGCCAGGGCGAGCGGGTCTTCTACCTCTCGCCGGGGCAGACCTTCCGCCTCGGCATCAAGGTCTCCGCGCCCGAACCCGGCGGCCCCACCGGGGTGATGAACCGGTCGGCGGCCGACGGGCCCAGCACCAACCCCGGTTACCACGACGGCCGGGTCACCACGACCACGCACGCCGGACACCCCGCCGCGCTCTGGGAGTTCACCTGGAACGGCTTCAGCGCGGCGGAGGGCGCGCGCCACACCTACGACGTGTGCTGGGAGGAGGGCGGCCGGATGTACGACGTGTGGGTGTCGGCGCCGGTCGGGAAGGTCAAGGAGGCCCGGGAGTACTTCGACGTGGCCGTGGACACCTTCTCGGTCACGGCTTCGTGACCGGTTCGCGTTCCCTGTGGCTGGGGCGCTCATGGCGCGATATGGATGAACCATGAGCAGTGACGGGGGAGCCGGCCGCACGGCCGACGACACGACGAGTTTTGTTCTGCAACCGCCGAGCCCGAACCCGGGCCCTCAGCCTCCGGTGGTGCCCGCCCAGGGCGCCGGGCGGTTGATCGCCGGGCGGTACCGGCTGCTCGCCAAGCTCGGCCACGGCGGGATGGGCACCGTGTGGCGGGCCAAGGACGAGATGGTGGACCGCGAGGTCGCCGTCAAGGAACCCCGGGTCCCGGACCACCTTCCCGAGCGGGAACGCGCCAACGCCTTCGAGCGGATGCGCCGCGAGGCACGCGCGGCGGCCCGGCTCGACCACCCCGCGGTGGTCGACGTGTACGACGTCGCGGTCGTCGACGACCGCCCGTGGATCGTGATGGAGCTGGTGCGTGGACGCTCGCTGGGCGACGCGCTCCAGGAGGGCACGCTGGACGCGCGCGAGGCGGCCCGGACCGGTCTGCAGGTGCTCGGCGCGCTGGAGGCGGCGCACGCGGCGGGCGTCCTGCACCGGGACGTGAAACCGGACAACGTGCTGCTGGGCCGGTACGACCGGGTCGTCCTCACGGACTTCGGCATCGCGCAGATCGAGGGCGAGACGAACCTGACCGACACCGGCGGCTTCGTCGGCTCGCCCGAGTACATCGCGCCGGAACGGGTGCTGGGGCAGCGCCCCGGCCCGGCGAGCGACCTGTGGTCCCTGGGTGTGGTCCTCTACACGGCCACCGAGGGCGTCTCCCCGTTCCGCCGCAGCAACACCCCGGCCACCCTGCAGTCCGTCCTCAACGCAGCCCCGGCCGTGCCCGCCACCGCGCGGGGCCCGCTGGCCGAGGCCATCAACGGGCTGCTCCAGAAGGACCCCGCCCGCCGTCCGACGGCCGCGCAGGTCCGCGGCCTGCTGGAGGCGGCCGCCGAAACGCCGGCGCCGGAACCCACCCAGCAGGTCCGGGTCACCGAGCCCGCCACCCGCTCCGCGCGGCCGGGCCGGAAGGTCTGGCTGGGCGTGGGCGCCGCCGTGGTCGCGGCCGCTGCGGCCGGATACCTGGTCCTCGCGGACCCCTTCGCCGGCCCGCTCCCCGACGGCTGGACGAAGCGGGCGGACCCCAGGCTGGGGGCCACCCTCGCCGTCCCCGCGACCTATCAGGTGGGCCACCCGGACAAGAACGCCACCGACAAGAGCTGGGTGTCGTACACGGACTGGAGCGGCGGCATCTCGGTCGTCCTGGACCTGACCAGGAAGTCGGAGGACTCCCTCAAGGAGATCAAGAGCAACGCCGTGGCCCAGATGCGCGCCGACGACGAGAAGTTCAAGAACGAGGGCGCCTACGAGCTCGGCATGGCCAAGGGCGCGACGACGCACCCGGACGACAACGCCAAGTACCGCGGCCGGCAGGCCGCCACGAACACCGTCGCCTACACCACCGACGACAGCGAGAACCCGCGCCCGCGGGAGATCCAGATCTTCTACTACCGGACCAGGTCCGGCGACCTGTACCGGCTCACCATCGGCTACCCGGGCAAGGGCGACTTCACCGCCCGGGGCCGGGAGGTGGCGAAGGCGGCGATCGCGAACCTGGACATCACGAAGCCGTGAGGGCGGGCTCCGCGGCCCGGACCCGCTCCCGGTACCGCCCCGGTGTGGTGCCGAACTCCCGGCTGAACGCGTGCGAGAGGGCGTACGGGCTGCCGTAGCCGGTCTCCCGGGCCACCGTCGCCAGGGGCACGTCCGAGTCGCGCAGCCGGGTCGCCGCCAGGGTCAGGCGCCACCAGGTGAGGTACGCCATCGGCGGGCGGCCGACCAGCGAGGTGAAGCGGCGGGACAGGGTGGCGCGGGAGACGCCCGCCTCCGAGGCCAGCCGGTCGGCCGTCCAGGCGGCAGCCGGATCGGAGTGCAGGGCCCGCAGCGCGGCCGTCGCCACCGGGTCGTTCAGCACCGCCGGCCACGCGCCCGTCTCCGCCCGGGTCATCCAGGCGCGGACCATGTAGATCAGCAGAAGGTCCAGCAGACTCGGCAGGGCCAGGCAGGCGCCCGGCCGGCGCTCGTCCAGCTCCCGTGCCAACAGGTCGACGGCGGTGCGCAGTTCGGGATGGTCGCCGACCCGGTGCGGCAGGTGCACCACCTGCGGCAGCTCCGCCAGCAGCGGGTGCGTGCGACTGCGGTCGAGACGGTACTTGCCGCACAGCAGCTCGACGCCGGGGCCGGACCCGGGAAGCCGTACGTCCGTGTCCCCCACCTCCTCGAACGGCACCGCCCGCCGTATCTCGGCGGCTCCCGCCGCCCGGTCCGCCAGCACGTGTCCCGCCCCGTGCGGCAGCAGCACCACGTCCCCCGTGCTCAGCGGCACCGGGTCGCCGCCCCCGTCCGGCACGAGCCGGCACGCGCCGCTCAGGACGACATGGAAGCCCGCCCCCTCGTACGGCGCGAGCCGGACGCTCCAGCTGCCGCGCACCCGCAGCCGGTTCGAGGACGGCCGGCCGGCCCGGACCGCCGAGATCGCATCGCTCACCACATCCATGAGACAACAGCGTATTGGACAGAGCCGAATGAGCATTGGGACGTTCAATCCAGGCTCCTAGGGTCATCGGTATGGCTGATGACAATGTGCAGAGCTTCAGGGTCGGCGACGTCGAGGTGCTCCGTATCGTCGAGTGGCGGGGGCCGTACGTGCCCGCCGGGGCCCTCGTCCCGGACTGCGGGCCCGAGGTGTGGAGCGCCCACGAGGAGGAACTCGTCCCCGACCACCGCGAGCCCGGCGGCGACCGTGCCGTGGTGGCGCTCCAGACCTGGGTGGTGCGCTCCGGTGGGCGCACGGTGCTGATCGACACCGGTGTCGGCAACGGCCGCGAGCGTCCCGGCAATCCGCTCTTCCATCAACGGCAGGGGGACTTCCTGGACCGCCTGGAGCGGGCCGGGGTCCGTCCGCAGGACGTCGACGTCGTCGTCAACACGCATCTGCACGGCGACCATGTCGGCTGGAACACCCGCAACGCCGACGGCGTGTGGGTACCGTCCTTCCCCGGCGCCCGGTACCTCCTGCCGGCCGCCGACGACCACCACTTCGGGCCCGAGGGCGGCTACGCGGGCGGCGTGCGCGTGGACGACCGGCTCGTCTACGAGGACAGCGTCGCGCCCGTGCACCGGGCCGGGCAGGCCGTGGTGTGGGACGGCGAGTACCGCATCGACGAGCATCTCGTCCTGGAGGCCGCCCCCGGCCACACCCCGGGATCCTCCGTGCTCCGCCTCGCCTCGCGCGGCGAGCGGGCCGTGTTCGTCGGCGACCTGCTGCACAGTCCGGTGCAGATCCTGCACCCCGAGTGCAGCAGCTGCTTCTGCCTCGACCCGCGGCAGGCGGCGGCGACCCGGCTCCGGGTGCTCGAACGCGCCGCCGACGAACGGGCGTTGGTCGTCCCCGCGCATTTCGGTGGCGCAGGCGCCGTCGAAGTGCGCAAGGAGAAAGGGGAGTTCACGCTGCACCGGTGGGCCGCCTGACCGCCCGCTTCGACAAGGGCGTGGTGCGCACGGTACTCATGTGACATGACTGGAGACGGCGAACGCTCGCCCGACGGACGGTTGATCGGTGGGCGCTACCGGCTCCTGGAGCGCCTCGGTGCCGGTCCGTCCGGGACCGTCCGGCGGGCGCGGGACGAGCAGGGCCGGCGGGACGTCGCCGTCAAGGAGCCCGTCCTGCCCGGGGATCCGGCCGACGACGAGGAGAGCCGGCGGATCGCGCACCGTCTCCACACGGAGGCGCGGGCCGCCGCCCGGGTACGGCACCCCTCGGCCGTGACCCTGTACGACGTCGTCACCGAGAACGGACTCCCCTGGATCGTCATGGAGTTGGTCCAGGGGGAGTCGCTGCGGGAGGCTCTCGGGCGCGGGCCGCTGGAGCCCGCCGAGGCCGCCCGGGTCGGGCTCGCCGTCCTCGGGGCGCTCCGGGCCGCGCATGCCGTCGGGATCGTGCACCGGGACCTCAAGCCCGCCAACGTCCTGATCGAGTCCGGCACCGGACGGGTCGTCGTCACCGACTTCGGGATCGGGGACGGGCACGCCGGAGAGGGGCCCGCCGAGTTCGTCGCGCCGGAGCGGGCGTCGGGGCGCGGTGCGGGTCCCGCCTCCGACCTGTGGTCCCTCGGGGCGCTGCTCGCCGCCGCCGTCGGGGGCGGGGACGCCGGGCCGCTCGGCCCGCTGCTGACCCGGCTGCACGCGACGGAGCCGGAGGCGCGGCCGGGTGCGGAGGAGGTCGCGGCGGTGCTGGAGGTGTGCGCGGGCGTACCGCCCCTGGCGGAGACGACACCCGGGACCGACCGGGAACCCCCGCCCGCGCCGGGACCCCGGCCCGTGCCTCCCGCTCCGGTCCCCGTGGCTCCCACCCCCACCCCCGACCCCCGCCGCCGCACCCCCCTCGCCGCCCTCGGTCTCCTCCTCGCGAAAAAGCCCGGAGCCGAGTGATCGTCACCCCGACAACGCCCTGATCAGCACATTTGCTGCCAGTGATCACTGGCGCTGTGTGTGTACTCCGTGAATCCCCGTTACCGACGGGTACCCAAAGCCTTCGCCTCGGCATACCCTGCGCGTCATGACGGACTCGCAGGCCCCGGACATCACCGGCACCAACCCCCTCGCGCCCGCCCCCGAAGGGGCCCGCACCGCCGCCGACGTGGTCACCCCCGAACTGGTGGCCCAGCTGACCAAGGGCGTCGTCGGCTCGGGCCGTACCGCCAACCACACGCCGTTCACCGGCGAGAAGCTGGCCGACCTGCCCGAGTCCACCCCCGAGGACGTGCTCAACGCCTTCCAGGCCGCCCGCGCCGCCCAGGCGGTGTGGGAGAGGACGCCGGTACGGCAGCGGGCCGCCGTGCTGCTCCGCTTCCACGACCTGGTGCTCGAACGGCAGGCCGAGGTCCTCGACCTCATCCAGCTGGAGACCGGGAAAGCCCGCCTGCACGCGCACGAGGAGGTCCAGGCCGTCGCGGTGGCCGCCCGCCACTACGGCCGCAAGGCCCCCGCCTACCTGCGGCCCAAGCGGCACGCGGGCGCTATGCCGACCCTGACGAAGGTCACCGAACTCCGCCACCCGCGCGGCGTCGTCGGCCAGATCGCCCCCTGGAACTACCCCCTGGAGCTGTCGGTCGGCGACGCGCTGCCCGCCTTCGTCGCCGGCAACGCGGTCGTGATGAAGCCGGACACCGAGACCTGCCTCACCGCGCTCTGGGCGCGTGACCTGCTCATCGAGGCCGGACTGCCCGCCGACGTCTTCCAGGTCGTGCTCGGCGAGGGCCCGGTCGTCGGTCCGGAGGTCGTCCGGCACGCCGACTACGTCTCCTTCACCGGCTCCACCCGCACAGGGCGCGAGGTCGCGCAAGGTGCGGCGGCCCGCCTGGTCGGCGTCTCCCTCGAACTCGGCGGCAAGAACGCCATGCTGGTGCTCGAGGACGCCGACATCGAGAAGGCCGCCGCCGGCGCCGTACGCGCCTGCTTCTCCTCCGCCGGCCAACTCTGCATCTCCATCGAGCGGCTGTACGTCCACGAGTCCGTCGCCGACGCCTTCCTGGAGCGCTTCGCCGCCCGCACCAGGGGCATGCGGCTCGGCAACTCCCTCGCCTACGGCGCCGACATGGGTTCGCTGGTCGGGGAACGGCAGCTGAAGACCGTCGAACGGCACGTGGAGGAGGCCGTCGCCAAGGGCGCGAAGCTGGTCGCGGGCGGTGTGGCCCGCCCGGACATCGGCCCGTACTTCTTCGAGCCGACCATCCTCGACGGTGTCGAGGACTCCATGTCCGTGTGCGAGGAGGAGACCTTCGGGCCGGTCGTGTCGATCTACCGCTTCAAGACCGACGACGAGGCGGTCGAGCGCGCCAACTCCACGCCGTACGGCCTGAACGCGTCCGTGTGGACCAGGAGCGCCCGCCGCGGCCAGGACGTCGCCTCCCGGCTGCGCACCGGCACCGTCAACGTCAACGAGGGCTACGCACCCGCCTACGGCAGCGTCCAGTCCCCGATGGGCGGCATGAAGGACTCCGGCCTCGGCCGCCGACACGGCTCCGAGGGCATCCTCAAGTACACCGAGGCGCAGACGGTGGCCGAGCAGCGGCTGCTGCCGATGGCGCCGTCGCTCGGCATGGACGACGAGAAGTACGCCCAGTTCATGAGCCGCAGCCTCCGCCTCATGAAGGCGTTCCGCTTCCGCTAGAGCAAGACAACCCCGTTCTCGACGAGGAGAGCACGTGTCGCAGGAGAAGTCTGTCCAGACCCGGGACGAGGACGGGTACGACTACGACGTCATCGTCGTGGGCTCGGGGTTCGGCGGTTCGGTGACCGCCCTGCGCCTGACCGAGAAGGGCTACAAGGTGGGCGTCCTGGAGGCCGGCCGCCGCTTCGCCCGCGACACCCTCCCGAAGAACTCGTGGGACCTGAAGAACTACCTCTGGGCCCCCAGGTTCGGCATGTACGGCATCCAGCGCATCCACCTGCTGGGCAACGTGATGGTGCTGGCGGGCGCCGGGGTGGGCGGCGGCTCGCTCAACTACGCCAACACCCTCTACGTACCGCCGAAGGCCTTCTTCGACGACCCGCAGTGGAAGGACATCACCGACTGGCAGGAGGAGCTGAAGCCGTACTACGACCAGGCGCAGCGCATGCTCGGCGTCCGGCTCAACCCCACCATGACCCCCTCCGACGTGCACCTGAAGGCGGCGGCACAGCGGATGGGCGTCGGCGACACCTTCCACATGGCGCCGGTCGGCGTGTTCTTCGGTGACGGCAAGGACGCCGACGGGGCGGCGAAGGCGCGGCCGGGCGGGCAGGTCGACGACCCGTACTTCGGCGGGGCCGGCCCGTCCCGCAAGGCCTGCACCGAGTGCGGCGAGTGCATGACCGGCTGTCGGCACGGCGCGAAGAACACCCTGAACGAGAACTACCTGTACCTCGCCGAGAAGGCGGGCGCGGTGGTCCACCCCATGACGACGGTCGTGTCCGTCACCGACGACTCGCGGGGCGGCTACGCGGTGGCGACGCTGCCGACGGACCAGAAGAAGAAGGGCAGGGGCCGGCTCTTCACCGCGCGGCGGGTCGTGATCGCGGCCGGTACGTACGGCACCCAGACCCTGCTGCACCGCATGAAGTCCGGTGGCCAGCTGCCCCACCTCTCCGCCCGCCTCGGCGATCTGACCCGCACCAACTCCGAGGCGCTGGTCGGCGCGCAGACGGACAACCGCCGCTACCGCAGGGCGACCGGAGAGGCGAGGGCCGACTTCACCCGCGGGGTCGCCATCACGTCCTCCGTCCACCCGGACGAGAACACCCACATAGAGCCGGTCCGCTACGGCAAGGGCTCGAACTCGATGGGCGGCCTGTCGATCCTCCAGGTCCCCTACGCCGAGGGCTCCTCGCGCGTCCTGGCCTGGCTGGCGAACGCGGCCCGCCACCCCGTGCTGGTCGCCCGCTCCCTGTCCAACCGGCGCTGGTCGGAGCGGACCATCATCGGCCTGGTGATGCAGTCCCTGGACAACTCGCTGACGACGTACCTGAAGCCCGACGGCGTCGGCAAGGGCCTGCTCACCGCCCGGCAGGGCCACGGCGCGCCGAACCCCAAGCAGATCAAGGCCGCCTCGGAGGCCGCCTCGGCCCTCGCCGCCGAGATCAACGGCTTCGCGGGCAGCAACGTCGGCGAGCTGATGGGCACCCCGCTGACCGCGCACTTCCTGGGCGGCTGCCCGATCGGCGCCTCCCCGGAGACGGGCGTGATCGACCCGTACCACCGCCTGTACGGCCACCCCGGCATCTCGGTCGTGGACGGCGCCGCGGTCTCGGCGAACCTGGGCGTCAACCCGTCGCTGACGATCACCGCGCAGGCCGAGCGGGCCATGTCGTACTGGCCGAACAAGGGTGAGGAGGATCCGCGTCCGGCGCAGGGAGCGGCGTACGAACGCCTGAAGCCGGTGGAGCCGCGCACCCCGGCGGTCCCGGCGGACGCGTTCGGCGCGCTGAAGCTGCCGTTCCTGGGGATCCCGGCAGTGCCGCCGAAGAAGTAGCCGCGGAGAAGTCCTCGGTTCGACCGGAGAAAGCACCGAGGGACCTGCATCCCCCTCCGAACGCAGGTCCCTCGCTCTTACCGTCTTCTTGATCCGGTAGCAGGTTTGATCAGCGAGGGGCCTGAACGGTTGCGCCGCCTCACGCGATTCTTCTGTGATGTGAGTCACGCGCGAGGGGCGTGTGGCGGGCGTGACGAAAGGGCCCCGCGGGCTTGAGCCGCGGGGCCCTCTTTCGTCAGCACCGACGTCAGGGCGGCGCCGGTGCCTGGGAGCGACGCCGGGGGGTTGCGCCGCTTCTCCTGTGGTCTCGACCCCGGGCGGACAGGCGGGGGTGGGGCAATGCCGTTGTCTGCGAGGGGACTTGGGGGCTTTCTACGCATCGTGCTGGATGAGCGAGGCATCCGCAACCGTTTGACCCGGCACTGGTGCATTTTTGCAATTTTCCGCCGGTCGGCCCCGGGCGTCCCCGGAGCCGGCCGTTCTCTTGGGTGACCGGGCTGCTGTCCCCTGCCGTCCGGTCACTTCTCTGGAGCGAGGTCCCACGGCGCACGGCACGACCCGTACGCCTCATCGCTCCAGCGAGCCACGCGTGGTTCTTTCGGGCCCGCCCCTGGCTGGCACGGACACCGGGATCAACGAAGCGGTCCGTGGGCCGGTCACGCGCCGTACGGGTGAGAGCGGGACCGAACTCAGATGCGACCCCGGCACAGCTCCAGCAGCGTCATTGCGAGGGCGGTGCCCGGCTTGCCGAGGGCCTCGCGGTAGCGGCCGAGGATCTCCATCTCGCGGGAGAGGTTCACCCGCCGGCCGCCGGAGGCGATGCGGGTCTGCTGGACGACGGTGGACACGGCCATCCGCTCCTGGATGAGCCCGATGATCCGGTCGTCGAGCGCGTCGATGCGCTCACGGGCGTCGGCGATGGTCCGGTCCGGACTGGTCGTGGTCGCGGTGCTCATGCTGGGGGCTCCTCGTGAGGTGGCTGGTGGATGCCCCGGAACGACAGAACCCGGAAAACGACAGGCGCCCCGGGCCTTGTCGGCCCGGGGCGCCTGGGAAGTCGCTTGGCGTCAGCTCAAGCAGCACGACCATGGCAGCCGGCGGGCCGGGTGCCATAGGTAAAGACGAAGGTCGAGTGCTTGCGCATGGGGGCCAGTATGCCACGGCACCGGGTACGGGACGCCTCCCGCGCCCGCCCCGTTAGAATCGGAAACACAGACCCCCGCCCAAACCGCCGGAAGGCACCCCGTGTCATCAGCGACTCCCGCTGCCGCCACCCCCGACACCGTCCTGGTCGTCGACTTCGGCGCGCAGTACGCCCAGCTCATCGCCCGCCGTGTCCGCGAGGCGCGGGTCTACAGCGAGATCGTGCCGAGCACCACGCCGGTCCAGGAGATGCTCGCCAAGAACCCCGCGGCGATCATCCTCTCCGGCGGCCCCTCGTCCGTGTACGAGGAGGGCGCCCCCCGCCTCGGCCGCGAGCTCTTCGAGGCCGGCGTCCCCGTCTTCGGCATGTGCTACGGCTTCCAGCTCATGGCGGAGGTCCTCGGCGGCACCGTCGACAACACCGGCGCCCGCGAGTACGGCCGTACCGACCTGCACGTCTCCCGCACGTCCTCCACCCTCTTCGAGGGCACCCCGGCCGAGCAGCACGTGTGGATGTCGCACGGCGACGCCTGCTCCGCCGCCCCCGAGGGCTTCACCGTCACCGCGTCCACGGACGTCGTCCCGGTCGCCGCCTTCGAGGACGACGAGAAGAAGCTCTACGGCGTCCAGTACCACCCCGAGGTCATGCACTCCACGCACGGCCAGCAGGTGCTGGAGCACTTCCTCTACCGCGGCGCGGGCCTGACCCCGTCCTGGACCACGGGCAACGTGATCGAGGAGCAGGTCGCCGCGATCCGCGAGCAGGTCGGCGACAAGCGCGCGATCTGCGGTCTGTCCGGTGGCGTGGACTCCGCCGTCGCCGCCGCCCTCGTCGCGCGCGCCATCGGCGACCAGCTGACCTGCGTGTACGTCGACCACGGCCTGATGCGCAAGGGCGAGACCGAGCAGGTCGAGAAGGACTTCGTGGCCGCGACCGGCGTCAAGCTGGTCGTCGTGGACGCCGAGGAGCGCTTCCTGACCGCGCTCAAGGGTGTCAGCGAGCCCGAGGAGAAGCGGAAGATCATCGGCCGCGAGTTCATCCGCGTCTTCGAGCAGGCGCAGGCCGAGATCATCGCCGACGAGGGCCCGGCCGTGGAGTTCCTGGTCCAGGGCACCCTGTACCCGGACGTGGTCGAGTCCGGCGGCGGCACCGGCACCGCCAACATCAAGTCGCACCACAACGTCGGCGGCCTCCCCGAGGACCTGGAGTTCAAGCTCATCGAGCCGCTCCGCAAGCTCTTCAAGGACGAGGTCCGCATGGTCGGCCAGGAGCTGGGCCTGCCGGAGGAGATCGTCCAGCGCCAGCCCTTCCCGGGCCCCGGCCTCGGCATCCGTATCGTCGGCGAGGTCACCAAGGAGCGCCTGGACCTGCTCCGGGACGCCGACGCCATCGCCCGCGAGGAGCTGACCGCGGCCGGCCTGGACCGGGACATCTGGCAGTGCCCGGTGGTCCTGCTCGCGGACGTCCGCTCGGTCGGCGTCCAGGGCGACGGCCGCACCTACGGCCACCCGATCGTCCTGCGCCCGGTCTCCTCCGAGGACGCCATGACCGCCGACTGGTCGCGTCTGCCGTACGACGTGCTCGCCCGTATCTCGACCCGGATCACCAACGAGGTCCGGGACGTCAACCGGGTCGTCCTCGACGTGACGTCGAAGCCGCCGGGCACCATCGAGTGGGAGTAGTCCCGCCGCTGAGGATCATGTCCGTTTGAGAGACCGCACCGGCTCTCCGGGCTTCCAGACCTGGGTGACCAGGTACTTCTCGTCCTCGACGTAGGTCCGTACGACCTCCGTCAGCTCGGTGCGGAAGAGGTGGAACGGCTGCGGCGGTTCCACCTCTTCGACGTATGCGGCCTTGGCCGCGCCGTCCTCGACCTCGAACGCCCGGCCGCCGATCCGCACGTCCCCGCTGCCGACGTCGGCGCCCGGGTTCGCCTGGAGCGCGAAGCGCGGGTCGCGGAGCAGGTCGAGGGCCTTCAGGGAGCGCGGCATCATGCCGAGCCACAGCTCACCACCGAGGAAGCGGACCTCCAGGCCGGACGTGCGGGGCGACCCGTCCCTGCGCAGGGTCGCGAGGACGTGGTGCCGGTAGCTGCCGAAGCGCTCCTCGGCGAGTGCTGCCAGTTCGGGTGCTGCGGTGGTGAAGGCTGCCCAGTTCATACGTGCCAGTCTCACCGGCAAACCGGACATCCTCTGTCGTGTATTCGCTGCGTACGTCATCTTTACAAAACAGCACTGCCCTTTTGCGCTGACCGGCGGTAACTTCCGGCGCGTACAGCACTCCCCACGCTGGAGGACCTATGCACGGGCCGACCCCGCCCCTGCCGCTGCCCACCGACCAGCTGCAGTTCGCCATGCCCCCGATGCACGACTCGGTCGAGGACGAGCGCCGGCACCGCAAGGAGCGGCTCGCGGGCGCCCTGCGGATCTTCGGGCGCGCCGGATTCGAGGACGGGGTGTCGGGCCACATCACCGCGCGCGACCCCGAGTTCAGCGACTGCTTCTGGGTCAACCCGTTCGGGATGCCGTTCAAGCACGTCACCGTCAGCGACCTCGTCCTCGCCAACCAGGACGGACAGGTCGTCGAGGGCCGCTACCACGTCAACCAGGCCGCGTTCACCGTGCACGCCCAGGTCCATGCCGCCCGCCCCGACGTCGTCGCCGTCGCCCACTGCCACTCCGTGCACGGCCGGGCCGTCGCCGCGCTCGGTGACCTGATCGACCCGATCACCCAGGAGAGCTGCGCCTTCTACGAGGACGTGGCGCTCTACGACACCTACACCGGCGTCACCGTCGACGCCGCCGAAGGCCGCCGTATCGCGACGGCCCTCGGCTCCCACAAGGCGCTCGTGCTGCGCAACCACGGGCTGCTGACCGTCGGGGACTCGGTGGACGCCGCGGCCTGGTGGTTCATGTCGCTGGAGCGGTCCTGCCAGGTCCAGCTGATGGCGAAGGCGGCCGGCCGGCCCGTCCTGATCGACCACAAGCAGGCCGTGGCCACCCGCGAACAGCTCGGCGGCGACCTGGTGGGCTGGATCAACTACCAGCCGCTGTGGCAGGACATCAGCCGCAGCGAACCGGATCTGCTCAGCTAGAAGCCCCGCAGGACGGTGGCCTTCGTCTGCGCGAACTCCTCGTCCGTGAGCACCCCGTCGCGGTGCAGCTCGCCCAGCTCCCGCAGCCGGCGCAGCAGTACGTCGTGGTGGTCGGCCTGCGCCGGCACGGTGGCCGGGGGCCGGACCCGCTCCGTGAACGCGCCGCCGGTGCGGGTGGAGGGATGCGGCAGCCGGGCGGTGACGGCCGCCGCGACCAGCGCGGTCAGCAGGTCGCGCCGGACGCTGCCCCACAGGTCGAGGGTGTAGGGGTCCCGCTCGGGCGGCAGCTTGGAGAACGCCGTCTCCCGGGTCACGAACCTGAGGAAGCCGTCCTCGTAGCCGGAGTTGGGCAGCCACTCGGCCTGGACCAGGTCGCCGAGGCCGATGATCCGCGGGCCGGTCGCGCGCTTGACCCGGTCGGAGGTGTCGGCCCAGTCGATGCGCACCTGCGCGCCGTCGAAGGAGACAGTGCCGTCGGAGGAGCGCACCGAGACCGGCACCGGTGGCCCCGGCAGGAGGTAGGCCGCCGTGGGCTCCTTGGGGACCTGGTCGAGCAGCAGCGCGTGCCGGATCTCCTCGGCGACGAACTCGGCGACCCCGCCGCGGTCCGCGTCAACGGTCAGCCGGTAGGGGTCGGCCGCCTCCGGGAGCCGCCCGCCGGTGGCCTGCAGCAGCGGGTCGGCGCCCTCGCGCAGCCGCATCCGCAGCCGGCCGCGCCCCCGCTGGGGTTCGTAGCCGACGCCGGACACCGCTTCCAGCGGCACGGCGATCTCCCCGTACGTCTGCCGGAACAGCGGTACGGAACGGTGGAGCCCGGGGGTGATCCGGATCGTGCTGCCGTCGAACGCCCAGGTGCCGTCCCGCTGGAGGATCTCGGCCATGGGGAGATTCTCGCAGCCGGGTCAACATGGTGGCCCGAACTTCACTCTCAGGGACTTGGACAGAGGGGTCGGAACGGCCCTGCGTAGGGCACAATTCGCTCTCGACACAGGGGAGTTGCACGGCGGTGGGACGGCTCGCAGAGGGGGACGTCGGCCGTGTCTCGGGGCGAGGGGAAGGCGGGCGTCGGGCGTGGCGGTGCAGGAGGCGAGACACGGCGCGGCAACGGGTGCCGAGGGGGCGCACGGAGGCGGCTGCGCCTGCGGGGACTGTCCGCACGGGGCCCGCGAGGGGCATCGGCGGGCCGTCGCCGCGTTCCTGCGCGCCCGTGACGAGTTCGCGGCCGGGCAGGGCCTGCCGGCGGGCGTGGCGCACTCGGCGTCCGCCTCCCGCCAGTGGGTCTCCGCGGAGCTGACCGAGCAGGCGGAGGCCGTCGCCGAACGGGGCCGGGCGGAGGGCGAGGCCTGGCTCGCCCGGCTGTGGCTGCGCACGGTGTGCGCGGTGTGGGGCGCGGTCGTCGCCCTGCTGCTCGCCGAGTCGCTCACCGCGGTCGGTGCGGACTGGACCGGCGCCCGTACGGCCGCACTGCTCGCCGCGCTCGTCGTCGCGGCGGCCCTGACCGCCGCCTCCTGGTTCCACCGGGCACGCGGCGGAGTCCTGGCCCCCGTCATCGGCGAGGACAACCGGATGTCCACCTCCCGTACGGTGGCCGCCTGCTGGGTGCTGTTCGTCGCCTACGCGGTGCTGCTGCTGGCGGTCCGCCTGGCCGCCGCCTCCGACCACGGCGAACGCGACGCGCTGCTCTCCGGTCTCGATCTCGCGCGCGGGGCGGGCGTGGTGACCGTCCTCGCCGTGGTGTGCGGCATCGCCGTGCTGGTCCGCCGGGTGGTCGGCCTGCGCATCCTCGGTCTGCGGCTGCAGAAGGTGCCGGCCCACCGACCGCGCGCCGCCGACCTGCTGACCGACGACTCCGGCCGGGGCGCCTTCGCCGACATCCAGTACGCCGTCATCAGCGCCGTCGCCCTCGCCTTCGCCGCGGTACGGCTGGCCCGCCGCCCCGACCAGCTGCCGGACCTGCCCTGGGGCCTCGCCGTCGTCGTGCTGATCTCGGCCGCGACCTACCTGGCCGGCAAGTACGCGGAGGGCGGCCGTCCGGTGATCCTCTCCGTGGTCCGCGCCCGTGAGCCCGGTGACCTGGACGGACCGATCCGCACCGGCGACGACATCGAGATCCGCGGCACCGGCTTCGTCCCACCCGGCGCCCACAGCGCCGACCGTCTCTCCCGCATGGTCGTGCGCATCGGTGCGGTGGACGTCCGGGTGCCCCTGGTCCCCGTCGCCGGCGGCTTCCGCAACCCCACGGACACCGTCCTGACCGTCCCGGTCCCGGCCGAGGTGGAGCCCGGCTCGGTGGAGGTACAGGTGGTCACGGCGGCCGGGGTGGCGACCAACCGGTGCATGGTCCACGTGACGGAGTAAGGGCAGGGGAGCGGCGAGCGAGGGCATCCTGCCGGTGACACCGACCGACCCGCAGTGGCAGCCGGGGCCCGCGACTCGTGCACCCGTCCCCTGTACGAGGACCCGAAATCAGGAAAAACGTCCGGGAGAGGATTGAACCGTTCCCGTTTGTCGTACGTATCGTCGAGTGAGGGGTCGGCACGGCGGGTGAGAGGTGGCTATCGGCGATGACTCACGGCATGCGGACGGATACAGAGACGTCCTACCTGAACCGCGGCGACTGGCGGGACACGGCGACCCGCTACGCCCTCCTTCCGCTCCGGATCTTCCTCGGGGTCACCTTCATCTACGCCGGCCTGAACAAGCTCACCGACAGCGCGTTCATGAAGTCCGGCGGTGCCGGCTCGATCGGTGACACGATGCGCGCCGCACGCGACTCCGCGGCCGTCCCCGCCCTGATCGACATGGCCCTGAAGAACCCGGTCGGCTTCGGCTACGCCATCGCCCTCGGCGAGCTGGCCGTCGGCATCGGCACCCTGATCGGCCTGCTCGGCCGGCTGGCCGCCCTCGGTGGCGCGCTGATCTCGCTCAGCCTGTGGCTGACCGTGAGCTGGGCCACGACCCCCTACTACTACGGCAACGACCTCGCCTACCTGATGGCCTGGCTGCCCCTCGTCCTCGCCGGAGCGCCCTACCTCTCCCTGGACGCGGCCTGGCGCTCCCGCCGACGGCAACGGACGGGCGGCTACCGCTAGGCCCCCCAGCCGTTCTCCGTGCCGCGCCGTCTGCGTATGCCCCGGGTCACCGCCGCCGTGACACCGGCCAGGACGAGGCCGCCCGCCACCAGCGGGACGGCCATGAACGGGGGGGTGCTCCACAGGCCGGCCGCGTCACCGGCGTAGACGGCGCCGGCGGCGGTGAAGGAGAGACCGGCGACCAGCTTCCCGGGCTGGAACTCATGACGCAGCACGGCTGACCTCCAGCTCTCCGACGCCCACCCGCAGATCGAGCCGCAGTGTCCCGGCGGCCTTGCTGCCCCTGACCGGCGACAGCGTCACGGTCCTGTGCCTACCGGGCTGCACGTCCACGTCCTTCCCGTTCTCGCCGGGCAACCGGATGTCGCCCACCCCCACGTCGATACTCATCCGCACGGCCGCGTCCGCCGGCACGATCACCTTCAGCTGCCCCGCTCCCACCTCGGCGTCCGTGGCCACCGTCTGCCCCTTCGCCGGGTGCACCCGGGTCAGGTCCAGCGTGCCAACACCGGTGCCGAGGCTGTACGCGGACCGCACGTCCGCCGTCGCGGTCGGCTTCCAGGACGTCTGCCTCCAGTGGGTCGTGATGTCCTTGGGCAGAGCAGTGGCCCCCGCGAGCAGTGCCGCCGTGACGATCGCCAGGAACACCGACCCGGCCCCGGTCCGCCCCAGGAAGGCGCTGAGCGTGATGCCCAGACCGAAGACCACGAGCGCGCAGGCAAGGCCGGCCTGCAGGCTGGTGCCCAGCGGGTGCGTGTCCCAGGTCAGCCCGGTGCCCACGCCTCCGGCCAGCAGGGCGAGCAGGAATATCCAGCCGCCGATCCAGCGCGGGCCACGTGGTCTCGGGGGTGCGGTGCGCGGCGGTGTCGAGCCGCTGTGGGGCCAGGGCGTGGCGATGCCGACGTCCACGGACGAGGTCAGGTCGCGGGCGTCCCCGGGGCCCCAGAGGTAGCCGGTGCCGCCGACATGGGTGCCGTCCTTGACGATCGGGTCCCGCCACCAGGACGGGTAGGTGGTGACGACCGGCGGCGCCTGAGCCTCCGGCGGGGCGTCGGCGGCGGCCTGCGCGGCGAGCGGATCGGGGTCGGCGGCACCGCGCCGCCGCGACCAGTAGCCGGCGCCGGCCAGCAGCAGGGAGAGCACCACGGCGAAGGTCAGCACCCCGCCGTTCTTCAGCATGGTCAGGAAGATCCCGCAGCCGACCAGGGCGAACAGCACGGCGGCCAGCGCCTGTCCGTCGACCCGGCCCGTCAGCAGCCTGCGGACCTCGTTCTCCTCGTCCCCGTCGTACGGCACCAGCAGCCAGGCGAAGCCGTAGAAGATGAGGCCGATGCCGCCGGTCGCGGACAGCACGGCCAGGGTGATCCGGAAGATCACCGGGTCCATGTCCGTCTGCCTGCCGAGCCCGGCACACACCCCGGCGATCATCTTGTGCCGGCGGTCGCGCCGGAACCGGAGATCGCTGTCGATGGTCTCCGGCTCCCCGGCGGTGTCGTGATCCCGCGTCGCTTCCGTTCCTTCCCTCGCTCCTGCTGTTCCCGTCCCTCCCGTCGCGGCGGGCGCGGCATCCGTCGGTCCGGTGCCCGGGGCCGGGCGCGGGCCGGGGCCGGGTCCCGGACCCGTCGCGGCGTGCTCGTGATCCGTCATGCGTCCATGGTGACGGCCCGTCCGCCGCGACGGCAGTCGGGATGACCCTGGGCGAACCCTGAGATCGGCCCTGAAAAGCGGCGGGGCGGCGTTCGTCACCCGGCCGGCGAGCCGATGCGAACGCCCGGCTCGAAGATCAGGGGAGTCTAGGGGGTCGACCCTGATGCTCCGCGCCCGCGGCCATGTGACCATCGATGGCATGCCGGAAGCCGCAGCCCTGCCCCTCGACGACCCGCGGCCGCCGCGCAAGCTCTACCGCAGCAGCGACGGACGCTGGCTCGGCGGAGTGGCGCGGGGCCTCGCCGGGCATCTCGGGCTGCCCGTGATCTGGGTCCGGCTCGCCTTCGTCGGCCTGTTCATGGCGAACGGACTCGGAGCGCTGCTGTACGCCGCGTTCTGGTTCTTCGTGCCGCTCGGCGTCGGCGGCGTCGGCGACCAGAAGCCGCAGCCGCCGGCGGGCACCGCGGCCTCGCCGGAGGGCCGCCGCCGACTGCTGGCCCGCAAGCCGGACAAGGGCCAGATCGTCGCCCTGCTCCTCATGGTCATCGTGTCCATGGTCTTCGTGGGCAGCATCAACCTGACCAGTGCCGCCAAGGCGTATCTGCTGCCCGCCGTCCTGGTCGCGGCCGGTGTCGCCCTCGTCTGGCGTCAGGCGGACAACGCCCGCCGCGCCCGCTGGGTCGAGGTCGGCAGCCGACGCCGCACCCTCACGCTGTTGCGCGCGGGCGCCGGCGTCCTGCTGGTCACCGCCGGCGTCTCCGCGATCTTCGTCATGCAGGGCTCGGCCGCCCACCTCGGCGCGGTCCTCCAGGCGGCACTCGTGGTCCTCGTCGGCATCACGCTGCTCGCCGGCCCCTACCTGGTCCGCATGACCCAGGACCTCTCCGAGGAACGCCTGATGCGCATCCGCGCCCAGGAGCGAGCCGAGGTCGCAGCCCACGTCCACGACTCCGTGCTGCACACCCTCACCCTGATCCAGCGCAACGCCGACAACGCGGGCGAGGTCCGGCGCCTCGCCCGCGCGCAGGAGCGGGACCTGCGCACCTGGCTGTACAAGCCGGAGGGCACCGGCAAGGACGAGGCCGACGAGCCGGACACGGTCGCCGAGGCGGTGCGGCGCAACGCGGCCGAGGTCGAGGACAAGCACGGTGTGCCCATCGAGGTGGTCGTGGTCGGCGACTGCCCGCTGGACGAGAGGACCGCCGCACAGATGCAGGCAGCGCGCGAGGCCATGGTCAACGCCGCCAAGTACGGTGGCGACGGCGGTGCCGTGCAGGTCTATGCCGAAGTCGAGGGGAGGACGGTCTTCGTGTCCGTCCGTGACCGCGGTCCGGGCTTCGACCTCGACTCGATACCCGCCGACCGCATGGGCGTTAGAGAATCGATCATCGGCCGCATGGAGCGCAACGGCGGCACGGCCCGGCTCCGGGCGGTGCCGGGCGGCGGCACGGAGGTCGAGCTGGAGATGGAGAGGGCGGAGAAGACGTCATGAGCGACGCGACCGAGTCGAACGGTACGGCGGGAGCGGCGGAGCCGGCCGGGTCCGGCCCCGCCGGGAAGCGGCACGTGCGCGTGGTGCTCGTCGACGACCACCGCATGTTCCGCACCGGGGTGCAGGCCGAGATCGGGCAGACCGCCGAGACCGGCGTGGAGGTGGTCGGGGAGGCCGCGGACGTCGACCAGGCGGTCACGGTCATCACCGCGACCCGGCCCGAGGTGGTCCTCCTCGACGTCCACCTGCCGGGCGGCGGCGGGGTCGAAGTGCTGCGCCGGTGCGCCGGGTTGATGGCGGACGCCGAGCAGCCGGTGCGCTTCCTCGCGCTGTCCGTGTCGGACGCGGCGGAGGACGTGATCGGTGTGATCCGCGGCGGCGCCCGCGGCTATGTCACCAAGACCATCACCGGCACCGACCTGGTCGACTCGATCTTCCGGGTCCAGGAGGGCGACGCCGTCTTCTCCCCGCGGCTGGCCGGATTCGTCCTGGACGCCTTCGCCTCCACCGACGCCCCGCCGGTCGACGAGGACCTGGACCGCCTCACCCAGCGCGAGCGGGAGGTGCTGCGCCTGATCGCCCGGGGCTACGCCTACAAGGAGATCGCCAAGCAGCTGTTCATCTCGGTGAAGACGGTCGAGTCCCATGTCTCGGCGGTCCTGCGCAAGCTCCAGCTGTCCAACCGTCACGAGCTGACCCGCTGGGCCACGGCCCGCCGTCTGGTCTGACCCTGCCGGGCAGCCGCACTCACGCCACCCGGGTGGCCCCCGCGAACGGCATCTGGTCGATGGGGGCCACCCGGACCGGTGCCGAGGGGTTCGGGGCGTGGATCATCTGGCCGTTGCCGATGTAGAGGCCCACATGGCTGATGCCGGAGTAGAAGAACACCAGATCGCCGGGCTGGAGTTCCGAGCGGGAGACCCGCCGGCCCGCGTTGATCTGGGCGTATGTGGTGCGGGGCAAGGAGACGCCGGCGGAGCGGTAGGCGGCCTGGACCAGGCCCGAGCAGTCGAAGGCGTCCGGGCCGGTCGCGCCCCACACATAGGGGCTGCCGAGCTTCTGGTAGGCGTAGGCGACGGCTGCCGCCGCGCGCGAGCCGGGGGCGGCGGGGGAGTCCGGCGGGTCCAGGTCCGGGCGGGCGTCCGGGGCCGAGCGCGAGGCGTGTCCCGCCGCGGTGCCGTCGCCGGTGACCTGGGCCCGCTGCGCCGGAGTGAGCCGGGCCAGCAGGTCGCGCGCCTTGGCCAGTTTCCCGGTGACGGTCTTCTTCTGCCGCTTCAGCTCCGCCTGCCGTGACCGCAGCGCGTTCAGCTCGATCCGGGCGGCGCCGCGCAACTGCTCGATCTCCCGCAGCTGTTCGCGCACCCGCGCCACCGCCCCGGCCTGCCGGTCGCCGGCCCGCTCCGCGAACGCGGCCCCGTCCAGGTACCGGTCGGGGTCGCTGGACAGGGCGAGCTGCCAGGAGGGGTCGATCCCGCCCTGGCGGTACTGTGCCGCCGCGTACGAACCCAGCGCGTCCCGGGCCGCGTTGAGCTTGTCCTGCTTCCGGGCGGTCTCGTCCCGCAGCGAGTTCAGCCGCCGCTGTGCCGTGTCCGCCTTCTCCTTCGCGCCGTTGTACTTCTCGGTGGCGGTCTCCGCCTCCTGGTACAGCTTGTCCACCTTGGCCTTCACCTGCGTCGGTGTCAGCTGCGGCTCGGCCTGGCCGGTTCCGTCGAAGGCCGTCGCGGTGGCCGCGCCCGCCAGAGCGAGGGTGACGGCCGTGCGGGCCGTGTTCCCGCCGAGCGAGCGCTGTCGGGGCTTGCGGTGCGCTGCCACCTGGACCGTCACGTCCTTCCGTAGGACTCCTGCGACCGAACGAGCGGTGCGTCCGGCGACGGCCCGCACAGGGGGAGCGGGCCGCCGCCGGACCTTTCTCGGCGGTGGTGCCCGACTGCCGCCCCTGGCCCGGGCGGCGGTGGGGAGCCGGTCACCTGGGGGAGGACGCTAAACCCGGGTGTGACGGGTTGGTAACGCGGAGTGCGTAACTGACCTTGAGCGATCAAAATGTGACCGCATGTGACCAGATTTCTGGTCTGGAGTCGTCGCCTTCACGCAGCGTGGTGACCGATGCGCGGAATGCGGGACGCGCGGGAGTCATGTGCTGCTATGGGGCGCATATATGCAAGGTCCACTGATGCTCCCGGCGGGCCCGGTGACAGAGGGCTGCAGGGCCCCTGATTAGGCTCCGGACTCATGGACGTACTCATCCATCTCTTCGTCGGCCTGCACATCATCGGCATCGCCGCGCTGCTCGGCGGTTTCCTCACCCAGATGAAGGCGATGGGCCAGGGCACGGCCCGCTTCGTCCCCGGAATGCTGCACGGCGCGTTCACCATGCTGGTCACGGGTGTGGCCCTGGTCGGCCTCAACCAGGCCGAGGGCCACCACCTCAACACCATCAAGATCGGCGTGAAGCTGGCCCTGCTGATCGTGATCCTCGGGCTGGTGTACGTGAAGCGCGACGAGGAGAAGGTGGACAAGAGCCTCTTCGGGCTGGTCGGCCTGCTGACCACGGCGAACATCTTCATCGCCGTGCTGTGGACGTGACGCTCAGCGCCGTCCGCTGATCCCGGCGCGGGCCGCGAGGGCCGCGCCGGCCGCGACCGTGACCCACGCGGCCACCGCCACCCACACCAGCACCCGCCCCGGCCCCTTCAGCCACCCGATGCCCACGGCGGCCGCCACCGACAGCGTGGCCGCCCCGGTCATCCCCATGGGGAACACCGTCGCCCAGCGCCGCATGTCGTAGCGCAGGCGCGGCCGGGCCACCTCGGCGGCCAGCAGGACCACGTAGCAGGACAGGTCCAGGACGAGCAGCGTCACCGTCACGTTCCGCAGCACGCCCCGGTCGTCGTCGTTCCACAGGTACAGCCGCCGGCTGTCGGCGGAGAGCAGCTTCGCCCCGGCCAGCCCCGAGATGGCGAGCGCCCCGCCCGCGATCCAGTGGTCCCCGGCCCCCTCGAGGACCTGCCGCGGATCGAAGCGCAGCAGGGCGAGGCCGTAGAGCACCAGGCCCAGCCAGAACAGCACCAGCGCGGCGTGCGCGAGCCATGCCGTCGTCTCGGCCGCGGCCAGCGTGGCCGCCAGCACCGCAAGCCCCTGTGTGGCCACACAGCACAGGAACACCGCTCCGGTCATGTGCCGCTCCCAGTGCTGTACGACCAGGTACAGCAGCACCGGCCAGAGCACCATGGCCAGTGCCAGCGCCGCCTCGGCCAGGGTTTGCCGGCCCAGCGCCGAGAACTCGGTGCCGAGCACGGCCGTGGCGGCGACGGCGGTGAGCGCGCCCGGGCTGTGCGCCTCGGCCAGCCAGCGCTCCCGCTGGGCCACCAGCCGTACGAGGAAGTCGGCGGCCAGTGCCACCCAGGCGACGCAGGCCAGCCACAGGAAGACCCGGGACACCGTCTCGGCGCCCGTCAGATGCAGGCCCACCGAGACGATGCCGGTCGCCATGACGGCGGCACCCGCCGCCGGCGGACGCCCCGCCCACCACGTACGCAGAGCTGAGATGCCGGGCATGGGCCCGATGCTAGGCAGCCGCGCGGGCGGGGCTCGGAGGCCACGCGCGCGCGTGGCGCTCGAAACCTCGAAAAGGGGACGGTCGGGCTGGACGAAGGGGACGGTCAGGCGGGTCGGACCACGCTGTGGATGATCGATTCACCGCCGTAGTAGATCGACTCCTCGCGGACGTACGCGCCCGGCTTGGGCGCGTGGATCATCATGCCGTTGCCTATGTAGATGCCGACGTGGCTGATGTCGCCGTAGAAGAAGATCAGGTCGCCGGGCTGCGCATCGGCGAGGGAGACCGTGGTGCCCACGTCGACCTGCGCGTAGGTGGTCCGCGGCAGCGAGACGCCGGCGGCCCTCCAGGCGGCCTGGGTGAGGCCCGAGCAGTCGTACGAGCCGGGTCCGGTGGCGCCCCACACGTAGGGCTTCCCGATCTGGGCGCGGGCGAAGGCGATCGCCTTCTCGGCCTTGGTGGCGTACGTCCCGGAGGACGTCGACGAACCGCCGGAGCTGGACGAACCGCCGGAGCTGGACGAGCCGCTCGACGTGGACGAACCGCTCGCCTGCTCCTTGGCCGCTGCCGCCTGTTCCCTGGCCTTGGCCGCTGCCGCCTGCTGCTTGGCCAGCTCCGCGGCCTTGCGCGCCGCCTCCTCCTGCTTCTGCCGTTCGATCGCCGCCAGCCGGGCCTTCTCCTCGGCCGTCAGCTGGGACAGCAGCTTGCGCGCGGAGGCGAGCTTCTTCTGGACGGTGGCCTTGGCCGTCTGCAGTTCGTTCTGCGACTCGGACAGCGTCTGGAGGCTCTTGGCAGCCTCCTGCCGCTTCTTCATGGTCGCGGCCTGCTCGGTGACGTAGGCGTCGACGGCGCTCTTCTGCCGCGAGGTCAGCCGGTTCATCAGCTGGCTCTCGTCGAAGTAGTCCTGGGGACTGTCCGCGAGCAGGAAGGTGGCGGTGTCGGGCGTGGCGGACCCGGTCCGGTACTGGGCGGCGGCGAACGTGCCCAGCTCCTCGCGGGCCTTGTTCATCCGGGCGGTCCGCCGGGCCACCTCGTCGCGCAGGCTGTCGATGTGGGTGCGCTGCTTGCCGGTCTGCTCCTTGGCGGCGTCGTACTTCTCGGTCGCCGACCCCGCCTGGCGGTAGAGGTCGTCGACCTTCTTCTCGACCTCCTCCAGGCTCGGCTTTCCATCGGCTGCGGGAGCGGCGTCGGCCGTCTGGGACAGCACGGCCACGGAGGTGAGGGCGGCGGTGGCGAGGACTGGGGTGCGGAAACCTGCTCCGAGTGTGCCCGCTGGGCGCGGCTTGCGGTGCGACGCCAAGGGAGGCGACTCCTTCCATGTGCCGCCTACCGGGTTAGCTGTCGGGTTCGGGCGTGTGGTCGGAAGGTTTGCCCTACGGCTCTCGTCCCGGGACGGGACGTGTGCCGATTCACCCCAAGGTCTCGGTGGGTCCCCGGCTCCGGGCACCGTACGGGGGTGCGCCGGACTCGGCGGAGGCCGCGCGGATCGGCGACGTTCGCCGGAAGGGGGCGTGCGGCCCGCCCCGCAACCTAGCCAACTGGTGTGTCTCGTGTGAAGGTTGGTGCACGATATGTCCGATACATTTTCGTGACCTGAGTGTGGGATCGCTCCCGTGTCACGGGGTGATTCCGCTGTGTGAGGGGCTGTTCGGCCGTCCTGGGCGCGAAAGTCCGTTCTTCCCGAACCGGCCATGTTTCCGGGACGGCGGCCGGTTGTCGGTGCGGCGCCCTAGACTCGGAGAGCGATGAGCAGCCTCTTTGACGACAGCTTCCTGGCGGACCTCCAGGCCCCTCGCGGGCGCGAGGAGGAGCCCCCGCCGCCGCCCGAGGACGATCACGCTCCGGAGCCGCTTCCGGACGATCTGTTCGGCGGGAAGTTCGATGTGCCGCCGGACCGGGACACGTACTACCGCGACGGCGCCCCCCGCCCCGCGCTCGACGCGGCCGCACTTCTGGAGGGGCTGAACGAGAACCAGCGCGCGGCGGTCGTCCACGCCGGCTCCCCGCTGCTCATCGTCGCCGGCGCCGGCTCCGGCAAGACCCGTGTGCTCACCCACCGCATCGCCCACCTGCTCGCCGAGCGGAACGTGCACCCGGGCCAGATCCTCGCGATCACCTTCACCAACAAGGCCGCGGGCGAGATGAAGGAGCGCGTCGAGCAGCTCGTCGGCCCGCGCGCGAACGCGATGTGGGTGATGACCTTCCACAGCGCGTGCGTACGCATCCTCCGGCGCGAGTCGAAGAAGCTCGGCTTCACGTCGAGCTTCTCCATCTACGACGCCGCCGACAGCAAGCGCCTGATGGCCCTGGTCTGCCGCGATCTGGACCTCGACCCCAAGCGCTTCCCGCCCAAGTCCTTCAGCGCCAAGATCAGCAACCTCAAGAACGAGCTGATCGACGAGGAGGACTTCGCCGCCCAGGCCGCCGACGGCTTCGAGAAGACCCTCGCCCAGGCCTACGCGCTCTACCAGTCGCGGCTGCGCGAGGCCAACGCGCTCGACTTCGACGACCTGATCATGACGACGGTCAACCTGCTGCGCGCCTTCCCGGACGTCGCCGAGCACTACCGCCGCCGCTTCCGGCACGTCCTGGTCGACGAGTACCAGGACACCAACCACGCCCAGTACGCGCTGGTGCGCGAGCTGGTCGGCACCGGCGAGCATGCCCCCGAGGGCATCGACGCGCCGCCGAACGAGTACGACCTGCCGCCCGCCGAACTCTGCGTCGTGGGCGACGCGGACCAGTCGATCTACGCCTTCCGGGGCGCGACCATCCGCAACATCCTCCAGTTCGAGGAGGACTACCCGAACGCGACGACGATCCTGCTGGAGCAGAACTACCGCTCCACGCAGACCATCCTGTCCGCCGCCAACGCGGTCATCGAGCGCAACGAGTCCCGCCGCCCGAAGAACCTGTGGACCAACGCCGGCCAGGGCGCCCGGATCACCGGCTACGTCGCCGACACCGAGCACGACGAGGCCCAGTTCGTCGCCGACGAGATAGACCGCCTCACGGACGCGGGCGAGGCGAAGTCCGGGGACGTCGCGGTCTTCTACCGCACCAACGCCCAGTCCCGTGTCTTCGAAGAGGTCTTCATCCGTGTCGGCCTGCCCTACAAGGTCGTCGGCGGCGTCCGCTTCTACGAGCGCAAGGAGGTCCGGGACGTCCTGGCCTACCTGCGCGTCCTCGCCAACCCCGAGGACTCGGTGCCGCTGCGCCGCATTCTCAACGTCCCCAAGCGGGGCATCGGCGAGCGCGCCGAGGCGATGATCGACGCCCTCTCCCAGCGCGAGAAGATCAGCTTCCCGCAGGCCCTGAAGCGCGTGGACGAGGCGTACGGCATGGCCGCGCGGTCCACCAACGCGGTCAAGCGGTTCAACACGCTGATGGAGGACCTGCGCACGATCGTGGAGTCCGGCGCGGGACCGGCGACCGTCCTGGAGGCGGTGCTCGAACGCACCGGCTACCTGGCCGAGTTGCAGGCCTCGACCGACCCGCAGGACGAGACCCGCATCGAGAACCTCCAGGAACTCGCGGCCGTGGCCCTGGAGTTCGAGCAGGGCCGCGGCGAGGGCGAGTCGGTGGCGCTGTCCGACTTCCTGGAGCAGGTCGCGCTGGTCGCCGACTCCGACCAGATCCCCGACGAGGACGAGGAAGGCTCCGGCGTCATCACCCTGATGACCCTGCACACCGCCAAGGGCCTGGAGTTCCCGGTCGTCTTCCTGACCGGCATGGAGGACGGCGTCTTCCCGCACATGCGCGCCCTCGGCCAGACCAAGGAGCTGGAGGAGGAGCGGCGGCTGGCGTACGTCGGCATCACGCGCGCGCGGGAGCGGCTCTACCTCACCCGGTCCACGTTGCGCAGCGCCTGGGGCCAGCCGTCGTACAACCCGCCCTCCCGCTTCCTGGAGGAGATCCCGGCCGCCCATCTGGAGTGGAAGCGGACGGGAGCCACCGCCCCGGTGTCCTCCGGGCCGGCCTCCGGGATCGCGGCCTCGCTGTCCTCGTCCCGCTCCCGCTCGTCGGCGGCGGGTGCGTCCGGGTTCGCCACCCGGCGGGCCTCCGAGAAGCCGGTGGTGTCCCTGGCCGTCGGTGACCGGGTCACCCACGACCAGTTCGGGCTCGGCACGGTCGTCGCGGTGGCGGGCGTGGAGGACAAGGCCCAGGCGACGATCGACTTCGGGGACGGGAAACCGAAGCGGCTGCTGCTGCGGTACGCGCCGGTGGAGAAGCTGTAGGGAGACGAGTGAGCCCCGCCGGATCGGCGGGGCTCGGTTCGTCGGAGGCTCAGGTCGGGTCCAGGTCGTGGCTGCGCAGCCACGGCAGGGGGTCTATGGCCGCCCCGCCCGCCGGACGTACCTCGAAGTGCAGGTGCGGCCCGGTGGAGTTGCCCGAGTTGCCGGAGTAGGCGATCGGTTCGCCGGCCTTGACGGACGTGCCGGAGGAGACGCGGTAGCTGGAGAGGTGGCAGTACCAGGTCTCCGTGCCGTCCTTCGCCGTCACGATCATCATGTTGCCGTAGGCGCTGTTCCACTTCGTGGAGACGACGCCGTCCACGGCGGACATCACCGTGGTGCCGTACGAGACCGGGAAGTCGATGCCGGTGTGCACGGACATCCAGTTCACACCGGCCTGGCCGAAGTAGGCGCTGAGCCCGCGCTGAGTGACCGGCAGCGCGAACTTGGGACGCAGCCGCTCCTTGAGCGCGGCCTCCGCGGCCGCCTTCTTCTGCTGCAGTTCCTGCTGCGCCTTCAGGTCGATGCGCTCCTGCGTCCGGCTGGCCCGGTCGGCGAAGTCGTCGGCGCCGGCGGAGAGCTTCCGCAGCTGGGAGTCCAGCTTGCTGTTGGCGACGGACGGCTTCACTGCGTGCGCGTCCGAGGCGGTGGCGGTGGTGTCCTTGCCGCCGTCGGTCAGGCTGCCGACGGAGGCGGCGGCGATCCCGGCGACCCCCATCACGCAGACCGAGGGCACGGCGACGGTCAGCAGCGCGGAGCGCTTGGGAGGCGTACGGCGCCGGGAACGCGCCGCGCTGCGGGAGCCCGCGCGGGGCGCCGGGGCCGGGGTGTCCTCTTCCTGGTCGTCGAGCAGCGTCGGTACGGCGGGCAGCTCGCCCGTGTCGCCCAACGCGCCGCCCTCGGACGGCATTTCGGTGAACTCGCCGACATGCTCGAACGTGGCTGTGGCCTGCTGGTCGAACGGTTCGCCGACCTGCTCGAACGTGGCCGTGGCCTGGTGGTCGAACGGTTCGGCAAACTGCTCGTGCGGCGCGGCCGCGCCGTCGGAGTTCCACTGGGTGGCGTCGTACGCGCCCGTCTCGAACGACTGGGCGCCCCACTCCCACTGCTGGGTGGGGCCGGCGGCGGCGGACTGGTCGGGCTGGAGCCAGGCGTTCGCGTCCCACTGGCCGCTGATGTCGTTACCGGTGGGCTGCGCGGGGACCGACCAGGCGGTGTTGTCGTACACGCCCGAGTCGTAGGCCGCGTGGTGCTGGGCCGCGTACGGGTCGTAGTTCAGGGTCTGGCCGGTGCCGGTCTGCCACTGCGTGGTGTCGTACGCGCCGGTGTGCTGCTCGTTGCCCGGGAGGCCGCCGAAGAGCGGATCGGTGGCGAAGGATCCGGTGCCGGTGGTGCCGCTCGCGAAACCTGTGGCGTCGTAGCCGCCGTACGTGGTGAGGTCGTCGTACTGGGTTCCCTGTGCCCCGTACTGCGCGTAGTGCGCGGCGGAGGCGTCGGAAGCCGGGGCCGGGGTGGTCATGGTCCCCGACGGGTGACGGTCGTTCACCAACTTCTCTTTCGCCTCGACAACAGGGGCTGCCAGAGCAGTGCGGCGACTGTACCCGGCGGTACGAGGGCGCGACAATCTTCGGCCGGTTTCGCGTGGGCCGGAAACGGGCAATCAGCCGTGTTTTGGCGGACGGCGGGCACGAGTTTGGCCTTGTGTTCGAAGAGTGTTCGATGTCAGGTGACCGTACGTCACCTGTGGACCGGCTGTGCCGCGCCCATGCCGCGCCCCGACCGCCCGTCCGGCCGCCGCCCTCAGGCCACCGTCAGGCCGTCGCTGAGCGGTTCCTCGGGGAGGGTGTTGTCGAGCGCGTCCCGTATCCCGGCCGCCACCGCGGGGTGCACCGGCAGCGCGAGATGCCCGATCCCGGTCACCCGGACGTTCAGGACGTCCAGGTCGGGGTGGTCGATGCAGGCCGTCTCCAGCGGGTCCATCACGGAGTCGAGGTCGCTCCAGAAGCTGACGAACCGCGTCCGGCAGCCCGGTGCGGGCCGGGTCAGCTCCTCGATCACCTCCGAGCCGGGCCGCATCTGGCGCACGATCGGATGGGCGCTGGCCAGCGGCACGGCACGGGTGCCGGAGTGCGGGGTGCCCAGGGTGACCAGGGTGCGCACCCGCAGGTCACCGCCCAGGCACTGTACGTAATAACGGGCGATCAGCCCGCCGAGGCTGTGCCCCACGATGTCGACCTGGGCGTTTCCGGTGCGCTCGCAGATCTCCTCGACGTGCCGCCCCAGCAGTTCGGCGGCGGTGCGAATGTCGCAGGTCAGCGGGGAGTAGTTGAGCGATTCGACGCGCTGCCTGCCGTTCCGGACGAGGTTGCGGCGCAGCAGGACGAAGACCGAGCGGTTGTCGATGAAGCCGTGCAGCAGCACGACCGGCGCTCCGGGCCGGTCGGGCAGCCGTGTGGCGCCGTCCTCGCAGGGGAGCGCGGGGGAGCGGCGCTCCTGGGTGAGGCCGGTCGGATACAGCAGCAGGTGGCCGGCCAGGATCGCGGCCTCGAGCGCGGTCGCCTTGAGGAGGGTCATGGACAGCTCGACCAGTCTGCCGGGCCACAGGCGCCGGTAGAGCGGGAGGAAGAGTGGCAGTACCCCGGTGACCTTCATGGGCCGACCTCCTGTCGGCACACGGAGAGACGGCTCGATCCCCCGTGCGCCCTCATGTCCCACCGTGTGATTTCCCCCTCGCTGCGCACCGTAAAACCGCCGGTTGCGGGATGCTGGAGATAACGTTCGTTCACTTCCCGACGGGTGGCGGAACGTGCCAGATATGCGGTACTTGTCGGTACGGACGGAAGCGGCCGCTTCCGTGGTCGCTTGATGGAGGCAGTGATGGGTGTGGCAGCCGGTCCGATCCGCGTGGTGGTCGCCAAGCCGGGGCTCGACGGCCACGATCGTGGGGCCAAGGTCATCGCGCGGGCGCTGCGCGACGCCGGTATGGAGGTCATCTACACCGGGCTTCACCAGACGCCGGAACAGATCGTCGGCACCGCCATCCAGGAGGACGCCGACGCGATCGGCCTGTCCATCCTCTCGGGCGCCCACAACACCCTCTTCGCCGCCGTCATCGACCTCCTCAAGGAGCGCGACGCCGCGGACATCCTCGTCTTCGGCGGCGGCATCATCCCGGAGGAGGACATCCCGCCGCTGAAGGAGAAGGGGGTCGCGGCGATCTTCACGCCCGGCGCGACCACCACGGCGATCGTGGAGTGGGTCCGGGAGAACGCGCGTCAGCCGGCCGCGTCCGGGGGCTGAGCCAGTGCCTCCGGCGGTTTGGTCGACGTTGCGCCGAGCTGTCGTTGCGGCCACTGGGGGCTGCCGCCCCCAGACCCCGGCTTCGGCCTGAACGGCCTCGTCCTCAAGCGCCGGACGGGCTGTTGATGCCGACCGGCGCCAGTTCCTCGGCCATTGCCGCTCGCAACCTCAGCGTCGCCATGAGCCGCTGGAACGCCTCCGCCCAGTAGCCCCCGGCGCCGGGCGAGGCGTCCTCGCGCTCGTCGGGTATCGCCAGCAGGCCGTCCAGACGGGTGGCCTCGGCCGGGTCCAGGCAGCGCTCGGCCAGCCCCATCACCCCGCTGAAGCTCCAGGGGTAACTGCCCGCGTCCCGGGCGATGTCGAGGGCGTCCACCACGGCCCGGCCGAGCGGGGCGCCCCAGGGGACGTCGCACACCCCGAGCAGCTGGAACGCCTCGGACAGGCCGTGGGTCGCGATGAATCCCGCCACCCACTCGGCCCGCTCCCCGTCCCCCAGCGTGGCCAGCAGCTTCGCCCGCTCCGCCAGGGACACCGCCCCCGGCCCGCCGGCCTCCGGCGCCGACGGCACCCCGAGCAGCACCCTCGACCACGCGGCGTCCTGCTGCCGCACCGCCGCCCGGCACCAGGCCGCGTGCAGTTCGCCCCGCCAGCCGTCGGCCACCGGCAGCGCCACGATCTGCTCCGGGGTACGTCCGCCCAGCCGGCCCGGCCAGGCGCCGAGCGGTGCCGCCTCCACCAACTGACCCAGCCACCAAGACCGTTCGCCTCGGCCTGTCGGGGGTTTGGCCGCCACGCCGTCCCGCTCCATGTCCGGGTCGCATTCGGGGGGTGCCTCCACGACGATCGTGGGCTTGTGCCCCATGTGATCGACGGCCACGCAGGCGATGGCCCGCACCGCCATCCGTGCGGCGAGCGCCGAGCCCGGCAGTGCGGACAGCAGCTCCGCCGCCGTGGCCCGGACGTTGCGGCTGCGATCCCCCAGGGCCTGCTCGAAGAAGGGCTCGTCCTCGGCGGACAGGCCCGTGCGCAACGCGTCGAGGAACATCAGCCGGTCCTCGGCCCGCTCCGTCGCCCAGGTCGCGGTCAGCAGCTCCCGGGCGGGGCCGGGCGTGCGGGCGCGCAGCGCGGACAGCAGGGCGACGCGCTCGGCGAACAGGCCCTCCTGCCACAGCCGTTGCACCGCCTCGTCGTCCTCGGGGTCGGGCAGCGTCGCTCCGCCGCCCGGTGCCGAGCGCAGGGCGAACCGCCAGTCCGGGTTCAGCCGGGCCAGCCACAGGGCCCGCGGCCCCGCGAACGGCAGCGCCGCCGGCCGCAGGTCCGTACGGCCCCGGGCGGCGTCCAGCAGTGCGGGCAGCACCTGCGGGGGTGCCGCGTACCCATGGGCGTTGGCCGCCGCGAGCCACTGCGGGAGCAGCTCCATGAGATCCGGTGCGCTGCCCCGTCTGCCACCGCCTGCGCCGCCGGAGCGGTCGGCCAGCAGCAGGGCGAGCCTGCGCGCGGCGGCGGCGGGCAGCGCCGGACGCCGGTCCTCGGGAGCGGGTTCCTGCCGCTGCGCGGCCGGTCCGGGCCGCAGCCCCGCGCGTCGGCGCAGGGTGGCCACGGCGGCGGCGTCCAGCAGGGCCACGGGCGCCTCCCGCCCGGGCACGGCCGGCGCAGAGGGGCGCCGGTCGGTGCCGAGGAGGGCGGTGGTGACGAGGTCCTCCCAGGAGGGTGGCGTCAGGGCCTGGCCGGCCGTCGCGGTCGAGGTTCCGTGCATCACGTTCCCTTCTCTTCGTGTCCCTCGGTGGCCGGGCCGGTCAGCACAGCGTCACCGGGGCGCCCGGGCCCTCGGGCCAGGCCGTCAGCGGGGTGAAGCCGCGATGGCCGCACTCGCCGAAGACCTTCACGGGGGCGCCGCCGGAGAGGGCGACCAGGCGCCACAGGCCCGGGCGGGAGCGGGCGGACGGGGTGAGCGGGAGCGCCGAGTCCGCTTCGGCGTCGGCCAGTTGCCAGGAGCCCGGTTCGGTGTCCGGCGTCGGTATGACGCGGTCCAGCGTGACCGGGACCGACTCCAGCCAGGGGTCCTCGCGCAGGGCGTCGCCGTAGCGGGCCGCCGCCCGGGCCGTGCTCACGCCCGGCGGGCGCAGGGCGACGGGTGCGGGCGGGGCGTGCTGCTCGCCCAGGGCCGCCCGCAGCTGTCCGGCGCCGGGGAACACGGACAGGTCGGCCTCCAGCGCCAGACCGACCGGCAGTGAGAGTTCCGGTGCCCGGCCGGCCGCGCCGTAGGAGAGGAGCAGCCGGGTGTGGCCCGACTCGGCTCCGTGCAGCCAGATCCGGCGCGTCGTCAGTTTCGGGTCGACCGTGTCGTACTGGGCGAGGACCAGCCAGCGGTCGCGCACCGGCGGGCCGTCCGCCGCAGCGGGCAGGCCGAGCCGGGAGCGGACCGTGTCCGCGAGGGCGTCCGGCAGCCGGTCGCGGCGCAGCCAGCCCTGGTCGAGGAGATGCAGCAGAGCGCACTCCTCCAGCAGGCGCGCCGGCCAGCCCGGACCGGAGGCGGGTACCGCCCCCAACTCCCGGACCCGGGACGCCAGTCCGGGGGCCTGTGCGTCGACCATGCGGGCCGCCGTCTCGTCCCACATCCCGTATCCCGCCTGTTCGGCCGAGGCCAGGCCGCCGCGCAGCAGGTCCGCGAGGCGCTGCTCCAGCTCCGTCGCGCCCGCGGTGACCCGCTCGGCCCGGCGCTCCGCCCGGCGCCGAGCCGCCTCCGGATCAGCGGACCCGGGCGCGGAACTCCCGCCGCTCTCCGTCCGTTTGCTCTCCGCGCGCTTGCGTCTGCCCGAGAGCCACTGCTCGGCCCACTCCGGCGGCTCGGTCACCGCCGGCACCGCGCCGTCCCCCTCCGCCCACAGCAGAAGCAGCCCGAGCGCGTGCTTGCACGGGAACTTCCGGCTCGGGCAACTGCACTTGTACGCGGGCCCGGCGGCGTCCGCGAGGTCCACCACCGTCTGGTACGGCCTGCTGCCACTGCCCTTGCACAGCCCCCACACCGTCCCCTCTCCGCTGCCCGACTCGGACCAGGGTCCGGCCGTGCCCAGCTTGCTTCCCGCCTTGCGTGACGCGGCGTCAGGCGCCAGTGCCAGCACCTGCTCCGCGGTCCAGCGCACCCCCTGCTCAGTCATGCCACCGACGGTAGATCCCGCCACTGACAATCGGCCCTGCGAGCACGTTTGCGCAGGTCGGAGCGATTGTCAGTGGCGTGGTGCACGGTGGATACCAGATCCGAACCGGCCGAGCTGGAGGGGGCCTCAGCCATGACTGTGTCCGTGGAACCGACGTCCGTCGAAGCGAGCGGGAGCAAGGGTCCGCAGGCGTTGCGACCGCATGCCGAGCACGCCTTCGCCGCCGAACTCGCGGCGCTGGCCGCCCAGGACGACCGCCCGCGTCCGGAGCGCTGGAAACTGTCGCCGTGGGCGGTGGCGACCTATCTGCTCGGCGGCACCCTGCCGGACGGCACCGTGATCACACCGAAGTACGTGGGCCCGCGCCGTCTCGTCGAGGTCGCCGTCACCACCCTCGCCACCGACCGCGCGCTGCTGCTGCTCGGCGTGCCCGGCACGGCCAAGACCTGGGTGTCGGAGCACCTGGCGGCCGCGGTCAGCGGCGACTCGACCCTGCTGGTGCAGGGCACGGCGGGCACGCCGGAGGAGGCGATCCGCTACGGCTGGAACTACGCGCAGCTGCTCGCGCACGGCCCGAGCCGCGACGCCCTGGTGCCCAGCCCCGTCATGCGGGCCATGGCCGAGGGCATGACGGCCCGTGTGGAGGAGCTGACCCGCATCCCGGCCGACGTGCAGGACACGCTGATCACGATCCTGTCCGAGAAGACCCTGCCGATCCCGGAGCTGGGCCAGGAGGTGCAGGCGGTCCGCGGCTTCAACCTCATCGCCACCGCCAACGACCGCGACCGCGGCGTCAACGACCTCTCCAGTGCGCTGCGCCGCCGCTTCAACACCGTGGTGCTGCCGCTGCCGGAGAGCGCCGACGCCGAGGTCGACATCGTCACGCGCCGCGTCGAGCAGATCGGCCGCTCTCTCGACCTGCCGGCCGTGCCCGACGGCATCGAGGAGATCCACCGGGTCGTGACGGTCTTCCGCGAGCTGCGCGACGGGACGACCGCCGACGGCCGGACGAAGCTGAAGTCGCCGAGCGGCACGCTGTCCACCGCCGAGGCGATCTCCGTCGTCACCAACGGCCTCGCGCTGGCCGCCCACTTCGGTGACGGCGTGCTGCGCCCGGGCGACGTCGCCGCCGGCATCCTCGGGGCCGTCGTCCGCGACCCGGCGGCCGACCGCGTCATCTGGCAGGAGTACCTGGAGACGGTCGTCCGCGAGCGCGACGGCTGGAAGGACTTCTACCGGGCCTGCCGGGAGGTGAGCGTGTGAGCGACGACTCCACCTGGGGCAGGGCCCGTGCCTCCGGGCCGCTGCTGCTCGGCGTGCGGCACCACGGGCCCGGCTCCGCGCGTGCGGTGCGGGCCGCCCTGGAGGCCGCCCGGCCCGGTGTCGTACTGATCGAGGGGCCGCCCGAGGCCGACGCGCTGATCCCGCTCGCCGCCGACCCGGACATGCGGCCGCCGGTCGCCCTGCTCGGCCACGCCGTGGACGAGCCCGGCCGCTCGGCGTTCTGGCCGCTGGCCGAGTTCAGCCCCGAGTGGGTGGCGATCCGCTGGGCCCTCGAACAGGGTGTCCCGGCCCGCTTCATCGACCTGCCCGCCACCCACACGCTGGCGTGGGAGGCCGAGCCGGAGGCGCCGTCCGACGAGGACGACAAGGGCCACGGGGACGACAGGGGCGGCGAGGACGACGCGGGCACCGAGGGCGACCCGGGCGCGGTGCGGGACCTGCGCGTCGACCCCCTCGCCGTGCTCGCCGAGACCGCCGGGTACGACGATCCCGAGCGCTGGTGGGAGGACGTCGTCGAGCACCGGGGCCCGGGGCGGTCGGACCCCTTTGCGCCGTTCGCCGCGCTGGAGGAGGCCATGACGGCGCTGCGCGAGCGCTACGGCGTTGGCGGGCGGCCCCGCGACCTGGTGCGGGAGGCTCATATGAGGCTCCAAATGCGGGCCGCGCGCAAGGAGTTCGGGGAGGCGGTGGCCGTGGTGTGCGGGGCGTGGCACGTGCCCGCACTGCGGGAGAAGACCGCCGTCACCGCGGACCGGGCGCTGCTGAAGGGGCTGCCCAAGGTCAAGGCCGACCTGACCTGGGTGCCATGGACGCACCGCAGGCTGGCCCGGTCGAGCGGGTACGGCGCCGGGATCGACTCGCCGGGCTGGTACGGGCATCTGTTCCGGGCACCGGACCGGCCGGTCGAGCGGTGGCTGACCAAGGTGGCCGGGCTGCTGCGGGAGGAGGACCGGATCGTCTCCTCCGCGCACGTCATCGAGGCGGTGCGGCTCGCCGGGACCCTCGCGGCCATGCGCGGCCGTCCGCTGCCCGGTCTGAGCGAGACCACCGACGCCGTGCGCGCGGTGATGTGCGACGGCTCGGACGTGCCGCTGGCGCTGGTGCACGACCGGCTGGTGGTCGGGGACGTGCTGGGGGAGGTGCCGGAGGCGGCGCCCGCGGTGCCGTTGCAGCGCGACCTGACCCGGGAGCAGCGCCGGCTGCGGCTCAAGCCGGAGGCGCTGGAGCGCGAGCTGGAGCTGGACCTGCGCAAGGAGACCGACGCCGGCCGCAGCAGGCTGCTGCACCGCCTGCGGCTGCTCGGCGTCGGCTGGGGCGAGCCGGCCGAGTCGCGGGGGAGCACGGGCACCTTCCGGGAGACCTGGCGGCTGCGCTGGGAGCCGGAGCTGTCGGTGCGGGTCGCCGAGGCGGGCGTGTGGGGGACGACCGTGCTCGCCGCGGCCACGGCCAGGGTGGAGGCGGAGGCGACCACCGCGGGAGTCCTCGCGGAGGTCACCGCGCTCGCCGAGCACTGCCTGCCGGCCGGGCTGCCGGACGCGCTGCCGGTGGTGATGCGGGTGCTCGCCGACCGGGCGGCCCTCGACTCGGACGTCGGCCATCTCGCCCAGGCGCTGCCCGCCCTGGTCCGCTCGCTGCGCTACGGCGATGTGCGCGGCACCGACACCGGTGCGCTGGCCGGTGTCGCGGCGGGCCTCGCCGAGCGGGTCTTCGTCGGCCTCCCGCCGGCCTGCACCGCCCTGGACACGGACGCGGCGGAGGAGATGCGCGGTCATGTCGACGCCGTGCACGGCGCCGTGGGACTCCTGGCGGAGACCCTGACCGGCACCCCGGACAGCCGGGGGGACCTGCGCGGCCGCTGGCGCTCCGTGCTGCGCGCCCTGGCCCTGCGGGACACCGTGCCCGGTGTCGTACGGGGGCGGGCCGTCCGGCTGCTGCTGGACGACGGCGAGCTGGAGCCCGAGGAGGCGGCCCGGCTGATGGGCCTGGTGCTCTCGCCGGGGACACCGCCCGCCGACGCGGCCGCCTGGATCGAGGGCTTCGTCGGCGGCGGGGGCGGCATGCTGCTGGTGCACGACGAGCGGCTGCTCGGCCTGGTCGACACCTGGCTGACCGGGGTTCCGGCGGAGGCGTTCACGGACGTACTGCCGCTGCTGCGGCGCACGTTCTCGGCGTACGAGCCCGGAGTGCGCAGAACCCTCGGCGAACTGGTGCGGCGCGGGCCCGGAGGGACGGCCGGCCCGACGGCCCCGGCGGCCGGACCGCCCGGCTTCGCCGCCGAACCGGACACCGAGCGCGCGGACGCCGTGCTGCCGGTGGTACGACTGCTGCTCGGCCTGGACACGGAGCGGGAGCACGTGGCAACTCACGACAACAGCCTTGCGGGGGTGGGCACATGACGACCGAACCGTTGGCGGCCGGGACGCCGGCCGAGTACGCCGACCCCGCGCGTGAGCGGCTGCGGCGCTGGCGGCTGGTGCTCGGCGGCGACCGGGCCGACGGCACCGGATGCGCCCTGTCCGGCCGGGACGCGGCGATGGACGGCACGCTCACCGCGCTGTACGGCAAGGGGGACAAGCCGCAGACCGGGCGGGACCGTTCGGCGGGGCTCGGGGCCTCGGCGCCGTCCGTGGCGCGCTGGCTCGGGGACATCCGCACCTACTTCCCGTCCTCCGTCGTCCAGGTCATGCAGCGCGACGCCATCGACCGGCTCGGGCTGGCCGCGTTGCTGCTGGAGCCGGAGATGCTGGAGGCGGTGGAGGCCGACGTGCACCTGGTCGGCACGCTGCTCTCGCTCAACAAGGCGATGCCGGAGACGACGAAGGAGACGGCGCGGGCGGTCGTGCGCAAGGTGGTCGAGGACCTGGAGAAGCGCCTCGCCACCCGCACCCGGGCCACCCTCACCGGCGCCCTGGACCGCAGCGCGCGCATCAGCCGGCCGCGCCACCACGACATCGACTGGAACCGCACCATCGCGGCCAACCTCAAGCACTACCTGCCCGAGTACCGCACGATCGTGCCGGAGCGGCTCATCGGGTACGGGCGGGCCGCGCAGTCGGTGAAGAAGGAGGTCATCCTCTGCATCGACCAGTCGGGCTCGATGGCGGCGTCCGTGGTCTACGCGTCCGTGTTCGGGGCGGTGCTCGCCTCCATGCGGTCGATCGACACCCGGCTGGTCGTGTTCGACACGGCGGTCGTGGATCTCACCGACCAGCTGGACGACCCGGTCGACGTACTCTTCGGTACCCAGCTCGGCGGCGGCACGGACATCAACCGGGCGCTCGCCTACTGCCAGTCGCAGATCACCCGGCCCGCCGAGACGGTGGTCGTGCTGATCAGCGACCTCTACGAGGGCGGCATCCGCAACGAGATGCTCAAGCGGGTCGCGGCGATGAAGGCGTCCGGGGTGCAGTTCGTCGCCCTGCTCGCGCTGTCGGACGAGGGGGCCCCCGCCTACGACCGTGAGCACGCGGCCGCGCTCGGGGCGCTCGGCGCACCCGCCTTCGCCTGCACGCCCGACCTGTTCCCGGAGGTGATGGCGGCGGCGATCGAGAAGCGCCCGCTGCCCATACCGGACACCGCGTGACGGCGGGCCGGAAAAGGGACATGACTACCCATCGGTAACAGGGGGGTTGCGCTACCTCGGGCCGCCCGTGCGAGGATCGACGCCGCCGCCACCCCCCGCCGCGCCGACCGGAAGTCTCTCCTCTTGACCTTGCCAGCCACTGTGTTCGGTACCGCTGTGCGCGTGTTGCGTACGGCGGCCGGGCGGCGTGCGCTGCAACTGACACTGCTGGTCGGCGGGTTGTTCCTGCTCGGGTTCCTCTGCGGCGAACAGGCCCAGGCGGCCGAACGGACGCCGGCGACTCCGGTGGTCCAGGTGACCGGGCACGAGAACGCGGTACGAACCGTCACCGAACGGGTCGTCACCCCCGTACGGAAGGTCGTGCAGACGGCCTCCCGAGCCCTCGACGAGACGCGGGCCCAGGCGCCCGCACTGCCCGCCACGCCCTCCGTGCCGCTGCCGAAGCTTCCGGAGGTCCCGGAGGTCTCCGCGCCGCCCGTGCACGCGCTGCCCGCGCCGGTCACCCCGGAAGCCGGGGCGGACCGGCACGACAGCGCGGCACCGGCGGCGGACAAGGGCGACCGAGCCCGCTCCGAAGCCCGTGGCGTCGTCTCCGCACCGCCGCAGGCCACCACGTACGGACCGGACTTCGCGCTCCCGGCGCAAGTCCCCAAGGCCCCGGCGCACACCCCCGTGCACCGCACCGCCGCGGCCCTCGACGCCCCCGCCCAGCCCGCGCCCACCGGAGACCCGGACGGCGTGCTCGGCAAGCAGGCGGCCGACGGCACCGCACCCCGCCACGGTGACGCGTACGCCGTCGCCCTCGACGGCCGGGCGCCCCTGCGGCTCCTGCCCGGCACCACCGCGCGCGTCGACACGCCCGGGACCCGGGAACGGCACCGGGACATCCCGGTCTTCCCCGGCTAGGCCAAGGGCCGACCTCCCCGCCACGGACCTGTCGCGCGGGGGCGGAACAGGTCTGCCCACTCCGCCGGACCCGCCGGCCTCCCCGGCGCCCCTCCGGACGGAACCCCCTAGCCGTTTCCGAAGGACTTGACGCACGCATGAACAAGAACATCCGCCGCTCGATCGTGATAGCCGCCGGAGTCACCGGTGCCTGGGCCCTCGGCTCGGCCGTGGCCAGCGCCGACGAGCTGTCCACCCCTGCGGTCTCCGTACCCGACACCGAGAGCACCACCGGCACCCTCGCCGACACCGTCGACGGCGTCCTCACCGACGTCCACGACACCGTCTCCGGCGTGACCGGCACGGCCACCGCGGCCGTCTCCGGCGCCGCCGCCAAGGCGCAGCAGCCGACCCGCACCGTCACCGGCGCCGCCGACCAGGCCCGCCGCTACGTCGACGCGAAGGTCCCGACCGCCGCGAAGATCAGGGGCGGCCAGGCCATCCAGGGCGCCCGGGCAGCCCGCGCCGCCCAGGCGCCGACCGAGGCGCACGTGCAGGCGGCGGGCGCCCGGGCCACCACCGAGGCCGCCGCGGCGACCCACACGGCCACCCACCTGTCCGTGCCCGCCGCGCCGGCCACGCCCTCCGCTCCCACCCCGCAGGACGGGATCGACTACCTCTTCGGCCCCCTCGCCTCCTTCGCCCCCGAGGTGGAGGAGGCCCTGGCGGCCGCCCAGACCAAGCTGCAGGCCACCCAGGCGGCCGCGCGCCTGCGGGCCGCGGGGGTCGGGGGCACCGTACGGACGACGGCACAGCAGACCGTGGCCGGGGCGCAGGGCCGTACCGCCGGTGCGGCCGCCCTCGCGGACGGTGAGGCGGCACGGGTGACCGGCGCCGCAGAGGCCTCCGTCGCCGCCGTGCCCGCGCACGTCACCGGCACGGTCGCCGGTGTCGAGCAGCGGGTCCTCGGCACGGTGCGGGCGGTGCCGGGCACCGTCGCACCCGTCGTGGACGAGACGACCGCCGCAGCCGTCCCGCCGGTGGCCTCCGCCGCCGTGGCCGGGGTGCTGCCGGTCGCCGACGAGGCGGTGGCGGGCGTCCTGCCGACCGCGGGGCACGCGGTCGCCGGCGTCCACGGCACCGCCTCCGGCGCGGTGACCGGCGTCCAGGGGACCGCCACCGGCACGGTGTCGGGCGTCCTGCCCACCGCCGGGTACGCGGTCGCGGGCGTGCAGGGCACCGCCTCGGGCGCGGTGACGAGCGCGCAGGGCACCGCCACGAGCACGGTCGGGGGCGTGTACCGCACCGCCATGGATGCCGTGACCCAGGTGCACGGACTCGCGGCGGACGCCGTGTACGGCGTGGACGGGCTCGGTACGGGTGCCGTCGCCGACGTGCACGGGGTCGGCACGGGCACCGTGGCAGGCGTCCACGGCGTCGCCACCGGCGCCGTGGGCGAGGTGCACGGGCTCGGTACGGGTGCCGTCGCCGACGTGCACGGCGTCGCCACCGGTGCCCTCGCCGACGCGCTGCCCCTCGCCGGCGGGGTCCGCGCGGACGTGCCGCCGTACGCCACCGGGCTGGTCGGCCAGGTGGCCCACGACGCCGTGGACGCCGTGCTGCCGCCCGTCGCCGGGACCGCCGTGCACGGGGTCGTGCCGGTCGCCGGGCAGGCCGTGGCGGACGCGGGGACGCTCGCGTACGGCGTGGTGGGCGACGTGCACCCCTTCGCCGGCGGTGTCGTGGGCGCCGTACCGCCGCTCGCCCACGGGGTCACCGGCCAGACCGGTGCCTTCGCGCAGGGAGTGACCGGACAGGTGCCGCCGTTCGCGGCGGGAGTCACCGGTGCCGTGCAGCCGGTCGTAGACACGGTCACCGGGACCGTGTCGCCGGTCGTGGACGGTGTCGGCGGCAGCGCGAGCGGGCTGGCGTACGACGTGGCGGGCGAGGCCGGCCCCTACGTGGGCGGTGTCGTCGGCGAGACCGCGCCCCTCACCTGGCAGGTCGGACCGTTCGCGCAGGACCTCACCGGGACCGCTCAGGTCACCGGTGGTCCGCTGGCCGGACACGCCGTCGCCGGGGCCGAGGGCGTCGCCCACTCCGTCACCCCGGGTTACGTCCAGGGTCTGGCGTACGGCCACGGCGTGCAGTAGGGCTGAGCGCCCACGCAAGCTCCGCGGGGGGCCGGGAACCCGGACGGCCGAACGCCGACGGCCCGTCCGGCCGTACCCCAGCGGTACGGGGCGGGTGGTCCCCATTGGGGTGGGGATCAACCGCCCCGGGCCTTTCGGGGCCCGTCCAGAGGCCTCACCGGGTCAACCCCAGCCCGGTGAGGCCTCGCACATCCCCCCGATCGCCCTCGATCGCGGCACGCCGTGTCAGCAAATCCGGCATCGTGTGACAGGTATCACCGCTCAGGTGTGACCCTCGATTTAGGGAGCCCACGCAAGCGGCGATAACCTGCGAGACGGACATGCCGCGCGCTCGGACACCGTGTGCGCTTCCCTAGTGACAGCGGACGTCACGTTGCCCTTCGCGGCACGCCCACGCATCCAACGAACCGCGAGATCACTGATAGGGACGGAAGCGCGTGGACCTGTTCGAGTACCAGGCGAGGGACCTCTTCGCCAAGCACGATGTACCGGTGCTGGCCGGTGAAGTCATCGACACGCCTGAGGCGGCGCGCGAGATCACCGAGCGGCTGGGCGGCAAGTCTGTCGTCAAGGCGCAGGTGAAGGTCGGTGGTCGCGGCAAGGCCGGTGGCGTCAAGCTGGCCGCCTCCGCGGACGAGGCCGTCGCCCGGGCGACGGACATTCTCGGCATGGACATCAAGGGCCACACGGTCCACAAGGTCATGATCGCCGAGACCGCTCCGGAGATCGTCGAGGAGTACTACGTCTCCTTCCTCCTCGACCGTGCCAACCGCACCTTCCTCTCCATCGCCTCCGTCGAGGGCGGCATGGAGATCGAGGAGGTGGCGGCCACCCGTCCGGAGGCCGTCGCCAAGACGCCGATCGACCCGATCGACGGTGTGGACGAGGCCAAGGCCCGCGAGATCGTCGCGGCCGCCAAGTTCCCGGCCGAGGTCGCCGACAAGGTGGCGAACGTCCTCGTCACGCTGTGGGACACCTTCATCAAGTCGGACGCCCTCCTGGTCGAGGTCAACCCGCTCGCGAAGGTCGCCTCCGGCGAGGTCATCGCCCTCGACGGCAAGGTGTCGCTCGACGAGAACGCCGAGTTCCGCCACCCCGAGTACGAGGCACTGCACGACAAGGACGCGGCCAACCCGCTCGAGGCCGCCGCCAAGGCGAAGGGCCTCAACTACGTCAAGCTCGACGGCGAGGTCGGCATCATCGGCAACGGCGCGGGTCTCGTCATGAGCACCCTGGATGTCGTCGCCTACGCCGGTGAGAACCACGGTGGCGTCAAGCCCGCCAACTTCCTGGACATCGGCGGTGGCGCCTCCGCCCAGGTCATGGCGAACGGCCTGGAGATCATCCTGGGCGACCCGGACGTCAAGTCCGTGTTCGTCAACGTCTTCGGTGGCATCACCGCGTGTGACGAGGTCGCCAACGGCATCGTCCAGGCCCTGAAGCTCCTGGAGGACCGCGGCGAGAAGGTCGAGAAGCCGCTCGTCGTCCGCCTCGACGGCAACAACGCCGAGCTGGGCCGCAAGATCCTCACCGACGCCAACCACCCGCTGGTGCAGCGCGTCGACACCATGGACGGCGCGGCCGACAAGGCCGCCGAGCTGGCCGCCGCCAAGTAAGCACAAGGACGAGGACTCACACCACCATGGCTATCTGGCTCAACAAGGACAGCAAGGTCATCGTCCAGGGCATGACCGGCGCCACGGGCATGAAGCACACCAAGCTCATGCTGGGTGACGGCACCCACGTCGTCGGCGGCGTGAACCCGCGCAAGGCGGGTCAGACCGTGGACTTCGACGGCACCGAGGTACCCGTGTTCGGCACGGTCGCCGAGGCCATCGAGAAGACCGGCGCCAACGTCTCCGTCATCTTCGTGCCGGAGAAGTTCACCAAGGACGCGGTCGTCGAGGCCATCGACGCCGAGATCCCGCTGGCCGTCGTGATCACCGAGGGCATCGCCGTGCACGACACGGCCTCCTTCTGGGCGTACGCCGGCAAGAAGGGCAACAAGACCCGCATCATCGGCCCGAACTGCCCCGGCATCATCACCCCGGGCCAGTCGAACGTCGGCATCATCCCGGGCGACATCACGAAGCCGGGCCGCATCGGCCTGGTCTCGAAGTCCGGCACGCTGACGTACCAGATGATGTACGAGCTGCGTGACATCGGCTTCTCGACGGCCGTCGGCATCGGTGGCGACCCGATCATCGGCACCACGCACATCGACGCCCTGGCCGCGTTCCAGGACGACCCCGACACCGACCTGATCGTCATGATCGGTGAGATCGGTGGCGACGCCGAGGAGCGCGCGGCCGCGTTCATCAAGGAGAACGTGACCAAGCCGGTCGTCGGCTACGTCGCGGGCTTCACCGCGCCCGAGGGCAAGACCATGGGCCACGCCGGCGCCATCGTCTCCGGTTCGTCCGGCACCGCCCAGGCGAAGAAGGAGGCCCTCGAGGCCGCGGGTGTCAAGGTCGGCAAGACCCCGACCGAGACGGCGAAGCTGGCCCGGGAGATCCTGAGCGCCTGAGCTTCCTGACTGCACGCCGGTAGGCCCGTCCCCGTTCGCCGGGGCGGGCCTGCCGGCGTTTTCGCTCGCCGCGCCGGGTGCAGCCGCGCGGCTCAACGTGCCGCTGGCGCGAGCCGCTCCGGGCCGTCGGACTCCGTTCGGTACAGCTTCGCGCGCAGGGCCTGTTCCTCCCGTGACAGCGGACCCATGGCCGGCGGCGGCGGAACCCCCTGTACCGCCTGGGCCGGGGCGATCGGTGCCTCGTAGTGGGTGGGCGCCGTGCGCAGGGTCAGGGCCGTCGAGCCGATGATCGCGACCGTGAAGGCGATGGCCGCCCGTGTCCAGAACACGTTCCGGCGTTCGCCGACCGTCCGCACCGTGGGCGGCCTGGCGGCGCGCAGATGCTCCCTGGAGGCCAGTTCCAGCAGCCGTCGGTGCAGTGCGGCGGGGTCGGCCAGTTCCGGGACGTGCTCGGCCACGGCCGCCCGGGCGCGGGTCAGCCGGCCGGCCGCGGCGGGGGTGCTCGCCTCCGTCTCCGCCGCCGTCTCCGGCAGGTCGAGGCCGACACCGTCGTACAGGATGAGCGTGCGCCGGTACGACGGCGGGAGCTTCAGCAGCGCGTGCAGCAGCTCCCGGTCGGCCGGGTCGGCGGGCGGGGGTTCGGGGGACCGGTAGCGCGGGCGGAAGGAGTGCCAGGGGGAGAGGGCGTACTCGTAGGCCATCGCCCGGACCCAGCCGCCCGGGTCCCGGTCCTGGGCCACCTCCGGCCAGCGCTGCCAGGCGAGTTGGAAGGCCCGCTCCACGGCCTCCCGGGCCAGCTCCCGGCGCCCGGTGAGCAGGTACGCCTGGCGTACGAGAGCGGGGGTGCAGAACGCGTAGAGCGCGTCGAAGGTCTGAGCGGGAGTCAGGGCGTCTCCGGTCAGCAGGCGGGCGTACGCCTCGCCCTCCTGGCCGCTCGGGACGCTGCGCCCTCTCTCCCACGAGCGGACCGTGGCCCGGCTGACGCCCACCTGCGTGGCGACCTGAGCCTGCGTCAGCGAGCGGGACTCGCGCAGCTGTCGGCGTTCCTGCGGTGGTGGCAGCGAGCCGGTGGGGATCTCCGTCACAGTACCTCACCCCTTCGTACGAAAAAGTACATAAACATATATTGGGCGACACATCGGGGGTTCGGCTGTTACGACGGGAAAGCGCGTGTCGTTGGGAGCATGGCGGTCGTGACGCTGATGACCGCTCGCCGACCGTCGTTGTCGCTGCTGCTGCACCGGATGCGCGACCGCTCGCCCGGGCTGGGCGCGAGCCTGCTGGGCGGTGCCGTCGCCGCCGGGCTCGGGCTCGGCTCGCTCGCCGTGCTCGTCCTGGGGCTGTGGATCAGCTCGCCGTACCCCGACAGCGGGCCGGCCGGCGCGCTGCACATCGCCGCCGCGCTGTGGCTGCTGGGACACGGTGTCGAACTGGTCCGCACCGACACGCTCTCCGGCGTGCCCCAGCCGGTCGGCGTGACCCCGCTGCTGCTGTTCGCCCTGCCGGTGTGGCTGCTGTACCGGGCGGCGCGGGACGCGACGGATGCGTCCGCCGAACCCGATGCCCCGCCACCGGTCCCGGCGCACACGGCGTGGACGGGGGTGGTCCTCGGCTACCTCGGTGTCGGCGTCGCGGCCGCGCTGTACTGCTCGGGCAGCGAACTCCGTCCCGTGTGGGGCTGGGTGACGGTATGTCTGCCGCTCGTCGCGGCGAGCGCGGCGGGGGCCGGGGTGTGGTCGGCGCACGGCCGCCCGCGCGAGCCCGTGCTCGGTGTGCTGCTGAAGCTGCCGGGGTCGGTGCGGCGGCTGCTGTTCGGGTCGGAGGTCCGGGCGCGGCTGGGTACGGCCGTACGGGCGGCCCTGGCCGGGACGACGGTGCTCTTCGGGGGCGGGTCGCTGCTGCTCGGCGTCTCGCTGGTCCTGCACGGCGCGGCCGCCCGGGCGTCCTTCCTGCAGCTGACCGAAGGCTGGACCGGCCGGTTCGCGGTCCTGCTGCTCGGCATCGCGCTGATCCCCAACGCGGCGGTGTGGTCGGCGTCCTACGCCCTCGGCCCCGGCTTCGCCCTCGGCACCGGGCACCTGGTGCACCCCCTCGCCTCGAACCCTGCCCCGCTGCTGCCCCCGTTCCCGCTGCTCGCGGCGGTACCGGACGCGGGCGCCGGAACGCCGCTGAACTGGACGGCGGGAGTGGTGCCGGTGGCGGCCGGGGTGACGGTCGCCTGGTTCGTGGGGCGCGGGGCCGCGGGGGGCGTGCACCGGGAGGCGCAGGAGGAGCCACGGGCGCCCTGGCCGGCCGGGCGGACCGTCGGGGTGCTCATGCTCGCATCGCTCCTCTGCGGGGCGATCCTCGCCCTTCTCGCCGCACTGGCCGGCGGCCCCCTGGGCGTGGCCGCACTGGCCCGTTTCGGCCCGCTGTGGTGGCAGAGCGGGGGAGCGGCGGCGCTCTGGCTCACGGTGACGGGGATGCCGGTGGCGCTGACGGTACGGGCGTGGCGGCTGTGGGGGCGGCGGAGGCGGGGCAGGGTTCCGGCGCAGGGGACGGAGCCGGGGAGCAAGCGGCCGGCGGACACGGGGGAGAGGGCGGCGAACAAGGCGACGCGGGAGGAGGCGAAGACGATGGCCGAGGAGGCCGCGAAGGAGGCGGCGAAGGGGGTGGCCGAGGAGTCCGCGAAGGGGGTGGCCGAGGAGTCCGCGAAGGGTTCTCCAAAGGCCGCCGCGACGGAGCAGGCGAAGGAAACGAGCGGGAAGACGACCAAGGCGGGGAAGGCATTGAAGACCCAGGCCCACCAGCAGGACCCCCCGTCCCCCCTCACCCTGTCCGACGAGGACGAGAGGTACGACGTCCTGCCCGCCGCCGACCCGTTCCCCTCGGCCTGGCACGACGACGTGGCCCGAGCCACCCGCTGGGCAGCCCTGCGAGCGGCGTCGACACCCTTGGGCTCGCCCGGCTCACCCGCCGACCAGCCCGCCGCACCCAGCTGGCCACCCCTGCGAGAACCGTCGCCCCCGGCAGCCGCCCACGCACCCGTGCCGGAGCCCTTGCCGCCGCTGGTCGACCACGCACCCGTGCCGGATCCGTCGTCCGCGCGGGTTGACCACTCGCCCGTGCCGGAGCCGTGGTCGGCGCGGGTCGACCGCTCGCCCGCGCTGGATCCGTCGTCCGCGCGGGTTGACCACTCGCCCGTACCGGAGCCGTGGTCGGCGCGGGTCGACCGCTCGCCCGCACTGGATCCGTCGTCCGCGCGGGTTGACCACGCACCCGCACCGGAGCCCTCGCTCCCGCCGGTCGCCCCTTCACCCGTACCGGAGTCCTCGCCCCTCACGGACGCCGATCACCAGCCCGCCGAACCCCCTGACTCGGAATCCGCCCGCTGAGCCCCCGACCGGGACAGCCACCCGCCGGAAAGCCACGCGCTGAGCCCTGGCTCGGAAGGCGCCCGCCGAACCCGCAGGTCCTAGTCGTTCCCGACCCCGAGTACGCCCCGCAGCTCCTTGGGCAGCAACTGCTCGCAGGACTGCTTGGCCTCGTGGGTGAGGGCGTCGCCGACGCAGGTGTAGTAGTCGCGGTACACCAGCTGCACCGTGAAGGTCGTGGCCACCAGGGCGAGGGCCAGGGAGGCCGTGACCAGGCCGCCGATCGCCGCCGTGGTCTGCGGGCGGGGGCCCGGGGCGGGCGCCGGGGCGCTCGGGTCGGAGGGGCGGGGCTTGGCGCGCAGGGCGCTGATGCCCCAGTAGAGGGCCAGCGCGCCCAGCAGCAGGGCGACGTAGGTCCAGCTGAAGAGGGCGAAGAAGACGGCCCACATGCCGGACAGGAGTGCGTAGCGCGCGCGGCGCTGGGCCGGGTCCGTCGGGTCCCAGCGCATGCCGGGGCCGGTCGGGCCGCCCGGGCCCTCGGGGCCGCGGCCGGGACGTTCGCCGAAGCCGCCGGGGGAGCGGCCGGGCTGGCGGTCGCTCCACTGGGTGCCCCAGCGGGAGTCGCCCCCGGAGCCCGAGGAGCCCTCGGGGTGGCGCGGCTGCCACGGCTTGTCGGGGGTGCCCTCCGGCGGCGGCGCGAACGGGTTGTCGTCCTGCTGCTCGCCGCCGCGCCCGTCGCCGTCCCGCCCGCCCTGGGGCGCCTGGGGCGGCGAGGCCGGCCGCTCCCGCAGCAGCACGGCGCCCCGCTCGCCTCCCTGGGCCGGGCGCGGGGGGAACGTGAGGAGTCGCAGGCTGCGATCGGGCATCAAAAGAGCGTCTTCCCCTAGGCGAATACGGCGGTCCGACGTGAGCTTCCACCCCGTGAAACGCACCGCACGACGACCGCGTTCCCGAGGCTGCTCCTTCGTGATTCCTTCCGAACGCTACCTTCCGGCCACGCCCCCGTCCCGAGGGGGCCTTCCGGAGTGCCGGTATCGTTGCTGGCGGTCGGCCGCTTCGTAGACTTCCCCGTATCCGGGGGTGCGAAGCATTCGTACGACTGTACAAACGCCGGCCGGACACAACGCTTCCCCGAGAAAGGGCCCCACCGTGGCCGCCACCCCCGCTGGCCAAGCGGTCAAGCGCCTCGTCGTGCTGGTCTCCGGATCCGGCACCAACCTGCAGGCGCTCCTGGACGAGATCGAGCGCACCGGAGCCGAGTCGTACGGCGCGCGGATCGTCGCCGTCGGGGCCGACCGCACCGGCATCGAGGGGCTCGCCCGCGCCGAGCGGGCCGGACTGCCGACCTTCGTGTGCCGGGTGAAGGACTTCGGGACGCGCGAGGAGTGGGACGCCGCCCTGGCCGAGGCCGTGGCCGCGCACGAACCCGACCTCGTGGTCTCCGCCGGGTTCATGAAGATCGTCGGGAAGGAATTCCTCGCGCGGTTCGGCGGGCGGTTCGTCAACACGCACCCCGCCCTGCTGCCCAGTTTTCCCGGGGCCCACGGCGCGCGGGACGCGCTCGCGTACGGCGTCAGGGTCACCGGCTGCACCGTCCACTTCGTCGACGACGGCGTCGACACCGGGCCGATCATCGCGCAGGGCGTGGTCGAGGTCCGGGACGAGGACGACGAGAGCGCGCTGCACGAGCGCATCAAGGAAGTCGAGCGAAGGCTGCTCGTCGAGGTCGTGGGGCGGCTCGCCCGCAACGGCTATCGCATTGAGGGACGAAAGGTAGTTATCCAGTGACCGCCACCGCCGAGAGCACCAAGCGGCCCATTCGCCGGGCGCTCGTCAGCGTCTACGACAAGACCGGGCTCGAAGACCTCGCGCGCGGGCTGCACGAGGCAGGTGTCGAGCTCGTCTCCACCGGGTCCACGGCCGGCCGTATCGCCGGCGCCGGTGTTCCCGTGACCAAGGTCGAGGAGCTGACCGGCTTCCCCGAGTGCCTGGACGGCCGGGTCAAGACCCTGCACCCCAGGGTGCACGCGGGCATCCTCGCCGACCTGCGTCTGGACAGCCACCGCGAGCAGCTCGCCGAGCTGGGCGTCGAGCCGTTCGACCTGGTCGTCGTGAACCTCTACCCGTTCCGGGAGACCGTCGCCTCCGGCGCCTCGCCCGACGAGTGCGTGGAGCAGATCGACATCGGCGGCCCGTCGATGGTCCGTGCCGCCGCCAAGAACCACCCCTCCGTCGCCGTGGTCACCAGCCCGGAGCGGTACGCCGACGTCCTCGCCGCCGTCGCGGCCGGCGGCTTCGACCTCGCCACCCGCAAGCGGCTGGCCGCCGAGGCCTTCCAGCACACGGCCGCCTACGACGTGGCCGTGGCCTCCTGGTTCGCGTCCGCGTACGCGCCCGTCGACGACTCCCCGTTCCCCGACTTCCTGGGTGCCACCTGGGAGCGCGAGAACACCCTGCGCTACGGCGAGAACCCGCACCAGCCCGCCGCCCTGTACGCCGACGCCGCCGGCGCCGGTCTGGCCCAGGCCGAGCAGCTGCACGGCAAGGAGATGTCGTACAACAACTACACGGACACGGACGCCGCCCGCCGTGCCGCGTACGACCACGACGAGCCGTGCGTCGCGATCATCAAGCACGCCAACCCCTGCGGCATCGCGGTCGGCGCCGACGTCGCCGAGGCGCACCGCAAGGCGCACGCCTGTGACCCGCTGTCCGCGTTCGGCGGCGTCATCGCCGTGAACCGCCCGGTCAGCAAGGAGATGGCCGAGCAGGTCGCGGAGATCTTCACCGAGGTCATCGTCGCGCCCGACTACGAGGACGGGGCCCTGGAGGCCCTCACCAAGAAGAAGAACATCCGGGTCCTGAAGGCCCCGAACGGCCCGGCCAACCCCGTCGAGGTCAAGCCGATCGACGGCGGCGTGCTGCTGCAGGAGACCGACCGGCTCCAGGCCGAGGGCGACGACCCGGCCACCTGGACGCTGGCGACCGGCGAAGCCCTCTCCGCCGACGAACTGGCCGAGCTGGCCTTCGCCTGGCGGGCCTGCCGCGCGGTGAAGTCCAACGCGATCCTGCTCGCCAAGGACGGCGCCTCGGTCGGCGTGGGCATGGGCCAGGTGAACCGGGTCGACTCCGCGAAGCTGGCGGTCGAGCGGGCCGGTGCCGAGCGCGCCCAGGGCTCGTACGCCGCTTCGGACGCGTTCTTCCCGTTCCCGGACGGCCTGGAGGTCCTGACCGCGGCGGGCGTCAAGGCCGTGGTCCAGCCGGGCGGTTCGGTCCGTGACGAGCTGGTCGTGGAGGCCGCGAAGAAGGCGGGCGTCACCATGTACTTCACGGGCACGCGCCACTTCTTCCACTGATCCCGCAGGGCCACGCAGAGCGGCCTCCGGCTCCCTTCGCAGGGGGCCGGAGGCCGCTTTCCGTTCAGGCGCTCAGCTCAGTTCGAGCGGATGGCGCTCAGCTCAGTTGGAGCGGATGACGATCGAGCCGCAGACCTTGTCGGCGAACGTCTGACGCTTGGCGTCCCAGGCCGGCCACAGGTAGCCGAGGTAGCAGGGCAGGCCGTCCAGGATGTGGGCCAGCTGGCGCACGAACGCCATGCCACCGCCGAGCGGCTGCCCGGTCTCCTCCTTGAGCGTGCGGATGCCCAGCGCCTTCTTGCCGACCGTCTGGCCGGTCTTGCCCTCCATGATGATCTGCCAGACGAACAGGCCGATCAGGGCGAGGAAACCGATGATGGCGAGGATCGGGGCGTTCTTGGCACCCGCGACCGCGATGCCGTAGGGCACCGCGTACAGCAGGCTGTCGAGCAGCCGGGCCAGGAAGCGCTGTCCCCAGTTCGCGTACGTCGGCTGCATGCCGTAGCCGGCCTGCTGCGGGTAGCCCGGGTATCCGCCCTGGGGCGCCTGCGGGTAGCCGTAGCCCTGCTGCGGCGGGACGCCCTGCGGGGCCTGCGGGTAGCCGGGCTGCTGCTGGTAGCCGTAGCCCTGCTGCGGATCCTGCGGCTGACCGTACGGGTTGTTGGGCGAGCCGAAACTCATGGCGGATTTCCTCCGTTGACACTGCGGGGACGACGCGGAAGGAACGGAGGAACGTCAGGATCTGAGCGGCTTGCCCCCTAACCGGACCGCGATACTGCGCCGCTCATGGTTGTAGGAAAGGCCGATTGTTGTCCAGCCGGATTCGCAAGGTGTTGTGCAAGTGCAACATCATCGATCAAGCGGGGGACGCGGGGAACCGGCCCAGGCAGCCCCGGATTGGAACCGGGACCGGGTCATCCGCGAGGATGGTGTCATGACCGCCCAGATTCTCGATGGCAAGGCCACCGCAGCCGCGATCAAGTCCGATCTGACCGCCCGCGTGGCGGCGCTGAAGGAGAAGGGCGTCACGCCCGGCCTCGGCACGATCCTGGTCGGGGACGACCCCGGCAGCCAGAAGTACGTCGCCGGCAAGCACCGCGACTGCGCCCAGGTCGGCCTCGCCTCCATCCAGCGCGAGCTGCCCGCCACGGCCACCCAGGAGGAGATCGAGGCGGTCGTCCGGGAGCTGAACGAGGACCCGGCCTGCACCGGCTACATCGTCCAACTCCCGCTGCCCAAGGGCATCGACGAGAACCGCATCCTGGAGATGATGGACCCGGCCAAGGACGCGGACGGCCTGCACCCGACGAACCTCGGCCGTCTCGTCCTGAACGAGCCGGCGCCGCTGCCCTGCACCCCCAACGGCATCCTGACCCTGCTGCGCCGCCACGGCGTCGAGATCAAGGGCGCCGAGGTCGTGGTGGTCGGCCGGGGCGTGACCATCGGCCGCCCGATGCCGCTGCTGCTCACCCGGCGCAGCGAGAACGCCACCGTGACCCAGTGCCACACCGGCACCCGTGACCTGTCCGCCCACCTCAAGCGGGCCGACATCATCATCGCCGCGGCCGGTTTCCCGCACCTGATCCGCGCCGAGGACGTCAAGCCGGGCGCGGCCGTCCTGGACGTCGGCGTCTCCCGCAACGCCGAAGGCAAGATCGTCGGCGACGTCCACCCGGACGTGGCCGAGGTGGCCGCCTGGATCTCCCCGAACCCGGGCGGCGTGGGCCCGATGACCCGGGCGCTGCTGCTGGTCAACGTGGTCGAGGCGGCGGAGCGCAGTGCCGGCTGAGGACACCCACTCCAGCACCGGGCCGGTCGGCTCCGACGCCGGCGGGGACCCGAAGCGGACCACGCGTCGCTTCCCTCGGTTCACCAGGGACACCGCGCGCCCGGAGGGCGGCGGCCGGGCCGCGCCCGGCAACGCTCCGGCGCCCGCCCGGCAGTGGCCGTTGCTCGCCGTCATCTGCCTGGTGGCGATCGGTCTGCTGGTGATCACGTTGGACGCGCTCCGCCCGGGGACGCTGCTCATCGGCGTCGCGCTGCTGGGCGGTGCGGTGCTGCGCTGGCTGCTGCCGGACGTCGGCATGCTCGCCGTGCGCTCCCGCTTCACGGACGTCGCCACCTACGGTGTCCTGGGTCTGGTGATCATCCTGCTGGCGTTGATGATCCAGCCGGACCCGCTGCTGAAGCTCTCGTTCCTGAAGGACATCCTGCACTTCACGGTCAAGTAGCGGCGCCGGTACGGCCGAAGGCCCGCGCCTCCCCCCGGGGGCGCGGGCGGAACGGCGGCCCGTCCCCTCCCCCGAGCAAGGACGAGCCGCCGTCGGGATCCAGCCTTCCCCTCATGAACTGCCTGTTCAACGGCTGTCCGTGCGCTGTGGCACGGAAGTGACCGTTCCGCTACGGTGTCCGCGCACTGCCACATGTGTGCCCGCCGTGTCGATGTGTTGACAGTTCGGAGACACGTCACGAGGGTCCCGTCGAACCGGGCTAACGTGTCCAAGGTGCCCAATCGGGACGGTCCGGTGGACTGTGGGGCGGTCGGCGTGCGACGGTGCACAACCGGCGGGAGCGGTGCTCCTGTGCGCCCCCACTCCGGGAACTGGGATCCTTAGTCAGCGCATCCCTGTGGGTAGTCAGAGGGGGCCGCGCCGGGGGGACCGGACCGGCGCGAGGGTCACGTGCGGGGAACGGCGCGGGGAACCATCAGCACCAACCGGGGGGAATGAGGGGGGAAGCAATGCCTCGATGGAAAGCCTTGCCGGACGAGCTGGATCCGCAGATCAAGGAGTTCACCAGCCAGGTGCGGCGCCTCGTGGACCGGAGCGGTCTGAGCATCGCGGCGCTGGCCGACCGGACCGGCTACAGCAAGACGTCCTGGGAGCGTTACCTGGGCGGCCGGCTGCTCGCGCCCAAGGGTGCGGTCGTCGCGCTCGCCGAGGTCACCGGCACCAACCCGGTCCATCTGACCACCATGTGGGAGCTGGCCGAACGCGCCTGGAGCCGCGCGGAGATGCGGCACGACCGGACCATGGAGCAGATTCGTATCGCCCAGGCACGCGCCGCGCTCGGGGAGTTCGGGGCGGCCGAGGCCGAGGGCGCGAGCGGCACCAGGACGGCCGGCAGAGGCACCGGCACCACCGTGACCCCGGGCACCACCGGGACCCCAGGCACCACCGTGACCCCGGGCGTCGCGGGCCCGGCGGGCGTCTCACCGACGATCCCGCCGCAGCCGACGGCGTCGGACGCCGACGGACGGGAGAACGCGGACCGCGGTGCGGACCCCGAGGTCAACTCCTGGGGAATGGCGGGCTATGAGGGTCCGTCGAAGGCGAGCCGCCGGCCTGGTGCCGCGGCTGATGCCGGTTCCGGTGCGCGTCCCGCCCCCTCGCCGGACGGCCCGGGCTGGACCCCGGGCACCCCGAACCCGTACGACGGGCAGCCGCAGGGGGCGCGGCCCGGTGGCGGCGCCCCCGGCAAGGGGGCCGGGCGCAAGGGGCGCCTGACGATGTTCCTCGCGGGCGTCGTCGGTGTCCTCGTCGTCGTCGCGGCCGTCTACTTCTTCACCAACCCGGGCAACGGCGCCAAGCACGAGGGTGCCGCCAAGTCGCCGTCCCCGACGGCCAGTAGGAACCCCAGCCTGCCCTCCGGGGTCAAGTGCAGCGGCGCCGCCTGCAACGGCAAGGACGCGGAGGCGATGGGTTGCAGCGGCGACCTGGTGACCACCGCCAAGACCGCCACCGTCGGCACCACCACCCTGGAGGTCCGCTACAGCAAGACCTGTGGCGCCGCCTGGGGACGGATCACCGGCGCCACCCAGGGCGACCAGGTCCAGGTCTCCGCGGGCAAGCTCCGCCAGACGGGTGACATCACCGCCGTCGGCGACGCCATCGCCTACACACCGATGGTCGCCGTGAAGGACGCGGCCGAGGCCAAGGCCTGCGCGACCCTCGCCTCCGGGCGGAAGGGATGCACGAAGTAGGACGCGAGGGACCGCCGGACGGGACGCGAGGGCCCGTCCGGCGGTCCCCGGAAGAGCGGGGCGAACCAATTCGGGTGGAATTCCGGGGACGCACGCATGGGCCGCCGGATCCTGGGCACGCGAACGTTACCCCCACGGGAGTCCGGTCAGCCGGTACCCCCCAAGGCGGCCGCCCTTCCCCCTCTCCCGGACGGGCGGCCGCCCCTTCCTGAATCACGAGTCCGCCTTGTGGGCTGGGCCACACGGCCCCGGACGTCTCGCATGCCGGATGCGCGATAGCCTGACCGCTGGATTCTCTTGACGCCAAGAGATCGATCATCCGCCGGGGCAGTGACGCCCCACCGCCAGCTGTCATACGGAGAACGCCATGACCCGCACTCCCGTGAACGTCACCGTCACCGGCGCGGCCGGCCAGATCGGTTACGCCCTGCTCTTCCGCATCGCCTCCGGCCAGCTCCTCGGCGCGGACGTGCCGGTCAAGCTGCGCCTGCTGGAGATCACCCCGGCGCTCAAGGCCGCCGAGGGCACGGCCATGGAGCTGGACGACTGCGCGTTCCCGCTCCTGCAGGGCATCGACATCACGGACGACCCGAACGTCGCCTTCGACGGCGCCAACGTAGCCCTCCTGGTCGGCGCCCGCCCCCGTACCAAGGGCATGGAGCGCGGTGACCTGCTGGAGGCCAACGGCGGCATCTTCAAGCCGCAGGGCAAGGCCATCAACGACCACGCCGCGGACGACATCAAGGTCCTCGTCGTCGGCAACCCGGCCAACACCAACGCGCTCATCGCGCAGGCCGCCGCGCCGGACGTCCCGGCCGAGCGCTTCACCGCGATGACCCGCCTGGACCACAACCGCGCGCTGACCCAGCTCGCGAAGAAGACGGGCTCGACGGTCGCCGACATCAAGCGCCTGACCATCTGGGGCAACCACTCCGCCACCCAGTACCCGGACATCTTCCACGCCACGGTCGCCGGCAAGAACGCCGCCGAGGTCGTCAGCGACGAGAAGTGGCTGGCCGAGGACTTCATCCCGACCGTCGCCAAGCGCGGTGCCGCGATCATCGAGGCCCGTGGCGCGTCCTCCGCCGCCTCCGCCGCCAACGCCGCCATCGACCACGTGTACACGTGGGTCAACGGCACCGCCGAGGGCAACTGGACCTCCATGGGCATCCCGTCGGACGGCTCCTACGGCGTCCCGGAGGGCCTGATCTCCTCCTTCCCGGTCACCACCAAGGACGGCACGTACGAGATCGTCCAGGGCCTGGAGATCAACGACTTCTCCCGCGCCCGCATCGACGCCTCCGTCCAGGAGCTCGCGGAGGAGCGCGACGCGGTCCGCTCCCTGGGCCTCATCTGAGGCTGCCTCCGGCGGATTCGCCGCGAGCCTGTGCGGGCCCTGTTCCGGTTTCGTCCGGAGCGGGGCCCGCGCCCGTTTTCGCCGTTACTGTCAAAAGCAGGGCAGGGAAGGGCGATTCGGGGGGTTCGTGATGAGCGGCTGGAGCGGATGGAACGGCCCGGAGGGTTACGGCGCGGAGGGTTCCGGTCCGGAGCACGGGCCCGGGGCCGAGCGCGGACCCGGCGAGGAGAGAGGCCGGGCGGCCTGGACCGCCGACGAGCCGTCGGCCCCGCCGCCGTGGGCTTCGGCCCAGACCCAGTCGGCCGCGCTCCCGTCACCTCCGCCCTGGGCGTCCGCGGAGACCGGCACGGCTCCGGTGCCGCCGCCTCCGCCGCCGCCCTGGACCGCCGCCCCCGCCCGCACCGACGGTCCCTTCCCTTCGTCGGCGTACGTGCCCGCGCCGCGCCGTGTCCACGGCGGCCGGCTGGTCGCCCTGGTCGTCGCCATGGCGCTGGTCGGGGCCGGTTCGGGCTTCGGGGTCTGGTACCTCGGGCGGGACCGCTCCGGTGGGGGCACCCCGTCGGCCTCCGCTCCGGCCGCCGGCGTCACCGTCTCCGCCTCTGCCTCTGCCTCGCCTTCCACGACGCCCCGGACAGCGGCCTCGACGCCGCCGCCCGCAGCGCGGCAACTCCCCGTCGGCTACCGCCTCGTCCACGACCCCGTCGGCTACACCCTCGCCGTCCCCGAGGGTTGGACCCGGCGGCAGAAGCAGGGGGAGAAGGCGACCGTGGTGTTCTACGACTCCCCGTCCGACGGCCGCCAGTTGCAGATCTTCGAGCTGGCCGAGTCCACCGTGACCGAGTCCCTGGACCTCGCCGAGAACGACCCGGGCTACGGCTACTCCCGCGAGCCCGGCTACCAGGCCCTCACCCGCAGCTCCGGAGACTCCTGGGCCGAGCTGTCGTACCGCTACGACGACCCGGACAAGGGCGCCCGCCGCGTCGTCGACCACCGCTTCCGCACGGCCGACGGCACGCTGTACGCGATCCGCTCCAGCGGCCCGGAACGCCTGTCCGACGCCCGCGTGCGCGCTCCGCTGACGACGGCGCTGGGTTCGTTCTGCCCGACGGGGCTGTCTTGCCCGTAGGGGGTTGGGCTGGGTGGTGTGGGTGCGTTGTGGGACACCCGGCCTTCGGCCGGGTCCGGGTTCCCACCCGCACCACCCGTACAACTTTCGTCGTCGAGTGCGGGTGGCCCCTGTGGGGTGGAAGCGCCGTCGGCGACTGCGGGGTGGGTGGGGCGTGTGGCTCGGTCAGGGCGGCCCGCGGTTCCTTCTTGGCGATGGGGTAGCGGTCTGAGCCTTTCGTGCAGGGGCGCTCAAGAGTGGTGGGGCAGTGCCTGCTCGCGGTCCGTGGGGGTCTTCGGAGCCGGGTCGGAGGCGGGGCGGGTGCCGTAGGCCGTGGTCACCAGGGCCGTTGCCGCCAGGACCACCAGGGCTACCGTGCGCAGGGCAGGGCCCATGCCGTGGGCGAGGTCGGGGTGGGCGGACAGGACGGTTCCGGTGACGGCGACGCCGAGGGCGGCGCCGGTCTCGCGGGCGGTGGTGCCCAGACCCGAGCCGAGGCCCGCCTGGTGGGCGGGGAGTGAGGTGACGACGCCGAGGGTCAGGGCGGGCATGGACAGGCCGGTGCCGGCCGAGACGACCAGGAGCCAGCCGGCGTATGCCCAGTACGGGGTGTGCGCGTCGGCCGTGGAGACGCCGAGCAGGCCCAGACCGATGAGGGCGAGGCCGGTGCCGATGAGCGCGCGGGGGTGGCCCGCCCAGCGGGCGGCCAGCCTCTGGGCGACGGCCATCCCGACGGGCAGCGGCAGGATCGCGACGCCGGTGAGGGCGGCCCCGAAGCCCTTCACGTCCTGCAGGTACTGCGAGTTGACGAAGAAGAGGGCGAACAGGCCGAAGAAGCCGGTGGCCGTACCGAGGGAGGCGGCGCGCAGGCGGGGGGAGGAGAAGACGCGCGGGTCGAACAGCGGGGCCGCCGAGCGGAGGGCGTGCAGGGTGAACGCGGCGATCAGAGCGGCGCCCGCGGCGAAGGCGCCGAGGATGCGGGCGGAGGCCCAGCCGTAGGTCGGGCCCTCGATGATGCCGAACAGGTCCGCGACCAGGCCCGCGGTGAGCAGCAGGGTGCCATAGGGGTCTCCCCCGCTCGAACGAAGTTGAGAGCTTGGGGAAAGGTCGGGGTTGCTGCCGGTGGAGCGTGCGGTGCGCGGGGTGGTGACGGCGACGGCGGCGGCGAGCACCGCGGCGAGCGGGACCATGGCCGCGAACAGGGCACGCCAGGACAGGAACTGGCCGGCCAGGCCGCCGCCCAGGTTGCCCGCCGCGCCGCCCAGACCGATCGACAGGGTCCAGGCGGCCATGGAGCGGGCCCGGTGCTCGGGCGCGGACAGCTGCATCAGGATCGACAGGGTGGCCGGGGTGATCAGGGCCGCTCCCGCGCCGGACAGGCCCCGTCCCGCGATCAGCACGGCCGGGCCGGTCGCCAGCGCGCTGGTGGCGGCGCCCACGGCGAACAGGCCGAGCCCGACGAGCAGCGCGCCCTTGCGGCCGTACCGGTCGCCGAGCGCGCCGGCCGGGACGAGGAGTCCGGCGAAGACGATGACGTACGCGTCGACCGTCCACAGGATCTCGCTGTACGAGGGGTGTAGCGCGGACGAACTGAGTTGCGGGATCAGGAGGTTGATGGCGGCGACCATGCTCTGCGCGACCAGGACGCAGGCGCACAGCGCGAGCAGGGCAGGGCGTTTCAGGGCGTGCGTGGGCACGGCTCCTCCCGGGAGCTGGGCGGTGGGTGGGGGATGCCCTGCCACCGTAGAGTCGCTCCTGGCCTGCTTTCCAGTGCAACCTTTGCAAGGGATACTTGCGCATGACGCAATCCACGGATCTGGACCTGAACCTGCTCCTCGCGCTGGACGTGCTGCTGGAGGAGCAGAGCGTGCAGGGTGCCGCCCGCCGGCTGCACCTGTCCGAACCGGCGATGAGCCGCACCCTCGGCCGGATCCGCAAGGCCCTCGGCGACCCGGTTCTCGTGCGGGCGGGGCGCCGGATGGTGCCGACGCCGCACGCACTGGCCGTACGGGCCGAGGTGAGCGCGGTGGTGGAGCGGGCCCGCGCGCTGTTCCGGCCCGGCCGGGACGCCGACCTGCGCACGGTCACCCGCACCTTCACGATCATCGGCCACGACGCGATCGCCGCCACGCACGGCGCCACCCTGTTCGCCCGTGCCGCCGAGGAGGCGCCCGGCATCCGCCTGCGCTTCCTGTCCGAGAGTCACGTGGACGCCCCGGTCCTGCGTCAGGGCACCGCCGATCTGGAGGTCGGCGTGATCGACGCGACCGCGCCCGAGGTGCGCGTCGAGACGGTGTACGAGGACCGCATGCTGGGTGTCGTACGGGCCGGACACCCGCTGCTCACCGGAGAGTTGACGCCCGAGCGGTTCGCCACCGAGGCCGCTCACCTGGGCGTCTCCCGTCGTGGCAGGCTGCACGGGCCGGTCGACGAGGCGCTGGCCGAACTCGGCCTGGAACGCCGGGTGGTGGGCAGCGTCGGCACCTTCCCGTCCTCGCTCTTCGTGCTGCGCGAGACCGACCTGGTCGGGCTGGTCAGCTCCTGGGGGTGCCCGCCGGCCGCCGCCCTCGGCCTGGTCACCTTCGAGGTACCGCTCGCCCTCCCGCCGCTCCCGGTGGGGCTGGCCTGGCACCCCCGCCACGACGCCGACCCGGCCCACGCCTGGCTGCGCGGCTGCGTACGGGAGTTGATGCGGCGGTCAGCCGGCGGCGACTAGCCGCTTCTCGAACCAGTGGCCGGCGTACACGTTGTCGTCGTAGCGCGGGATCTCGGTGTAGCCGCACGCCCGGTACAGCGCCTGTGCCTCGGTGAGCACGACGTGCGTGTCCAGTCGTACGACGTCCAGGCCGCGCGCCCGCGCCTCCCGCTCCAGCCCGTCGAGCAGCCGCCGGGCCAGACCCAGCCGCCGGGCCTCGGCGTGTACCCACACATGCCGGATCTCGCCCGCCCCCGGTTCCAGTCGCCTGAGCGCACCGCAGCCCACCGGCCGCTCCTCCTCGTACGCGACCAGGAAGGCGCCGGCGTCCCCGGTCACCTCCTCGGGGCGGACGAGGGCGGCGCTGTCGAAGCCCTCCGGGAAGCGGGCGTCGATGTCGGCCGCGTACGCCTCCAGGCAGGCCCGGGCCACGGCCGAGGAGCCGTCGACGGCCTGCACCGTGATCGCCGCGAGCCGCAGCAGGCGCTGCGCGGTCGCCATCGCGTCGGTCAGCTCGGCCCGCTGGTCCGGGGCGAGCCCGTCGAGGAGCCCGGCGGCGAGGGCGTCGGCGCGCCGGTTCTGCTCGCCGACCTCGGCGCGGCCGGCCGCTGTCAGTCCGATCATCCGCAGCCGGTTGTCGTGCGGGGGCGTCTCGATCCGGACCATGCCCTGGCCCTCCAGGGCCTTCGCCATGCGGCTGAGATAGCCGGCGTCCAGCCCGAGCCGTTTTCTCAGCTCGCGCAGGGAGACGCCCTCCCCGATCTCGAACAGCAGCCGGGCCTCTCCGAGGGGACGGTCCTGCCCCAGGTAGTGATCGTCCAGGGCGCCGATGCGGCGCGTGAAGTAGCGGTTGAAACGGCGGAGGGCCGCGACCTGCTCCGCCGACACTGGCTCGGTCATTCTTTGACTTTAGTCAAAGGACTCAGCCGGGACACGTCCACCGACTCCTTCGCGGAGGGGGTGGCGGACGGCACGGGTTCGCCGTAGTCCGAGAACGTCATCGTCAGGTCGGTGCCGTCGCCCTTCCGGGTGCCCTGGACCAGCACGTGAGGCGAGTCGGCGGTGACGTAGAGCGTGACCCGCCTGCCGTCGTCCTCGCCCTTCAGCGGGATCACCGGTATGCCCTGGACCGTGGTCCTGTCGCCTCGCGTCAGCGGCTTCCTGTGCTGCGAGTCGGGTGTCAGCTTCCGCTGGAAGGCGTCCAGGTCGCAGACGTCCTCCCACTCCTTGAGCGCGCTGTCGTGCGTGGTGCCGTGGATGTAGCGGTCCTTGAGGAGTTCGGCCGCCGCGGTGCCCTCGCTGCCCGGAAGCTCGGCCTTCCAGTACGTGCTGTCGCCCTTCAGCCACACCTCGTCGCCCCGCTTGACGATCTCGATGCTGCCGCCGTGCGCGCCCATCCGCACCATGCCGACACAGTTGCCGTCCCGGTCCAGGGACAGGTCCATCGACGCCAAGTCCCCCTTCTTCGCGGCCGCGGCCCGGTCCGTCCACGTCATGTGGAGCGACCGGGTGTGGAGCAGGTGGTCCTGCGCCTCCCGGGCGAGCTCGCGGGCGCCCGGATCGCCGGTGTCGTCCGCCGTGGCCGCCGTGACCAGGGCGGGGGAGAGGAACAGGGTCACGCTCGCCGCCGCACAGATCAGCGGTCGTCCGGCCATCGCGGCACCTCCGTGATCACCCCAAGCCGCTTTGCTCAGCCTACTTTTGTCCCTTTTCGACCGCATTTTCAGTGACGCGGCGCACTTTCGGTCATCGATTGCGCATGTGATCGGAGGGGTGGGGCAGGCGGACACGGTCCCTGACTGTGACACGACTGTGACACAGGGGCACTGAACAGGAACGGAAGGCAATACCGATCATGGCGGACAGAACGGAACGACAGGCCCGGGCGACCATCCACGCGGGCGGCGAGTGGCTGGAAGCCGGCTCCGGCGCGACGCGCGAGATCCTCGACCCCGCAGACGCCCGGCCGTTCGCCGTGGTCGCGGAGGGCGACGAGAAGGACGCGGAGCGCGCCGTGGCGGCCGCCCGGCAGGCGTTCGACCACGGCCCCTGGCCCGGCACCCCCGTCGGCGAGCGCGCCGCCCTGCTGCGCCGCGTCGCCGACCTCCTCGTACGCGACCGCGAGGAACTCGGCCTGCTGGAGAGCAGGGACGCGGGCAAGACCGCCGAGGAGGGCCGCATCGACATCGACTGTGTCGCCGACGCCTTCCGCTACTTCGCGGACCTGGTCGCCGGCGAGGCCCCCGGCCGGGTCGTCGACGCGGGCTCCCCCGACATCCACAGCGTCGTCGTGCACGAGCCCGTCGGCGTGTGCGCGCTCATCACCCCCTGGAACTACCCGCTGCTCCAGGCCAGCTGGAAGATCGCCCCGGCCCTCGCCGCCGGCAACACCTTCGTGATCAAGCCGAGCGAGATCACCCCGATGACGACCATCGCGCTGATCGACCTGCTGGCCGAGGCCGGTCTGCCCGCCGGAGTCGCCAACCTGGTCACCGGACCCGGCCACACCGTCGGTGCCCGCCTCGCCGAGCACCCCGACGTCGACCTGATCTCCTTCACCGGCGGCCTGGTCAGCGGCACCAAGGTCGCCCAGGCGGCCGCCCCGACCGTCAAGAAGGTCGCCCTCGAACTCGGCGGCAAGAACCCCAACGTGGTCTTCGCCGACGCCTGCGCCACCGAGGAGGGCTTCGACACCGCCGTCGACCAGGCCCTCAACGCCGCCTTCATCCACAGCGGCCAGGTCTGCTCGGCCGGTGCCCGGCTGATCGTCGAGGAGAGCGTGCGGGAGCGGTTCGTCGCCGAACTCGCCCGGCGGGCCGCCCGGATCCGCCTCGGCCGGGGCACGGCCGAGGGCGCCGAGTGCGGACCGCTGGTCTCCGAGCAGCAGCGCGCCAAGGTCGAGGCGTACGTGCAGTCGGCGCTGGAGGAAGGAGCGGTGCTGCGCTCGGGCGGCAGGCGTCCCGAACCGTCCGCCGAGCGGCCCGCAACCGGCTACTTCTACGAGCCGACGGTCCTCGACCGGTGCCACCGGGAGATGAGGGTCGTACGCGAGGAGGTCTTCGGCCCGGTCCTCACCGTCGAGACCTTCCGCACCGAGGACGAGGCGGTCGCCCTCGCCAACGACACCGAGTACGGCCTCGCGGGCGCCGTCTGGACCACCGACGCCGGACGCGCCCGCCGCGTCGCCGGCCGTCTGCGCCACGGCACCGTCTGGATCAACGACTTCCACCCCTACCTCCCGCAGGCGGAGTGGGGCGGCTTCGGAAAGAGCGGTGTCGGCCGCGAGCTGGGCCCCGCCGGGCTCGCCGAGTACCGCGAGACCAAGCACGTCTACCAGAACCTCGCGCCGAAACCGGTGCGCTGGTTCGCCGGCTGATCCCCGACTGCCGTACACAGCAAGTCTTTTGGAGTAACACCCCCATGTCCCACACCCCTCACCTCTACGACTACGTCGTCATCGGCGGCGGCACCGCGGGCTCGGTCATCGCCTCCCGCCTCACCGAGAACCCCGACGTCACCGTCGCCGTCATCGAGGGCGGCCCCAGCGACGTCGGCCGCGACGACGTGCTGACCCTGCGCCGCTGGATGGGCCTGCTCGGCGGCGACCTCGACTACGACTACCCGACCACCGAACAGCCCCGCGGCAACTCCCACATCCGGCACAGCCGGGCCCGCGTCCTCGGCGGCTGCTCCTCCCACAACACCCTGATCTCCTTCAAGCCGCTCCCGTCCGACTGGGACGAGTGGGAGGCGGCCGGCGCCAAGGGCTGGGGCGCCGTCCCCATGGAGGCCTACTACGCCCGCCTCCTCAACAACATCGTCACCGTGGACGAGAAGGACCGGAACGCCATCGCCCGCGACTTCGTGGACGCCGCCCGGGCGGCCCTCGACGTGCCCCTCGTCGAGGGCTTCAACAAGAAGCCGTTCACCGAGGGCGCCGGCTTCTTCGACCTCGCCTACCACCCCGAGGACAACAAGCGCTCCTCCGCCTCGGTGGCGTACCTGCACCCGGTGATGGAGGAGCGCCCCAACCTCCGCATCTTCCTGGAGACCTGGGCGCACAAGCTGGAGCTGAACGGCACCCGCGCCGAGGGCGTCCACGTGCGCACCGAGGACGGCCAGGAACTGCTGATCCGGGCCCGGAACGAGGTCCTGCTGTGCGCGGGCGCCGTGGACTCGCCCCGGCTGCTGATGCACTCGGGCGTCGGCCCCCGCGCGGACCTGGAGGCGCTCGGCATCCCCGTCGTGCACGACCTGCCGGGCGTCGGCGAGAATCTGCTCGACCACCCCGAGTCGGTCATCGTCTGGGAGACCCACGGACCGATCCCGGAGAACTCCGCGATGGACTCCGACGCGGGCCTGTTCGTGCGCCGGGACCCCGAACGCGCGGGCCCGGACCTGATGTTCCACTTCTACCAGATCCCGTTCACGGACAACCCCGAGCGCCTCGGCTACGAGCGCCCGCAGTACGGCGTCTCGATGACCCCCAACATCCCCAAGCCGAAGAGCCGCGGCCGCCTGTACCTGACCAGCGCCGACCCGTCCGTGAAGCCGGCCTTGGACTTCCGGTACTTCACCGACGAGGACGACTACGACGCCCGGACCCTGGTCGACGGCATCCGCATCGCCCGCGAGATCGCCGAGGCCGAGCCGCTCGCCGGCTGGCTCAAGCGCGAGGTCTGCCCGGGCCCGGAGGTCGTGGACGACGCCGAGCTGAGCGAGTACGCCCGCAAGGTCGCCCACACCGTGTACCACCCCGCCGGCACCTGCAAGATGGGCGGCGCCGACGACGAACTCGCCGTGGTGGACCCCGAGCTGAGGATCCGCGGCCTCGACGGCATACGCATCGCCGACGCCTCCGTCTTCCCGACCATGACCGCCGTCAACCCGATGATCGGGGTGCTCATGGTCGGGGAGAAAGCCGTCGACCTGATCGGAGGTGGTGCGTGATGAGTACGACCACTCAGTCGCCCGTGTTCTCGGTGAACGGCCTCTGGAAGGTCTTCGGCCCCAAGGCCGACCGCGTCCCGGCCGACCCGGAACTCAGCACGCTGGCCCCCGCCGACCTGCGCTCGCGCACCGGCTGCACGGCCGCCGTCCGGGACGTCTCCTTCGACGTGCGCAAGGGCGAGGTCTTCGTCGTCATGGGCCTGTCCGGCTCCGGCAAGTCCACCCTGGTGCGCTGCCTGACCCGGCTGATCGAGCCGACGGCGGGCACCATCGCCATCGACGGCGAGGACGTGCGCGCGATGGACAAGGCCCGCCTGCGCGAACTGCGCCGGCACCGCGCAGCGATGGTCTTCCAGCACTTCGGTCTGCTCCCGCACCGCACGGTCCTGGACAACGTGGCCTACGGCCTGGAGATCCAGGGCGTCGGAAAGTCCGAACGGCGTGAGCGGGCCGCCGAGTTCGTCACCAAGGTCGGCCTGGAGGGCATGGAGAAGCGCCGCCCCGGCCAGCTCTCCGGCGGCCAGCGCCAGCGCGTCGGTCTCGCCCGCGCGCTCGCCGTCGACCCCGAGGTGCTGCTGTTCGACGAGCCCTTCAGCGCGCTGGACCCCCTCATCCGCCGGGACATGCAGGACGAGGTGGTCCGGCTGCACCGCGAGGAGGGCCGCACGATGGTCTTCATCACCCACGACCTCAGCGAGGCGCTCAAGCTCGGCGACCGCATCGCCCTGATGCGCGACGGCCGCGTGGTCCAGCTCGGCACCCCGGAGGAGATCGTCTCCTCCCCGGCCGACGACTACGTCCGCGAGTTCGTCCGCGACGTGCCGCGTGAGCAGGTCGTGACCTGCCGCACGGCCATGCGCCCCGCGCACCCCCAGGAGGTCGGCACCGGCCCCGCGGTCAGCCCCGACGCCCCGGTCGCCGAGGCCATCGAGGCCGTGGCCCGAGCGGGCGCTCCGGCCCGGGTGATGGACGAGGGGAAGTGCGTCGGCGTCGTCGGCCACGAGCAGCTGCTGGACGTGGTGGCCGGCGTGGCTGCGGGCGGTCGTACGGACGCGGCCGCGGGCGGGAATGCTGCGGAAGCGGCGGGCGGTCGTACGGACGCGACTGCGGACGGCGAAGCTGCAGAGGCGGCGGGCGGTCGGGCCGGCGTGGCTGCGGACAGCGATGCCGCGGTCGCCGAGGACGGTCGTGCCGACGCAGCCGCGGGCGGGGACGCTGCGGAAGCGGCTGGCGGTCGTGCGGAGGCGGCTGCGGACGGCGCTGCCGAGGTCGCCGCGGGCAGCAAGGCCGACGCGGCTGCGGACAGTCGTGCCGCTGGGGCGGCGCCCGTCCCGCCGATGGCGGCACCCGGCAAGCGCCGGCGAGTGACCCCGCCCCGGCCCCGCACCAGCCCGGAGGACGTCTGATGGCAACGCTCACCGTCCCGACCGCCGGCACAGCGATCCCGGGCTTCCTGAGAAACCGGGCCGCGGCCAAGCTCCTCGCCCTGGCCGCGCTCGCCGCGATCCTCGTACCCCTGGTCAACAGCCGCTGGGGAAGCAACGCCTGGCCGCACGCGCTCACCGTCGATCTCTCCAAGCCCCTGGCCACCGCCAGCAACTGGGTGATCGACAACCGTGACAGCCACCCCCTGTTCCTCTACTTCTTCGGCTACATCAGCAACGCCGTCGTACTGGCCGTACGCGTCGTCTACCTCACCCTGCTCGCCGCAGGCTGGGCAGGCGTCACCGCCTTCGGCGCCCTCGTGGCCTGGCGCCTCGGCGGTGTTCGCCTGGCCGCCGGCACGGCGATCGCGTTCCTGGCCTGCGGCGCGCTCGGCATGTGGGTGCCCACCATGCAGACCCTCGCGCTGATGGTGGCCGCCGTCCTCGCCTCCGTGGCCGTGGGCACCCTGCTCGGCCTCGCCGCCGGCCTCTCCGACCGCATGGACCGCGCCCTGCGCCCGGTCCTGGACACCATGCAGGTGCTCCCGGCGTTCGCGTACCTCCTCCCCGTCGTCCTGGTCTTCGGCATCGGCGTCCCCGCGGCCGTCCTCGCCACCGTCGTCTACGCCGCCCCGCCGATGGCCCGCCTCACCGCGCTGGGCCTGCGCGGCGCCGACCCCGAAGTCCTGGAGGCCGTGGAGTCGCTCGGCGCCACCGCCCGCCAGCGGCTGCTGACCGCCCGTATCCCGCTGGCCCGCAAGGAACTCCTGCTCGGCCTGAACCAGACGATCATGATGGCGCTGTCCATGGCCGTCATCGCCTCCGTCATCGGCGCCGGCGGCCTCGGCGACCGCGTCTACCAGGCCCTCGCCTCCGTCGACGTGGGCGCGGCCCTCGCGGCCGGCATCCCGATCGTGCTGCTGGCGGTCGTCCTGGACCGCGTCACCGCAGCCGCGGGAGCCGCCGGGGACGGCAGCCCCCGGCCTCGTACCATCGGCCGGCCGTACGCCCTGGCCGTCACCGTGGCCGTGGCCCTGGCCGCCCGCCTGCTCGGCGCCCTCGACTGGCCCGGCTCCTGGAACCTGGACATCGCCGAACCGGTCAACCGCGCCGTCGACTGGATGACCGCCCACCTCTACTCCGGCGTCCCGGTCGTCGGCGGCACCGCCGACTGGGCGGGCCACTTCACCACCTGGATCCTGGACCCGGTCCGCAGCGGCCTGCAGTGGCTGCCCTGGTGGGCGGTGCTGCTCCTGGTCGCCGCGCTGGCCTGGCTGATCGGCACCTGGCGCACCGCGCTGACCGCCGTCCTCGCCATGGCCGCGATCGGCGTGCTCGGGGTGTGGGAGCCCTCGCTCGACACCCTGTCGCAGGTGCTCGCCGCCGTCGCCGTCACCCTCGTCCTCGGCTTCGCCACCGGTATCGCGGCCGCCCGCAGCGACCGTGTCGAACGGGCGCTGCGCCCGGTCCTGGACGTCTTCCAGACCATGCCGCAGTTCGTGTACCTGATCCCGGTCGTCGCCCTGTTCGGCGTCGGCCGCGCGCCCGCCGTCGCCGCGGCCGTCGTCTACGCCCTCCCGGCCGTCGTCCGGATCACCGCGCAGGGCCTGCGCCAGGTCGACCCGGCCGCGCTGGAGTCGGCGCGCTCGCTCGGCGCGACCGGCCGTCAGCAGCTGTGGCAGATCCAGCTCCCGCTCGCCCGGAGGTCGTTGCTGCTCGCCGCCAACCAGGGCGTGGTCCTGGTCCTCGCCGTCGTCATCATCGGCGGTCTGGTCGGCGGTGGCGCCCTCGGCTACGACGTCGCCTTCGGCCTCGCCCAGGGCGACCTGGCGACCGGCCTGGTCGCCGGCGCGGCCATCGTCTGCCTGGGCCTGATGCTCGACCGGGTGACCCAGCCGACCGAACGCCGCGCGAAGAAGGGAGCGTGACATGCGATTCCGTACGACTGTCCCCGTCGGTGTCCCCGTCGCTGTCGCCGTCCTGGGCCTGACCACCGGCTGCGGCGCCGCCGACATGACCAAGCAGGCGTCGCCGTTCGCGAACGCCCAGGGCGCGAAGACGGTCACCCTGTCCGTGCAGTCCTGGGTGGGCGCGCAGTCCAACGTGGCCGTCGCCCAGTACCTCCTCGAACACAAGCTGGGCTACCGCGTCGACACCGTCCAGGTGGACGAGGTGCCCGCGTGGGACGCGCTCAGCCAGGGCCGGGTCGACGCCATCCTGGAGGACTGGGGCCACCCGGACCAGGAGAAGCGGTACGTCACCGACAAGAAGACGATCGCCCGCGGCGGCGACCTCGGGGTGACCGGGCACATCGGCTGGTTCGTGCCGACGTACCTGGCCCAGCAGCACCCGGACATCACCGACTGGAAGAACCTGAACAAGTACGCCCCGCTCTTCCGCACCGCGGAGAGCGGCGGCAAGGGCCAGCTGATGGACGGCTCCCCGTCCTACGTCACCAACGACAAGGCCCTGGTGAACAACCTGAAGCTGGACTACCAGGTCGTCTTCGCCGGTTCCGAGGCGGCCCAGATCACCCAGATGAAGCAGTTCGCCAAGGACAAGAAACCCTTCCTGACCTACTGGTACTCACCCCAGTGGCTGTTCAAGAAGGTCCCCATGACGGAGGTGACGCTGCCGCCGTACAAGGAGGGCTGCGACGCGGACGCGGCCAAGGTCGCCTGCGCCTACCCGCACACCCCGCTGCAGAAGTACCTCAACGCGGACTTCGCCAGGTCCGGCGGCAAGGCGGCGGCCTTCCTGAAGAAGTTCCGGTGGACGACCGAGGACCAGAACCAGGTCTCCCTGATGATCGCCGACCAGAAGCTCTCGCCCGAGGAGGCGGCGAAGAAGTGGGTGGACAGCCACCCCTCCGTGTGGAAGAAGTGGCTGTCCTGAACTGCCCTACTTCGCGAGGCCGTCGGCGATCTCGCGGAGCGCCTGAGCGGCGCGCCGCTGGAGTCCCGGCCCGAACGTGACGCGAGTGGCCCCGAGTTCGCCGAGCACGGCGGGCGCGGGGCCCTCGCCGTCCAGCCGGGCCACCATGTTGAGCGGGCCCTGGATCCCGGCCCGCAGCAGGGGCAGCACGTCCACCGGGGCGAGGATCGGATACACGCAGTCCGCGCCCGCGGCCACGTAGGACGCGGCCCGCTCGATGGCCCGTTCGGGATCGCCGTCGCCGTGGAGGAAGGTGTCGACGCGGGCGTTGACGAAGAGCCGGTCGGCGGCCGCCGAGCGGACCTCGGCGAGGTACCCGGCGTGCTCGTGCGGGTCCTTGAGGACACCCCCGTTGGAGTCCTCGAGGTTGCACCCCACGACGCCCGCCTCCAGCAGCCGCTCGACCAGCTCCTTCGGCGCGAGCCCGTACCCGCCCTCGACGTCCGCCGAGACCGGTACGTCCACCGCCCGCACGATCCGGGCCACCGCCGCGAACATCTCGTCGGCCGGGGTCGCCCCGTCCTCGTACCCGAGGGAGGCGGCCACCCCCGCGCTCGGCGTGGCCAGCGCCGGGAACCCGGCCTCGACACACACCCGGGCGCTCGCCGCGTCCCAGGGGCCGGGCAGGATCAGCGGATCGCCCTGGGCGCGCTTGCGGTGCAGGGCGCGGAACACGTCCACCTTGCTCATGGCTGGTAACCCCCTGGCGGAACACGGCGGCTGACCATGAGACGGTTCCAGCCGTTGATGACGGTGATCAGGCCGATGAGATGGGCGAGTTCGGCCTCACTGAAGTGCTTGGCTGCGGTGTCGTACACCTCGTCCGGCACGAAGCCGTCGGTCAGGACGGTGACCGCCTCGGTCAGCGCCAGGGCGGCCCGCTCCCGCTCGCTGTACCGGTCCTCGGCCTCCTCCCAGGCGTTCAGCAACTGGATGCGGTCCTCCGACTCGCCGTTCTTGCGGGCGACCCGGAGGTGCATGTCGAGGCAGAACGCGCAGTGGTTGAGCTGCGAGGCGCGGATCATGACCAGCTCGGCGAGGACCGGATCGCCGAGGCCCTGCTTCGCGGCCGCGCTCAGCGCCGACATGGCCAGGCCGACCTCGCGGTCCAGCAGCTGGGTACGGCTCACCTGTACTGCCCCGGCCGGTAGTGGCCCGGGGTCATCCGGGTGGTCACGCCGAACCGGTTCCACGCGTTGATCACCGTGATCGCGGCGATCAGCCCGGCCAGCTCCGCTTCCTCGAAGTGCGCGGCGGCCCGGTCGTACACCTCGTCCGGCACGAAGCCGTCGGTCAGCACGGTGACCGCCTCGGTCAGCTCCAGCGCCGCCAGCTCCTTCCCGGTGTAGAAGTGCCGCGACTCCTCCCACGCGCTGAGCTGCACGATCCGCTCCACGCTCTCGCCGGCGGCGAGCGCGTCCTTGGTGTGCATGTCGAGGCAGAACGCGCAGTGGTTGAGCTGCGAGGCGCGGATCTTCACCAGCTCGTACAGCGCCGGGTCGAGGCCCTGCTTCGCGGCCGCGTCCAGGCGGATCATCGCCTTGTAGACCTCGGGTGCGTGCTTGGCCCAGCTGAGCCGTGGGGCCTGTTCGGTGGCGTACTCGACGGTTTGTTCTGCAGTGCTCATGGCTTCGACCCTAGGAGCGAGGATGCCCAGGGGTATGGTCCATTTCCATGGCGAATTCATGGGCCACTCTGGGGGTCGACCTGCACCTGGAACCGGCCGGTTCCAGCGGGCTGCGCCGCGGTCTGACCGACGCGCTGCGGGGCGCCGTCCGCACCGGCCGCCTCGCCTCCGGCACCCGGCTGCCGTCCTCCCGCAGTCTCGCCGCCGACCTGGGCATCGCCCGCAACACCGTCGCCGAGGCCTACGCCGACCTGGTCGCCGAGGGCTGGCTCACCGCCCGCCAGGGCTCGGGCACGCAGGTGGCGGAGCGGGTCGTCGTCCCGCCGGCCGACACCGCACCCCGGCGCCGCGAACCCGGCCGCCCCGTCTACAGCCTCGTCCCCGGCAGTCCCGACCTCGCCGCCTTCCCGCGCACCGAGTGGCTCAAGGCCGCCCGCCGCGCACTGGCCACCGCCCCCTTCGACGCCCTCGGCTACGGCGACCCGCGCGGCCGACCCGAACTGCGCACCGCCCTCGCCGGCTACCTCGCCCGCGCCCGCGGCGTCCGTACCGACCCCGACACGATCATGATCACCGCGGGCTTCTCGCACGGCCTGCGCATCCTCGGGGCGCTGCTGCGGGGGCGCGGGGTGCGGACCGTCGCGGTGGAGTCGTACGGGCTCGACGTCCACTGGGGGCTGCTGAGGAGCGCGGGCCTCGCGACACCCGCGCTGCCCTACGACGAACTGGGCACCGACACGGGCGCGTTGAGCGACGAGGGTGCGGTACTCGTCACCCCCGCCCACCAGTTCCCGATGGGCATGCCCCTGCACCCCGACCGGCGGACCGCCGTAGTGGAGTGGGCGCGGCGGACCGGCGGCCTGGTCCTGGAGGACGACTACGACGGCGAGTTCCGCTACGACCGCCAGCCCGTCGGTGCCCTCCAGGGCCTCGACCCCGACCGGGTTGTCTACCTCGGCACCGCCAGCAAGTCCCTCGCCCCCGGCCTGCGCCTCGGCTGGATGGCGCTGCCGCCGTCCCTGGTGGAGGAGGCGGCCGCGGCCAAGGGCCGCATCGACACCTGCGGAGCGCTGGACCAGCTGACGCTGGCCGAGTTCATGGTGTCCGGCGCGTACGACCGCCACGTCCGCTCCTCCCGCCTGCGTTACCGGCGCCGCCGCGACGCCCTCGCCGCCGCCGTCGCCGACCGCGCACCCGAGGTGCGCGTCACCGGAATCGCGGCCGGCCTGCACGCCGTGCTACGGCTGCCTCCCGGCACCGAGCAGTCGGTGATCCAGGCAGCGACCTGGCAGGGCCTGGCCCTGCACGGCCTCGCCTTCCACCGCCATCCACAGGCCGTCTCCGAGCCGCTGGACGCCCTGGTCGTCGGCTACGGCACCCCGCCGGACAGCGCGTGGGCGGGGGCGTTGGAGGCGTTGTGCAGGGTGTTGCCTTGAGGGTGGCTGAGGTGAGTCCGGCCGACCAGTGCTGCAACCGGCTACGGGTACGTACCCGTACCTTGGAAGGTGGAGAGGAGCCCGAAGGTGCCTGACGCCAATGTCCGTATCCCTGAGGAAGCACGGGACCGGCTCGCCGCCATAGCGGCAGCCGAGGGTATGTCGCTGTGTGCCTACCTGGCCCGGCTCGCTGAAACCCTGCTCACCCCCGCTGAGCGGGCCGAGCGGGCCGAGCAGGCCCGCGCTGCCTTGACGGAGTGGACCGGCTATGCGCCGACTCCCTCTGAGGAACGGGACCTCGACAGCGAGCTGGACCGGCGTCTGGCACAGGCGGCTGCCCGGTGAGCGATGCTATGCGCATCGTCCTGGACGACACCGCGATGGCGACCTCAATCCCTAACGCCCTGGGCTAGGGGGTTGCAGGGGAGGGCGGCAGGGGGTCGGCCACAAAGGTCCCCAGTCCGACTTCGCCCCGCGTCCAGCCCTGTTCCCGTACATGCCGCATGGCTTTCGCGGCCGTCGCGTTCACTACGCCGAACTCCTGGGCGATTTCGAGAGTGGACGGCACGCGACTTCCTGGCGGATACGTGCCGTCCTGGATGCGCCGGATGATCTCCGCTGCAATCTGGCGCCATAGCGGGCGCGTGCGGTCAAGCTCCATGAGCTTCAGCGTGGGTGACCATGGCATTCTGTGCATCCGTGGTTATCTACGGTTATCCACGCTATGTTGGATCCGTACGCAGAACGGCCCCGACGGGAAGCGGCTACTTCCTCACCGGGGCCTCAGCCGACTGAACAGGAGTCGACCTATGCGCAGCCTACTGGCCGCATTCCTGAGCCTCTTCGTGCCTTCCCGCGGAGCGCCCCGCGCCAACATGCCGCCGCCCCTCATCGCCTGCCCGTCCGTTCCCGCGTTCCGGCTCACCTCCGTGCGTCGGAGGAGGCCGTACCCGACGGACGTCATCGCCGCCGACGGTCTACCGCTGGTCCGGGCCTACGTCGCCGTCTGGGAACGCGAGCGTGACGAACAAGAACGGCGCTACTACGCCCCGTGGGAGGCTGCCGTATGAGGACGTCACCCCTCCGCAGCCTCGGCGTCGACCCCGCCACTGGCAAGGAGGCATTCGTGGTCGCGCGCCCCGGCGGTTTTCTGGAGGCGCTGGCCGACGCGCACGCCCTGGAGGCCTCCGCCGTCCTGGTGGCTCTCGTCGGTGCCGTACTGGAGGCGGGGGAGGCGTCGGACGCCGAACTCGCCGCCTTCGTACCGCCGTTGCACGCTGCGCTCGGCGAATGCGTGGGCATGATTGCGGCGGACGGGGAGTGACGGTGTAAGAGCATGCAGCGAGTGGCAGGTTCGAGGAGGTGGCTTCAGGCTTCTTCCGCCACTGGCGCCTCACCGAACCGAGCCAGCGCCAACGCCCCCGCCACCGCCACCGCGAACCCCAGCACAGCCAGCCAGGCGAAGCCCTCCCGCGTGCGGTCGCCGAGCCAGATCACGCCGATCGCCGCCGGGCCGATCGTCTCGCCGATCACCAGGCCGGCCGTCGCCGTCGTCACCGCGCCGCGCTGCAGGGCGGAGGTCAGCAGGATGAAGGCGGCGGCGCCGCCGATCAGGAGGGCGTAGGCCGCCGGGTTGGTGAGCAGATCGGCCAACCGCAGCGAGTCGATCAGGCGGACCGAGACCTCCACGACCCCGAATCCGAAACCCGCCCCCAGACCCAGTACCAGCGCCCGCATACGCCCGGTCAGCCGCCCGCCCAGCAGCGCGAGCACCAGCATGCCGACCGCCGTCGCGAGCATGGCCCACTTCAGGGCGTCCGAACCCTCCTGCTCCCCCTCCGGCCCGGACGCCACCCCCAGCATCGCGAGCCCGGCGCACACCACGCCCACCGCGCCCCACTCCGTGCCGCTCAGCCGCACCCGCAGCAGGCGCGCCGCGACCACCGCGGTCACCGCCAGACTCGACGCCAGTGCCGCGCTGACCGCGTAGATGGGAATCGAGCGCAGCGCCGCGATCTGGAACAGGAAACCCAGTCCGTCCAGGGCCAGCCCGGCCAGGTACCGCCACTGCCGCAACGCCCGTAGCAGCAGTGCGGCTTCGCCGCCCCCACCCGTACCGGCCTCCCGCGCCGCGATCGCCTGCAACACCGTCGCCGTACCGAAGCAGAGCGCCGCGGCCAGGGCACACACCATTCCGAAGAGCACGAAGTGACTTTAGGCGAAGGGGGATTCGCGGAGGCCTCCGCACCCGCTCTCACACCGATTTCGTGCGCAGTCCGACCGTCGATCCCGCCTGCACAGCCCGGCACGTCGTCGAGCTCGCGCCGCGTTCGTGCCGCAACGGGCCTACCTCGGCGACTAGGGCCTGTGTGCGGTCGTGATCAATCTCGGGTTCTGGTCCCGTGCGGGGGCCGGACCTGGTAGGACGCTGGGTGTGACACGTAGGCAACTCACCGACGGGCAGTGGGAGTT
>NZ_JBIWPG010000015.1:123550-254925 GCF_044768135.1 Streptomyces sp. NPDC101165 | reverse complement strand
CTCTCGCCTGCCGAGTTCGAACAGCAGCACCGGCGAGGACGTAAACTCACACTCGCCGCATGAACCCCTGTGTCCACACTCCGGGGGACGCCTCAGCCGCGCCACTCCACCATGAGCAGCGTCGCGTCATCCGTGGTGTGTCCGCCCCGCGCCCGCTTGAGTGTGTGGGACAGGCAGCGCGTCACCGCCCGGACCCCGCGGCCGGTTCTCTCCAGCTGGTTCACGCAGTCGATCAGCTGCTCCTCGCCGAATTCCGCCCCGCCGGTCTTGTGCTCCTCGACCAGTCCGTCGGTGAAGCAGAGGACCCGGTCCCCGCGTTCCAGCCCCAGTCTGCTGATCCGTGGCTCCGAACCACCCAGGCCGACCGGGAGGGTCGTCGGGGCGATCATGCGCTGCGCGACGCGGTGGTCGCGGACGAGGATCGGCGGCGGGTGCCCGGCATTGACCCACTGCACCTGTCCGGTCGCCGTGTCCAGCTGCATCATCTGCGCGGTGACGAAGTGCTCGGGACCGAACTGCTTTGCCACGGCACGGTCCATGAAGTCGTAGATCCCCGACAGTCCGGTGCCGAGGCGGCGGGCGTGGCGGTATGCGCCGATGGCCACGGTGGCCATCGTGGCCGCATCCAGTCCGTGTCCCATCGCGTCGATCATGGCCACGTGGAGGACGTCCCCGTTGAGCGCGTAGTCGAAGCTGTCGCCGGCTACGTCGTAGGCGGGTTCCAGGACCCCGGCCACGGCGACCCGAGGCATGATCATCGCCAGCGGTGGCAGCAGGGACCACTGGATCTCCGCGGCGACGCTCATCGGCTCACGGCGTCTGACTCCGAAGAACAGGTCGGAGTAGCCGTGCTTGGTCACCAGCAGGTCGGCCACCAGGCCGGAGATCCTGAAAAGCAGGCGACGGTCGTGGTCGTCGACGCTGTGCAGCGTCACTGCCATGACCCCCACCTGGTCGCCGCCGTCCAGCAGCGGAAGATGGACCCGAACGCCGTCGTTATCGGGCAGTTCGACGGGGACCGCGTCGAGAAAGCAGCGACCCGCCGCGGAGTCGTCGATCACCTGCGGCTCCCCGTCCGTAAGGCCCTCGCCGGGCAGGGGTACGAGCAGCAACTGGCCGTAGTCCTGCAGCAGCACCTGCGGACGCCGGCCCCCCAACCGCCCCAGCACGTCGGCGACCAGCGGCCCGATGAGATGGGGAGGAAGCTCGTGCGCGCCATCGAGAACGGCACCCAGCAACGCTTCCCCGAAGCTCTCGGAACGGTCCGAACCCCGTCCGTGCCTCATCCGCCCACCAGCCATGATCCGCGCGCATAGATTGCGGCGGGGCGGGACGACCAGGAAATTGCTCGTGCCATCGCTCCACCGGGGACGTCGACGACCGGACCAGCCGGCCGGTCACATGGGCCCGACAGGCGTCGGGCCCTCACCTGAGTCCGTGCCCTCCTTCCGACTCCCACGCGGCTTCTCCGTCAAGGTCGTCCTCGGCGAGTGCCAGCATGAGCGGAGCCGACAGCGGGTTCTCGGGGTCGGCGGCAGCAGTCAGCAGCCGGGTGGCCGCTCCGGCCGGCTCGTCGGGCGGGATCACCAGCAGCTCCCAGCGACCCACCGTGCCGCAGTCCAGAGTGATGGCATGCGCCTCGCCGGCGAGACCCGTCCGGACCACCTCGATCACGTGGCCGGGCGCCCACACCGTCTGCGGGGCATCGGGCCAGGACGCGGGGTCCACGGTGACGCGAGTGACGGTGCCGACAGCCGGGTCCAAGGAGCCGACCAGCGCGGGCAACTCCAGTTCCAGCGCGTCACAGCGCGGCCACCACGCTCCATCCAGTGGTCCATGGCTGGTGTCCGGCGTCAGACGCAGCCGGGGCAGAGGCATCTGGTAGGTCTGTGCGTCACCTGGTGACGTACCTTCGGCGGGCCTGGTGATGGCGTCCATCGTGCGATCCCGTCCCGGGCGGCTGCGACTGCCCGCGTCTGTCACTCGCCGGGAACGGCGTCGCCGTGGTCGTGCGCCCGCAAAGCTCTCGGTAACGTCAGCGTACTCCCGGCCATGGCGGGCGGCGCGAGGTGCCGAGCCAGGTGGCTGTACCGCCCGGGACGGCGCAGCCGCTTGGCGCCTGACACAACGGATGTCCGCGGCAGACACTCGATCACCGGCCTGCTGGGGACGGCTCTTCCAGAGGCAGGATCAGCACACAGGGGGTGACCGGACCGGGCAGCCCGACGATCTCCCCCATGTTCTGCCAGTCCCAGGACTCGAAGGCGGCTTGTCCGGCCTGGTCAGCCGGATGGAGCAGCGCGACTCCCAGGGCGGTGCGCCGGTCGGTGAGCAGACGCTGCTGCAGACGGCGGCCGATGTCGCGGCGCTGAGCGTGCGGATTGGCCACGACCTGGGTGAGGAGCAGGAACCGTGCGCAGGCGGTGAGCCGCTGGATGCTCTCCTGCAGCATTCGGTCGAACCCTCGCCTCCTGGGACCGTCTGGGCCCACCGGAAAGCCGTAGGCGCAGCCGACCAGCACCGTCGTCTCGGCGACCAGCAGAGCGAAGCCGGGGCGCCGGGCACTGATGGCCAGGCGGCGCAGGAAATCTCCCCGGGTGTGGAACGACTCACCGGGTGTGTCCGCGACGGATGCCATGGCCAGGTCCGCGATGCCCTCCCTCATCCCCTCGATCTGCCAACGGGTCAGCCGACGCAGGCGGATCCCGTCCTTGAGCACCCCGCGAGCGGGGTGCTCAAGCGTCCGCTTCTCGTCGGCCGACGGACCCGGGGAGGCCGTTTGCAGCAGGCCGCGAGGCAGGGCGGGTGGCACGGGATCCGTGGGGCCCGCGAGGAGCAGGGAGGTGGATCCGGTGACGGCGAGGAGCCGGGTGATCTGTGTGCACGGGTGGTGCAGCTGCAGGGAGGCGTGCACTCGGCCGGCGCGCCGTGACGCCGACAGAAGGACGTCCAGGCCCCTGGCATCGCAGGAGCCGACCGTGGTCAGGTCGATGTCGATGACGGTGACGCCGTCGCGCAGACACTGCTCCAGTGCGGCCCGCAGCAGCGGCGCCGTGGCCGATCCGATCTCACCGGCGAGTGTGACGAGTGCCCCCTCTCCTCGGTTCCGCCGGTGGATGTCCAGCCGGGAAAGGACCATCACGCCTCCCCTCGGCAGCGGCGCTGGCCGGTACGGGTACGGGGTACGGGCGCAGGCATGACGAGCTTGCGTGGAGTTGCTTCGACCGCGGCGGACATGATGCCGACCCGTCTCCGCGCCGACCGCTGGGGCGGCCCGGGATTCGTCTCTCGCCAAGGACGCCCCGGCGTGGCGGCCGGAGTACACGATGTCCTCGGTACCTCCACCGTACGTCGCGGGCAGCCGGAATCGGCTGCGACGAGAGCACGTCGTCAAGGGTGACGCCGACACCCTGACCAAGCAACGGACCAGCACCTGCTGCGCCAGCCCGGCCGAGGCCGGCGCGAAGGAACCGGCCGCCGCGGACGGCTGCTGCTGACCCGCCGATGACCAACCTGGAAGGGTGACTCGATCAAGCCAGCTCTGCGGCCAGGTCCCGCAGAGCAGGTACGAGTTCTGGGTGGTCCCCGCGCGAAGCCGACTGCAGCAGCTCGGTGACCACGATGATCTGTGCGACCCGTCCGGCCTCCGTCTTCAGCACGGGGAAGGTCTCCCGTACACGCTGGGCCAATCCGGGGGCCAGCAACGAGTAGGCCAACAGCATGGCCGCGTCGTATCCGGCCGGCGCCTTCCCGAAGCCCTCCCAGTCCAGGAGGTAGGGGGTGCCGTTGGTGAGGTTGGCGGTGTGTAGGTCTCCGTGGGCTGTCGTCCAGTCCGTGATCCGGGGTGCGGGCATGCCGAGGAAACGCGGGACGCTGCGGTCGACCCACTCCTGGCGTACGGCCACACGGTCTGTGGAGACGCCGCTCACGTACTCGAGATCCCTGCGGAGCGAGTCCCACCATGCCCTCGGCGGCTCCGGATCCGTGTGTATGACGGGGCTGGCGGAGGTGACGGACTCGGCGGTGTACTGGTGCAGCTCTGCGAGGAAGGCGTAGCTGCCACTCTTCGCTTCTGCGGTGTCGTACAGCAGTGGTTTGTGGACGTGGCCGTCAAACAGGGCGGCGGCCTCGCGGTTGCCTTCCCAGAGCTTCCCATTGGCCTTGTCCGCAGGTGCGGACAGGAGCCTCAGCCAGCAGCTACCCCGGTCCGGGTGCTGGACGCTGCTGCTGAGGGTGCGGCCGTGCCAGCCCCAGACTTCCGGGCCGGTCACGGCCGTGCCCAACGCCTTCGCGTACTGCTTGAGTGCGCGGCGCATTCGGTGTCGGTTGGCGGGATCAGTCGGGGGCGAGTACATCCAGCACCTTTCGCAGTGTCGCAACGGGCACGGCGGGCTCCTGGAGGACGGCTTGGGCTTCGGCCCAGTGTGCCGGAGTGGAGGTGGAGAGCAGAACCCGCGTCACGCCAGGGCATGAGGCCGCTGCCAGCAGGCACGCCTGCGGGACTGTGAGGTCCGGGCTCAATAGCGCGGTGAGTTCGCGCGTGGCCAGGTGCGGCAGTTCGCCACCGAACAGGGGTGCCGAGGCGTACACCTGCCATCCGAGGCCGGCTGCTTGTGCGATAGCCCCTCTTCCGTCCAGCGCTTGGGCGAACGCCGTTGCGGTGACGAGAGATACGGGCAACTGGACGGCACGCAGGTGGTGCTGGTCCGTGTCAGCGGCTTCGGCAGCCAGTTGGTGCAGGGCGGGGACGCTGAGGGCGCCAGTGTCGAAGCCATCCCAGGTGGCGACACCGTACGCGCTCAAGTTGCCCGCTGCTGCTTCTGCTTCGAGAGCGGTGAAAGCGTCGCGTAGGGCTTCGTAAGGGCTGCCGTCGGTGTGCTCGGGGTTGTGGACGAAGACCAGGTCCAGGCGGTCGAGGCCGAGCTCTGTGCGGTTGCGGGCGCACTGCCAATGGACGTACGGGGCGTTCAGACAGTGTCCTCGTTCCGCGTCGTCGGCGGTGAGAGCCCCATCGAGGACGGCGTCCTCGGCGGCCTGGTGAGTGAGGAAGCCGACCTTGGTGGAGACAGGAACGGGATACCGAGCGAGAACGGGAGCGAGCAGCAGCTGTGCCTGTCCGTTGAGGTAGTTGGGGGCGGTGTCGATCCATGCACAGGTGGGATCTGCGGCCGCGCGGACGGCGGCGTCGTTCACTGCGGAGGGGCGGATGCGGTAGGTACCGAGCCCCATGGGTGCCGGCCTCATCGCTCGCTTCCTTCCAACGTGATCGCTTGGCCGCGCATCAGCTCGGAGACGACGGTCGCCGCGTCCGCGACGGAGATCCGCGCTGTCGCAGCCAGGTCACCAAGAGACACGGTGCCGGGTACGGCGGACACCAGCAGCTGGAGCAGCGGAAGGGCCTCCGCGGCCATTTCCCACTCGTTGTCGCAGGCCCGGAACACCACTCTGTCTCCGCCGGCCGCGGGTTCGACGTGGGCCCTAGCCGTGGTCAACCTGACGCGGACGTCCGGGTTCGCCGCGACGCCGGTGATGTGGGGCAGGCTCGGTCGCAGGCGGGTGAGGTCGGATCCATCGTGCGTGGCGCTGTATCGGCCGATGAGGTCCGGGGCTTCCAGAGCGGCGACGACTTGCTTGCGCAGCCGTTCCAGGTAGACGGCTTGCTGCGCGGTGGTCGCGTGCACGGGCAGGTCCTCGCGCAGGACGTCGTGGCAGCGCAGGTCGTCGGCGAGCCAGGAGAGCAGTTGCGCGCCTGTGGTGGTCTGGATGCCGAAGGTGAGGTGCAGGGAGTGCTCGCCTTCGCTGGCGGCCACCGAGTGCCACCATCCGCGCGGGAGATACAGCACGTCGCCGGGGCGAAGGACGAGTTCGCTGACCGGCTCCTTCGGCGGTGGCTCGGGTTCGTCCGTGTCCTTGTACATGGGGGCGGTGCGGGTGGGGCCGTACAGCTTCCAGCGTTTGGCGCCGTCGATCTGGATGACGACGACGTCGTGGTCGTCCCAGTGCACGCCGAAGCCCTCGCGCGCGGTCCAGGAGGCGTAGAGATTGGTCTGCACTCCCGTGCGCAGCCACTGTTCCAGTTCCATCGCCGCGCGGGTGACGGGTGGGTGGAGTTTGTCGACAGCGTCGATGACCAAGGAGGCACCGTCAGTGAGACGGGCGTGCAGCTCGGCCGGATGCAGGCGTTGCCAGACGGTGTGACGGCGGGTGATGACGGGTGCGGTGTAGCGGTGGGCGGCCAGCATCTCCCCGTCCGCGGAGAGGCGGAAGCGGGGCGGCTCCAGGCGGTGGGTGGCCAGGATGGTGTTGACGTCGTCCCACGTGATCAGGTCGCTTGGGTTCGAGAGGGCGGCGGGGACGTGGCGGTGGTGGCGGTGGAGCACCTGGGCCAGGAATTCGTCCTGGCCCAGGTGGGCCGCCAGGTTCAGCGGCGACAACGCGTCTCCTCCCGGATCAGTCGTTGCCGTCGGAGCGGCCGGTGCTGCCGCCGTCGGACGGGGTGATGCCGCGCACGCGGGCGGCCTGGATCCGGCGACGTGCCCGGACGAGTCCGGCCTGGGCCGGCCCGGTGGTGGCGGTGGTGGCCGTGCTGTTCTGCATTGCTCCTCCTGGGGTTCAGCCACTATGTGGCTATGCGGACCCGCCCGGACGGTGTTCGTCCTGTCCAAGGGCACGGGCGGTCGATCCGCCGGGACGGGTGCTTGCGGCCCGCCCCTGCCGGGGCTTCTCGGGGTGGGGGAACCTCTCGATCTGCTACGTCCGGCAGGGACGGGGGCTCAGGGGCCGTTCGGGGCGGCGGCGACCGCGAAGCCGATCACGAATCCGCATGAGGCGGAGATCAGCATGATCAGCAGTGGGCCCGTGTAGCGCGCCAGTCGGCACACTGCGCGGCCCATCACGGTTTCCACCAGGCCCGCCACGGTCGGGTGATGATCTCCCGGTACGTGTGGTGCGCGGGGTTGCGGCCGCCGTGCTCGAACACCCAGTCCTGTGGCTTGGCGAAGTCGGCGCTGGCCGGTGAGCTCTTGCCGCAGACGGCGCACTGCATTGCGTAAGTGGTGGGCTCGGCGTCCGGCTCTCGGTCGGGTTGGAGCATCCATTCCTTGTGACAGACGACCGCTCGGGTATTCATCGGCTCGCCCCTTCCAGAGCGGCACTGACGTACGGGTACTGAAGGGCGGCGTGCAGGGCGCCGGCGTCGGTGAGGGTGTCGTCGTCGGGCAGCTCGAACCAGCCGCCGAACCAGTCGTCGATCAGCTCCAGACCGGGCGCGACGAGCCACGAGTTGCTGGAAAGGTGCCGTACCGGCAGGTCGTTCCAGCTTTCGGCGGTGCCGGTACCGATGGCGTAGTAGAGGCGCTCGTTGGGCCCGTCGTACAGCACCGGACCGATGGCCGCACCGGTGACGCGCAGGTGGGCCAGGGCCAGGAGACCGATCTCCGCGGTGGTTCGCACGAGGTCCCAGCCCTCGCCGACCCGGAGCAGACGCAGGCCGGGTGCGTCGTTGACCACGGGTGCGCTTCGCAGCGCCTCACGAACGGACATCACGCATCCCCTTGTGCTGGCGGTCGGAGCTGGCGTTGAGCCGTGTCGGTCTGATGGTGCGGACCACGATCAGACGGGCACCCGTTGCTGTTATCTGTCGCATCCGCTCGGCCGCAACGCGCCTCGGCCCCAGGTGGCTGAGGGCAGGAACCACGGCGCCATAGCTGTCGGGCAGTTCGAGCGCGTCCAAGAGGCCGACGAAGGCGGCGGAGTGGCTGGCAACCGCCGCGTCGCGGTCCGTGAATATGCCGCCCAGGGTCAGTTCATGCTGTCGGCAGTACTCGGTGAGGCAGTCGACGAGCGCCGTATGGCGGGCCATGCCGCCGGTGATGTGGCGCAGGTAGCCGAAGACCTGAGGGAAGGCGACGGGGCGGCGTTCCGTGATGAGTTCGTCGTCCATGCCCACAGCGTCGGCCTCCGGGAGCGGCCTCGAAATGACCCGCTGTTGCACTTCCGTTGCACTTTCCGCCCCACGTCGTCACCGAGAGTGCTTCTATACGTGACGGAGGGAGGTCACTCGTGGTCAGCGTGCAGCAATGGACCGGCTGTGAAGCGAGCGCCCTGCGCGCCGCGCTGCGCATGAGCACGCGCGCCTTCGCCGAGCACCTGGGTGTGGCGCTGCGCACGGTCGCCAAGTGGGAGAGCCTCGGCACTGGAACCCAGCCCCGGCCGGACACCCAGGCCATCCTCGATACCGCGCTCGCCCGTGCGGACTCTGCTGCCCAGGCCCGCTTTGAGACGCTGGTGTCTCCCGGGCGGAAGAGCGCGCGGCCGGCAGACCATGAAACGTGGACTGAGGACATCGAGCGCGCAGTCGTCTGTGTCAGCCGTCAGAACTTCCCCTTCGCCTCGTCTCTGTTGAACCGCTGGTTAAGCCGCTATGACCCGCACGACCTCGACGACAAGGGCCTCTACCTCTACGGACGTTCCCTCGTTCTCCTCGGCGACCTCCAGCGCGATCAAGGTGCCATCCTGGGACCGCTCTCGGCCCGGCACTCTTACCTGACCGCCCGTGGCATGTTCACCGAGCTGGACATCCCGCGTCGCGTTGCGCAGATCGAGCTGTCCCTTGCCGTCGTGCAGGAAATGTCTGGTCAGCTCGATGCCTCTGCCCGTCAGTACGAACTCCTCTCGTCAGACGAGCGCTTGAGTCCCCGCGACCGCGCCCGAGCTGGACTTTGGGTGGGTACGGCCCTGAGTAAGGAGGGCAACAACGAGTACGCCACCAACGTGATGACGGCCGCCACCCGCGCCTTCGAGGATCTGGGCGAGCCGGAGGACTGGTCGGTCGCCCACCAGAAGTTGGCCTTGGCCCACCGCGGGGCCGGCGACCTGAAGCAGGCCCTGCACTGCATCGACATCGCACGCAGCACCGGGACGGTTGACTCCCCGATGCAGCGGGTGCGGTTGGACACCGCCCACGGGCACATCCTTCTGTCGGACGCGGCGACCCGGAATGATGGGCTGTCCGTCCTCGACCAAGCGGCACAGGTGGCCCGCCAGTATGGGCTGAGCCACCAGCTCCGCAGCATCGAGGGCATCCGAAAGGGTCAGCAGGGATGAGCCAGGGAGTGCCAGTGCCGGAGCACGAGCAGCGCCAGATCACCGACGAACAGTTCCACGACGCGACACTGATCTGGAACTACCACCAGATGGGCCACGAGCAGCGGCCCTGCTCGGCGGCGATCGGTCTCGGCAGTCACGACCTCGGTGTGGCCACTACGTCCGCCGATCTGTACCGCGCCGGCCTGTTTCCCATCCTGGTCTTCAGCGGCGGTAACAGTCCCACCACCCGTGCCCGCTTCCCGCGCGGCGAGGCCGTCCACTACCGCGAGCACGCTCTGGGCCTGGGCGTCCCGGATGAGGCGATCCTGGTCGAGTCGAAGGCGGCCAACACCGGGCAGAACATCACCTTCTCCCGCGAGCTGCTGGCCGAGGCCGGTGTGGGGATCGAGTCGCTGCTCCTCATCTCCAAGCCGTACATGGAGCGCCGCTCCTATGCGACCTGCCGCAAGCTGTGGCCCGAGGCCGAGGTCGTCTGTGCCTCCGAGCCGCTGGAACTGGACGACTACATCAAGTCCATCGGCGACGAGAAGCTCGTCGTCGACATGCTCGTCGGAGACCTGCAACGGGTGATCGAGTACCCGAAGCTCGGCTTCGCCGTCGAGCAGGACGTACCGGGGGATGTCTATGACGCTTACGAGCGACTCCTTGGCGCTGGCTTCGACAGCCGCCTCATCAGTACCTGAGCCACCGCGCGTCGGCCCGCGAGGCGGGGTGTGCGCGATCCATCAACCGAACCTGTTCCTACGGCTGTCCACTCTGGCGAAGCTCTTCGCCGCCGACCGCTGGATCGTCCTCGACGACGTGCAGTTCGCCCGGCGCGACTATCAGCACCGAGCACGTCTCGCCGCCTTGGGTGATCCTGGTCGGCAGCAGTGGCTCACGCTGCCGACGCATCTTCCCCATGGACGTCCGACACTGATTAGTCAGGCTCGGCTCGTTGATCCCGGCCGCTCGCGCCGGACGGTCGAGCTGCTTGTGCGCCAGTACTACGGCCGCAGCTCCCACTGGGGTGTCGTGTCTGAAGTGCTGGACGTGGTCATGGATGCGCTCGACACCACAGACCGTGTGGCCGGCATCGCGCGAACATCGTCGGTCGCCATGCTCAGCGTCCTTGGCTGGGCAGGGGAAGTGCTGGACAGCAGTGGGATCCCGGCCCGTCAAAGCCGATCCGAGCGCCTTGCCGACCTCGCCGTGGCCACCGGCAGCACCCACTATCTGTGCGGCACCGGCGGTCTGCGCTACCTCGACCCCGATCCCTTCGATGCCCACGGCATCCCCGTAGTGCCCTTCTGCGTCCCTGCGGATACCAGCGACGCGCTCTGGCGATGGGCCCGGCGGTCCAGCAGCCTCTGGGCTTTGAGCGAGATCGGTCCCGGGGCACTGGCGAACCACCTGGCTGCCCAGCGAGAAACTTTCCGGCGGACGTGACCTCTTCACCCCCATCCTGGCCGCACCTGGAGGAGCAGACGTGACGCAGCAAAACACCGACGAGCGGCCGGGCATCGCCGCTGCCATCGTCGTGCACGAGGGACGTGTGCTGATGGTGCGCCGCCGGGTTAGCGAGGGGCAGCTCTCCTGGCAGTTCCCGGCTGGAGAGGTCGAACCCGGTGAAGCTCGCGAGGACGCGGCTGTGCGGGAGACCCAGGAGGAGACTGGGCTGACCGTGGCGGCCGTGAAGCTGCTCGGCGAGCGGGTCCACCCGAAGACGGGCCGGCTGATGTCGTACACGGCCTGCGAGGTGTTGGGCGGTACCGCGTACGTTGCGGACACTGAGGAGCTGGCCGAACTGGCTTGGGTCGCCCATGGCGAGATCCCGGAGTACGTGCCGTACGGGCTGTTCGAGCCGGTGCAGCAGTACCTGGATGGGACGCTCTTCTGACAACCCTGCCGAGACCAAGCGCCGCAAGCAAGAAGCCCGGTTACCGCAGCGGTGCCCCGGCCTCCCCACTGCAGTGCGTTCCACAGCGGGACTAACACCGATAGTGAGTCACAGATCTGCCAGGCGCGCTATGCCGCAAGGTAAAGCCAGGCATGTGCGACAGGGCTCCCATCGGCTCCTGCTAGCGAGGGCGGAGATTCAACCTCGTCGCACGGCGCAGCTACTGAACCAGGCGTAGCACGGGGCGCTGCTCCTGGACTCCGAGGAGTTCACGCACACGCTTGGCGGTCCAGGCCAGTTCGTGCGCGAGCTGGACCACCGACAAGTCCGCTTCCCGGGAAGCCAGCTCGAAGGCTTGCCGCAGGAGCGAGGGCTGCTCACCGGAAAAGTTGGACACGGACTCGGCTGCGAATCCGGGCTGGCCTTCCAATGCGCGGAGGCGCTGGTGCGTCCGACTGATGGTGGCGTCGGAGGTCAGCCCCAGTTCACGGCATCGGTAGACGAGAGAGTGGATGGAGACGCCCCAGACCTGCCTGAGCTCGGCGAGCCGTGCAAAATCCATCCGCTTGGGCAGCAACGGCAAAATGCTGGCTTGGGGGGTCAGGAACTCCGCAGCGAAGGCATCAGCTTCCTTCTCTTGCCGACTGTCGCCCGTGGCATCGCCATGAAGTACAAGGTGTCCCAATTCGTGAGCTGCCGTAAACCGATGCCGATAGACGTCGTCGGCGCGGTTGGCGGTGAGGATGACTAGCGGGCGGGCTGCGCGGGTCGAGAACGCGTCCACGGTGGAGGCTGAGGGGTCGCTCGCGGGAGGTGTCACCACAACAATGCCGTGGGCTTCCATGCGCCTCACCAGATGGGTCACGGGTCCGTCTCCCAACCCCCAACGTCGCCGAAGCTCACGCGCGGCGGCGGCTGGGTCGGTGGGCAGCTCCGACCCAGGGTGGACTTCTCCGCCGGCGAAGCCAGGCAGGTCCACGAGCGGCAACTGGATCCGCTGCTCAAGGGCGTACGTGAGTTCCCAGACCTGTTCGGCGAAGGCCAGTGCTCGCTCCCGCTGGGACTTCGGGGTACTGCGCAGGCTCCGGAAGTGGGCCATCGAGGCGTCGAGCCGGTTGGCCGGACGTCCGAGCAGGAAGAACGTCGCGGGCACTCCGAGGGTCTCCGCGAGCCGGGGGATCAGGTCAGGACGCGGCCGTGATACCCCCGTCTCGTACTGGCCCACGGCGGCCGGAGTCACCCCGAGGCTTGTTGCCACGTCCTTCTTCGTCATCTCCGCAAGCCGACGCGCTTGCGTCAGCCGAGCGGGATCGAAGCCGTCGGAGATGGCACGGGGCGTCGTTCCCCGCTCTTCCAAGCCCGGAATAGTGTCTTGCTTAGTGGGTCGCATCTTCTTCGCTGGTCTGGTCCTCGACGGGTTGTGCTTCGGTCTGCGGCGGGATGTCCCGCAGTCGCTCGGAGGCTGCACGCGAGGACAGCGTAAGGGTGGGCTCGCTTCCTTCGGTGAAGCTGGTGTGCTTCCGCGCGGACGTTGCAGCCTGGTCGGGGACACTGGCCAGCCGTGTCCCGTGAGAGGTAACGGTCTGAGGCAAGGCGAGGGGTTCGGGAACGGTTGCCCATTCCAGGTGCCGGTTCTCTCCGAGTGCAGCGATACCCCAGTGTGCCTCCAACAGTTCGGAAGCGTTGCAGGCAAACGGCACCAGGATCAGTCGGGTTCCTTGAGGAATGGCTGCCAGGCCGCCGCGCGGCTCCGCGGTAAGGACGGTCCCTTCGAAGCCAAGGTCGAACGCGTCCTGTACGTGCTTCGGTTCAGGGGCGAAGGTGAAAAGCTCCTTCACCAGCTGGGACTCGCTGGGGATGCGTGCCGTGCGCACGTCCGCCTTGGTCTTCGAGTAGAGGAAGGGATAGATCAGGCCGCGGCCGACGAGCATGAGCTCGAACGGGAACCCGAACGGCCGCACGGGAGTGGCCCCAGGCAGGTCTTTCAGCTCGTCCTGGACGCGCTCGAACTGGTTCTGCCACCGGGCGGTTCCGTACGTGTGGTTGGTGCGCGAGTCGGTCTGTTCCTGCGCTGCTTGGGCGTTGGCCTGCATGTTCCGCAGCGCCTGGCCCAGGAACATGCGAACTGCCGACGCCTGCTTACCGAATACTTCAGTCGCCCAGGGCGAAAGGGACTCACTCATGCGGGCGACTCCTCAGGTCGAACTTCGCATTGGAGCATTCGATTACGACGCAGACTTTAGTTGATGTAGTGATTCTTGCGCAAGTGCTTCGGCGTGCCGCGTTTTTCTCGCACCCCTCCCGCCGTCCATGGGCGAGTGACGCCGGGATGGCCAGCGGATGGGCCGTCCGATACTCGGTGCTGGTCACCCGGCTGAGGTGTGGTCAGCGGCGGCCTTGCTGGCGCAGTTCAGCCGGAGTGACGTGCGACGGGCTGAGCGGGGGTTGCCTCCGCCAACTGAACGGCTGCGTTCCCATGGTGGAGCGGAGGCGGGCGGCTTCGGCTCGGGGGTTGAGAGCAGGGTTGCGACTGGTGTGCTGGATGCGGGTGAGCAGCACGCGGGCGGGTTGGCGAGCGGTGGTGAGTTCGCGCTGGGCGGCGGCCTCCTTGAGGAGTTGGTGGGGTTTGTGACCGCCGGCCTCGGCATCGGCCAGGACGGTGGAGAGGGCCGGCCAGGCGGGGTCGGTCAGGATGCGGTCGGCGTGGTCGGGGATGGCGGCGCGGACGTCGTGGGCGAGGGTCCGGCGCGCCTGGTCAGTCGGCTGACGGGTGGCGAGGCTGTCGACGACGGGCGTGAGGGCGTCATCGGCGGCAGTCTTCAGGTGGTGGAGGGTCTGACGGGCGGCTTCGACCTGGTGGGCGTGACCCTTCGCCTCGTGCCAGCGCCCGGCGACGATCGTGGCCCAGACGAGGGCGGTGAGCAGGGCGGCAAGGGCGCTGCCGTCGGGGCCGGTGGCGGTGTGGGCGATGTCTCGAGCGGCTTTACGCAGGGTGTCGGCGGCCTGGTTCTCGGCGCGGATCTGGGAGCGCTGGGCGCGGGCGAACGCCTTTGAGGCTGTTAGTAGTTCGGCTTGGAGGTGGGTGGGGGCTTTCTGAGCGGTAGCTTCGATGAGTTCGCCGAGCGCGGTGATTTGGGCCTGGGCGTGGGTGTCGTCGGCCATGCCGGTGTGGAGGGTGTCGAGGGCGTCGGTGGCTTGGTGCCAGGGGGTGGTCGGGCGGTTTCGGCGGGCGGTGGGGTGCTCCTCTGGCGCGGTGGTTTCGAGGCGGGCTTCGAGCTTGGGGAGGGCGAGGTCGGGGGCGATCCTTCCGCCGGAGTGGAAGATCTGTTCGCCGTCCTTGTTGAGGTCGCCGGGGCGGCCGACGGCGTAGCCGAGGAGGTCTCCCGACGGTCCGCGGCGGGGCTTGACCGCGATGCCGTCGGCTTCGAGGTAGGCGAGGAGTTCCTCGGCGCTGCTGGCGTGTGGGATGGCGGCGCGGATGCGGTCCTGGAGCCATGCGCGGCTGGTCTGCTCCCAGCCGAGGCGTTCGGCCTTGTGCATCTCGGCCTGGGAGGGGCGGCGTTCGGCGGTGCGGTCGCCTTTCTTCAGCTGGCGCAGCCCGTAGTCCTTCTCGATCTGGCGGCAGGCGTCGCCGACGCGGATGCCGCTGTCGTGGAGCTTGGGGCGGCGGCCGTCTTCGCGGACGGTGGTGGCGAGGATGTGGATGTGGTCGTCGGCGTGACGTACGGCGATCCAGCGGCAGGCCAGGTCGTCACCGGGCGGGGCGATGCCAGCGGCTTCGACGATGCGCTGGGCGATGTCGGCCCATTCGGCGTCGGAGAGGTTCCGGTCGGTGGGGGCGGTGCGGACGGGGCAGTGCCAGACGTGGTCGGCCACCATCCTCCCGAACTCGCTGTTCCGAAGGTGAACGGGCTCGTCGAGGTGGTGGGCGAGCTGGGTGAGGGTGGCGTCCTGGTCGCGGCCGGGGTCGGGCATGCCGAGCATGGCGAAGCCGGCGACGATGTGCGGGTCGTTGTGCTCGTCATGCTGGCCGGGGCCGTAGAGGTAGGCCAGCAGGCCACGGGTGTTGGACCCGGCTGGTTTGATGGCGGCGATCACGCGGCCTGGTCCTTCCTGGGGTCAACGGGTTCGCGTAGGGCCTCGGCGATCAGCTCCAACAGGCGGAGGAGCTCGTCGAGCCGGTGGCGGATGCCGGGCGGGGTGAGGTCGCTGTTGAGGGCGCGGGCGATCTGGTTGACGTTGACGCCGATGCGGTTGAGCTCGCGCAGCACCTGGGCGCGGAACATGTGGGTGCGGCGACGGTCCTCGGACAGCGGCAGGTTCGCGGTGAACCGACCGGATACGAAGGCGAGGACGATGTCGGCGGCGAAGCCGGATTCCCCCTTGTAGCCGTGCTCGGCGGCAGCCTCGTGGAGGTCGGCGTGCTCGTCGCCGGTGAAACGTAGCGGGCCGACGCGTACGGTCCGCTTGGTGCCGGTGAAACGGCGGATCGCCGGCTGGACGCTCTGCACCGCTCGCTCGCCGGCCGTCGGCTCGGCGGCGGGTGCGGGGTGCAGGATCTGCTGCTGGACGGCGTGAAGCTCGTCCGAGTCGGGTCCGCCCTCGGTCCCGGCCACCTGGTCCGGCGCCCCCTGGCGCTGGGCCGTCTCCGCCACCCCTGGGGCGGAGACTCCCGAAGACCGGCCTTGAGTCGGACTCGGGGTACTACTGGCTCCGCCAGGGGCCGCCCGTCCGAACGCACGCCGCAAACGTCCCAGCAACGTAGGGGACTTCGCCTGAGGCAGCGGCTCGTCGGGATGGTGGTCGGGGCGGTGTTGGTCGTGCGTCACGGGCGGTTCTCCGGAAGGGGCGGGGAGGGCAGGCGGGTCGCGAAGGAAGGGCTGGCAGAGGGCTGGTGGGCAGCCCACGGTCCACAGGTGTGGATTAGCAGGCGACGAGTGAGGTGGCGGCCGACTGGCCGGGGTGACCGGAAGGGGTTCCGGTCACCCCGTAGGGATTCCGATCAGCCGCTGTCCGGACCGGTTTCGGCGGCGGCTTCGATTTCGCGCCGGAGGATCTCCATCACCTCGGTCTGCCGCTCACTGCCGATGGTCAAATCCCTGTCCTTAACGGCCTTCCGGAGAAGGGACCGGCTGAGCGTGCCGTGTTCAGCGATGGCGATCCGGCCGATCTCTGCGAGTTCCTCGACCGTGGCCTTGGCCGGACGGCCACCGCGCGGCTTGCTCTTCGCAACCTTGGAAGATGGTTCCGTCGACTGGACGGGTACGACTGCCGAAGGCTCAGTCGGCTCGACGGGCGCACTGACCGGGGGGTCCGGCGCCTGAACGAACGCGGGGTCCGGGTGGTCCCCCGGTGGGTCGACGAGCTGGTGGATCTGTCGCATCAGGACACCGAAGGCCAGCAGTGCGGCGGTCGGGGGAACCGCGGCGACCACGTAGTCGAGCAAGGGCACGGTACCGGCGCTGCCCATGCCGCTGACCCCGGCCACGTTGAGAGCGATGGAGCCGACCGATCCGGTGGCGGTAAGGGCGATGGCCCACCCGTCGGTGACGCGTCGCAGGCCCGCGCGGAGCATGAGCAGTTCGCCTGCGACGATGAAGGCGTCCAGGGTCGCGGGCCAGGCCCATCGGCGGGCGGGAGAGCTATAGAGCCCATGCTGTCCGGCGACCTCGGCGAGGTGCGCATACGACAGCCAGAACCCGCCAGCGGTCAGGGCGACGATGACGGCACCCGCTGCGACGAGCGCGTATCGCTCGGCAGCCTGCTTGGTCATGATCGGTCGTCCTTCGCCTGGGCCGTGGTCCCGGTGGGTGGGCGTGGAGAGGTGGGTCAAGCGGGGTACTCCTGCGGTGGTGGCGTGGTCCGTCTTTGCCGTCTTGGCCGTTGCAGTCGCAGGTCAGGGCCGGTACGGCACGAGGGTCGACGGTCCGTCCCGGCTTTCCGTCGCGTCCTGGCAGCCCGCAGGATTCCGGCGGGGTGCGGCTCGGTGGCCGTGGACGGGGCGAATCCGCCTGACGTCCCGCCAGCATGTGCCCTGACCTGCGGTGATACGGCATGGACGCGTAAGACGGCACAAGACGGATGTGGTCGGCGTCCCGGCGGGCAGCAGGACGGTCGTGATCGCGTTGCCGTCTTGCCCCCGATTGCCTTCTTGCCTGTATGCCGTTTGACCTGCGGAATTACGGCAGGGACGGCAAGGACGGCAGTCAGGCGAGGGGCGGGGGCTCAGTCCTCGCTGCGGTCGGGGCTGGTCCCGACTGGATGGACGGTCGGGCAGTAGCGCCGCCAGGCATCGAGGAACTTGTTGCGCGTGTAGCCCTTGCGCTGGGTACCGTCGGTGAGGCGGACGTTGCCGGGCTTGATGTCGAAATCGCGCAGCATCGAGCCGAGGCCGCGAGCAGTCAGTCCACCCCGTCCCCACTCCGTCCAAGGACTCTCCATGTCCTGGCGCAGTTGGTGGAGAAGTTCCTCGGTGGAGAGGCTCTCCGCCTCGCGCTGGGTGACGAAGATGCGGCGGATGTCAGCCAGGATCCGCGCTCCGCTGGGGTGATCTTCCTCGGCTGCCGCTTCGGCTGCGACCATCTGCGCGCAGGCCGCTCGGGCGAGGCGGGGCCACGATCCTGCCGCAAGGTCGGCGACGATCACCAGAGGTTCCCAGGTGTCGGCGGCACGGTCCTCGACCGGCATCACCGGCTCCAGTTCAGCGGCCTCATCGAGGAGCGGCCTGGCCCATGCGGCGATGCGGTCGCGCAGGTCGTGAAGGGCTGGGGTGTCGCGGCGGGACCGGAAGGGCTTGACGCTCTCTCCCTCGGCCCTGCGGCGCATGCGGACGACCACGGACCGGTCCATGATCGTGTCGGGCAGGTCGCCGATCCCGGCTAGGGCAGCCATGGCGAAGGTGGCGAACTTGTGGGGCGTGTGGTCGTTGCCGACGACACGGGTGACGTACCGGTTGCGCTGGTGACCGGCGTTGAGCAGGCCGCGCATCTCCTCGTTCTTCTCCGCCATCTTCGGGGTGCCGAAGATGGTGTCCGCCTCGTCCACCAGCAGGGTGGGCGGTTCGTCGGTGATCGACCGGAAAACCGCTGCGGGCGTGGTGTTGATGGTGAGCATCGGCTCGTGGACCGTCTCAGTGAGCACGTCCAGGAGTCGTGACTTGCCGCACCGCTTCGCCGGCCCGACCACCGCCATACGTGGGGCGTGTTGCCAGGCGGGCTGCAGGTGGGTGGCCGCCACCCAGAGCGTGACGGCGTCCAGCGCCTGCTCGGAGGGCAGGATCACGAACTTGGCTATCTGAGCGCGCAGTTCGTCCAGCAGCGCGGAGCCGTGCGTCGGCTCTGGATCCGGCACCGCTGCCTCGGAGGGAACGGTCGGTATCGGGTCAGGTGCCCTGTCGTCAGCCGCTGACGCGGCTTCGGGGGTCTCGTGGCCGGGCCGACCAGGCACCGCGACCGTCGGCCATACGGCTTCGGCCGGTGCGGAATGCGGCTCGGGTGTCGTAGGTTGCACAGGGCAGCTCCTATCCGGTGACTTCGGGCATGCAGGCCCGGTGTCACGCAGGTGGTTCGTTGGAATGCGGGCAGTGGAGTGTGCCGAGCCTCCGGCGTTGGCGCGCCGGGGGCTCTCTTGCTTCCTTGGCCGGGGCGAGGGACCACGGACAGTACGTCCACGCCCGGCCACAGTCCAGCGTTTCTGTGTCAGCTCAGCGCAGAACCGTCTGCTATGTTGCCGCCTCGTCACGCTGCGAGGCCGAGCAGATCCAGCAGATCCGCGGTCACTACCCGATAGGCATTGCCGAGTCGCAGCACCCTGCACGGGTACTGGCCCCGCTTCGCCAGCTCGTACCCCTTGCTCCGTCCGAGTCCCAGGGCTCGATTGCCTGTGTCCAGGTCAACGGCCACGGGGAGGGTGAGCAGCTCCTCGCGGCTCATCCCCTTCGGCCGTCCGGACGTCGCGTCTTCGCGCATGCAGTGCGCCCCTTCCAGTGCAGCCATCGGCGAACGCGGCGATCGCGTTCGTCTCCAGGCGCCTACTAACCAGGATGCCCAAGCTAATGTGTCTGCATGACACAACGCGGTGTGGATGCTGAAGAAGACGACTTCCCGGAGTGGGCGGATCGGATCAAGGCCAACGTGGCCGGCGAAGTCCGGAGGAGAAGGAAGGAGATGGGGTGGAGCGCGCAGGATCTGGCGGACCAGTGCGAGCGACTCGGACATCTCATCCCGCGCAATGTGATCGCCAACATGGAGTCCGGCCGCCGGGCCAACCTGCCGCTGGTGGACGTCATGGTCCTGGCCGCCGCCCTGGGGACGTACCCGGTCTGCCTGATCTTCCCGGTCGGATACGTCGAGCAGACCCAGGAGCTCCCGTTCCAGGACCTCGTGCCCACCTGGGACGCCCTGCGGCGCTTCACGGGTGAACAGGACGTGCCCGACTACGACGCCGGCCTGGTCCCCGATTTCGAGCTTCACGCCAGCCTCGTACGCACTGCCCTCGCCGCGCTCGAAGAGGAAGAGCGGGCACGGTTCGCGGCCAAGACGGCGACCAGCCGCGCTCAGCAGGAAGAAGCCGAGCGCAAGCGGACCGAGTACGCCGACCAGGCCATCTCCGCCAAGTACAGCCTCCGCCACCTCCGTCGGGACATTCGCGATGAAGGGGCCACCCCGCCCGACCTGCCGCCAGCCCTGGGCGACGTCGACCCACCTGAACCCAAACCCAACACCACATCGGAGGAACGCATTTGAAGGGCTCCACCCACCGTCGCTGCTACTGCCGGGACCCGTACACCGGAAAGCCGCTCGGCAAGAAGTGCCCCAAGCTCACCAGCCGCAAGCACGGCTCCTACTCCATACGCCAGGAGCTTCCGCCCCGCGCCGACGGCACGCGCCGCTCTTTCAGTCGCGCCGGCTACGACTCCCTCAAGGCTGCTCAGGGCGACCTCGACCATGTCCGCTCGCTTCTCGGCCTCGCCGACGCGGACGACGCCGAGGGCCTGACCCAGATCGCCGAGTTGCTGGAGAAGGTGGCCGAGGAGAAGGCACCGCTGCCGGACATCGAGGCGACCCGCAGGCGCCTCAGTCACGGCTTGGACCTGACGAACGGACTCACGGTCGGCGAGTGGTTGGACATCTGGCTGGCAGGCAAGAAGGGTCGACAGAGCGCCATCAGCCGCGACGAGAGCAACATCCGAGTGCACCTCAAACCGCGGATCGGGCACCTGCGGCTCGACCGTCTTCGGGTCACCCACCTGTCGGAGATGTTCGAGGCCATAGCTGAGGCCAACGTCGAGATCGCCGAGTGCAACGCCGCGCGGCGCAAGGCGTTCGAGGACCTTGCCCAGATCCCCTGGAAGGGCCGCGAGTACCGTGCCCGTCGCAAGGTGATGAAGGCGGCCATCGCTGAGATGGAGCCCTACCGACGCATCGTCGGTCCGGCCACGCGCCAACGTGTCCGCTCCACGCTGCGGGCCGCGCTGAACGCCGCGATCGCCCAGCAGTTGATCACCTTCAACCCGGCGGTCCACGTCGAGTTGGAAGCGGGCAAGCGGCCCAAGGCGCTGGTGTGGACGGACGAGCGCATCCTCCACTGGGAGCGCACCGGCGAGAAGCCGTCGCCGGTGATGGTCTGGACGCCGGAGCACACCGGCCTCTTCCTTGATCACATCGCGGAGGACCGCCTGTACGCGCTGTTCCACCTGATTGCCTTCCGCGGGCTGCGGCGCGGTGAGGCATGCGGACAGAAGTGGACCGACACCCACTTGGACGCCGGTCTCATCACCGTCGCCAAACAACTCGTCGTCGACGGTTGGGAGGTGTACGAGGACGACCCCAAGACCGATGCCGGCGCGCGCACCATCGCGCTCGACTCGGACACGGTCCAGGCCCTCAAGCGGCACCGTGCTCAGCAGGACAGGGACCGTGAGGAATGGGCGAGCGCCTGGGTGGAGACCGGCCGCGTCTTCACCAGGGAGAACGGCGAGATGCTCCACCCCGCCAACGTCACCAGGCGCTTCGTTGAGCTGTACGAGGAGATCGGTCTTCCGCCCGTCCGGCTCCATGACCTGCGCCACGGGGCCGCGACTCTGGCCCACGCGGCCGGGGCCGACTTGAAGGACATCCAGGAGATGCTCGGCCACTCCTCGATCACCATCACGGCCGACACCTACACAAGCCTGCTGCCCGAGGCGGACCTGGCGATCGCCGAGGCCGCAGCCCGGCTCGTGCCGCGCGCGCAGCGCGTGCTGGATGGTGCTGATCCATCCGGAGAGATATTGGGGTCTGGCGCCCCGTCCGCTCACGCACCGCTCACGCAAACGGCCCCGGACGAGAGGTCCGAGGCCGAATAAGGCGCCCACCTGGGGGAGAAACCCCAGGTCAGAGCGCTAATGCGTTGTGCCCCCGGCAGGATTCGAACCTGCGACACCCGCTTTAGGAGAGCGGTGCTCTATCCCCTGAGCTACGAAGGCGAGGATCTGCACCGACAGTGTAGCGGCTGCCGCCGCGGGGGGTTCGAGCGTTTGCTGAGGTCGGCGGGTGGGGGCCGTGGGGGAGGGCTACGCGGTCAGTGCGGACACGCGGCGGAGTACCTCGTCGCGGCCCAGCGTGCGGGCCACGGCGAAGAGGTCCGGGCTGCGGGTCGAGCCGGTCAGGGCCACCCGGATCAGCTGGGAGGCCTCGCGGATCGAGCCGGGGTAGGCGTCCGGGTTCTTCTTGTACTCCTTGGGCGAGGGGGCGAAGCCGTGCTGGGTGGCGAGGGTCCGGATCTGGTCGAACCAGGCCTGGGGATCGTCCAGTTCCGCGTACTGCGCCGCGAAGTCCTGCGCGAAGGCGCGGACCAGGTCCTCGTCGAGGCCGCCGAGGCGCTCGTCCCCGGCGGCGACGAGGGTGAACAGCTGCGGGAAGAAGAAGCCGTAGGCGTCGCGGAAGTCCGACCACTTGCGGAGATCCTTGCGGGGGTTGTCCACGCCCACGCGCTCCACGTCCACGGCCGCCTGCGCGAGCGCCTGCTCGGCGTCCAGCACCGGCACGAGGTCGGGGTCGTGGGACAGCGCCCACTCGCGCACGGCGGCGAGGATCTGCCCGCTGCTCAGGGTGGCGATGTGGTCCGCGCTGATGCCCTCCAGCTTCACCAGGTCGACCAGCGGACCCGCCACCCCGCAGTCCTCGAGCCTGATGGGCTCCTGCAGCGCCTGGGCGAGCGGCAGTTCGGCCAGGCGGCCGTTCGCGAGGCCGCGGAGGTAGTAGAGCACCGGCTCGGCCGGGTAGCCCTCGCCGAGATAGAAGTCGACCGTCGACTCGGGGTCCTTGCGCTTGGAGAGCTTCCGCTTGCCACCCTTGATCTGCTTCATCAGCGGCGCGATGTGCGCGTACACGGGCGGTTCGAAGCCGAGCGCCTCGAAGAGCTGGAGGTGCACGGGAACGGAGGAGATCCACTCCTCGCCCCTGATGACGAGGTTGACCCGCATCAGGTGGTCGTCCACGACGTGCGCGAAGTGGTAGGTGGGCAACCGCAGTGCGCTGTCGGAGGACTTGAGGATCACCACGTCGTTGCGGTTGTCCTCGTGCTCCAGGCGGCCGCGGATGGCGTCCGTGAAGGACAGGCGCGCACCGCGCAGGGCGGGCGAGCGGAAACGCACCACGTAGGGCGCGCCCTCGGCGAGCTTGGCCGCGACCTCGTCGGAGTCGGCGTCGCGCCAGATCGCCCAGTCGCCGTAGTAGCCCGTCGGCACCTTGGCGTCCTCCTGGCGCTGCCGGGCGTCGGCCAGCTCCTCCTGGGTCGCGAAGCAGAGGTAGGCCTGTCCCGTCCGCAGCAGCTCACGCACGTAGCTGAGGTAGATCTCCTGGCGTGCCGACTGGAGGTAGGGGCCGTAGTCACCGACGGCCGTGGCGTTGTCGGCGGGCAGGGCGAAGTAGTCGAAGGCCCGGTTGAACTGCTCGACGGCGCCCTCGACTTGGCGCGACTGGTCGGTGTCCTCGATGCGGAGCAGGTACGTGCCACCGGTGCGGTGCGCGACGGCCTGGTTGATCAGGCCCGCGTAGATCCCGCCGATGTGGACGAAGCCGGTCGGCGACGGCGCCAGCCGTGTGACCTGCGCGCCGGCGGGCAGTTCGCGGGCCGGGTAGCGCTGCTCCCAGTGCGCGGGCTCCGGAAGGTCCGCGGGGAACAGTGCGTCGATGGTGCTGGCGTCGAGCATGGAGGGTCTCGGTTTCCGACCTAGAAGGGACGTGGAAAGGGCGTGGAAAGGGGCGTAGAAGGGACGGAGACGGGGCGTGGAAGGGCGTTTGTTCAGGCTATCAACGGGCTGCTCGGCCTCGGCGGGGCGGATGCCGGCCGAGGGGGCGGCCGGCTGTCGCTCAGGCGGGCGGGACCCGCGTGAAGCGGGACGCGGTGTGCAGGTCCGTCTGGATCCGGTCGGCGGTCGCGCGGAGGGCGGGGAGGAGGTCGTCGACGCACTCCTCTAGGGTGCGGCGGGCCGGATGGGTGGCCACGTTCACCGCGGCGACCGCCCGGCCCGTGCGGTCCCGTACCGGTACGGCCATCGACCGCAGGCCCGACTCCAGCTCCTCGTCGACGAGGGCGTAGCCCTGCGCGCGGACCTCGGCGAGAGCGGGGGGCAGGGGTTCGGCGCCGTCCGCGAGGAGGACGCGGCCCAGGGAGGTCGCCGCGGCCGGCAGTCGTGCGCCCACCGCGATGTCCACGGTCAGTACCCGGCTCGCGCTCGCCCCGGCCGTGTACTGGATCTCCGGCTCCGTGCCCGGCACCAGGACCGCCAGTGCCGTCGGCTCGTGCAACCGGTCGGTGAGGGCCCGCAGATGGGGCTCGGCGAGGCGGGGGAGCGTGGTGCGGGACAGTGGCGGGAAGCCCAGGTCCAGGACGCGGGGCGTGAGGGTGAAGGCGCGGTCGGGGCCCGCGGCCACCAGGCCCAGGTGCTCGTACGTGATCAGCGCCCGCCGGGCCGTGGCGCGGGCCAGGCCGGTCGCCCGTGCCACCTCGGTCAGCGGCAGCGCGGAGCGGTCCGCACCGAACGCGGTCAGTACGGTCAGGCCCCGGGCCAGGGACTCGACGAACTCCCGGCCCAGCTCGTGCTTGGACGCCGTCGTCCAGGTCGCCAGGCCCGAGGGCGGCGGGCCGGGCTGCGGCCGTGGCGCCTCGCGCAGGTCGGCCTCCATCGCCGCCACCGCCGTACGCAGCCGGGGGAGCAGGGAGGTGCGCAGGTCGGCCGCCGAGTGGCGGCTGGTGTGGCTGACCACGCTCGCCACGCACGCCACCCGGCCGGTGTCCGGCTCGCGTACCGGTACGGACACCGCGACCAGGCCCGGTTCGATCAGCTGGTCGTCCAGCGCCCAGCCGTCCCGGCGGGCCCGTTCCGCCCGCCGTTCGAAGTCGTCTGCGGCGGATGCCGGCCGGGGCGGTACGGCGGGGAAGGAGGCGTCCTCGGGGTCCTCGGCCCGCCGGGTCCGCCACCGCTGCCAGTCCGTGTGCGTCCAGCCGGCCGCGAACAGCGGTCCGGGCGCGGTGCGTTCGGCCGGCAGCAGGTCGCCGATGCGAAAGCTCACGGACATCGCGCGGCGGCGGGTGGCCTGGTGGATGAAGCGGATGCCGTCCAGGTCGGCGACCGCGAGCGACACCGACTCGTCCAGCTCGTCGGCGAGGGCGTCCGCGCGCACGTCGAGCAGGGCGGGCAGGCGCAGGGCGGCCAGGTAGGCGTTGCCCAGCTCCATCACGCGGGGGGCGAGGACGACGTCCCGGCCGTCGAGGCGGACGTATCCCATGCGGGCCAGGGTGGCGGTGATCCGGTCGACCGTGGACCGGGCGAGCCCGGTGGCCCGCTCCAGCGCGCTCGGGCTCAGCGTGCCGCCCGCCTCGGTCAGCCGCCGCAGCACGGCGATCCCGCGGATCAACGGCGCGACCGCCTCGGCCGGCACCCCGGCGCGGACCTCGGCATCCAGTGCGGTGTTCGCGGGCATCAACTCTCCGATACGGACTCCAGGCACGCCTACGGTAAACCCGCCCGCGCGGCGGCCGGCCCGCCTCCGCCCCGGTCCCGCTAGCTCCGGGTGATCCGCACCTTGAAGTTCCCGGAGGCGTCCGCCCCGAGCACCTCGATCGTGATGCCGTGGCGTGGGTCCTTGAAGGACTCGCCGGTGGTGAAGGGGGCGTCGGAGAGTTCCGCCTGAACGTTGGGGCTGCGGGTGCAGCCGCCGCTGCCGCGGTGGGCGTCGTAGACGCTGACCGGGCCGCGTCCGGTGTCCACGGTGGCGTCGACCTTGTAGACGAGGATGCCCGGTTTGCACACCGCCTCGTCGTTGCCGCCCGGCGCGCGCAGCTCCAGCGCGTACGTGGTCCGCGCGTCGACCGGTACGAGGACCAGCTTTCCGCCGCCCTCCTTGTACAGCGGCGTCAGCGTGTACTCGACGATGCCCGGGACGGCCGCGCAGCCGACCTGGTTGCCGTCCAGCCAGCCCAGCTTCCACTTGTGCCAGCCGAGCAGGTCGTTGTTGGCCCCCCAGTCCTCGCTCATGATGTCCCAGTGGCCGACCGTGCCCCCGCCCTCCTGGGTGTAGAGGTCGGGCAGCCCGAAGGTGTGGCCGTTCTCGTGCGGCAGGACGCGGTAGCCGGTGCGGGAGTAGGAGCCGGAGCCGTCGTCCTGGCGGGAGTAGACGAAGGACGCGTTGGCTATGGGGACGCCGTCGGCGACCGGGGCGTCGGCGTTGCCGGCGAAGGTCACGGACAGCACGGTGTCCAGCGCGGAGGGGCCGGCGTTCGGGGTGATCAGCACGTTGAGCAGGTCGTACGAGCGGAAGTCCACCTCGGGATCGGCGGTGGCCACGATGTCCTGGACCAGCTGCCGGTAGCCGGGGTCGAAGGGCGCGCCGCGCTCTATGCCGTACTCCTTGAAGGGCTTCGGCATCCGCAGCCAGGACGTGATCGGGGTCTCGGGGTGGTAGTCGAGCCGGCCGTACGACGCCGTGCGGAACCACTCCTGGGTCTGCGGGAAGAACTCGTGGAAGCGGTCGAGCGCGCTGCCCTGCCCGGGCGCGTCGGAGAAGTCGACCATCAGGGTCAGGGCGTGGACCGTGCCGGTGGAGCGGGAGTATCCGGTCGGGGTGGGCACGCCCTCCGTCATCTGGACGTCCGGGCCGCTGTGGATCAGGCACGGCGAGAGGGCGGTGGAGCGGGCCAGGCCTATCGGGCCTGCGGTGTTGGGCGCCGTCAGATGTCCGGTCCCGGCCGAGGTGCTGACCGCGAGGGTCAGGACGGTCACCGCGACGAGTGCGGCCACGCGGCGCGGGCGTATGCGGCGGCGGGGCGAGTGCGGCTGCATGCATGGACCTTCCGCTCCACGGCAGCCGCCGGTCGCCGGCTGCACCCTTGCGCTCACCCTGTGTCGACGGGGTGGGGGGCGCGCGCTGGAGGAGACCGATCGTGCGAAATCCCCGCGCGAGCGGGTGGGAACCGCGCCCGGCACGTGTGGTTCAGGTCACAGGAATTCTTTCCGGGGACGGGAAATAACCGGGGAACCTCTCCCCGTTTAGACCTGTGTCCGAGCGAAACGGGGAGTCCTTCCCCGGATCGCCCCGCAGACTCGGATCACCGTCAACGACTCAGGGAGTACGCCGTGCAGACCGCAACCCCGACCCGCAAGGTGTCCCGGCCCCGCGCCGACGCCCTGCGCAACCGGGAGCGGATCGTCACCGCCGCCCGGGAGATGTTCGTCGAGCACGGCGCGGACGTGCCGCTGGACGAGATCGCCCGCCGGGCCGGCGTCGGCAACGCCACCCTGTACCGCAACTTCCCGGACCGTGACGCCCTCGTCCGCGAGGTCGTCTGCTCCGTCATGGACCGTACGGCCGAAGCGGCCGAGCAGGCCCTCGCGGAGACCGGGGACGCCTTCGCCGCCCTGGAGCGCTTTGTGCACGCCGCCGCCGACGAGCGGATCAGCGCCCTGTGCCCGATGGTCTCCAGCACCTTCGACAAGGAGCACCCCGATCTGGTGGCGTCCCGGGAACGGGTCGAGCAGCTGATCGAGGAGGTCATGGGCCGGGCCAAGGAGGCGGGCCAGCTCCGCGCCGACGTGGGCGTCGGCGACCTGATGATCGTCGCGGCCCAGCTCAGCCGGCCACCGGCCGGCACCGACTGCCTGAGCAGCGACCGCTTCGTCCACCGCCATCTGCAGCTGTTCCTGGACGGGTTGCGGGCCCCCGCCCGCTCGGCCCTGCCGGGGACGGCCGTGACCATCAAGGAGCTGCGCCGGTGCTGAGCGATTAGTTCCGGCCGCGCCGGCGGTCTCCCACACACCAGCACCCCGGGCGTCAGCGACGACGAGCCGGCCCCTCCAGCACGCCCGACAGCCTTCCGCTTTCTGATCGTTCTTTCCGTCACGAAGTCCCGAAGTGGGTACCCCCATGTCCGAAACAGCCCTCAAGGCTCCCCGCGCCGCCGCACCGAGCGGTGACGCCAACCGCTGGAAAGCGCTCGTCTTCATCGCGCTCGCCCAGCTGATGGTCGTCCTCGACGCCACCATCGTGAACATCGCCCTGCCCTCCGCCCAGCAGGACCTCGGCATATCCGACGGCAACCGGCAGTGGGTCGTCACCGCCTACGCCCTCGCCTTCGGTGGTCTGCTGCTCTTCGGTGGCCGCATCGCCGACCTGTGGGGCCGCAAGCGCGCCTTCGTCCTCGGCCTGACCGGCTTCGCCGCCGCCTCCGTGCTCGGCGGTGTCGCCACCTCCGGCGCGATGATGTTCGGCGCCCGTGCGCTCCAGGGTGTCTTCGGCGCCCTGCTCGCGCCGGCCGCGCTGTCCCTGCTCGCCGTGATGTTCACGGACGCCAAGGAGCGCGCCAAGGCGTTCGGCATCTACGGTGCGATCGCCGGTGGCGGTGGCGCCGTCGGTCTGATCCTCGGCGGCTTCCTCACCGAGTACCTGGACTGGCGCTGGACCTTCTTCGTGAACGTCCCGTTCGCCGTGGTCGCCGCGCTCGGCGCCAACTTCGTCATCCGTGAGCCGGAGGGCGGCCGCAACCGCTCCCCGCTCGACATCCCCGGCGTGATCCTGTCCACGCTCGGCCTCGTCGCCCTCGTCTACGGCTTCACCCGCGCCGAGTCCGACGGCTGGAGCGACGCCGTGACTGTCTCGATGTTCGTCGCGTCCGCGGTGCTGCTGATCGCCTTCGCGCTGGTCGAGTCCAGGGTCAAGGCTCCGCTGCTGCCGCTGCGCGTGGTCACCGACCGCAACCGCGGCGGGATCTACCTCTCCCTGGGCCTCGCGATCATCGGCATGTTCGGCCTGTTCCTCTTCCTGACCTACTACCTGCAGGTCGTGAAGGGCTACTCGCCGGTCAAGACCGGTTTCGCGTTCCTGCCGATGATCGCGGGCATGATCACCGGCTCCACCCAGATCGGCACCCGCCTGATGATCAGGGTCCCGGCCCGCTTCCTGATGGGTCCCGGCTTCCTGGTCGCCGGTCTCGGCATGCTGCTGCTGACCCAGCTGGAGGTCGGCTCCTCGTACACCACCCTGCTGCTGCCCGCGATGCTGCTGCTCGGCCTCGGTATGGGTACGGCGTTCATGCCGGCCATGTCCCTGGCCACCTCGGGTGTCGAACCCCGGGACGCCGGTGTCGCCTCGGCGATGGTCAACACCTCGCAGCAGGTGGGCGGCGCGATCGGCACCGCCCTGCTGAACACGATCGCCGCCTCCGCGACGACGTCGTACGTCAAGGACCACATCGCCGGTGCGGCCTCCAAGCCGCAGCAGCAGCTGGTCCAGCTGCAGGGCATGGTGCACGGCTACAGCGCGGCGATCTGGTTCGCCGTCGGCATCCTGGGCCTCGCCTCGCTGATCGCCTTCACCTTCGTCAACGCCGGCCGCCCGGGTGCCACCACGGTGGCCTCCGGCGAGGGCGCCGCGGACGAGGTGCCGGTGCCGGTGGTCGCCCACTGACCCCCGGGACCGTGGTTCAGCGGAGCCAGGGCAGGTCCGCACCCGCTTCGTTGGGCTGAAGGCCCTCGGCGACGATCTCCATGATCTCGCCGAGGGTCTTCTGCTGTTGCGGGGTCAGCCGCTCGAACAGCGCCTGCCGTACGGCGGTCACATGGCCCGGCGCGGTCCGGCGCAGCACCTCGGCGCCCTCGTCGGTGAGCACGGCGAACTGGCCGCGCTTGTCGGAGGGGCAGTCCTCGCGGCGGACCCACCCGTTCTTCTCCAGGCGCGCGATGGCGTGCGACAGCCGGGAGCGGGTGATCTTCGCCCTCATCGCCAGCTCGGTCATCCGCAGCCGGCGACGCGGCGCCTCGGCGAGACCGACGAGCAGGCCGTAGTAAATGTGCGGCATGCCCGCGTCACGCTGCAGCTGCCGGTCGAGGTGGTCCTCCAGCAGGGTGGTGGCGTGCAGATAGGCGCGCCAGACGCGCTGCTCCTCGTCGGTGAGCCAGCGGTGCCGGCCGGCGGAGTCCGTTGCCGTGTTCATGTATCCCACTGTACGGCGCATCTCCTTGAAACTTGAACAAGTTGGGCGTACTCTGTCGGCGAGAGCTTGAGAGTTAAAACATCTGGCCCGCAGCAGCCGGGCAGCAGCAACCGCAGTACCGGACCGAAGCATGGGGAGCCGCCGTCATGTCCGCCACTCAGGAGCGCATGCCCGCCCTGTATCTCAGCCACGGCGCCCCGCCGCTCGCCGACGACCCGATCTGGCCCGGCCAGCTCGCCGCCTGGTCCGCGGACCTGCCGCGCCCCAAGGCGATCCTCATGGTCTCCGCGCACTGGGAGGAGGCCCCCCTCGCCCTCGGTGCGACCGAGACCGTCCCGCTCGTCTACGACTTCTGGGGCTTCCCCGAGCACTACTACCGGGTCCGGTACGCCGCCCCCGGCGCGCCCGAACTCGCCGAATCCGTCCGCAAACTGCTGCGCGCCCCCGGCACCCCCGTCCAGGACATCCCGGACCGCGGCCTCGACCACGGTGCCTACGTCCCCCTCGTCGAGATGTTCCCGGCCGCCGACATTCCCGTCCTGCAGGTCTCCCTGCCCACGCTCGACCCCCGGCGTCTGATGGACATCGGCCGCAAGCTCGCCCCGCTGCGCGACGAGGGCGTGCTGATCGTCGGCTCCGGCTTCTTCACCCACAACCTGGCCGCCCTGCGCCACACGGGCGGCGGCGTGCCGAGCTGGTCCTCCGAGTTCGACGACTGGGGCCGGCGGGCCCTGGAGACCCGTGACTGGGACGGGCTGCTGGACTTCCTCCACAAGGCTCCGGCCGGCCGCCACGCCCACCCGCGCACCGAGCACTTCGCCCCGCTCTTCGTCACCATGGGCGCGGCGGAGGCGGGCGGGGAGCCGGCCGCCCAGAAGTCGGTGATCGACGGGTTCTGGATGGGAATGGCGAAGCGGTCGGTGCAGTTCGGATAAGGGCTAGCCGAGATCCTTCTCGTACCAGGCCACGTCCCAGTAGCGGCCGAACTTGCGCCCGACCTCCCGGTAGGTGCCGACGTACCGGAAACCGAAGCGTGTGTGCAGCCGCTCGGAGGCCTCGTTGGGCTGGGCGATGCCGGCGTAGGCGCGGTGGATGTCCTCGCCGGCCAGTGTCTTGAAGAGAGTGTCGTAGAGCAGAGTGCCGATCCCGCGGCGGCCGGCGTCCGGAGCGACGTACACCGAAGTCTCCACGGATGTCGCGTACGCGGGCTTCACCCGGTAAGGGCTGGATGTGGCGTACCCCAGAATCCGGCGAGTTCGTCCGTCCGTGGCAACCATCAGGCGGTACGGCCCGTCTTCCGGGTGGGAGAGCAGCCAAGGGCGGCGCTCTTCCGGCGTGAAGATCACGGTGTCGAACGTGATGGGCGTCTCGCGTACGTAGTGGTTGTAGATGTCCGTGAGGGCTTCGAGGTCGCTCTCGACTCCCGGCCTGACCTGCACTTCTGCATGTGCCGACGACATCTGGCCTCCCTGTGGTCGGACAGGGTACTGCAAGATCAGAAAAATTGAGGGGCGGGTTGGGAATTCTGTCCGGATTCCAGTCGTTGTTTCCTTCGGATGCCGGGCACTCGTGGAGAGTCCCAGGAGTTCCTGGAGTGCTGAGCATCCCTTAAGGACCACCGCCCGCCCACCATCGCAAGGGAGCACGCATGGCAACCCGTGCCGTCGCCCGTCGTCAGTCCGCCACCGGCGAGACGGCCGACTCGGCAAGCAGTGTTCGCGCCCATGGCGGCGAGATCGCCGATCGCGATCTGGTCGGTATGTATCTCGACGAGATCGCGCGTACGCCGCTGCTCGACGCCGCCAAGGAAGTCGAGCTGTCCCAGACCATCGAGGCGGGTGTCTTCGCGCGGCAGGTCCTCGACGGCGAGGAGGAGTCACAGACGGACGCCTCCCGCGAGGAGTTGGAGACCCTGGTCGCCGCGGGCGAGCGGGCCAAGGACGTCTTCATCCGCTCCAACCTCCGCCTGGTCGTGGCGGTGGCCCGACGCTACCCGCGCAGCGGCCTGCCTCTCCTCGACCTGGTCCAGGAGGGCAACGCCGGTCTGGTGCGCGCCGTCGAGAAGTTCGACTACCGCAAGGGCTTCAAGTTCTCGACGTACGCCACCTGGTGGATCCGTCAGGCCATCACCCGCTCCATCGCCGACCAGTCCCGCACGATCCGGCTCCCCGTCCACCTGGTGGAGGAGCTGGGCCGTATCCGCCGCGTGCAGCGCGAGTTCAACCGCGAGCACGGGCGCGACCCGGAGCCCGCGGAGATCGCCGCGGAGCTGGGCTCGACGCCGGAGCGCGTGACCGACGTGCTCGACTGGTCCCGTGACCCGGTCTCCCTCAACATGTCCGTGGACGACGAGGGCGAGACCCAGTTCGGCGACCTCCTGGAGGACACCTCGGCGGTGTCGCCGGAGCAGTCGGTGCTGACGCTGCTGCGCAGCGAGGAGCTGGACGACCTGATCGGCCGCCTGGACCAGCGCACGGCCTCCATCATCAAGATGCGGTACGGCATCGAGGACGGCCGCGAGCGCACCCTGACCGAGGTCGGCAAGGAGCACGGCCTGACCCGCGAGCGCATCCGCCAGATCGAGAAGCACGCGCTGCTCGAACTGAAGAAGCTGGCCCACAGCACCGGTTTCGACGCGGCGGCATGACGGACGGGGAGTGCAGCCCATGACGAAACCGGGCGTACGCCCGGTGGCGAAAGACGGCGCAAACATGGCGTGGTCCCATCGCTTCAACCCCGGGGCCCGAGGGAACAACCCTTCAGGGCCCAGGAGTTGGACCCCAGGGGCCCGCACTCCCGCCTTTCGCAGACACCCCACACCTGCCATGACGAGCACGTCGTAGGTCCTGGTCGTCAGTTCCTACTCGACATGTGAGCCACGTCCCGCCGCTATCCCCCCCCCGGCGCCGGGACCTTCCCAGGCCGGGCTTCGGCGCCTACCCCCCCCAGGCGCCGGGGCCCGGCTTCTTGCTGCGGGGGGGAGGTGGGAGAGGGGGGCTCACCGAAGGCCGGCGGCGCGCACATGCTGGATCGGCGGGCCACCCCGTACCTGAACCCCGGGGTGGCACCGCCGGATGGCAGATTCTGCCACATCGGCATAGCCTGCCGAGGTGAGCACCCCCAGCACCACCGGCAACACCGCGCACCAGCCTTTTTCCGCCTCCGCCCCCGCCTCGGCGTCCCTCACCGAGCGCCGCAAGGCGGAGACCCGCATGGAGATCGCCCGTGCGGCGGCCGCCCTCTTCGTCCGCCAAGGGCTGCGTGCCACCCGCGCGGAGGACATCGCCCAGGCGGCGGGCATCGCCCCGCGCACGTTCTACCGCTACTTCGCCTCGAAGGAGGAGGCGGTGGCCCCTCTCTACGCGGCGGGTGCCCAGCGCTGGACGCAGGCGGTCCGTGAGGCCCCGCCGGCTCTCACCGTCCCCGAGGCCCTGCGCCATGCGGTCCACCAGACCCTCACCCCGGGCGTCGGCGTCTCGGCGTCGTCCTGGGAATGGGTCCGCACCCTGATCCGGCTGGCCGACGCGAGTCCCGCCCTGCGCAAGGTCTGGGCGGAGGTCTGCCAGTCCTCGGAGAAGACGCTCGCGGAGATTCTGGCGGAGCGTTCGTCGGTGTCCCGAGGGCAGGCGGTTTCCGCTGACCCCGAGTCCGGGGACATCGTTGCTCCGGAGTCCGGCGACAACGTTGCTCCCGAGCCCGGCGACAACGTTGCCCGCCCGACCCCGATCCCCCCGCACCTCCACTTCGCGGCGGCGGTGGCCGGCGCGGCGGTCCGTGTGGCCGTCGAATCGTGGTCCACCACGACGTCCCCACCCGCCGGCCCCACCGGCCCAGCAGCTCTGGCCCTCCAAAACCTTGAGGCGGTGGGGGAGTTCGAGTGGGGCGAGGCGTAGCCAACACCTCTTGAGTGCCCGCCTAGGCTGCCCCGGCTCCCCCCGCCCGGCTCAACCGCTCACCCAACTCCCGTACACACAGTGCAAGTTCGGTCGGCTTCCGGACCGTGAACTCACACCCGACCATCGCCAACCGCACCGCCAGCCACTCCACCGGATCCCCGCTGCTGCCCCGCACCACGCACCAGCCCTCCCCGTCCGCCTCCGGTACCCCGACCCACCCGGGCACCCGCGACGACACCTCTTCCACGGACCCGGCGAACCTCACCTCGAACTCGTACGTCCCCGTATCGGGCCGCCGCTGAATGGACCGCCGCAGGTACTCCGCCGCACTCCCCATCGGCAACTCCCGCGGAGCGAACCGCACGCCGGTGGCGAACGGCTCCCCCACTCGGTCCACCCGGAACGTCCGCCAGTCCTCGCGCCCGAGGTCGTACGCGACGAGGTACCACCGCCGCCCGGTGGACACCAGCCGATGCGGCTCGGTCAGCCGCCGCGACTCGCTGCCGTCCTTGTCCCGGTAGGCGAACCGCAGCCGCTCGTGCCCGGCCACCGTCGACGCCATCACGGTCAGCGTCTCGGGCGCGATGCTCGCCCCGTCCCCACTGGTGAGCGCCGTCGTCGCGGCCTGAAGCGTCGAGACCCGGTGCCGCAGCCGCGACGGCAGCACCTGCTCCAGCTTCGCCAGCGCCCGCACCGACGCCTCCTCCACCCCCTCCACCGCGTGTCCGGCCCCGGCCCGCAGTCCGACCGCGATCGCCACCGCCTCCTCGTCGTCGAGCACCAGCGGCGGCATGGCCTTTCCCGCGACCAGCCGGTACCCGCCGTCGGCACCCTTCGTGGCCTGCACGGGATAGCCCAGCTCCCGCAGCCGGTCGATGTCCCGCCGCACGGTACGGCGGGACACCCCGAGCCGGTCGGCCAGCTCACCGCCGGGCCACTCGCGCGGGGTCTGGAGGAGGGAGAGCATCTGGAGGAGCCGAGCCGGAGTGTCCGTCGTCATGTGTTCGAGAATGCCGCACAACTAGGACACGATCTGACCTAATGCGGTCCTAGCTTGTACGCATGACCTCCACGGAACAGACCCTCAGCGCGCAGCAGAGCCCGGGCGACCGCCGCCGGTGGTTCGCGCTCGCGATCGTGATGGCAGCGGCCTTCATGGACCTCGTCGACGTCACGATCGTCAACATCGCGATCCCCTCGATCCAGCACGACGAGGGCGCCTCCTTCAGCCAGATCCAGTGGATAACCGCGGGCTACGCCCTGGCCTTCGCCGCCGGCCTGATCACCGGCGGCCGCCTCGGCGACATCCACGGCCGCCGCCGGCTGTTCCTCATCGGCATCGGCGGCTTCACCCTGGCCTCGGCCCTGTGCGGCTTCGCCGCGAACCCGGAGATGCTGGTGGCCTCCCGCATCCTGCAGGGCGGCATGGCGGCGATGATGGTCCCGCAGGTCCTGTCGATCGTGCACGCCACCTTCCCCGCCCACGAGCGCGGCAAGGTCTTCGGCCTCTTCGGCGCGATCGTCGGCCTGGGCGCGGTCTCCGGCCCGCTGCTCGGCGCCCTGCTGACGGAGTGGAACCTGTTCGGGCTGGAGTGGCGCCCGATCTTCCTGATCAACCTCCCCGTGGGTGTCGTCGCCTTCCTCCTCGGCCGCCGCTACATCAGCGAGTCCCGCGCCCCGAAGGCGCTGAAGCTGGACCTCGTCGGCGTCGCCCTGGTGACCCTGGGCCTGCTGATGCTGCTCTACCCGCTCACCCGCGGCCGCGAGCTGGGCTGGCCGCTGTGGGGGTACGTCTCGATGGCCGGCGCGTTCGGCGTCTTCGCGGCGCTGGTGGCGTACGAGCGGCGCAAGGCGGCCCAGGACGGTTCCCCGCTGATCGAGCTGTCGCTGTTCCGCGTGAAGAGCTTCGCCGCGGGCATCGCCGTGCAGACCGTCTTCGGTGTCGCGCTCGGCATCTTCTTCCTGGTCTGGACGCTGTACATGCAGGTCGGACTGGGCTGGAGCCCGCTGCGGGCCGGCCTGACGGGCGTGCCGTTCTCGCTCGCGGTCTCGACGGCGGCCGGCATGTCCGTACAGAAGCTGGTCCCGCGCTTCGGCCGCAAGGTGCTCCAGGCGGGCGCTCTGGTGATGGCCGCGGGCGTCCTCATCTACATCTGGGAGTCGCACCGCTACGGCCTCGGCATCGCCTCCTGGCAGATGGCCCTCCCGCTGGTCGTGATGGGCGCCGGCATGGGCCTGATCGTGGCCCCGCTGACGGACGCGGTGCTCTCGGAGGTGCCGCGCGAGCACGCCGGTTCCGCGTCCGGCCTGATCAACACCGTGCAGCAGATGGGCAACGCGCTCGGCCTCGGGCTGGTCTCGGTGGTGTTCTTCGGCGTGATCGGCGACCGGCTGACGCGCGCCGAGGTGGGCCCGGCCTTCGTCCACGGCTTCCAGCACGCGCTGTGGTGGGTGGCCGGCGTGATGGGCGTGATCTTCCTGCTGATGTCCGCTCTGCCGAAGCGTCCGGCGCAGCACGTGGAGGGCGCGTCCGACGCTCCGGCGGTGGAGAAGGAACCCGAGCTGGTGTCCTGACCAGGCAGGAGGGGGCCCGGTACCGACCAGGTACCGGGCCTTTCTGCTGCCCGGACAGAGCCGGAAGTCCGTTCATGCCCGATTGTGGCCCGAACCTGTTTACTTCCCGGAAGTCGGGGCGTAGTCTCGCGGTGAAACCACACGTTCGGGCATGAGTCGGAGGCGAACGGACATGTACGCACCGGAGCGGCAGCAGGAGATCCTCCGGATCGCCCGTGACGGCGGCCGGGTGGACGTGCTGTCGCTGGCCGAGGAGTTCCAGGTCACGGCGGAGACGATCCGCCGGGATCTGAAGGCCCTCGACCGCGCGGGCCTCGTCCGCCGGGTGCACGGCGGTGCCATCCCGGTCGGCCGCCTCGACTTCGAGCCGGACCTCGCCGAACGCGAGTCCACCGCCGCCGACGAGAAGGACCGCATCGCCAAGGCGGCCCTCGCCGAGCTGCCCGTCGAGGGCACGATGGTCCTCGACGCGGGTACGACGGTGGCGCGGATGGCCGCGGCCATCCCGCTGGAGGCCTCCCTCACCGTCGTCACGCACAGCCTGCCGATCGCTGCCCGCCTCGCCGACCACCCGGGCATCCAGCTCCACCTGGTCGGAGGGCGCGTCCGGCACCGCACCCGCGCCGCCGTGGACGCCTGGGCGCTGCGCGCGTACGGCGAGATCCGCGCCGACGTCCTGTTCGTCGCCGCCAACGGCTTCTCCGCCGAGCACGGTCTGACCACGCCCGACCTCGCCGAGGCCGCGGTCAAGCGCGCGGCCGTCGCAGCCGCCCGCCGGGTCGTCCTCCTCGCCGACTCCTCCAAGCACGGCCAGGAGCACTTCGCCCGCTTCGGCGACCTGAGCGACGTGGACCTGCTGATCACCGACAGCGGGCTGAGCCCCGAAGACGCCGCCGTGATCGAGCGCGGCGGCACGGAAGTAGTGCGCGCATGATCCTCACCGTCACCCCCAACCCGTCCCTGGACCGCACCTACGAGGTCCAGAAGCTGAAGCGCGGCGAGGTCATCCGGGCCGAGACCGAGCGCATGGACCCCGGCGGCAAGGGCGTGAACGTCTCGCGCGCCGTCGCGGCCGCCGGACGGCGCACGGTCGCCGTACTGCCCCTGGGCGGTGCGCCGGGTGCGCTCGTCGCCGATCTGCTCGACGCACAGGGCATCGAGGTCGCACCGGTCCCGGTCGCCGGAGCCACCCGCTCGAACATCGCGCTCGCGGAGGCGGACGGGGTGCTCACGAAGATCAACGCGCCGGGCCCCGAACTGTCCCCGGCCGAACAGGAGCTGCTCCTGGACACCGTCCGCGAGCAGTCCCGCGACGCGGACTGGATCGCGTGCTGCGGAAGCCTGCCCCGGGGTCTCGCACCCTCCTGGTACGCGGACGTCGTCACGCGGGCGCACGCCGGCGGCGCGCGCATCGCGCTCGACACCTCGGGGCGCGCGCTCCTGGAGGCGCTGCGCGCCCGGCCCGACGTGGTGAAGCCGAACTCCGAGGAGCTGGCGGAAGCCGTCGGACGCCCCCTGGCGACGGTGGGCGACGCGGTGAAGGCGGCCGAGGAGCTGCGCCAGATGGGCGCACGCGCCGTGCTCGCGAGCCTGGGCGCCGACGGGCAGCTGCTCGTGGACGCCACGGGCGCCTGGTTCGGCAGCGCGCACGTGGACGCCGTACGCAGCAATGTGGGCGCCGGCGACTCCTCCCTCGCCGGCTTCCTGATCGCCGGCGGCCGCGGCCCGGAGGCCCTCGCCTCCGCCGTCGCCCACGGCGCCGCCGCCGTCCGGCTCCCCGGCAGCGTGATGCCGACCCCTGCCGACCTGGACCCGGCCGCGGTGACGGTCACGGCCGAGATCCCGGTCGACCGCGAACTGACGGAGCCGGTGTCATGAACGTCCGCAAGCCCCGTACGGCCATGCCGGTCACGCCGACCCCGGCATCGGCGCCGCTCCGGCCACCGGCCCTGAAACGGTGGGGCTCCCCGTTACCCACCGCCTCAGCGGGCCGGCCGGACGTCCCGATCCGCCCTGCCACCCCGGGGCCCTGTCGTCAGACTCCCGTCTGCCCCGCCGCCTCCCCCCACAGCACCTCCGTCCCCACCTCCGCCCACCCCACTCCCCGGGCGATACGCGTGCATAGGAGCCCGCGATGAGCGACATGATCACCGCGGACCTGGTCGACCTCGACCTGTCCGCCGATACCAAGGAAGCGGCGGCGCGCGCCCTCGCCGAGCGCATGGTGGCCCAGGGCCGGGTGACCGACCTGGAGGGCTTCCTCGCCGACGTGGCCGCCCGAGAGGCCCAGATGCCGACCGGCCTCGACGGCGGCATCGGCATCCCGCACTGCCGCAGCGCCCATGTCACCGAGCCGACGCTCGCCTTCGGCCGCAGCGCCGCCGGCATCGACTTCGGCGCCCCGGACGGTCCCGCCGACCTGATCTTCCTGATCGCGGCCCCGGCCGGCGCCGACGACGCCCACCTGACGATCCTCTCCGCCCTGGCCCGGCAGCTGATGAACACCGAGTTCACGGACGCGCTGCGGTCGGCGGGCGACGCGGGCACGGCGGCGACGCTGATCCGCGGGGAAGAGGCACCGGCGACCGCGGGCAGCGCGTCCGCCGGTGCACAGGCGTCCGAGGACGCCTCCGAAGACTCCGCTGCGACGCCGGTGGCGGCCTCCGCCGGCGCCGCAGCGGGCAGCACGGCCCCGGCGCCGGGTGCGGCCACCGAGAGCGGCTCCGCCCCGGCGCCGGGCGCCACGGGAACGGGCGGACGCCCCTTCCGCATCATCGCCGTCACCTCCTGCCCGACCGGCATCGCCCACACCTACATGGCGGCCGAGTCCCTGGAGAAGGCGGGCCACGAGGCGGGCGTCGAGGTCGTCGTCGAGACACAGGGCTCGGCCGGCTTCACCCGGCTCGAACCGGCGGTGATCGCGGCGGCGGACGGCGTGATCTTCGCGCACGACGTCCCCGTACGCGACAAGGACCGCTTCGCGGGCAAGCCGACGGTCGACGTCGGCGTGAAGGCGGGCATCAACCGCCCCGCCGAGCTGATCTCCGAGGTGCGCGGCAAGGCCGAGCGCGGCGAGGTCACCGCGGGCGCCGCTGCGGGGACGCCGGTCGAGCGCGCGGGCGACTCCACCGAGGGCTACGGCACCAAGCTCCGCAAGTGGCTGATGTCCGGCGTCAGCTACATGGTCCCGTTCGTCGCGGCCGGCGGTCTGCTCATCGCCCTCGGCTTCGCGATCGGCGGCTGGAAGGTCAACAAGGCACCGTCGGTCATGGACCACTTCGTGTGGACCCAGACGGGCAGCTGGGGCGCGCTGCTCTTCCAGATCGGCGTGGTGTCCTTCGGCTTCCTCGTCCCGGTCCTGGCCGGCTACATCGCCTACGGCATGGCGGACCGCCCCGGTCTCGTCCCCGGCTTCGTCGGCGGCTCGATCGCCCTCACCATCAACGCGGGCTTCCTCGGCGGTCTGGCGGCCGGTCTGATCGCCGGTGGCGTGGTGATGGCGATCCAGAAGATCGACATCCCGGCGGCGTTGCGCGGCATCATGCCGGTGGTGGTGATCCCGCTGATCTCCTCGGCGATCGTCGGGTTCCTGATGTTCGTCGTGATCGGCAAGCCCATCGCGGCCGCCCAGAGGGGCCTGACCGACTGGCTGGGCGGCCTCACCGGCACCAACGCCATCCTGCTCGGCGCCCTGCTCGGCCTGATGATGTGCTTCGACCTGGGCGGCCCGGTCAACAAGGTGGCCTACACCTTCGCCACGGCGGGCATCGCGGTCGCCAGCCCGAGCGACTCCGCGATGAAGATCATGGCCGCGGTGATGGCGGCCGGCATGGTCCCGCCGCTGGCGATGGCCCTGGCCACGACGGTCCGCGGCAAGCTCTTCACCCAGACCGAGCGCGAGAACGGCAAGGCCGCCTGGGTGCTGGGCGCCTCCTTCATCTCCGAGGGTGCGATCCCGTTCGCCGCGGCGGACCCGCTGCGGGTCATCCCCTCCGCCATGGTGGGCGGCGCGATCACCGGCGCCCTGTCGATGGGCTTCGGCGCCACCCTGCGCGCCCCGCACGGCGGCATCTTCGTGGTCCCGCTGATCGGCAACCCGTTCCTCTACCTGATCGCCATCGCGGTCGGCGTGTGTGTCAGCGCGGCCCTGGTCGTCCTCCTCAAGGGCATGCGCAAGCAGGCCCCGGAGACCACGCCCACGGACCCCGCCGCGAACTCGGCCACGGCGTCGAAGGAGGCGAAGCAGCCCGTCGCCGCCTGACGGGGTACCGCTTACCTCTTGTCCCTTTGGTGAGCTGTGGGTTGTTCACGCCACCTGCGAGATACGTCACGGTCCGGGACCAAAGTCCCGGACCGTGGTGTCTACTGGACGGCATGCCTGAGCAAGTCTCGACTCTTCAAGTGATCGGCGTGACCGTCCTCACCCTGGCGGGCGTCGTCTGGGCCGTCGCGGTGACGCGCATCATGCGCCGCGCCCGCGTCGAGGCCGTTCTGGCGGCCTTCCCGCACCAGCGCTTCGGCCCTCCGCCGCAGGAGTACGTCGAACTGAGCGCGGCGGAACAGGACGCCTTCGCGGGCCTGGTACGACGACTCGGAAGCCGCTGACGGAAGCGGGCACCGAGGCCGCTGCCAGGTTCTAGGCCTGCCGCGCCGCGCGCCGTTCCATGGCGTCCCGGGCCGCGTCCTCCGACGTGTAGACCTCGCACATGTGCCGCCCGTCGGGCGTCGCCGTGTGTTCGACCTCCCACAGGGAGACCTCCCGGCCGTCCGGCAGCAGGAACGCGTGCTCGTACAGCGCGAAGCTCAGGCCCGCGCGGCCGATCCGGCCGGGCCGCCCGAACGCCTGGGTGATCTGATGCGCGGCCGCCGTCGCCAGCAGCGCCGCCGTCTCCGCGTCCGGACGGTCGGGGTTCTCCGCGCGCCGCAGCAGCCGGCGCGCGTGGTCCGCCGAGTCGTCCGGGGCGTACACGTGCCGGGGCTCGGGGATCGCCGACAGCTGCATCAGCACCGGCAGCTCGAAGTCCGGAGTGTCCGGCGGCAGCGCGAGCCGGGCGGTGGCCGTGTGCAGCTCCTCCTCGTCGACGTACACCTCGTGCTGGGCGTCGCCGCCCGGCACGGTGTTGTGGACCAGCTCCCACAGGGTCACCGCCGAGCCGTCCGCGAGCAGCCAGGTGTGCCGGTACGTCTCGCGGTGCAGTCCCGCGCTGTGGTGGGCGGAGTGCAGGGAACTGTCGTGCGCCAGGGCGCAGTCGAGCCGCCGTAACACCTCGTCGGGCAGCTCGAAGGAGTTCAGGGCACGGCCGAGGAGTCGCTCGAGATGCTCCTCCGGAGACTCGGGCGACTCGGCTGGTTCGTACGCTGCCGTCTCGTACGGAACGCTCAAGGCTTCTCCCGGCGTTGCTGCATGTCACCTTGTGGGTGCATACCGTAGCCCCTCGGTCGGACATCATGTCCGGGAACCGAGAAAACGTATGACGGGAAAACGCGAAGGCCGCGCGAGAAGTTCCCGCGCGGCCTCACGAACCGTCAGAACCTGCCGGTCAGGCGGCGTTTCCGGCAGTCCAGGCGCTCCATGACATGTTCCAGCCGTTGAGACCGTTGTCCGGGGCCACCGTCTTGTCCGGGGAGTTCTTCACGATCACGACGTCACCGATGAGCGAGTTGTCGTAGAACCACTTGGCCGTCGTGTCGCCCTGCGCGCCCTGCACGTCCGCCAGACCGACGCAGCCGTGGCTGGTGCCCTCCCGGCCGAACGGCGGGTTGCCCTGGTTGTACCAGTAGTTGCCGTGGATGAACGTGCCGGACGACGTCAGACGCATCGCGTGCGGCACGTCGGAGATGTCGTACTCCCCGCCGAAGCCGACCGTCGAGCCGTTCATACGGGTCTGCACGAACTTCTCGGAGATCACCATCTGCCCGTTGTACGTGGTGTGCTGCGGGCTGCCCGCGGAGATCGGCACCGACTTGAGCGTCTTGCCGTCCCGCACCACCGTCATGGTCTGCGTGTTGACGTCGACCGTGGAGACCTGCGAGCGCCCGATCGTGAAGGACACCGTCTTCTTCTGCACGCCGTAGACGCCGCTCGCGCCCTGCACCCCGTCCAGGTCGAGCTTCATCGTGACCTTGGAGCCGGCCTTCCAGTACTCCTGCGGCCGGAAGTCGAGCCGCTGGTTCCCGAACCAGTGCCCGACGACCTGCTGACCGCTGCTGGTGTTGACCGTGATGTGCGACTGCACGGCCTTCTTGTCGGTGATGGCCTTGTCGAAGGTGAACGACACCGGCATGCCCACACCGACCGTCGAGCCGTCGTCCGGCGTGTAGGTGCCGATGAAGCTGTTGGCCGAGCTGACGGTGGTGAAGATGGAGTTGGCCGCCGCCGTACGCCCGCTCGCGTCCTTCGCGGTCGCGTCGATCTCGTACTTCGTGCCGCGCTCCAACTGCCCCTTCGGCTTCCAGCTGCTGCCGTCCGCCGATATCGCCCCCTGCACCGCCTGCCCCGACCCGGCCACGGTCATCTTCACGTCCGTCAGCTTGCCACCGCTGGCCTTCACGCCGGTCGCGTTGATCGACGCGCCGGTCGAACCGTCCTTGGCCGAGATCACGACCTTCGCCGTCGACGTCTTCGGCGAGTCCTTGCCGCCCTTGCCGTCGTCGTTCGAGGCGTTGGCGCTGCCACCGCAGGCGGTCAGGGTCAGGGCGCCGACCACCAAGGCGGCACAGGCCCCCAGTACGCGCCGCGCTGCAATGTCCGGCGTTGTCACGGGCTGCTCCATGTTCGTGTGATGTGCGTGATCCGTTCCAGTGCGTGATGAAAGAGGGCCCGGGCCCGGGGGGAGGTTCCCTCCGGAGCCCGTTGACGTCATCACGTGACAGAACCGCGACAATCCATGGCTCAACCCGCGGCCCGACGGCCGCCGGGGCTCAACGCTTCCCGTACAACTCCCCGTACGACGGCCACACTCCACCCGGCCCGTCGACCGAGCCGGCGGCGCGCACGGCCCGCACGATCGCGCGCGTCACGACGTCGGCGCCGGCCGCGAGGACGTCATTGAGCGCCAACGGGCTCGCGCTGTCGAGCGTGCGGGTACCGGTCGACAGCGCGAACACCGTGTCGCCGTCGTGCAGCAGGTGCACCGGCCGCACGGCGCGTGCGATGCCGTCGTGCGCCGTGCCCGCCATCTTCTGCGCCTGCGCCTTGGTGAGGTCCGCGTCGGTCGCGACCACCGCGAGCGTCGTGTTCAGCGGCGGCGGCGCGTTCTTCGAGGCCACCTCGGCGAGACGCCGACGCGCGGCCTCGTGCACGTGCTCCTCCGGGTACCGCACGCGTCCCTGGAACAACTCCCCGTACAGGACGCCCGTATCCGGGTCCAGGACCGACCCCGCCGCGTTCACCACCACCAGCGCGGCCACCGTGACCCCCGAGTCCAGCACCGCACTCGCGGTGCCCACCCCGCCCTTGAGCTGCCCCGCCACGGCGCCCGTACCGGCGCCCACACACCCCTCGTGCACGGCCGCGCCCTGCGTGCTCGCCGCGGCCGCCTCCACCGCCGCGCGCCCCGTCGCCGCGTCCGGCCGGGCGCGGAAGTCCCCGCCGCGCCCCAGATCGAAGACGCACGCGGCGGGCACCACCGGCACGACATGCCCCGGGTCCGGCCCGACCCGCACCCCACGCCCCTGCTCCTCGAGCCAGGCCATCACCCCGGACGCCGCGTCGAGCCCGTAGGCGCTGCCTCCGGTCAGCACGACGGCTTCGACCTTCTGCACCACGTTGCGCGGATCGAGGGCGTCGGTCTCCTTGGTGCCGGGACCGCCCCCGCGCACGTCCACGGCGGCGACGGCGCCGCCCTCGGGCGCGAGGACGACCGTGGTGCCGGTGAGCCGGCCGTCCCCGGCGCGGGTGGCGTGTCCCACTCGCAGCCCGTCGACATCCGTCAATGCGTCAACTGTCATGCGGTCAGTCTGGCCCAGCGCCAGAACGCGTCCGCGGGGTTCAGGCGGCCCGTGCCGTCGCGTTCGCGCGCCGTTCGCGGGCGACCATGCGCGTCGTGAGCGTGACCCCGACCACCACCGCGGCCGCGGACACGAGCCCCGCGGCGAGCACCGCCCACTCGCCCAGGAAGGTGCAGCAGACGACCAGCAGCGCCGTGACCGGAAGCACCAGCTGCTGGCTGATGCCGACCTTGAAATGCCGCGAGTGCAGCGCCCACACGGTCAGCAGGTACAGCGCCGTCGGCAGGGTCACGGCCGCCGAGGCGGACAGTGTCGAGATGTGCGCCTTGCCGACCGCCTGCTCCACCGCCAGGCCGGCGCCGATCGCCGCGGCCGAGGCGAAGATCAGGTAGTGGCCGTAGCCCCAGAGGAACGCCTGCCTGCTGGAGCGCAGGTGACCGTGGATGGGCACCACGAAGTAGATCCACCACGCGGCGAAGACGATCAGCAGGCCGCCCGCCGCGATCGGCAGCAGCTCGCCCAGCGCGTCGTGCTCGTCCAGCGCCGACTTCACGGCGACCGTGGCCGCGGCGATCGTCTCGCCGAGCACGATGATCGTGAACAGGCCGTACCGTTCGGCGATGTGGTGCGGATGCCAGGACGTGACACGGGCCCTCTCCGCGTAGACCGGCACGGACAGCTCCGCGACCACCATCACCAGGAACACCCAGAGCCGGGCCGGCTCTGGCAGCAGGATCAGCCCCAGCCAGCCGACCTGGCACAACAGCACACCGCACGCGTATCTGAGCGCCGCGGTCCGCTCCGGCCCCTCGGCCGATCGCGCCGCTCTCAGCCACTGCGCGACCATCGCCAGCCGCATGATCGCGTAGCCGAGCCAGACGACCAGGTAGTCGTGGTGCTCGAACGCCCGGGAGACGCCCGCCGCCAGTACCAGCACACCGGCGATCTGGACCAGGGTGACCACCCGGTAGAGCGCGTCGTCGTTGTCGTACGCCGAGGCGAACCAGGTGAAGTTCATCCAGGCCCACCAGATGGCGAAGAACACCATCGCGTAGTTCAGGATCCCGTTGCCCGCGTGCCCCCCGGCCACGGCGTGCACGAGTTGCACGCCCGCCTGTGCGATGGCCACCACGAAACACAGGTCGAAGAAGAGCTCCAGCGGGGAGGAGACCCGGTGCGCCTCGTCGCGCCTACGCGCGGTGAGCCGCCGCAGGGGCCCCTGGGACTTGTGCGCACCCGAGGCGGGCGCCGGAGCGGAACTGGACGTCATGCCTCCCAGGACAGCAGAAAACCGCGACAAAATCTTGTGAAGGGATTCACAATCCTGCCGGGGCCCGAAGTCTCGGAGAAACCGCCAGGTCAGAGGCGTCGCAGGGCCGCCCGGGCCGGGGCCGTACCCTGGGGACATGAGCACCGCCCCCGAACCCGAGTCGCGCGACCCGAAGCCCGCGCTGATCTTCGACGACCCGCTGAGCCAGCAGTCCTCGGACGACACCGACCGCGGGTGGGGCGAGCGCCCGGACGGCGACAGCGCCGCCGACCTCAAGCGCTTCCTCGACGAGAAGCCGCCCCACCACCTCTGAGCCGCCCGCGGGAGCGCCGCTAGCGCTCGTCGTGCCCCGACCCGCGCTGGGCGACCAGCGCGTCGCGGATCTCCTTGAGGACCTCCAGCTCGGTCACCTCGATGATCTCGTGCGTGCCCTCCCTCGCCTTCCGGCGGGCCTCCACCCGGGCCAGGTACTTCGCCATCGGCAGGACCATCAGGAAGTACACGACGGCCGCGGTGATCACGAAGCTCAGCGTCGCGCCGAGGACCGAGCCCCACATCAGCCGGATGCCCTGGTCGCCCTTGCAACTGCTGCTCAGGCACGAGCTGTAGTGGTCCAGGTTCTGCGTGCCGATGGCGCCCACCAGCGGGTTGATGAGCCCCTTCACCACCGAGTTGACGATGTTGGTGAAAGCGGCGCCGATGACCACCGCGACTGCCAGATCGACGACGTTGCCGCGCATCAGGAAGGCCTTGAAGCCCTGCCAGATGCTCGGTTCCTTCTTCGCGTTCACCTCGGGGACTCTCCTCGCGTGCGCAGGGTGTGGAACGAAACGCTCCGCAACCTACGGCACCGTGCGGCCATTGTGTCCAATTCCGTAGCTCGACCGAACGACGTGACGGCGGGTCGCAGAGACATCCGCCGAGGTGACTCAGCACAGCGTCACCGCCAGCCGTGCGGTCGCGCTCGCGCCCACGAGCCGCGCCGCCGCGGTGCGCGGCACCGACAGCACGACCAGCGCCCCGCTCTCGGACGCACCCTCCAGCGGCTCCGGCACCCTCGTCACCCGCACACCCCGCGCGAGCACCCGGGCGCCGCCTCCGGCCGACGGGTCCTCGGCCGCGATGACGTCGACGCGGTCGCCGGGCCGGAGCAGCCGGACGGTGGCGGCGTCCGAGATCCGCACCGGCGCCGTCACCATGTCCACCGCTCCGTGCCGTCGTGCGGGCTCCGTGGCCGGGTGCCCGCGGACCTGCTCGGCGCGGTGGGATTCCGACGCCGTCCGCGGCCCCGCCGCCACGAGCGCGGCCGCGGTCACGGCGAGGCCGGCCGCGAGAGCCCGCCTGCGACGCCGTACGAGCCGTTGCAGCTGATACCGCCCGCCGCGCACGCGCACCGGGGCGAAGTGCGGGACCTCGCAGGTCGCCGGGGCGTCGGTGCCGAGGGGCCGCGGGAGGCGGAGGGGAGGCGCGGCCGGACTGGGGGACGACGAGGTCAAGGGCATGGGGGGATCACCGCCTGCGACGAGGGATTTCGGCTTGCCCTGCCACGATGACGCCTCGCGCCGAAGCCCGCCGGAGCCGGTGGACTACTGAGGGGTTGTGGACAACTCACCCACCCGAACGGGGACTTCCGCTCGCCCCGTCTCCCGCGTCGCCCCGTCCCTCCCGCTACGGCAGCTCGAAGCCCGGGTCCATCCCGCCGAGCGCGTTCTTGCAGAGACAGTCCCGCGCTCCGGTCTCCGGCAGCGCCGCCACCGCGTCGAACAGCACGCCGCGCAACCGGTCCACGTTGGCCGCGAACACCTGCAGCACCTCCTCGTGGGAGACCCCCTCGCCGGTCTCGGCGCCGGCGTCCAGGTCGGTGACCAGGGTCAGCGACGCGTAGCAGAGCTCCAGCTCACGGGCGAGCGCCGCCTCGGGGTGGCCGGTCATGCCCACCACCGACCAGCCCTGCGCCTGATGCCACAACGATTCGGCCCGGGTCGAGAAGCGCGGCCCCTCGACCACGACCAGCGTGCCGCCGTCCACCGGTTCCCAGCCCTGTCCGCGCGCCGCCTTCAGCGCGGCGGCCCGTCCGGCGGGGCAGTAGGGGTCGGCCATGGACACGTGCACCACGTTGGGCACCGTGCCGTCGGGCAGCGGCAGCCCGTCGAAGTACGTCTGCACCCTGGCCTTCGTACGGTCCACCAGCTGGTCCGGTACGAGCAAGGTGCCCGGGCCGTACTCGGGGCGCAGCCCGCCGACCGCGCACGGGCCGAGGACCTGCCGGACCCCGACCGAACGCAGGGCCCAGAGGTTGGCGCGGTAGTTGATGCGGTGCGGTGGCAGGTGGTGGCCGCGGCCGTGCCGGGGCAGGAAGGCGACCCGCCGGCCGGCGATCTCGCCGAGGAAGAGGGAGTCGCTGGGCTGCCCGTAGGGGGTGTCCACCTGGACCTCGGTCACGTCGTCGAGGAACGAGTAGAAGCCCGACCCGCCGATTACACCGATCTCTGCGTTCGCCATGACGAGCACACTAGCTGGCTGCGAAAAGGCGGGGGAGCCGGTGCCCGGGTACACCTGGGGCCCTGCCGTCACGCGACGGCAGGGCCCGGGGAGTGAGATCTCAGGCCGCGGAGCTGCTGCTCGAGGAACCCGACGAGGACGAGGGCGAAGACGACGTCGAAGAGGACGTCGAGGACGCCGACGAGGACGACTTCGAGTCGGACGACGAGGAGCTGGACGACTTCGTCGCCGGGCTGCTGCTCGACGTGGAGCCGCGAGAGTCGTTGCGGTAGAAGCCGGAGCCCTTGAAGACGATGCCGACCGCGGAGAACACCTTCTTCAGGCGGCCACCGCAGTTGGGGCACTCGGTCAGGGCGTCATCGGTGAACTTCTGAACCGCCTCGAGGCCCTCGCCGCACTCGGTGCACTGGTACTGGTAGGTCGGCACTGTCTTCCTCCTGGCACTCTCACTCAATGAGTGCTAACGACGGTCCATAGTGACGTATTCCCGGGGATCAGTCCACCGTCACCGGTACGCGGTGACCGACGCCACGTGCGATCGTGCGGGTCTGGGACCGGGGGGCCAGCCGCGAACGCAGGGTGACCAGGGTGGCCAGCGCGAGCACGGTACCGGCCATCGGCACCAGGAAACCGGCACCGCCCCACAGGCGGTCCTCCAGCTGTCCGGCGACCGTGACGGCGGCCGCCTGACCGAGTGCGACGGCGCCGGTCAGCCAGGTGAAGGCCTCGGTGCGGGCCTCGGCCGGCACCAGGCTCTCGACCAGCGTGTAGCCGGTGATCAGGGCCGGTGCGATGCACATGCCGACCAGCAGGCCGAGACCGGCCAGCAGCAGCACCGAGTGCGCCGTCCACAGCGCGGACGCGGCCAGCGCGAGCGCGGCGTAGCCGAGGACCAGGCGGCGCTGCGGGGCGGCCTTCCAGGCGATCGCGCCGCAGACGATGCCGGAGAGCATGTTGCCTGCGGCGAAGGTGCCGTAGAGGACACCGTTGAGGCCGGGCTCGCCGATCGACTCGGTGAACGCCGCCAGCGACACCTGCATGCCGCCGAAGACCGACCCGATGCCCAGGAAGGTCACCACCAGCACCCGGACGCCCGGGACGCGCAGGGCGGAGGCGTGCTGCACGCGCGCGTGCCCGCTCTCGCCGGACACCGACGGCTGTGTGCTCTTCTGCGCGGCGAACAACAGACCGCCGACGAGCGTCAGCGCGGCCTCGGTCACCAGGCCCGCGGACGGGGTGACGGCGGTGCACAGCGCGGTCGCCAGCAGGGGCCCGAAGACGAAGGTCAGCTCGTCCGTGACGGACTCGAAGGCCGCCGCGGTGGTCATCAGGGGCGAGCCCTGGAGCTTCACGCCCCAGCGCGCACGCACCATGGGGCCGACCTGCGGGACCGAGGCGCCGGTCGGCACGGCCGCCACGAACAGCGCCCACAGGGGCGCGTGTGCCAGCGCGAGCGCCGTCAGGGTCAGGCCCGACAGCGTGTGCACCAGGACACCTGGGATCAGGACGGTGCGCTGCCCGTAACGGTCGGCGAGGCGGCCGCTGTACGGCGCGAACAGCGCCATGGAGACACCGGTGGCGGCCGCGGCGGCGCCTGCGGCGCCGTACGAGCCGGTGGTGTGCTGCACGAGCAGCACGATGGAGATGGTGAGCATCGCGAACGGCTGGCGCGCCGCGAAGCCGGGGAGCAGGAACGTCCAGGCGCCGCGGGTGCGCAGCAGCTGTCCGTATCCCGGGCGGGAAGAGGCCGGCGAGGTCGTCTCCGGTGCGGTGGTGGTGACCGTGGATCCCACGGCCCGTGCCTTTCTGCCGCCTGGTAGCGCGGGCCCCGTTGCGGGCCCGGGCGCCGAGAGCTGTCCTCTTGCGCAAACTGCGGTAGATACCGGCGCCCACTGTGGGTGGGGGTGGCCCGGCCGCCATACGGTCGCGCCAGCTCTGCGTCAGGCAGAGTTGGTTCGATCAGGGTGCGCCTTCATCGTACAGGGGGCACTGCCGCGCCCACCTGTGAAAATGAGCACCACGCCGTGCGGTCACCTGTGATTACCGGAGGTGTGAACCGTACGAAACGCCCCCTTAACGCGAGCTGCCCGCCCCGTCCGTGCCCAGCCAGCCGGCCAGCTTGCCGCCGTGGGCGACCGCACGCAGGCGCCGTTCCGCCGCGTCGCGCACGGGGTCGGTGGCGACGACGAGGAGTTCGTCCCCGTGCCGCAGCACCGTCGTGGGCAGCGGAACAAACGATTTTCCGTCCCGGACGACGAGGGTGACGGCGGCGCCGGGCGGCAGCCGCAGCTCGTTGACCTCGACGCCGTGCATCCGGGAGCCCTCGGGGATCGAGACGGACAGCAGATGCCCGCGCAGCCGCTCCAGGGGTGCCGACTCGATGCCGAGGTCGGACGCCTCGCCGGGCTCGCCCAGGCGCAGCCTGCCTGCCAGCCAGGGCAGGGTCGGCCCCTGGACGAGGGTGTAGACGACGACCAGCACGAAGACGATGTTGAAGATCCGCTGGCTGCCCGCGACGCCGTTCACCATGGGGATCGTCGCCAGGATGATGGGCACGGCGCCGCGCAGTCCCGCCCAGGACATCAGCGCCTGCTCCGGCCACGGCACCCGGAACGGGGCCAGGCTGAGCACGACGCTCAGCGGGCGGGCCACCATGGTCAGCGCGAGCCCGATGACGAGGGCCGGCCAGATGTCGTCGCCCAGCTCGTGCGGGGTGACGAGCAGGCCGAGCAGGACGAACATGCCGATCTGGGCGATCCAGCCGAGCCCCTCGGCGAAGCCGCGCGTGGCGGGCCAGTGCGGGAGCTTGGCGTTGCCGAGCATCATCGACGCCAGGTAGACGGCGAGGAAGCCGCTGCCGTGATCCAGTGCGCCGGCGGCGTAGGCCGTGACGGCGATCGCCAGCACGGCGATCGGGTAGAGGCCGGAGGCGGGCAGGGCGACGCGCTTGAGGGTCCAGGCCCCGAGCCAGCCCACCGTGAGACCCACGGCCGCGCCGATGGCCAGTTCCAGCGCTATCTCGCCCACCAGGACGTACCAGTGCTCGACCGGGCCGGCCGTGGAGAAGGCGACGACCAGGATGACCACCGGGGCGTCGTTGAAGCCGGACTCCGCCTCCAGCGTGCCCGCCACGCGCGCGGGGAGGGGGATCCTGCGCAGGACCGAGAAGACCGCCGCGGCGTCCGTCGAGGAGACCACCGCGCCGATGATGAGCGCCTGCCGCCAGTCCAGCCCGACCAGATAGTGCGCGCCCGCCGCGGTCGCGCCGACGCTGATCGCGACCCCCACCAGCGCCAGCATGGACGCGGACCCCAGGACCGGCCGGATCTCCTTCCACTTCGTGCCCAGACCGCCCTCGGCGAGGATCACGACCAGGGCCGCGTACCCGATGACCTGGGTCATCTCGGCGTTGTTGAAGTGGATGTTCCCGATGCCGTCCTGACCCATGAGGACGCCGATCCCCAGGTAGACGAGCAGGCTGGGGAGCCCGCTGCGTGAGGAGATCCGGACGGCCGCGACGGCGATCAGGAGGACCAGGGAGCAGACGAGCAGGAGCTGGTCGAGGTGGTGGACAGTCAGCGGCGGTTCCCTTCCTTGGCTCGCGCGGGGAGCGCGCGAGCTCACGTACACAAGACCCGAGGCTGCGGCGCACCGCACCCAAGTACTTCGTTACCTTACCTAACTCTTGACGCTTTCTTGACACTCGCCAGGGCAAGATCGAACGTCCGTGCGCGCCGGTTCCCGACTCCGCGTCAAGCGGCTCGGGGCCCTGCGCCTATGGTTGCTCCAGCGCTCATTCAAAGTCACAGCCCGACCTGCCGCTCGCGTTAGGACAGCAAGGACAGCGATGCCCCCCAACACCACCGCCACAACGGGTGACAAGCCCGGCAAGTCCGGCAGGAAGAAGGGGCGCAAAGCGCGACTTATCGTGCTGGTGCTCGTCCTGGCCCTCATCGGAGGCGTCGCCTACGGGGCTTACTGGTCGATCAGCACCGTCCGCGCCTCCTTCCCGCAGACCACGGGATCGATCACGCTCCAGGGTCTGTCGGGGCCCGTCGACGTCAAGCGGGACGGGAACGGCATCCCGCAGATCTACGCCTCGTCCGACGAGGACCTCTTCATGGCGCAGGGCTTCGTCCAGGCGCAGGACCGGTTCTACGAGATGGACGTGCGCCGGCACATGACCTCCGGGCGCCTGTCGGAGATGTTCGGCAAGGGGCAGGTCAAGAACGACGAGTTCCTGCGCACCCTCGGCTGGGACCGGATCGCCAAGGAGGAGTACGACACCAAGCTGTCGGCCTCCACGAAGAAGTACCTCGACGCCTACGCCAAGGGCGTCAACGCCTACCTCCAGGGCAAGGACGGCGAGGACATCTCCCTGGAGTACGCGGCTCTGGGCTTCACCAACGACTACAGGCCGCAGAAGTGGACCCCGGTCGACTCGGTCTCCTGGCTGAAGGCGATGGCCTGGGACCTGCGCGGCAACATGCAGGACGAGATCGACCGCGCCCTGATGACCAGCCGTCTCGGCCCGCAGCAGATCGAGGACCTGTACCCCGAGTACCCCTACAGCCGCAACAAGCCGGTCGTCCAGGAGGGCCAGTACAGCGACGTGGCCAAGGCCTTCCGGCGGGGCGGTGCCACGAGCGGCTCCCAGGGCACGACCGGCGCGACCGGCTCCGCCACCTCGGCCACGGCCGGTTCGGCCGTCACGAGCCAGCTGGCGGGCCTCTACAAGGTCCTGGACAATGTGCCCACCGCGGTCGGCGTGAACGGCCAGGGCATCGGCTCCAACTCCTGGGTCGTCGCCGGGAAGTACACCATCACCGGCAAGCCGCTGCTCGCCAACGACCCGCACCTGTCGGCGTCGCTGCCGTCCGTCTGGTACCAGATGGGCCTGCACTGCCGCACCGTCTCCAGCAAGTGCCAGTACGACGTCACCGGCTACACCTTCGCCGGCATGCCCGGCGTGATAATCGGCCACAACGCGGACATCGCCTGGGGCATGACCAACTCCGGGGTCGACGTCACCGACCTGTACCTGGAGAAGGTCAGCGGCAACGGCTACCTGTACGACGGCAAGGTCCGGCCCTTCAAGAGCCGCGAGGAGACCATCAAGGTCGCCGGCGGCAAGTCCAAGGCCATCGTCGTACGCCAGACCGCCGACGGGATGCCGCTGCTGTCCGACCGTGACGACGAACTCGTCCAGGTCGGCAGGAAGGCCGCCGTCAACACGGCCGCGCCCGACCGCGGTGACGGCTACGGCATCGCCCTGAGGTGGACGGCGCTCGACCCGGGCACCTCCATGGACGCCGTGTTCGCCCTCGACAAGGCAGCCAGCTGGAGCGACTTCCGCTCCGCCGCCGCCCTGTTCGACGTGCCCTCGCAGAACCTGGTCTACGCCAGCACGGACAACCACATCGGCTACACCCTGCCCGGCAGGATCCCCACCCGCTCCTCGGTGGACGACGGCTCCATCCCGGCGCCGGGCTGGGACTCGAAGTACCGCTGGACCGGCTTCATCAAGCAGAACGAGCTGCCCTACGAGTACGACCCCGAGCGGGGCTACATCGTCACCGCCAACCAGGCCGTGGTCGACAAGGACAAGTACCCGTACACGCTCACCACCGACTGGGGCTACGGCGCCCGCAGCCAGCGCATCACCGACCTGATCGAGTCCAAGATCAAGGGCACGGGCAAGATCTCCACCGACGACATGCGCCAGATGCAGCTGGACAACAGCAGCGAGATCGCCAAGCTGCTGGTGCCCAAGCTGCTGAAGATCAACCTCGACGACAAGAACGTCCGGGAGGCGCAGAAGCTGCTGGAGGGCTGGGACTACACCCAGGACGCCGACTCCGCGGCGGCCGCCTACTTCAACTCCGTGTGGCGCAACATCCTCAAGCTCGCCTTCGGCAACAAGCTCCCCAAGGAGCTGCGCGTCAAGGGCCAGTGCCTGTGGGTCGACAAGATCGACAGCACCGGCCCGGTGGACGACGACACGAAGGTCCGCGAGTGCGGCCAGCGCGACGCCGACCAGGCGCAGCCGGACGGCGGCGACCGCTGGTTCGAGGTCGTGCGCACGCTGATGGACAAGCCGGACAGCGACTGGTGGAAGACGCCCAAGTCGGGCACCCGCCCGGAGGCGAACAACCGCGACCAGCTGTTCGCCCGCGCCATGATCGACGCCCGCTGGGAGCTGACCGCCAAGCTCGGCAAGGACATCGACACCTGGAGCTGGGGCCGGCTGCACCGCCTGTTCCTGAAGAACCAGACGCTCGGCACCGAGGGCCCCGAGTTCCTCCAGTACGTCCTCAACCGCGGTCCCTGGAAGCTCAGCGGCGGCGAGGCCACCGTCAACGCGACCGGCTGGAACGCCGCCGGCGGCTACGGCGTCGTCTGGGTGCCGTCGATGCGCATGGTCGTCAACCTCAAGGACCTCGACAAGTCCAAGTGGATCAACCTGACCGGAGCCTCCGGACACGCCTACAGCGCCCACTACACCGACCAGACCGGCAAGTGGGTCAAGGGCGAGCTGCTGCCCTGGTCGTTCTCGGACAAGGCGGTCGACGCGAGCACGAGCGACGCACTGGTCCTCAAGCCGTGATCAGCTGACGGCAGACCGACGGGACGGGCCCCCTCCACGCACGCGTGGAGGGGGCCCGTCCCGTATGCGGACCAGGGCCTCGCCCGGTCAGGCGCCCGTGAAACGGCGCACACCCGACGGCGTCACCACCGCGTGCACCGGCTGATCGTGCGCCTCCTCCGGGACGCGTGCGACGACTTCCGTGTCGTACAGGAGCACCACGAGCGCGGGGCGCGCGCCCGCCCGCTCCAGACGTGCGAGCACCCGGTCGTACGACCCTCCGCCGCGCCCCAGGCGCATCCCGCGCGCGTCCACCGCGAGCCCGGGCAGCAGAACGACGTCCGCCGCGATCACGGCGTCCGGGCCGAGGCGCTCGCCGAAGGGCTCGAACAGGGCCATTTTTCCGCCATGTTGGATCCGCGCGAGGGAGCCCGGACCGGCGTACTCGCCCCAGTCCAGGTCGTTGTCGGGCAGGAGCGCCGGGAGCAGGACGCGCACGCCCCGCGCGCGCAGCGCGTCCAGCAGGGCGAGCGTGCCGGGCTCGCTCCCGACGGAGACGTACGCCGCCACCGTGCGCGCACGCGCCAGTTCGGGCAGTTCAAGGGCGCGCTCGGCCAGCGTGTCGCCCGCCTCCCGTACGACATCCTCCGGCAACCTGTTCCTCACCGCGAGGAACTCCCGTCGCAACATTCGCTTGTCAGGCTCGCTCATACGTCCGTCGTGTACCACTGGTCGTTCTTGCACCCTTCTTAATGCGCTCATATGAGGGCCAATTAACCGGAGCCGCAGATTCCTTACCAAAGGCACCGGATAAGGTTGCGGACATGACTCAGTCGCACCCCAGGATCAGCAAGGCTGTCATTCCCGCAGCGGGCCTCGGTACCCGGTTCCTGCCGGCCACCAAGGCCACTCCCAAGGAGATGCTGCCGGTCGTGGACAAGCCGGCGATCCAGTACGTGGTCGAGGAGGCCGTGTCGGCGGGGCTCGACGACGTCCTCATGATCACCGGACGCAACAAGCGTCCGCTGGAGGACCACTTCGACCGCAACTACGAGCTGGAGTCGGCGCTCGAGAAGAAGGGCGACGCCGAGCGGCTCGCGAAGGTCCAGGAGTCCAGCGACCTGGCCACCATGCACTACGTGCGCCAGGGCGACCCCAGGGGCCTCGGCCACGCCGTCCTGTGCGCCGCGCCGCACGTCGGACACGAGCCCTTCGCGGTCCTCCTCGGTGACGACCTGATCGACCCGCGCGACCCGCTGCTCCAGCGCATGATCGAGGTCCAGGAGCAGCACGGCGGCAGCGTGATCGCGCTCATGGAGGTCGCGCCCGAGCAGATCCACCTCTACGGCTGCGCGGCCGTCGAGGCCACCTCAGAGGGCGACGTGGTCAAGGTGACCGGGATGGTCGAGAAGCCGGACCCGGCGGACGCCCCGTCGAACTACGCGATCATCGGCCGCTACGTCCTCGACCCGCACATCTTCGACATACTCCGCAAGACCGAGCCCGGTCGCGGCGGCGAGATCCAACTGACCGACGCCCTCCAGCAGCTGGCCCAGGACGAGAAGGTCGGCGGCCCCGTGCACGGCGTCGTCTTCGAGGGCCGCCGCTATGACACCGGCGACCGTGGCGACTACCTGCGTGCCATTGTCAGACTGGCGTGCGAACGTGAAGACCTGGGCCCGGAGTTCCGGACCTGGCTTCGCAGTTTCGTAGCCGAGGAGATGCAGCAACGTTGAGCAACGCCGCGACCAGCCCCGCCGGCCCGGACCACCTCTGGTCGGTGGACGAGCACCTGGAGGACATCCTCACCACCGTCCGTCCCCTCGAACCCATCGAGCTGCAGCTGCTCGACGCCCAGGGCTGCGTCCTGGTCGACGACATCACGGTGCCGGTCTCCCTGCCACCGTTCGACAACAGCTCCATGGACGGGTACGCGGTGCGGGTCGCGGACGTGGCCGGTGCCACCGAGGAGTTCCCGGCCGTCCTCGAGGTCGTCGGGGACGTCGCGGCAGGCTCGGCCGACCTGATCCGGGTCGGGCCCGGCCAGGCCGCCCGCATCATGACCGGCGCCCCGCTGCCGCCCGGCGCCGAGGCCGTCGTCCCCGTCGAGTGGACCGACGGCGGGCTCGGCGAGGGCCCCGTGAGCGGGATGCGGGCCCGCAGCCTGGCCCCCGAGGGCGCCGAGGGGCAGGTGCGCGTGCACCGCTCCGCGGAGGCACGCGCGCACGTGCGCGCCAGGGGCAGCGACGTGAAGGCCGGAGACCTGGCCCTGGAAGCCGGGACGATCCTCGGCCCGCCGCAGATCGCGCTGCTCGCCGCGATCGGCCGGGGCACGGTTCGGGTGCGCCCGCGCCCGCGCGTGGTCGTCGTGTCCACGGGCAGCGAACTCGTCCAGCCCGGCGAGGATCTGGGCAACGGCCAGATCTACGACTCCAACAGCTTCGCCCTCACCGCGGCCGCCCGTGACGCGGGCGCCATCGCCTACCGGGTGGGCGCCGTCGCCGACGACGCCGACATCCTCCGCTCCACCATCGAGGACCAGCTCATCCGCGCCGACCTGCTGGTGACCACGGGCGGGGTGAGCGTCGGGGCGTACGACGTCGTCAAGGAAGCGCTGTCGCACGTCGGCGACGAGGACGAGGCGGGCGGCGGCATCGACTTCCGCAAGATCGCCATGCAGCCCGGCAAGCCCCAGGGCTTCGGCTCCATCGGCCGCGACCACACGCCCCTGCTGGCCCTGCCCGGCAACCCCGTGTCGTCGTACGTCTCCTTCGAACTGTTCGTCCGCCCCGCGATCCGCACCCTGATGGGCCTCGAGGACGTCCACCGGCCCCGCACCCGGGCCACCCTCAAGGCGGACAAGGCGCTCGGCTCCCCCAAGGGGCGCCGGCAGTTCCTGCGCGGCAAGTACGCCGACGGCGAGGTGACCCCCGTGGGCGGCTCGGGCTCCCACCTGATCGCGGCGCTGGCGCAGGCCGACGCCCTGATCGTCGTCCCCGAGGACGTGGAGTCCGCCGAGCCCGGTACGGACGTGGAGGTCGTGCTGCTCGGCTGACGAGCGGGCGGTACCGTGTCGCGCACAACAGGCCCGTGCACCGCACTGCGACGGGCCCTGACCGGGAGCGCCACACACCATGACTGTGCCTTCCCGGGGGGAGACCCCCGGACGCCCTGTGCAGGACCGACTGACCCACATCGACGACGCGGGCGCGGCCCGCATGGTCGACGTGTCCGGGAAGGACGTGACCGCGCGCACCGCCCGCGCCAGCGGCCGGGTCCTGGTGTCACCGCGGGTGGTCGAGCTGCTGCGCGGTGAGGGGGTGCCCAAGGGGGACGCCCTGGCGACCGCGCGCATCGCGGGCATCATGGGCGCCAAGCGCACCCCGGACCTGATCCCGCTGTGCCACCCGTTGTCGGTGTCCGGTGTGAAACTGGATCTGTCGGTCGCGGACGACGCCGTGGAGATCCTGGCCACCGTGAAGACGACGGACCGCACGGGCGTCGAGATGGAGGCCCTCACCGCGGTGACGGTCGCCGCGCTCACCGTGATCGACATGGTCAAGGCGGTCGACAAGGGAGCGGTCATCACGGACGTGCGGGTGGAGGAGAAGACGGGCGGCAAGTCGGGCGACTGGAGCCGGTCATGACGTACCGAGCGCTGGTGGTCACCGCCTCCAACCGGGCTGCCGCGGGGGTCTACGAGGACAAGGGCGGCCCCCTGATCGCCGACGGCCTGCGGGGCTTCGGCTTCGAGGTCGACGGCCCTCGGGTCGTCCCGGACGGGGACCCGGTGGAGGCGGCCCTGCGCGCCGGTGCCGACGCCGGGTACGACGTCGTCGTCACCACCGGCGGCACCGGTGTCTCGCCCACCGACCGCACGCCCGAGGCGACCCGCGCGGTGATCGACTACGAGGTGCCGGGCATCCTGGAGGCCATCCGGGCGTTCGGACGGCAGAAGGTGCCGACCGCGGCGCTGTCCCGGGGCCTGGCCGGGGTGGCCGGGCGGACCCTGATCGTCAATCTGCCGGGCTCCACCGGCGGCGTGCGGGACGGCCTCGCCGTCCTGGAGCCGCTGCTGGTCCACGCCGTCGACCAGATCCGCGGCGGCGACCACCCGAGACCCAGTAGTGGGGGTGCGAGCTGAACAGCCCTTCCTGGCCCGTCGTGCTGGCGGACGGAGACGTCGTCCTCCGGCCGATAAAGCTGCGCGACCAGCGGGCCTGGCGTGAGGTGAACCGGCGCAACAGGGACTGGCTGCGCCCCTGGGAGGCGACCATCCCGCCGCCCACGCCGAGCGGGCCGATCACGCACCGGCCGACCTACCGCCAGATGGTCCGGCATCTGCGGTCCGAGGCCCACGCGGGCCGGATGCTGCCGTTCGTCATCGAGTACCAGGGGCAGCTCGTCGGGCAGTTGACGGTCGCCGGGATCACCTGGGGATCGATGTGCTCGGGCCACGTCGGCTACTGGGTGGACGAGGCGGTGGCCGGGCACGGGGTGATGCCGACGGCCGTCGCGCTCGTGGTGGACCACTGTTTCCGCACCGTCGGGCTGCACCGCATCGAGGTCTGCATTCGCCCCGAGAACCGGCCCAGCCGCCGGGTCGTGGAGAAACTCGGATTCCGCGAGGAGGGGCTGCGGCCGCGTTATCTGCACATCGACGGAGCCTGGCGCGACCACCTCGTCTTCGCGCTCACGGCGGAAGAAGTGCCGGAGGGGTTGCTCGGGCGCTGGCAGCGGGCACGCTCTCAGCAGACGCGGCACACGCAGGAGAACACCCCCGGGAATCCCGCCTAGGCCCGAAATTGAATACGTGTTCGAAATTGATCGGCCGATGACCGTCTCGGTGCATTGAATTGGGCGGCTCGGACGGTCCGCTGATCGCATCGGTCGCAAAAAAAGCTGGAAATATCAGCCAGATCGTGCGACACACCGGCCCAATTGGCGGATGGCCTCACGCAAACCCCTCTACCGTGTGAGGCGTGAGCAGCAGCGGCCTCATCTACGCAGTCATTGTCGGGGCCTGGGCCGCCTACTTGGTGCCGATGTGGCTCCGTAGGCAGGACGAGCTGAACGAGGCCCGTCCGACGGAACGCTTCAGCACCGCCATCCGGCTGCTGTCCGGACGGGCGGGGATGGAGCGTCGGTACGCCAGGGACCTGCGGGCGCGCTCCGCCCAGGAGGGGGAGCCGGACGCCAGTGATCCGGACGCCGCCACCGACTCGGTGGACGTCCGGGCCTTCGCCATGCCTCCGACCCGCCGTCAGGCGCGCGCGGAGGCCGGGGCGGAGGTGCCCGGGCGGACGGAACCGGTACGCGACCAGCCCGTCATCCCGGCACCCAAGTCCCCCTCCGCGTCCGCGCATCACTCGCCCGGCGCCTCCGCCTCCGCGTCCGCGCAGAAGCGAGTGCCGGCCGCGCGGCGCGCGCCCTCGGCACAGGCGTCCGCGGCGCGCGCCCGGCGCTCGAAGGTGCTGGCGCGCCGTCGACGCACCACCGTGATGCTCTTCGTCGCCTTCACGCTCGGCGCGATCGTCGCCGCCGTCGGAGGCCTCGCCTTCCTGTGGGCGCCCGCCGTACCCGCCGTCATGCTCAGCGCGTACATCGCCTACCTGCGCTCCCAGGAGCACCGCCGGTTCGCCTACCAGATGGACCGCCGGCGCGCCGAGGTCGCGGCCCAGCGGCTGCGCGAACGCCAGCCGCGCCGGCGGGCGCCCCTCGACACGGGCCCCGTCGCCGACGAACCGGACGAGGGACCAGAGACCGAGACCGACACCGGCCTCTCCGCGCTCGCCGCGGACCGCCGCGCCCTCGTGGAGCAGACCGACCACGCCGAGTGGGTCGACCAGCAGCAGCGGGAGCGCCAGCGGCGGCCCGGGCACGGGGACAGCTGGGACCCGGTGCCGGTGCCCCTGCCGACGTACGTGACCGCGCCGGTCGCGCCGCGGGCCACCTCCGACGTGGACCTGGGGGCGCCCGACACATGGAGTTCGGCGCGTTCCAGCTCCGTCGTGCCGGAGCAGGAGGCGAGTCGCGCGCCGGAGGCCGAGGAGGGCGAGGCGGCACTCGAGTCCGAGGACAAGTCGGCGGACGGCCGGAGCGACGCCCGCCGCGCGGCCTCCGCCCGCCGCTCGCGCGAGCGCGGACGCACCCCCCTCTTCGACCAGTACGAGGACGGGGACCGGCCGCGCGCGGCCAACGAGTGACCGCCGTCACGCAGCCGGAAGCCCGCCTCTGACCAGTCAGGGAACGGATTTCCAAGCACCCCGACGGGGATGCTAGAGTTTCACTCGTTGCAAGGGCCTGTGGCGCAGTCCGGTAGCGCACCTCGTTCGCATCGAGGGGGCCAGGGGTTCAAATCCCCTCAGGTCCACGCATCATGAAGCCCCGGTCGGCAGTAGCCGACCGGGGCTTCATCGCGTCTACAGCTGCTTCGCGTAGCAGAGGCTCTCCTCGTAGTGGCGGTAGTAGCCGAACTTGGCGCAGGGCTCGTAACCGCTCGAGGTGTACAGGGCGATGGCCTCCGGCTGCTTGGTGCCGGTCTCCAGGACCATGCGGACGCGGCCGGCCGCGCGGGCGTCCTCCTCCAGGGCGGAGAGGATGCGGCGGGCGAGACCCCGCCCGCGCATCGCGTCGACGACGAACATGCGCTTGAGCTCGGCGTCGCCGTCCTCGTTGCCCTCCTCGTTGAGGTCCTGGCTGCGCCAGCCGCCGGTGGCCAACGGGCGGTCGTGCTCGTCGTAGGCGATCAGGTACGCGCCCCGGGGCGGGGCGAAGTCGGCGGTGTCGAGGACCGTGGCGTCGCCGCCGTCGCCGTAGCGCACGTGGTACTCGGCCTGGACCTCGTCGTTGAGCTTGACGGCGTCGGGATGATCGAAACGAACACGACGTATATTCATGCTAAGTATCGTACTTCTATGCAGAGGGTGGGAAGCGCGGACCACGACCAGTGTGCCGGTATCGTGCCCTGGTGCTGACTGTGACCTCGGTGAACGTGAACGGGCTGCGGGCCGCCGCCAAGAAGGGCTTCGTGGAGTGGCTCGCCCAGGCCTCCGCGGATGTCGTCTGCCTGCAGGAGGTGCGCGCCGAACCGCACCAGCTGCCGGAGGAGGTCCGGCAGCCCGACGGCTGGCACGTCGTGCACGCCCCGGCGGCCGCCAAGGGGCGCGCGGGCGTCTCCCTGTACACGCGGCGCGAGCCCGACCGTGTCCGGGTCGGCTTCGGGTCGGCCGAGTTCGACGGCAGCGGGCGCTACGTCGAGGCCGACCTGCCCGGTGTGACCGTCGCCTCGCTCTACCTGCCCTCCGGTGAGGTCGGCACCGAGCGCCAGGACGAGAAGGTCCGCTTCATGGGCGAGTTCCTCGTCCACCTCAAGGAGCTGCGCGAGCGGGCCGCCGCCGACGGGCGCCAGGTGGTCGTCTGCGGCGACTGGAACATCGCCCACCAGCAGACCGACCTCAAGAACTGGCGCGGCAACACCAAGAACTCGGGCTTCCTGCCCGAGGAGCGGGAGTGGCTCGGCCGGGTCCTCGCCGCGGAGGACGGCGGCTACGTCGACGTCGTACGCGCCCTGCACCCCGACGTCGAGGGACCGTACACCTGGTGGTCGTACCGTGGGCGGGCTTTTGACAACGACTCGGGATGGCGCATCGACCACCACGTGGCCACCCCGGGGCTCGCGGCCAAGGCGGTCAAGGGGCTCGTGGAGCGCGCGGCCACGCACGCCGAGCGGTGGTCCGACCATGCGCCGGTGACGGTCGTGTACGACCTGTAGGAGCGCCGCTCAGCCCCGCTTGTTGAGCCGCCGGTCCAGGGCAAGGGACAGTTCCGCCTCCACGACGCTCCGGGCGAGTGGGCGCAGGCGGTGCAGGTCCTCCTCGGGGGCGTGGCGCAGGATCAGGTCGCGGAAGAGTTCGGCGAGGGCGTCGGCGTGTTCGCGGACGCGTTTTCCCGCCGCCAGCACCTCCGCGAGGGGTATGCCCTCGCGGACCAGGGCCGAGGAGACGTCCAGCAGGCGGCGGCTGATGTGGACGATCTCGTCGCCGTCGGTGCCGAGATAGCCCAGATCCATGGCGGCGGCGAGGTTCTCGGGGGTGACCTCGCCCTCGAAGCGGGCGGCGAGTTCCTCGGGGGTGAGGTGGACCGGCTCCTCCTCGGTGGGGGTGCCGACGCCGAGCAGGTCGGCGACGTCGCGGCCCTGGTCGAGGGCCTCCGCGAGTTCCGCGATGCCGTTGAGGGTGTGACCGCGCTCCAGCAGTGCCGAGATCGTGCGCAGGCGGGCCAGGTGGTGGTCGTCGTACCAGGCGATACGGCCCTCGCGGCGGGGTGGCCGGATCAGCTTGCGCTCGCGGTAGAAGCGCAGCGTGCGCACGGTGATGCCGGCCAGGCGGGCCAGCTCCTCCATGCGGTACTCGCGCGGTGCGCCGACCTTGCCGCTGCCCTGCTCGTCCTTGCGTTCGCCGTCGTCTGCCACGTCCGAAGCCTATGTTGTACCGCCGGTAACTTTCCTTTCTCCGCCCCCTACCGCTCGGTACGGAGCTGCTCTACAGTCCCATTGCGCCAGTGTTCACTGGCAGAGTCCAAGGCGATGCGTGGAGGCTTCGGGATGGCCGAGCACGAGCATGTACGAGTGGCGGTGATCGGGTCCGGGTTCGGCGGACTGGGAGCCGCGGTGCGGCTGCGCCGCGAGGGGATCACCGACTTCGTCGTCCTGGAGCGGGCCGACAGCGTCGGCGGCACCTGGCGGGACAACAGCTACCCCGGGTGCGCCTGCGACGTCCCCTCCCACCTGTACTCCTTCTCCTTCGCGCCCAACCCGGACTGGCCGCGCACCTTCTCCGGACAGCAGCACATCCGCGCCTACCTGGAGCACGTCACCGACGTCTTCGGGCTGCGCCCGCACATCCGCTTCGGCTCCGAGGTGAAGCTGATGACCTGGGACGGCGAGCGGCTGTGCTGGGAGATCGAGACGGCCCGGGGGACGCTGACCGCCGACGTCGTCGTCTCCGCCACCGGGCCGCTGTCCGACCCGAAGATCCCACAGATCCCGGGGCTCGACTCCTTCCCGGGCAAGGTGTTCCACTCGGCCCGCTGGGACCACGACCACGACCTGCGCGGCAAGCGCGTCGCCATGGTCGGCACCGGCGCCTCCGCCATCCAGATCGTGCCCGCCATCCAGCGCCAGGTGGGCCGGCTCACCCTCTTCCAGCGCACCCCGCCCTGGGTGATGCCCCGCGTGGACCGCGCCATCAGCGGCGCCGAGCGCCGGCTGCACCGGGCGCTGCCCTTCACCACCCGGCTGCGGCGCGGGCTGCTGTGGGGGCTCCGGGAGCTGCAGGTGCAGGCGTTCACCAAGCATCCCGACGAACTCGGCCTGGTCGAGCAGCTCGCCAAGCGCAACATGGCCCGCGCCATCAAGGACCCGGCCCTGCGCGCCAAGCTCACCCCGGACTACCGCATCGGCTGCAAGCGGATCCTGCTGTCCAGCGAGTACTACCCGGCGCTCGCCCGGCCGAATGTGGACGTCGTCGCGAGCGGGCTCACCGAGATCCGAGGGTCGACCGTGATCGCCGCCGACGGCACCGAGGCCGAGGTCGACGTGATCATCTTCGGTACGGGCTTCCACGTCACGGACATGCCCATCGCCGAGCGCGTGGTCGGCGCGGCGGGCGGCACGCTCGCGGAGTCCTGGAAGAACGGCATGCAGGCGCTGCGCGGCGCCTCGGCCGCCGGGTTCCCGAACTGGATGACGATCATCGGGCCCAACACCGGGCTCGGGAACTCCTCCATGATCCTCATGATCGAGTCCCAGCTGAACTACATGGCCGACTATCTGCGTCAGCTCGACGTCCTGGGGGTCCCCCCAGGCCCTCAAGGCACTGGGGGAGGGCGCACCGCCCTCGACGCCCGGCCCGCGGCCGTCGACGACTGGAACCACAAGGTCCAGGAGCGCATGAAGCGGACCGTGTGGAACACCGGCGGCTGCACCAGCTGGTACCTCGACGCGAGCGGCCGCAACACCACCATCTGGCCCGGTACGACGTCCGAGTTCCGGCGCGCGACCCGGCGGGTGGACCTGGCGGAGTACGAGGTGATCCGGAAGGCCGAGGAGAAGCCGAAGGCCGAAGAGACGCCGAAGGCCCAGGAGCAGCCGAAGGTGGCGCCCGCCGAGAAGAAGGCCCCCAAGAAGGCCGAGAAGAAGAGCGAGGCCGCCGCATGAGCCGTCTGACCTCCGTGACCTCCGGCCCCTACGCCCCGCCCGCCCCCGCCCGCACCCTCACCGTGGTCTCCGCCGACGGCGCACGCCTGCACGTCGAGATCCACGGACCCGAGGACGCGCCCCCCGTCGTCCTCTCCCACGGCTGGACCTGCTCGACCGCGTTCTGGGCGGCGCAGATACGGGAGTTGGCGGCCGACCACCGGGTGATCGCGTACGACCAGCGGGGGCACGGGCGCAGTCCCGCGAGCCCCGCGTGCACCACCGACGTGCTGGCGGACGACCTCGAAGCGGTGCTCGCACAGACGCTGGAGCCCGGGGAGAAGGCCGTGGTCGTCGGCCACTCCATGGGCGGGATGACGGTCATGGCTGCCTCCGCGCGCCCCCGTTTCCGCGCACACGCCGCCGCCGTACTGCTGTGCAGCACCGGCAGTTCGCGGCTGGTCGCGGAGTCGCGGGTGGTGCCGCTGCGCGCCGGGCGGGTGCGCACCTGGATCACCGGGCACATTCTCGGTTCGCGCGCCCCTCTCGGCCCGGTCACGCCCGTCGCGAAGCGCATCCTCAAGTACGCCACCATGGGCGCCGGTTCCGCCCCGCACATGGTGGAGGCGTGCGCGCGGATCGTGCACGCCTGCCCGCGCGCCGTGCGCCACGCCTGGGCCGCCGTACTCGCGGCGCTCGACCTCGACCACGGCGTACGGGAGTTGCACGTGCCCACCGAGGTGGTGCACGGCGCATCCGACCGGCTGACGCCTCCCGTGCACGCCCGCGCGCTGGCGGCCGCGCTGCCCCGGTGCATCGGCCTCACCGAACTCCCCGGCGTCGGCCACATGACCCCGATCGAGGCCCCGGAGTTGATGACCGGCAAGATCCGGGAACTCGTCACCACGTACGTCACGGGGAACGCCCCCGAGTCCCACCCCACCCCCGCGCAGCAGATCAAGGAGGGCGCATGAGCAGGGTCAGCCTCGAAGGGCAGGTCGCCGTCGTCACGGGAGCGGCGCGCGGCGTCGGCGAGTTGCTCGCGCGCAAGCTGTCCGCGCGCGGTGCCAAGGTGGCGCTCGTCGGACTGGAGGAGGAGGCGCTCAAGGAGGTCTCCGAGCGGCTGCACAGCGACAGTGCGCACTGGTACGCCGACGTCACCGACCACGAGACGATGAGCCGGGTGGCGCAGGAGGCCAAGGACCGGTTCGGCAAGGTCGACATCGTCGTGGCCAACGCCGGTGTGGCGACCGGCGGGCCCTTCGCCGACTCCGATCCGCAGGCCTGGCGGCGCGTGATCGAGGTGAACCTGATCGGTTCGGCGGTGACGGCCCGGGCCTTCCTGCCGGTGCTCACCGAGAGCCGCGGCTACCTGCTGCAGATCGCCTCGCTCGCCGCGATGACCCCGGCGCCGATGATGACGGCGTACTGCGCCTCCAAGTCGGGCGTGGAGGCGTACGCGCACAGTCTGCGCGCCGAGGTCGGCTACCAGGGCGTGCGCGTCGGCGTCGGGTACCTGTCCTGGACCGACACCGACATGGTGCGCGGGGCCGACCAGGACGACGTCATGCGGGAGCTGAGGCAGCGGCTGCCGTGGCCGTCGAACAAGACGTACCCGCTGGGCCCGGCGGTGGACCGGATCGTCGCCGGTATCGAGCGGCGCTCGGCGCACGTGTACGGCCAGTGGTGGCTGCGCGGCATGCAGGGCGTGCGCGGGTATCTGCCGGCGCTCATCGGCACCGTCGGCCAGCGCGAGATGCGGCGGTTCGCGCCCCGTTTGCAGGGGATGCGTTCCGGGCTCGTCGGCGCAGGTGGCGCGGCTGACGAAGAGGCGAGGACTACGCACCGTAACTGATCGACATGCGTTCCGTGTCCACCCGTGTGAATCTGGTCGAGGCCCCTCCGAGGGGCCGCCCCCCACCCACACCCACCACGGGAGTGAACCCACATGGGTATGAAGGACAAGTCCAACAAGATCGGTCAGGGCAAGGAGAAGGCCGGCCAGCAGGGCCAGCCGCAGCAGGGCCAGCCGCAGCGCGGCCAGCAGCAGCGCGGTCAGCAGCCGCAGCGCGGCCAGCAGCAGCGTGGCCAGCAGTCCGAGCGCCACATCCCGGACACGGACCAGGAGATGAGGGACCGGCTCGACCAGGACTACGACGCCTAGTCGTCACCCTCGACTTCACCCCTGAGGCGGGGTGCCCGGTGATCGCCGGGCACCCCGCCTCGTCGTCAGGGCCCGGTCCGGGGCGGCAGCTTCGGCCTCGACCGGTCCGGTACGTCGCTGTAGTCCGGGGGAACCGCCGCGGGGTTGGTGTCCAGCAGCTCCACGGCCAGCTGCACGGCGTCGTCGAGCTGGGCGTGCCGGCCCTCGGCCCAGTCCAGCGGGGTGCGCAGGATCTCCAGGTCGGGGGCGACGCCGTGGTTCTCCACGGACCAGCCGTAGGCGTCGAACCAGGCGGCGTTCATCGGGACCGTGATCACCGTGCCGTCGCCGAGGCGGTGCCGGCCGGTCATGCCGACGACTCCGCCCCAGGTGCGCTGCCCCACGACCGGTCCGAGTTTCAGGAGTTTGAAGGCGGCGGTGATCATGTCGCCGTCGGAGGAGGTCGCCTCGTCCGCCAGGGCCACCACCGGGCCCCGGGGCGCGTTCGAGGTGTACGACACCGGCTGCGCGTTCCGGGTCAGGTCCCAGCCCAGGATCGTCCGGGTGAGCTTCTCGATGACGAGTTCGCTGATGTGCCCGCCGGCGTTGCCGCGTACGTCCACGATCAGCGCGGGCCGGGACACCTCCATGCGCAGGTCCCGGTTGAACTGGGCCCAGCCGGAGCCGCCCATGTCCGGGATGTGCAGGTAGCCGCACTTGCCGCCGCTCAACTCCCGTACGACCTCCCGGCGCTTGGTGACCCAGTCCTGGTAGCGCAGCGGCCGTTCGTCGACGAGCGGGACGGCGGCCACCCGCCGGGCCACACCTGCCTCGCCCTCCGCCGGGGCGAAGGTCAGCTCCACGGTCGTGCCGCCCGAGCCCGCGAGCAGCGGGTACGGTCCCGCCACCGGATCGACCGGGCGGCCGTCCACGTGGGTCAGGACGGCGCCCTCCTGGATGCCGGTCCCGGCCAGCGGCGAGCGGGCCTTGGAGTCGGACGATTCGCCGGGCAGGATCCGCCTGACCGTCCAGCCTCCGTCCCGGCGCACGAAGTTGGCGCCGAGCAGGCCCTGCCAGCGCTGGTAGTGGGGCGGGCCCTCGTTGCGCCGGGCGGCGGTGACATAGGCGTGCGACGTGCCCAGCTCGCCCAGGACCTCGCGCAGCAGGTCGGCGAACTCGTCGGGGGAGGCGACCCGTTCGACGAGCGGCCGGTACTGGGCGAGCACGGCGTCCCAGTCGATGCCGCTCATGCCCGGGTCCCAGAAGTAGGAGCGGATGAGCCGGCCGGCCTCCTCGTAGGACTGGCGCCATTCGGCGGCCGGGTCGACCTCGTGCAGGATGCGGCGCAGGTCGATCCACACGGTCGTGTCGCTGTCGCCCGACTCGGTCGACGGCACCGCCCGCAGATCCCCCTCGTCGACCACCACGAGCCGGGTCCCGTCCCCGCTCACCGCGAACCAGTCGAGATGGTCCACGAGTTCGGACTTCTTCGCCTTGGTGATGTTGAAGTACTCCAGCGTCGGCCGTCCGCTGATGTCGGCCGGGTTGACGAAGGTCTCGCCGAGCGCGCCGGAGATGGGCCAGCGCAGCCAGACCAGGCCGCCGCCCGCGACCGGGTGCAGCGCCGAGTACTTGGACGCGATGACCGGGAACGGCGTCACCCGGTTCTCCAGGCCCTCCACCTCCACGGTGACCGTGCCGGCCTCGCCGGTCTCCTCGTCCTCGACGGGGTCGAGCCCGCCCGCCGCCGGCCGGCCCTCGGGGTTCAGGGCGAACGGGGACGGGGTGGCGGAGGACAGCGGGACCAGGTACGGGCGGCAGCCCAGCGGGAAGGACAGGTCGCCGGTGTGGACGTCGTACACCGGGTCGAAGCCGCGCCAGGAGAGGAAGGCGAGGTAGCGGCCGTCGCGGGTGAAGACGGGGTTCTCGTCCTCGAAGCGGCCGTTGGTGACGTCCACGATGAGCCGGTCCTTGATGCGGGCCAGCTTGATCTGCCGCAGCGAGCGGCCGATGCCCGGCTGCGACCAGGCGAGCCAGGATCCGTCCGGGGAGAAGGCGAGGTCGCGGACGGGCCCGTTGACGGACCGGATCAGCTCGGCGACCTGCCCGTCCGAGCCCTCGGCGACATCGCCGTCGGCCGCCGCCACCTCCGCTGCTCCCGCTGCCCCCTCCGCGCCCTCCGCCACGTCGATCAGCAGCAACCGCCCGTCGTGCGACGCGATCGCCAGCCGCTCGCCCAGCGGATCGGACGCCATCTCCAGCACCCGGCCCAGCTCGCCCGAGGCCAGGCGGCGCGGGGCGCGGTCGCCGCTGGCGCGGGGGAGGTGGGCGATCTCGATGGCGTCCTCGCCCTCGGCGTCCGTCACGTACGCCACCTGCCCGGTCGAGCCGAGCATCTCCGGCAGCCGGACCCGCACGCCGGGCGTGTCCGTGATCGTGCGCGCGGGGCCGTCCCGGTGCGTGAGCCAGTGCAGGCTGCCGCGCACGACGACGGCGCTGGCCCGCCCGGTCTCGTCCACGGAGATGCCGTCCACGTGCTGGGCGGCCGGCACCTGGTACCTGCGGCGGCCCGCGCGCGGGCCGCTCAGCCGGATGTCGAGCTTGTGCGGTACGGCGTTCGGGGCGAGGTCGTCCACCAGCCAGAGGTCGCCCGCGCACTGGTAGACCACCCGGGTGCCGTCGCTGGCGGCGTTGCGGGCGTAGAAGGCGTCGTGGTCGGTGTGCCGGCGCAGGTCGGAGCCGTCGTAGGCACAGGAGTAGAGGTTTCCGACGCCCTCGTGGTCGGAGAGGAAGGCGATCCGGCCGCCGACGAACATGGGGGAGGCCAGATGTCCGCCGATCCCCTCCAGCAGGCGCTGTCCGTGCAGCCACAGCCGGCCCATGGCGCCGCCCCGGTACCGCTTCCAGGAGGCGGGTTCGTGCGGTGGGGTGCCGGTGAGCAGCAGGCTCATGTGCACGTCGTCGATGTCGGCGACCTGGATGTCGGCGACCGGGCCCCAGGGCAGTTTGCGGCCGGGGTCGCCGTCCGTGGGCACCTTGTAGGCCCAGGTGTAGTAGGAGAAGGGCTGGCTGTGGGAGGCGACGGCGAGGATGTCGCTGTGGCCGTCCGCGTCGGGCGGCGTCCAGCCGCAGACCTGGGTGTCGACGCTGCCCCAGTAGGTCAGCTGCCGCGCGGGTCCGCCGTCGACGCCGACGAGATGGATCTCGGGCATGAGGCTGCGCCAGCTCGTGTAGGCGATCTGGCGGCCGTCGGGGGAGAAGCGGGGATGGCCGGCCTTGGTGCGGTCCACGGTGAGCCGCCAGGCACGGCCGGGGGAGTCGAGGGGGGCCAGCCACAGGTCGTCCTCGGCCACGAAGCACAGCAGGTCGCCGTTGAGGTGGGGAAGGCGCAGATAGCTCACCTCCCAATGCTTTTCCGTCGGCGCAGGCCCAGCAACTTATGGAAATCCGACACGCGTGACCCAGCACACGTACGAAACTGTTTCGTTTCGCTTGTTGCTGCGGTACATTCGTCACGTACGAAACCGTGTCGTTCGGAGCGGGCAACCGCGTCGGGAAGGTGAGAGACATGACTGAAGTCGCCGCAGCGCGTCGCAGTCGGATCACGCCCGAACGCGAGGCCGAGTTGTACGAGGCCGTGCTCGAACTGCTCCGCGAAGTCGGCTACGACGCCCTCACCATGGACGCCGTGGCCGCCCGCACCCGGTCCAGCAAGGCGACGCTCTACCGCCAGTGGGGCGGCAAGGCCGAGCTGGTGGCGAAGGCGGTGCGGCACAACAAGCCGGGCGGCTTCGGTCTCGAAGAGATCGACACCGGGTCGCTCAAGGGCGACCTGCACGCCCTGACGATGCGTTCGGACGACTGCGAGATGGAACAGAACTCCGCGCTGATGCGGGGTCTGGCCATGGCGATCCATGGCAACCCGGACCTCCTGCGGGCGTTCCGGGACCATCTGATCGAGCCGGAGATGGCGCAGTTCCGCGATGTGCTGCAGCGGGCGATCGACCGGGGCGAGGTCCGTGCGGACAACCCGGCGATCGAGTTCGTGATGCACATGATGATCGGTGGGTTCGCCGCCCGCACGATGATCGACGAGAAGCCGCCGACGCAGGACTTCCTCATTTCGTACATCGACGCCGTGGTGCTCCCCGCCCTCGGCGTCACCGCCGGCTGAATCCGTCGGCCGAGCCCCTCGGCCGGGCCCACCGGCTGAACCCTCTCCCCAGCATGCCCAGCACCTGACGTCACCGCTCACGTCGTCGGGCTGATCACCCCTGCCCAGATGAACCCCACGACCTGACCGGGAGTACGCCCCCGTGGCCACGTTCCTCTACAGAATCGGCCGACTCGCCTTCAGGCGACGGCACTTCGTCGCCCTCATATGGGTCGCGCTGCTCACCCTCGCCGGGGTGGGCGCCGCCTCCGCGCCGGCCGCCGGCAACTCCTCCTTCTCGATCCCCGGTACGGAGGCCCAGAAGGCCTTCGACCTGCTGGAACAGCGCTTCCCCGGGATGAGCGCCGACGGCGCGACCGCCCGGGTCGTCTTCAAGGCGCCGCACGGCGAGAAGATGACGGACGCCGACAACAAGGCGGCCGTCAAGAAGACGGTGAAGGAGCTGCGGAGCGGCTCCGAGGTCGTCACCGTCGCCGACCCGTACGTCGGGCACGCCGTCAGCAAGGACGGCACCATCGCCTACGCCTCCGTGAAGTACAAGGTCTCCGGCATGGAGCTGGAGGACTCCTCGCGCGACGCGCTGAAGGAGGCCGCGCAGGACGCGCGGGACGCCGGGCTCACGGTCGAGGTCGGCGGTGACGCGCTGCAGACGACGCCCGAGACCGGCTCCAGCGAGGTCATCGGCCTCGCGGTCGCCGCGGTCGTCCTCGTCATCACCTTCGGCTCGCTGCTCGCCGCCGGATTCCCGCTGCTGACCGCGATCATCGGCGTCGGCATCGGCGTCTCCACGATCACCGCGCTCGCGAACGCCCTGGACCTGGGCACGACCACCTCCACCCTGGCGTCGATGATCGGCCTCGCCGTCGGCATCGACTACGCCCTCTTCATCGTCTCCCGCTACCGCTCCGAACTGGCCGAGGGCCGCGAGCGCGAGGAGGCGGCCGGACGGGCCGTCGGTACGGCGGGCTCGGCGGTGGTCTTCGCCGGCCTGACCGTCGTCATCGCCCTCGTGGGCCTGTCCGTGGTCAACATCCCGATGCTGACCAAGATGGGTGTCGCGGCCGCCGGCACGGTCGCCATCGCGGTCCTCATCGCCCTCACCCTGATCCCGGCGCTGCTCGGCTACGCGGGCCGCCGGATCAAGCCGGCCGGCGAGAAGAGTAAGCTGCTCGGCGGCGGTCGCAAGCCCAAGCAGGCGGACCGCCCCAACATGGGCACCCGCTGGGCGAGTTTCGTCGTGCGGCGCCCGGTCGCCGTCCTGCTGCTCGGGGTGATCGGCCTCGGCGCGGCGGCGGTCCCGGCCGCCTCCCTCGAACTGGGCCTGCCGGACGACGGCTCCCAGCCGGTCTCCACCACCCAGCGCCGCGCCTACGACCTCCTGTCCGACGGCTTCGGACCGGGCTTCAACGGCCCGCTGATGGTCGTGGTCGACGCCAAGGGCAGTGACGACCCGAAGGCGGCCTTCACCAAGGTCGGCGACGAGATCAAGGGTCTGAAGGACGTCGTCACGGTCACCCCGGCCGCGCCCAACAAGGCCGGCGACACTGCGACGATCACCGTCATCCCGGACTCCAAGCCGTCCTCGACCACCACCGAGGACCTGGTGCACGCCATCCGCGGCAAGGGCGCGGACATCACCTCCGCGACCGACGCGAAGGTACTGGTCACCGGCTCCACGGCGATGAACATCGACGTCTCGCAGCGGCTGAACGACGCCCTGCTGCCGTACCTCGCCCTCGTGGTCGGCCTGGCCTTCCTGCTGCTGATCGTGGTCTTCCGCTCGATCCTCGTCCCGCTGAAGGCGGCCCTCGGCTTCCTGCTCAGCGTGATGGCGGCCCTCGGCGCCGTGGTCGCGGTCTTCCAGTGGGGCTGGCTGTCGGGCCTGATGAACGTCGAGGAGACCGGCCCGGTCATGTCGATGATGCCGATCTTCATGGTCGGCGTGGTCTTCGGTCTCGCCATGGACTACGAGGTGTTCCTCGTGACCCGCATGCGGGAGGCGTACGTCCACGGGGAGAAGCCCGCCCAGGCCGTCGTGACCGGCTTCAAGCACGGCGCACGGGTCGTCACGGCCGCCGCGATCATCATGATCGCCGTCTTCTCCGGCTTCATCGGCTCCAGCGAGTCGATGGTCAGGATGATCGGCTTCGGACTCGCCGTCGCCGTCTTCTTCGACGCGTTCATCGTCCGCATGGCCATCGTCCCGGCGGTGCTCGCACTGCTCGGCAAGAAGGCCTGGTGGCTGCCGAAGTGGCTGGACCGCGCCCTGCCCAACGTCGACGTCGAGGGCGAGGGCCTGCGCACGGCCGAGGAGCGCAGGGACTCCGACCCCGACGGGGAAAGGGAGTTGGTACGCGTCTGACGTACCGCCGATGAAGGACCGCCGGTGAGGGATCCGTGGGGACGGGGCGCCCTCACCGGCTTCTTCCGTGACTCAGGCGGGGCGCGGGGCGGATGAGTACCCACTGAGTACCCGCGCCCATGCCGCACCGGCGGCTCCCGGCGGAAGATCGTGGTCGTCCGCAGAGGCACGAAAGGAACCGCCGGTGAATCCCCAGACGTACGCGAACCTGTACGGCCCCGCGCAGCCGGCGCCCCCGGCACCGCGGCAGCGCCGGGGCGAGACCGCGGTGGGTCTGCTGGCCGTCCTGCTCTGGATCCTCACCCTCGCCTCGGTCGGCTGGCTGACGTTCCTCGTGGGCATGGTGGCCCTGTGGAGCCTGGCGGACGGCGCGTCCTGGGCTCAGACCCGGGCCATCGCCCTCCCGTACGTCCTGACCGTCGTCGGCGCCGCTGCGGCCCTGTTCGCGCTGGCCTTCGCCCCCGGCGTCCGCCGCCTCGCCCCGCTCACCCGCCTGCTCCTGCTGGGCGCCCTCGCCTTCCCGGTGCCGACGGCCCTGGCCCTGTGGACGTGGGGCCGGGTCGGCTGACGCGGCCGCACGGAAAACCCCGTGAGCGCGGCTCGGGCGATGTCGTAGCGTGCCCACCATGACGACGACAGCCGCCACTGACGCCGAAGAGTCCGGAGCCCACCCCCGTTTCGCCGAAGCCCTCCGCGCGCTCGGGCCGGCGGAACTCCTCGCCCGCACCCGCCGGTTCCCGGAGGCCACCCGTACCGCCGCCGAGGCCGCCGCGGCGATCGGGTGCGAGCTGAGCCGGATCTGCAAGTCGCTGGTCTTCGCGGCGGACGGGGTACCGGTGCTGGTGCTGATGGACGGGGCCTCGCGGGTGGACGTGGAGCGGGTGCGGGAGGTGCTGGGGGCCGGGAAGGTCACCCGGGCCGACGCCGACGTCGTACGCGAGACCACGGGGTACGCCATCGGCGGCGTACCGCCGTTCGGCCACCGCACCCGCACCCGGGTCCTCGCCGACCGCTCGCTGCTCGCGCACGACGTGGTGTGGGCGGCCGCCGGGACACCGCACACGGTCTTCCCGATCGAGCCGAAGGCACTCGTGGCCCACGCCGGTGCCGACCTGGTGGACGTCCGCGAGCAGACCGCGTGACGCCACTGGTCACCGCGGCGGTACTGCTCGCCGCGGTCACCCACGCCAGCTGGAACGCCATCGCGCACCGCATCACCGACAAACTGGTGGGGTTCACGCTGATCTCCGGCGGCGGCATGTTCATCGGGCTCGCGGCGGCGCCGTTCGTGGCGTTTCCGGCGGGGCCGGCCTGGCCGTACCTGCTCGCCTCCTCGTGCGTGCACATCGCCTACTACGCGTTGCTGATGACCTCGTTCCGGCTGGGCGACTTCGGGCAGACGTACCCGATCGCGCGCGGCAGCGCACCGCTGGTGGTGACCGTGCTGGCGGCGGTGTTCGCGCACGAGGTGCCCGGCGCGTGGGCGGCGGCCGGGATCGCCGTGTCGTGCGTCGGGCTCACCGGTGTCAGCCTGTGGGGGCTGCGCGGCCACCGGCCCAACTGGGCCGCGATCGGAGCCGCCCTGGCGACCGGTCTGACCATCGCCGCGTACACGGTGATCGACGGCCTGGGCGTACGCGCCTCGCACGCGCCGCTCGGCTACATCGCCTGGCTGATGGCCGTTCAGGGTGCCGTCGTGCCCGCGTACATGTACGCGCGCGTACGCGGTGACACGGTCCGGCAGCTACGGCCGTACGCCTTCCTCGGCCTCCTCGGCGCCGCCCTGTCCGTCGCCGCGTACGCCCTCGTCCTGTGGGCCCAGACCCGCGCCGCCCTCGCCCCCGTCGCCGCGCTGCGCGAGTCCTCGATCATCGTGGGCGCCGCCATCGGCGCCCTGTTCTTCAAGGAGCGCTTCGGTGCACCGCGGATCGCGGCGGCGGGTCTGCTGGTCGTGGGGATCGGGCTGATGCTGCACGCGGGGTAGCGAGCGCCCCGACAGGCCGCGGCGACCTGTTCCTTTCGGTAAGGGTGTGCTTTTTGGTCCTGGATTGCCGATTTCCGGCCGGAACAAAAGCCAACCCTTTACATTACCTGTCGGTAACGATCGACAATGGCCCGGAATCGGAAGGACCGGTTCATTCCCTGGTACGGCTGAGCACTCCGCTGACGTTGAGGACCTCGTGGCACCCCTGTGCCTGACGGCCGGTGGCCGGTGTACCGGGCTTCGCGCACGTCACGTTGATGGTCACGGTGTCGTTCGCGGGGATCTTGATGGGGGTCACCCAGTGGTAGTCCTGGTTCCGGAAGGTCTCCAGCGCGATCGTGGTGATCTTGCGCTCGCCGAACGTGATCGTCAGCACCCCTTCGTCGCCCTGGAAGTTGGCGACGACGATGTCCGTGACCCCGAAGACACTGTCCTTGGGCACCTTGTAGGTACCGGTCCTCGTCTGCCCGCCGGACGTCTTCAGGTCGATGGTCGCCGAGCTCTGCCGGCCGTCGCCGGAAGTGCCGTCGCCGCCCGAACCGCCGTCACCCGAGCCGCCGTCACCGCCGGTTCCGGACGGTGCCCCCGATGCCTTGCCGCCGGGCTTGTTGTTCCCACCGGTGCCCGGAGAGTCCCCGGCGCCCTGGTCCCCGGCGGTCGTGGGACGGGGCTGGACCGCTTCGTGGGCCGCTTCCTTGGCGGCGCTGCGCACCGCCGGACGGACCAGCGCGAACCAGGCGAGCAACAGCGCGAGCAGCGCGGCGAGCAGTGCGAGCAGCCACTTCGGGAAGATGGGTATCTGGACGAACTCCGCGTCCAGCGGCGCCCGTACGGCGGGCTCGTCCCGTCTGGTCTCCGCCTCCTCCCGGTCCCCGGTCTCGGCGGTGTCCACGGTGAACGGCCACACCACGGGATTGCCGAACCACACCGGCTTGGCCGTGCGGACCCGCAGCGCGACCTCGGTCGACTCACCGGGCTCCAGCTTCGGCTCCGCCGGGGTGAAGGCGAACCCCAGCTCCTCGCCGGCCTGGCCGGGAGCGAAACGCACCTGCACCGGGGTGTTGCCCTGGTTGCGCACGGCCAGCCGGTAGCGGCCGCGCAGCCAGCCGCGCCGGCGGCGCGGGGCCAGCTCGGTCTGCAGCTCGTGGAACTCCTCGACGTGCACGGTGGTTTCGAGGACCCGCACCGACTCGGGGTGCTCGGTCGGCAGCACCCGCACGCCGAGCGGCTTGTCGCCGGCCCGGATCTCCGGGGAGCGCGGCGGCGTCAGACGGAGCGTCACCGTCTCGGAGGTGCCGGGGTACAGCGAGACGCGCGCGGGTTCCACCGTGGTCCAGGGGGCGCAGTCCCCGACGACCTCCAGGCTGTACGCCTCGACGATGTCGCTGTCGTTGCGCACGGTCAGAGTGGTGGTGGCGATGTCACCCGGCGTCACTGTCACGGCCGGGATGTCGAGGCCGGGCGCACCGGGCCCGGAAGAGGCTGCGGAAGGCGTCACGCCAGCACGGTAGGAGAGCGCTCCGGAGCGCGGCGAGGAACGCGAGGGCAACACCCGGGCAGTCACGATGCCCGGGAAGCCAAGTCGAACGTCTTTGTGACAGCGGGTCGTTGATGTGGCGCGCCGCCTCCCGTGCGCCGCCCTCCCGTGGTCGCCTCGAGCTGCATTTCTTACCCCCACGAACTCATGAAGCAGGTACACCATGTCCCGTGTTGAGGAGAACGGCCCTGTTATGTCCGACGCCACGTCACATGCTGCCGCTCGGATCGACTCGACCCACCGGACCTCCCGCCCAGCTCGCCCGAACCCGGTGACCGTGGCCCTCTACGCCGCCGATCCCGTCCTGCGCATCGGCGTCGTCCAGCAGCTGCGCCAGCGCCCCGAGATCGACCTGGTGGACGAGGCCGACGCGGACCGGGCCCAGGTGTCTCTGGTGGTCGTGGACAGCGTCGACGACGACGTCGCCGCCCTGCTCAACCGACTGCGGCACAACAACGCCACGCACACGGGCCTCGTGGTCGGCACCCTCGGGGCCGGCGGGCTGCAACGGGTCATCGAGTGCGGCGTGGCGGCGGTGCTGCGCCGCGCCGAGGCCGACCAGGACCAGCTCCTCCGCCTGGTCCTGGCGCTGGCCAACGGCGAGGGAGTGCTGCCCGGCGACCTGCTCGGCAAGCTGCTCTCCCACGTCGGCAGCCTGCAGCGCTCGGCGTTCGACCACGGGAGCCTGTCCCTGTCCACCCTGACGACGCGCGAGGCGGACATGCTGCGCCTGGTGTCGGAGGGCCTGGACACCTCGGAGATAGCCCGCAAGACCGCGTACTCCGAACGCACCGTCAAGAACGTCCTGCACGAGATCATCACCCGGCTGCAGCTGCGCAACCGGGCCCACGCGGTCGGTTACGCGCTGCGCAACGGGCTGATCTGACGGACGGCGCCGTCGGGCCGGGCCGGGCCGAGGGCCGATCCGACGGCCGGCCCGGCGACGGCCGGGAACCCGGCACTGCCCGAAAGCGCACCGCGCTCTTCCCCCGGGTACGGCCCCGCCGCCCTGTCGCGCCGCGCACGGCCGATGCAGGGTGGCGGGGGCACATCCGGATGCCGCACCACACTGCGAAGGGGACCGCGATGGAAACCGCTGGCTCCGGCGGGCGGTACCGCCTGGGGAGACTCGGCTCGGCGTTGCTGCTGCTCGTCCCGCTGTTCGGGGTGGCCGCGGCCGCGGGGCCGGGCAGCGCCGAACCCCGGGCGAGGTCGGCCGACGCCGCGGCGACCCGGGTCGCGTACGCCGGTACCCGGCACCGCAGTCTCGGCCGGGTCGCCACCACCACCTCCAGCACACCGCTGTTCGGCGCGGGCCCGGCCCACAACGACGTCCAGCCGTCCGCCCTCGGCGACCAGATGGTCTTCGCCAGCCGCCGCGACGAGAAGAAGCCGCAGATCTACCTGCGGTCCGCCGACGGTTCGGTACGCCGGCTCACCAGGGGCATGGACGCGGCACACCCCCGGCTGACGCCGGACGGCCGGGCCGTGGTGTTCGACGCGGCCGCACCCGGTGGCCCGGACGGCGGGACGCAGCGCGACCTGTGGCTGGTGCGCACCGACGGCACCGGCCTGACCCGGCTGACCGACACGCCCGCCGACGAGGAGTGCCCGACGGTGTCCCCGGACGGGCAGCGCCTGGCGTACTCCAGCGACAGCGACCCGGCGGCCGGGCAGCAGATCTACGTCCGGCCCCTGAACGGCGGCACCGCCACCCGGGTCACCGACCCGGCGAACGGCACGGCCGGCGAACCGGCGTGGAACCCGGTGAACGACGACGAGAACCGGAACTGGATCGCGTACACCGCCACGACCACCGTCGACGGGCGGTCCGTGCCCCGGCTGCGGGTGACGAACGCGGAGGGCACCGGTGACGAGCCGCTCCTCGGGGGCGCGCGGGCACAGTGGCGTGCCCACGGGGCAGCGTGGCTGCCCGACGGGGACGGAGTGCTGTTCCTGAGCCCGGAGATCACCTGTGAGTGCGAGGGCGACTGGGACCACGTGTTCCGGGCGACCGCCCACTCCGACCAGGTCCCCAAGCTGGAGCTCAACGAGAACCGCGAGGTCCTCTCGCCCACCTGGCTCGGGCCGCTCGACGGCGGCGGCGTGGTCGTGGAGCGCACCTCGGCGGCCACCCCGCACGTGGTGACCCTGCAGGACATCCGGATGGACGGGGCGGACCCCCGGGACCTGGGGCTGACGATCCTCGACGAGGACCCGGCGGCCGACACCGACACCGATCCCGCCAAGGACCCGCTGTTCCGGCCCGCGGCCGGGTACGACCCGTGGACCGAGCGGCAGAACTACACGCCCGACGGCCGCCGGATCGTCGTCACCCGTTTCGAGAACAACGCCGACGGCCGGCGGATCGAGCGGATCTGGATGACGGACGCCGACGGCTCCAACGCCGCCCCCCTGCCGCTGGCGGGACGCGGGGCGAAGGACTGGGACACCGACCCGACGTTCTCCCCGGACGGCAAGTACCTCGCCTTCACCCGGACTTCGCCGGGCGGTGTCGGCCAGGCCGCCGGACCCAGCCGCATCCTCATCGCGGAGGTCGCCACCGGCGCGATCATCGGCCAGATCACCCCGCCGGCCGGGCAGCTCCAGGGCCAGGACGCCCAGCCCACCTGGTCCTCCGACGGCGCCACCCTGGCCTTCACCCGCAACATGCAGATCAACGGTGGCGGCGGCAACAAGCACGTCTGGACCGTGCCCGTGGACAACCTGTCCCGGCAGCGCGACCTGAGCGCCACGATCTGCCCGGGCGACTGCGCGGTCATCGACGACAGCCCGGCGTTCTCCCCGGACGGTCTCGGCATCGCCTTCAACCGCAAGAACGGCGCCGGCCGGATCGACGAGCAGAACGGCATCCTCCTGACGTCGCTGTCGGGCGACGACTGCCAGGTGCTGCTGCCCACCGCCGCCCGCGGCCTGCCCGGCGCCTGCCGCCGGGAACTGCCGGAGAACACCGGCCCGTTCCAGCCCCGGGACGCCGCCTGGACGGCCGACGGCAAGGGGCTGGTGATCAGCGCCCGCCCCGGCCGCCCGGTCAACACCCCCGAGAAACTCAAGCTCCTGGACATCGCGTCCGGCAGGCTCACCAAGCTCACGACCGAGCTTCCGGGCCGGCAGAAGGAACCCAGCGTCCAGCAGTCCGTCGACCTCGCCGTCAAGGCGCCGGGCACCGTCCCGGAGGTGACCGTCGGCGACTCCACCACGGTCCGCGTCGACGTCGTGAACAACGGCCCCGCCGCCTCCCCCGGCACCCGGCTGACCGTCGCCCCGCCGCTCGGCGTGCGCGTCACCCGGATCACCTGGTCCGGGGGCACCTGCGACGCCGCCTCCCTGCAGTGCGACGTGGGCGTGGTGCCGCCCGGCACGACCGTTCCGGTGGACGTCACCCTCACCGGGGTCACCGCAGGCGACGCGCCCGTCGACTGGTCGGTCACCGGCACCGTCCTGGATCCGCGGCCCAGCGACAACGCGGGCCGGACCGTGGTCCCGGTGCGCGAGGCCACGCCGCCCCCGACCCCCACGCCGACCCCGACGCCGCCCACTCCGACGCCGCCGCCCCCCGTGCCGCCGAGGCCGCAGGAGCCCAAGGCCGGGCCCGGGGTGCGCGTCACGGCCCAGCCGAACCCCGGCTACGTCGGCGGGCGCGTGGTCGTGACGTACACGGTGCGCAACGGCCGCAACGCGCTGGCGACCGGTCTGCGGCTGCGCATCGGCCTGCCCAAGGGCATCCCGAACAGCGGCCCGCCGGAGGGCTGCGACCGCTCCTGGGTGTGCGCGCTGCCGGACCTGACGCCGGGCGCGAGCACCGTCGTACGTGTCGTGCTCAGCCCCGACAAGGCGCTGACCGGCCGTGTCACCGGCGTCCTCACCACCACCGGCACGGACGCCGACAAGAGCGACAACACCGCACGGCAGCGGCTGCGCATCCTGCAGCCGCGCATCATCGCGGTGCCCGACATCGGCAAGCCCGGATTCGTCACCTCGGTGCGCGGCAAGGACTTCCCGCCGGGCGTGCCGGTGCGGTTCACCTGGAAGCCGGGGATCACCGCGGCCGCGGCGCCGACCGTTCCGAAGCCGGACGGCACGTTCATCGGCCAGCTGCTCATCCTCGCCAAGGACCAGACGGGACCGCGCATCATCACCGCCAAGGGCCCCGGGTTCTCACCGGTGACCACCGACTTCCTGGTGGTCAGCGGCAGCGTGCAGCCGCCCGACGAGGTGACCCGCCGGTGATCCACGAGGTCGACGAGGGGCTGCGCCGCCTGCTCGGCGAGTCGGGCCTGGAGGCATCGGGCGTCGACGTGGTCTTCGACGCCCCCACCCGGGACTGGGCGGCGCGCCGCAGCGCCCCGACGGTGTGCGTCTTCCTGTACCACATCCGCGAGGACGCCACCCGGCGCGGAAGCGGTGCCGGGGAGGTGTACGACGAGGACGGGCACCTCGTGGCGAGGCGCAGCCCGCCGCGCTGGTTCGAGCTGACGTACCTGGTCACGGCGTGGGCGAACCGCCCGCAGGACGAACACCGGCTGCTCTCGCAGGTGCTCACCTGTCTGGTGGCCAACGACACGCTTCCCGCGCGGCTGCTCACCGGCACGCTCGCCGAACTCGGCCTGACCGTGGGACTGGACACCGCCGGGGCCGCGCTCGACGCACCGGCCGCCTCCGACGTGTGGTCGGCGCTCGGCGGGGAGCTGAAGGCCTCACTCCCGGTGCGGGTACGGGCACCGCTCGCCGGCGTGACCACGGCCGCCGCACCACCGGTCACCGAAGGCCTGGTCGTCCGTTCCGCGGCCGGGCGCGAGGGCGAGGAAGTGACGTCGGGGCGCAGGCTGCGCTACACGGAGGTCGGCGATCCGGGCCCGGAGGGCTTCACCGGCCCGCGTGAACGGCCGCCCGCCCCCGCCCGACGCCGCCGCAGGGGGGACCGCCAGCCGTGACACACACCGCCGAAGATGTCGCGGACGCCCGAGCCGAAAACGAAGCCGAGACGGCCGGCCCCTCCGGTACCGAAGCCGACGCGGCTGCCCGAAGCGCCGTCCGACTCGGCGCCGAGGCCGTCCCGGACGACATGGAGCACACCGCCGAACCTGCGGCGGCCGCCCGAACCGACGTCCGCCCCGATGCCGATGCCGTCTCCGCCGACGTGGACCACCTGTGGACGCGGCTTCGCGTGATCGAGGAGCGCGTGCGGCACGCGGTGGCCGCCCGCCGGGCCGGCGACCCCGACCCCGACGACCCGTACCGGGGCCAGTACCTCACCCCCGAGGCGGCGGCCCGCATCCTGGACGAGCCGGGCGGCCTCGACGTACCCGCGCACGAGCCGAGGCGGCCGTCCGCCGGGTCCGTCCTCGACGGCCTCGCCCGGCGGTTCGGGCTGTCCCCGCTCGACCTGGACCTGCTCCTGGTCGCGCTGGCACCCGACCTCGACGCACGGTTCGAGCGGCTCTACGGCTACCTCAACGACGACCTGACACGACGCCGCCCCACGGTCGGGCTCGCCCTGGAACTGTGCGGGCTCGCCGGGGCGGCGTCCGCCCGGTTCCGGCTCGCTCCGGGCGCCCCGCTGATCGCGGGCGGTCTGGTGGAGGTCACCGAGCCCGAACGGCCGCCACTGTCACGGGGGTTGGCGGTTTCTGACCGGGTCACCGGGCATCTGCTGGGCAGTGCTCGGCCCGACGCCCGGCTCGCCGGGATGCTCGGCGAGGCCCGCGAGGACCCGACCGCCGACGCGGCCGACGTCCACCGCACGGCGGCCGCGGCCGGCACCGGCGTCGGCCTCGTCCATCTGCGCAGCCGGGGCGGCGATGCGGCGGGTCTCGCCGTCGCCGCCCTGCGCGCGGCCGGGCTGCACCCGCTCGTCCTGGACGCGGTGGCCCTCGCCCGCCGCTCGGCCGACGTACCGGAACTCGCCCGGATCGCCGCCCTCGAAGCCCGCCTCACCGGCGCCGGAGTCGTCCTCGGCCCCCTGGAGGCGCTGCCCGGGGAACCCACCGAACGGGCCGGCACACTGGGGGCGTTGTGTGCGGCGCTGCGGGGGATCCCCCTGATCACACACGGCACGGTCGGCTGGGCCCCGGAGTGGGCGGCCGACACCCCCGTCGCCCTGACCGTGCCGGCGCCTTCGCCCGAACGGCAGGCCGCGCGCTGGAGGCACGCCCTCGAAGGGGCGGCCGACCACATCTCGGGTGACGACCTCGCGACCGGTGACGTGGAAGCGCTCGCCGAGGCGGTCGCCGCGCACCGCCTGGACTCCGGGCAGTTGCGCCGCGCCGCCGACGTGGCGGTGCGCACGGCCGCCCTCGCGGGGCGTCCGGTCCGCCCCGACGACCTGCGCACGGCCGTACGGGCCCAGAACGGCGCGGGGCTCGAGCGGCTCGCCCGCCGGGTGGAGCCGGGCGTCGGCTGGGACGACCTGGTGCTGCCGCCGGCCACTCACCGGCGGCTGCGCGAACTCGCGCTGCGCGCCCGCCACCGTGAGCAGGTGCTCGGGCAGTGGGGGATGCGGCCCGGCGGCGGCCGGGGACGCGGCGTGATCGCGCTGTTCGCAGGGGAGTCGGGCACCGGCAAGACCATGTCCGCCGAGGTCGTCGCCGCCGACCTGGGCATGGACCTGTACGTGGTGGACCTGTCCACAGTGGTGGACAAGTACGTGGGGGAGACCGAGAAGAACCTGGAACGGATCTTCACCGAGGCGTCGGCGGTCAACGCCGTGCTGCTCTTCGACGAGGCCGACGCGATCTTCGGCAAGCGCTCGCAGGTGAAGGACGCGCACGACCGGCACGCCAACATCGAGTCGGCGTACCTGCTGCAGCGCATGGAGTCCTTCGACGGGATCGCGGTGCTGACCACCAACCTGCGGGCCAACCTCGACGAGGCGTTCACCCGACGGCTGGACGTGGTCGCCGACTTCCCGGTGCCCGACTCCGGCCAGCGCCTCGCCCTGTGGGAGCGCTGCCTGGGCGACCGGCTGCCCCGCGCCGAGGACCTGGACCTCGCCTTCTGCGCCGACCGCTTCGAACTCGCCGGCGGCTCCATCCGCGCCTGCGCGGTCACCGCGGCCTACCTCGCGGCCGAGTCAGGCAGCCCGCTCACCATGCGGCAGCTGGTGACGGCGGTCGCGCAGGAGTACCGCAAGCTGGGACGGCTGGTTCTGGAGGGCGAGTTCGGGCCTTACCTGGCGGACGTCGCCGACGTCTGAGACGGGGGGCGGCGCGGCCCGCGGACGGCGGAACCGTTTCCCCCCGGTCTCGGCACGGAAGACCTCAGTCGGAGGCCTTCTTCCACTTGGCGCCCACTTTCTTCCACCGTTCGAGGTCGGGCGGGGAGAGTATCGCGCCTCCGTACTCTTTTTCGTGAAGGTCCTGCGCCTTCCTCAGCTTGTCCGCAACGGCCTCCCAGTCGACGGTGGGAGCGGTGGCCAAGCTCAGTGCGTCCTTCAGCTCGCTCGACCGTGGCGTCATCGCGCCCGCAGGCGTGTAGTTGAAGTCGGTTCCGGATCCCGGGTCGCCTGTCCTCGTGTCACTCGCCGGTCCCATTTCCAGGTTGGCCGGCATGTTGTGCAGGGCCTTTTTGTTCCCCGCGGTCGAGTTGAGTACCGTCCGTATCTCGTCCAGGAACTCGAACAGCGGTTTCGCGTTCGCCCCGTCCTTCTCGGCCGAGGCGAGTACAGCGTCCAACTCGCTCCGGGAGATCTTGTGATGGAGGGTTGTCTTGTCGCCCCAGTGCGGATGGTCCGCCCGCATCTCCGCATGTGCCGAAGTGACCGCGCTCGCCGCCCAGTCACTGCTGCCGCCGCCCGGACCCGAGAAACCGGGGGCGTGTTTCTCATTCTCGATCGCCTCGCTGAGGCTGCTCAGCATCGAGTCGTCGTTCTTCACGTCGTCGAGCGTGTAGAGATCGCTGTCGGGCACGATTCCGATCTGTTCGAGGACGAGCTCCTTCTCGTTCGGTTTCATCGCCTTGAACTCTTCGCTGCACTCCTCGAAGTACTCCTTTATTTCATCAAAAGTGCTCTTCGAGGCAGCGGGCGCCGCTGCGGGTGGGTTGCCCCCCGTCTGCTTCTTCGTCGACTTCTTCTTGGGGGGCATGCGCTGCACCTCGACCGACGCCACGGCCGTCCGGTGCGCGGCGTCGGCGGTGTGGTCCGCGACCGAGCGCTGGACGTCCGCTCCGCCCCGCATCACCTGCTCGGCCTTGCGTTCGGCGGACCTCTCGAACCGGTCGGAGGGGTCGCTGATGCTCAGGCCGCTGCCGTCGTCGGTACCGGCCACAGCCCCCGCACGCTGCTGGCGGACGTGCTCCAGTTCGTGCGCGAGGGTCTTCTTGTCGATCGTGCCGCGGAACACGATGTGACGGGTGCCGGTGGTGTACGCCTCGGCCCCGACCGCCTCGGCGGAACGCCGGGCAGTGGCGCCGGTGTGGACCGCGACGTCGGAGAAGTCCTCGCCCGAGAAGCGGGCTTCCATCTCCCGCTGCAGCGAGGCGGGCAGTCGGCTGCCGGCGGACCGCACCACGGAGTTCACCGCGTCGGCGGCGCTTGGCTGCGCCGCGGCTTCCCGGCCGTGTCCCGCGCCGTGCTCATGCTTCGAGTGAGGGTCCTCGTGCACCCCGGCGTCCGGCTGCTCCCGGGCGGACGCGCGCCGGGCGATCATGGCGGTGACCGCGGCGTTGCCCGCGCCGCGCTGCGCCACCCGGAGCGCGTCGGCGGTGAGTGGCGGCGGCGTGGCGGCGCCGCCCGGGGACGTCTCCCGGCGGGCGGCGGCCGGGCCGCGCGTGGCCTGCCGGTTCTCGGTCTGCTCTGTGTGCGCCCCGGACGTCCGCAATTCGCTGCCTCCTAGTCGGCCGCACCCCTGCTCCGGCCCCCCAGTGGACCGCCCGGGCGACCGGGACGTCCAGGTCCGTACGGGCAGAACGAGGGCAAGTCCGGGCGGCGGCCGGACCGCCCGAGTGGGCAGCCGAAGGCAGCGATCTTGCCCTTGGCCAGGTCCCCGCGTCCCTGTCGCCCCGGCGGACCGCCCGCGCAGACTCGGTCTGGACACAGCTGACAGACCCGTAGGACGCGAAGGAGCGAGCATGCCGACGTACCTCACCCCGGGCGTGTACGTGGAGGAGGTGCAGTCCGGTGCCCGCCCGATCGAAGGGGTCGGCACCGCCGTCGCCGCGTTCGTGGGCTTCGCCGAGAACGGCCCGTTCCACGCGCCGACGCTGGTCACCGGCTGGGACCAGTACACCCAGCTGTTCGGTGGCTTCACCGAGGGCGCCTACCTGCCGCACGCGGTCTACGGCTACTTCGCCAACGGCGGTGGCGCCGCGTACATCGTGCGGATCGGCGGATCCGCCGACGACACCTCCGCACCGGCGGCCCAGGGCGCCAGGCGCCAGGACACCAAGGCCGTGGAACCGGCGGAGCTCGGCGGCTTCCTGGTCGCGGCCAGGCCGGGCGTCTCCGGGGTGTCGCTGGAGGTCGCCGACGCGGACGGCGAGAACCCGCCGGAGGACCGCTTCAAGGTCCTGGTCCGCCAGGGCGACCAGGTGGCGGAGACGTACGAGGCCTCCGCCCGCAAGAACGTCAAGGGGTACCTGGTCAACCAGGTCCGCGCCTCCAAGCTGATCGAGGTCACCGAGCAGCGCGGTGCCACCCAGAGCAGGCCCGCCAACCAGACCGTGGCGCTGGCCGACGCCCCGGCCGCGCCGGCCGTGGCCGGCTCCGGAGCGGTGTCCCGCCTCGACCCGGCCGAGTACGTCGGTGACGCCGGGGCCCGCACCGGGTTCGGCGGCCTGGAGACCATCGACGAGATCACCATGGTCGCGGTGCCGGACCTGATGAGCGCCTACCAGCGCGGCGACATCGACGCCGAGGGCGTGCGCACCGTGCAGCTCGCGGTGATCTCGCACTGCGAGCAGATGGGCGACCGGGTCGCCGTCCTGGACGCCCCGCCCGGGCTCACCGCCCAGCAGGTGCGCACCTGGCGCAACGACGAGGCGGGCTACGACTCCCGGTACGCCACCCTCTACTACCCGTGGGTGCGGGTCTTCGACCCGGCCGCCGGACGCAACACCGTCGTCCCGCCGAGCGGCCACGTCGCCGGTGTGTGGGCGCGCAGCGACGCCGAGCGCGGTGTGCACAAGGCGCCCGCCAACGAAGTGATCCGCGGCGCGGTCGACCTGGAGCTCCGGCTCAGCAAGGGCGAGCAGGATCTGCTGAACCCGATCGGCGTGAACTGCATCCGGGCCTTCCCCGGCCGGGGCATCCGGATCTGGGGTGCCCGCACCCTCTCCTCCGACCCGGCCTGGCGCTACCTGAACGTGCGCCGTCTCTTCAACTACCTGGAGGAGTCGATCCTCCTGGGCACCCAGTGGGTCGTCTTCGAGCCGAACGACGACCGGCTGTGGTCGAGCATCCGGCGCAACGTCACGGCGTTCCTCAGCGAGGAGTGGCGTCAGGGCGCGCTGTTCGGCCGTACCGCCGAAGAGGCCTTCTACGTGAAGTGCGACCGCGACAACAACCCGCAGGAGTCCATCGACCAGGGCCGGGTCATCTGCGAGATCGGCGTCGCGCCGGTCAAGCCCGCCGAGTTCGTGGTGTTCCGGCTGGCCCAGTTCTCCGACAGCACCAGCCTCATCGACGAGTGACCCGCGGGTCCGCAAGGAAAAGGTGACAGACAGTCATGGCAACGGGCGATGCTCTTTCCACCCACGTCTTCGGCGTGCAGCTCGGCGGCTACCTGGTCGAGTCGATCCAGGAGATCAGCGGACTGACCGTCGAAGAGGAGGTCGTCGAGGTCAAGCAGGTCAGCGCGGACGGCAAGCAGATCATCCGTAAGCAGCCCGGCGCCCGGCAGGCCGGCGAGATCACGATCACCCGGGGACTCGACAAGAGCAGCGAGTTCACCAAGTGGATCAAGGAGACGCTGAACAAGGGCGCCGTGAACTCCGCGCGGCAGAACCTCACCATCGAGATCAAGGACTCCGAGGGCAGCACGGTCCGCCGCATCCAGCTGCTGCAGGGCTGGGCCTCCAGGTGGGAGGGCCCCTCCCTGAGGGCGGGCGAGTCGTCCCCGGCCACCGAGTCCGTCACGATCGTGTTCGAGGAGATCGTCGTCGAATGAGGCGTCGTACGGTCACGGCGGGCAGCCTGGAAGAGATACTCCAGGCCACGGCACCCGCCGCGGCACCGGATCAGGCGGCGGCCGCCCCGGTCGCCGCTCCGGCGCCCCGGGAGGACCACGGTCTGCGCACCGAGTTCGAGTTCGAGCTGCCGCGCGGGTACGTCGACGAGGCGGGCACGGTGCATCGCCACGGCTCGATGCGCCTGGCCACCGCCCGGGACGAGCTGCGGCCCCAGATCGATCTGCGGGTCAAGGAGAACCCGGCGTACCTGAGCGTCGTGCTGCTGAGCCAGGTGATCACCCGGCTCGGGAACATCACCGACGTGCACGCCGGGATCGTGGAACGGATGTACGCCACCGACGTCGCCTTCCTCCAGGACTTCTACCGCCGCGTCAACAGCGAGGGCCACACCCGTGCGGCGGTGACCTGCCCGCACTGCGACGGCGGCTTCGAGGTCGACCTCTCGGGTGGGCGCCTGGGGGAATCGTGACGTACGCCCTTCCCCGGCTCCGGGAGGAGATCGCGTACATCGCCTACCACTTCCACTGGCAACGCGAGGAGATCCTCGACCTGACCCACGGCGAGCGCCGGCAGTGGGCGGCCGAGATCGCCCGCATCAACACCCGCATGAACGAAGGCGGTTGAGCACATGGCATGGCGGGACAGGCTGCGCCGCCGGGCCGCCGGAGGACCGGACACGGCGGAGCGTCCGCGGCGTGCGGGGCGCACCGGCGCCCCGGCGGGAGGTCCGTCCGGCGAGCGCCCGGACCCGAGCACGCCCGGCGGCTCGGGTTCCGCCGCGCCGGTTCCCTCCGCGCCGATTCCGTCCGTGCCGCACGACTGGGACGGCGGCTGGCGCCGTACCGCCGCGCCCGAACTGACCCTCTCCCGCGCTCCGCTCGGCGTCAGCGACGGCCTCACCTTCCGCGCGGGCCTCGCCGCCTGGCAGAACCCGTCGTTCGACAACGGCCTCGGGCACGCCCTGCAGCCCACGGCCCCGACCGGCCTCGTACGAGGTGTCACGCGCCCGGCTGCCGCGCAGCCCACCCACACCAGCGGGGGACCGCTGCTGCTTCGGGCACTGCACTCGGACGGGGCGGAGGGGCCACAGGGCGACGGGACTGCGGACGGCACGGCTCGGACGCCGGACAGCCGGACACCGCAGGTCCAGCGCCGGGCGCGTACGGGGGCGCGGGCATCAGGTCCCGCGCCGTCCGTCTCGGAGCCGTCCGCTTCGACCGCGTCCGGTGCGGTCCCGTCCGGCCCTCTGCCCTCCGACTCCGCCGTACGGCCCACCGTCGGCGGCTCCGGCGGTACGGGAGCGGCGGAAGCGGGTTCGGGCCCGGAGCCCGTGGTGGCGGGTCCCGGCGGCAACAGCGGCAACAGTGCGGTGGGGGAGGGGCGTTCGAGCAGCGCTCCGCGGCCCCGTGGCCTCACGTCCGGGGATTCTCCGGCCGTGCTCTCCTCGTCACCTCCCTCCGTCCAACGTGCCGCGGCGCCGGGCACGGCCCCGATCGTGTCCCCCGCCGACACCGGCCGCCCGCCGGCCGCTCGGGAGATTCCGCTGGTACGACGTGTGGCGGTGCTCCCGGGCGCAGCAGCCGGCGGGGGCATGGCCCGCTCCGTGTCCGACGAGGCCGCCCCGGCGGCACGGGCGGGCGCGGCCGCGCCGGACTCCGGCAGCGCATCCCGGCCGGCGGCGGGTTCAGGAAGCCGTACGCCCTCCGGCCCCGCCGCCCGGACGACAGGTTCACCGTCCGCTCGGGGAGGCGGACAGCCGGAGGCTTCCAGCGCCTCCGTCGCCGAGACTTCTCACCCTGCCGTCCGACTCCGGTCGGTGGGCACTCGGCTGACCGTCGCCCGGCGCCCGGCCGGACCCGCGCGCCGTATCCCCGCCCTGCGACCTGCCGGCACCCAGGCGACCGCGGCCAACACCGCCCCTGACGCACCCGGCCCCACCTCCGCCGCGACCGAACCGGCCGGTGCGGGGGTGCCCTCGACCGCCCCCGTACAGCGTGCCGCCACCCGAACGGCGAGCCGCGGGCCCCTCGGCGCCCCGTTGAGCGAGCTGCCCGCCACGGCCGCCCTGCCGGCGCAGGCCGCCCCCGCCCCACAGCCCCCGTCCGGCGCCGGAGCCGTGTCCGGTCGGGCGCTTCCCGTCGTCCAGCGGCACGCCGAGGGCACAGCGGACGGCGCAGTCGGCGCCTCGCGCTCGGCTGACGGTGGCGCGAGCGGGACGAGGCCGGGTGCCTCGCGCTCGGCCGATGGCGGCGGGAGCGGGACGAGGGAGGGTGCCTCGCGCTCGGCTGACGGTGGCGCGAGCGGGACGAGGCCGGGTGCCTCGCGCTCGGCCGACGCTGGTGCGAGCGGGACGAAGCACGGCGCTCCGCGCCAAGTTGACAGCGGTGCGAGCGGGACGAAGCAGGGTGCCTCGCGCTCGGCCGACGCTGGTGCGAGTGGGACGAAGTACGGCGCTCCGCGCCCAGTTGACGGCGGTGCGAGCGGGACGAAGCACGGCGCCCCGCGCCCGGCCGACAGCGGAGGAAAGGGGACGGCCCACGGCACCCCCGGCGGTACCGACGAGCCGGGCCGTACCCCCGGCCCGGCCCGGAGCGGCGCACGTGTGCGACGTGGTCTCGGCGCGCCGCTGCCCGCGTTGCCGGCGAGTGCCGACCTGCCCGGTTCCGCCGCGTCCGGCGCCCGCGCCGCTCGCCCGGCACCCGGCCCGGACGTCCAGCGCGCCCCGGCCCACCAGGGCAGGGGAGCCGGAGCCGCTCCGGCACCGTCCGGGACGGATCGCGACCGGACGCCCGGCGAGGCCTCAGCCCTCGGGCGGGGAGAGGGCGGAGCGGACGCGCCGTTGCTGGGGGCCGCCGACGTCCAGCGCAGCTTCGCGGACCAGACCACCACCGGAGGCACCACGGCACCCCGCCCCACGAGCCATGGAGACGGGCCGGCCACACCGCTGGTCACGCCGTCTCCGGCCGCAGTGCCGGAAGGCGCAGCGGGTACGGCAAGCTCGGCAGGCCCGGCAGGTCCGGCAGGGAATGCGGCACGCTCCGGTGTGACCTCCGGCGGACCGGTCCCGAGCGGCCAACGGCCCCAGGACCACGGCACCCCGGGCCCGGTCGTCGTGGCCCGGGCCCTGGCCGAAGCAGGCACCCAAGGCACCGGAAGCGCCGAACGCACCGCAGGCAGCCGGACCTCTCCCGCCGGCCCGCCGTCCGCACCCCGCTCCCTCGGTACCGCGGGCGACCGGCCCCGCGGCGCGGCCGACCCGCGCGTTCTCACCGCGACCGGCTCCGGAGCGCACACCGCTCCCGTGGCACCCCGCACCCTCCAGTTGCTCTCCGCGCGCCCGCTCACCGTGAACACCCGTGCTCCGGAAGGGGTGGCGCAGCCCGCTGCCTCCCGCACCGGCGGCCGTCCCGTGGTGGCCGCGCGCTGGCCGGGCACACCGGCCGCCCCGCAGGGCGAGCCCGCGCCGCCCACCGGGGCGTCCGCGCGGCCGTCCCGGAACCCGAGCCCGTCCGCAGGCACCCCGGCGACGCCTCAGCTACAGCGAGCCGCGACCGCGCACGGGCCGGACAACTCGGGGGTACGAAGCACCGGTTCCCCGGCGACGCCACAGGTACAGCGAGCCGCGACCGCGCACGGGCCGGACAACTCGGGGGTACGAAGCACCGGTTCCCCGGGGAACGTCCAGCGCGTCCCGGTCGTACGGCCTGCACCACCGGGGACGGAGACATCCGGGGCGCTCGCCCGGGCCGCCGCCGTACCGGGGCGGCCCTTGCCGGTGACCGCCCCGCCGGCGCCGCCGCTCGCGGACCGCCCGCCGGCCACGTCGGTACCGGCACCGGCACCGGACGGGATCGTTCCCGTGGTCCGGCCGAGGAACGTAGCGACAGGCCCCCGATCGACGGCGGGCGGCGGCACCAGCCCGGCGGCACCCCCCGTCCAGCGCGAGGTCTCCGGCGCCGGGAAGTCCGTGTCCAGGGGCGGACCGGCCAAGGCGGCGCCGGCGAGCGGCAAGCAGCAGCCGTCCGGCACGTCCACCGCGTCCTCGACGTCCGCCAAGTTCTCCGCCTCCGGCAAGCGCACGCCCCACCGCGCCGAGGCACCGCAGGACCCCGGCATCGACCTGGACGATCTGGCGCGCCGCCTGCTGGACCCGATGGCCCGGCTGCTGCGCACCGAGCTGCGGCGCGGCCGGGAACGTACGGGCCGTCCCTACGACGGACGCCGCTGAGGGCACGGAACGGATCGGACGGATGACGGACGAATGACGGACAACATCTTCGCGACGAGCGTGTTCTTCCGGCTCGCGATCGGCGGCAACGACCTGGGCGCGTTCCACACCTGCTCCGGCATGGGCGCCGAGGTCGAGATGGAGAGCTACGCGGAGGGCGGCAACAACGACTTCACCTGGCAGCTTCCCGGCCGCGTGACCTGGTCGAACATCACGCTCACCCGGCCGGTCACCGCCGACACGGCGAAGATCGCCCGCTGGCTCGACGAGACGCTGCGGCGGGTGGAGCCCAAGGACGGCGAGATCGTGGCGCTGCGGCCCGACCTGACCCGGATCATCAGCTGGCAGGTGTTCGGAATCGTCCCGGTGCGCTGGCAGGGCCCGTCCTTCGACCCCAACAGCTCGCAGGCCGCGGTGGAGACCCTGGAGATCGCCCACGAGGGGCTTCGCCCTTCCTGACGCACCCTCGACGACGGTCCCGCTCCCAGGTTTTCGCCCTTCGTCCCGGAAAGGAAGTCCCGGCATGTCCCCAGCGTCCCGCTCCAGTCGGGCCAGGGCCCAGCTGACGCTGAAGGAGCCCCCGGCCTCCGTCGGCGCCAAGCCCGGCGGGACGATCGCGCGGCTGAGCCTCCAGTTCAACCCCTCCACCCTGGAACTGCGCAAGACCACCGAGTGGCGGCGCTCCCCGTCCCGGATGGCGGGCCAGTCGGCGCTGCCCGAGTTCGTCGGCAGCGGCCCGCGCGAGCTGAGCCTGGAGGTGTTCCTGGACGCCACCGCCACCCACGACAACTCCGTGGAACTGGCGGTGGAGAAGCTGATGAAGGCGTGCGTGCCGACTCCGGCCAGCCTGGGCCGCAAGAAGCCGGCCAGTCCATGGGTGCGGTTCGAGTGGGGCACCGCGCGGACGACCTCGTTCGACGGGGTGCTCTCCAGCCTGTCGGTCACCTACACGCTCTTCGACGTGGACGGCAAGCCGCTGCGGGCCACCTGCGCACTGTCGATCGAGGAGGCGAGCGTCGACCCGCCGGGCCAGAACCCGACGTCCGGCGCGCGCACCGCCCGCAGTACGCACACCGTCGTGGCGGGCGACAGCCTGGCCCTGCTGGCCTGGCGGGAGTACGGCGACGCGACGGCCTGGCGGGCCATCGCGGAGGCGAACGAGATCGACGACCCGATGGCGCTCGTACCCGGCACCGAACTGGTGGTGCCGGCGCTGCGGGACGCGGGCGGTGAGGAGGAGCGGTGAGCACATCCGGGGAACAGGGCGGCCGGTCGTTCGCGGCGGACCCGATCGTGGAGGCACCCGGCGAACTTCCGCCGATCTGGGCCGCCCAGCTGGTGAGTTGTGTGGTGGACGAGAACGTGGGCCTGCCGGACGCGGCGGTGCTCACCTTCCGCGACCCCGACCACGAGTTCCTGACGGCGACCGGCATCACCATCGGCACCCCGCTACGGGTGTCGGTCATGACTGTGAGCGGACAGGCGCGCGAGCGGCTGTTCGACGGCGAGGTGACGGCCCTGGAGGTGGACCGGGACCGCACGGGCTCGTTCACGGTGGTGCGCGCCTACTCCAAGGCGCACCGCCTCCAGCGCGGCCGGAAGGTGGTGGCGTACCGGAACATGACCGCGGCGGCGATCGTCCGCAAGGTGGCCGCCGGGGCCGGACTGGCCTGCGGGACCGTGCAGGCCGCGCCCGTCACGTACCAGCAGCTCTCGCAGGCGAACGTGTCCGACTGGGACTTCCTGCAGTTCCTGGCGGCCGAGAGCGGCGCGCACGTGCGCGTCGACGACAAGGGGCTGCTCCAGTTCACCAAGCCGGAGAAGGCGTCCGGCGCGCCCGCGCCGTCTACTTCGGCCACCCGGAACCCGATGGTGCTGGAGTACGGGCGGAACCTGCTGGCGCTGCGGGCCTCGCTGTCGGCCGCGGACGGCGCGCAGCAGGTGGAGGTGCGCGGCTGGGACGTCACCACGAAGCGGCCGCTGGTGTCCCGGCAGCCGTCGGTGAACAGCGACACGGTGGTGCCGGGCCTGAGCCCGGCGTCCGCCGCCCGGCTCGGCAAGTCGTCGAAGCTGACCGTCACCGACACCCCGTACCGCACCCAGGCCGAGACGACCGCGGTCGCCGACGCGGTGGCCGCCCAGGTCAGTGCGGGCTTCGGCGAGCTGGAGGTGGTGGCCGAGGGCAACCCCAAGCTGCGGGCGGGCAAGCCCGTGGCGCTCGGCAACGTCGGGCAGGCGTTCTCCGGCAAGTACACGGCGACGGCGGTGCAGCACGTCCTCGAACCGCAGGGCGGGTACCGGACGACGGTGTGGGTCAGCGCCAGCCCGGACCGTTCGCTCACCGGCCTGGTGACCGGCGCCAACGCGCCGTCCCGCGGCCCGCGCATGCCGGGACTGGCGATCGGCGTGGTGACGGACGTACGCGAACCCGGTGGTTCCCAGCGCGGCGCGGTGAAACTGAAGTTCCCCTGGCTGGACGACACATACGTCACCGACTGGGTGCGCACCGTGCAGTGGGGCGGCAAGGGCGGCGGTGGCGTGGTGAGCCCGGAGGTCAACGACGAGGTCCTGGTGGGCTTCGAACAGGGCTTGCTGGACAGCCCGTACGTCATCGGAGGGCTCTACAACGGCGTGGACCAGCCGTCGCCGCACGACGTCCCGCTGATCGACAGGACCAGCGGGAAGGTCAACCGCCGCTCCATCGTGTCGCGTTCGGGGCACCGGGTGGAGCTGCTGGACGCGCGGGCGCCGGGACGCTCCGGGGTGCGGCTGATGACCGGCGACGAGCGCCTCGAAGTGTTCCTCGACGACCGGCAGGACCGGATCGAGCTGAAGGTGTACGCGGGGAAGGGCAGCCGGCAACCCCTCACCTCCGTCCAGCTCGACAGGAAGGGCATCACCCTGGACGCGGGGCGGGGCAACGTGAGCGTGTCGGGCCGGAACGTGGACATCGCCGGCAGGGTCGGCGTGAAGATCGGCGGCCGCACGGTGAGCGTCAACGGCAGCTCGAACGTCACCGTCGACGGCGGTCTCCTCGGCGTCCTCAAGGCCAAGCTCATCCGGATCAACTGACCCCTGTCCCCTGGGATTTCGAAAGGAGCGCCGCATGCCCGCCGCAGCCCGTACCGGCGACCCCACCAACCACGGCGGGGTGATCGCCACCCCGCCGCCCGGCGCCGCCACGGCGGTGGCGACGGTGCTGATCGGCGGCCGCCCCGCCGCCGTCGTGGGCAGCCTGCACACCTGCGTGATACCGCCGCACGCCGCCCTGGGACCAGCCAACGTGGTCGTGCCCAACCCGGCCGGGCTCGCGACGGGCACCGTCCTCATCGGTGGGCTGCCCGCCGCCAAGGCGCGTGATCAGACGGCGTGCGGCGCCATGATCGTGACCGGCGCCCCGAACGTCCTGATCGGCGGTGTGTGATGAGCGAGCGGTTCATCGGCCGTGGCTGGGCGTTCCCGCTACGGGTCGGGCCGACCGGCGGGATCGCCATGGTCGAACGGGAGCGGGAGATCGAGGAGGCGATCCGCCTGGTGCTCGGCACCGCGCCCGGCGAGCGCCCCATGCGCCCCGAGTTCGGCTGCGGCATCCACGACTACGTCTTCGCCCCCGGTGACGGCGCCACCGCCGGGCGCATCGCGCAGCAGGTGCGCGAGGCCCTGGAGCGGTGGGAGCCGCGCATCGCGGTGGACGACGTGGTGGTCGCCTTCGACGCGGTCGAGGACGGCACCCTCTACATCGACGTGCACTACACGGTGCGTTCCACCAACGACCGGCGCAACCTGGTCTTTCCCTTCTACACGATCCCCTCCGAGGAGGGGGCCGAGGAAGCGGGCGCTCACTGATGGCCCTGCCCTCCCCGAACCTGGACGACCGGCGGTTCCAGCAACTCGTCGACGAGGCGAAGCGGTACGTGCAGCAGCGCGCCCCGGAGTGGACCGACCACAACGTCTCCGACCCGGGCGTCACCCTCATCGAGACGTTCGCCTACCTCGTGGACCAGCTGCTGTACCGGCTGAACCGGGTCCCGGACAAGAACTACTCCGCGTTCCTCGACCTGTTGGACATCCGTCTGTTCCCGCCGACCGCGGCCCACGCCGACGTCGACTTCTGGCTCTCGGCGCCGCAGCCCGACACGGTCGCGCTGCCTGCGGGCACCGAGGTGACCACCGCGCGCGGTGAGACCGACGAGGCCGTGGTGTTCACGACCACGGACGAACTGCGCATCGTCCCCAGCGAGTTGATACGCCTCGTGACGGCACCGCGGTCGGGTCAGCAGACCGACCGGACGGCCGTGCTCGCCGAGGGCCACGACATCCCCTGCTTCCAGGCGGCACCGGAGCCGGGCGACGCGGTGCTGTTCGGCCTGCCGACGGCGGTCCCGCGCTGCGTCGTCGCGGTGCGCCTGGACAGCCGCGTGGAGGGCGTCGGCGTGGACCCGCGCCAGCCCCCGCTCGTGTGGGAGGCCTGGGACGGCGGCGGCTGGCAGCGGTGCGAGACCGGCACCGACACCACCGGCGGGCTGAACCGGCCCGGCGAGGTCATCGTGTACGTACCGGCCGGGCACACGGCATCGGTGATCGGCGGGACCCGGGCCGGCTGGCTGCGCTGCCGGGTGACCGAGGCGGAGCCGGGCCAGCCGTTCTACTCGGAGTCCCCGACGGTGCGCGAGGCGGCCGTGTTCACCGTGGGCGGCACCATGTCCGTCGAGCACGCGGAGACCGTGACCGATGTGCCGCTCGGCACCTCGGAAGGGGTCTCGGGGCAGACGTTCCGGCTCGGCCGCCCGCCGGTCCTTCTCGACGGCGAGCCCCCCGTGGTCGAGGTGTCCTCGGCCGAGGGGTGGCAGCGCTGGGAGGTGGTGGAGCACTTCGGCCGCTCCGGCCCCACCGACCCGCACGTCCGGGTGGACGCCACCACCGGGGAGTTCGGCTTCCCCCCGGCGCTGCGCGAACCGGACGGCACCCTGCGGCAGTGCGGTGCCGTACCGCCCAAGGGCGCCCAGATCCGGGTGGCCCGCTACCGCACCGGCGGCGGCCCGGCGGGCAACGTCGCCCGTGGCGCGATCTCCTTGCTGCGCAGCTCCGTTCCGTACGTCGCCCGGGTCACCAACCGGGAGGCCGCCCGGGGCGGCGTCGCCGGGGAGACCGTCGCCAACGCCAAGCTGCGGGCGCCGGAGGTGCTGCGGATGCAGGAGCGCGCGGTGACCGCCGAGGACTACGAGATCATCAGCCGCCAGGCCGCGCCCTCGGTACGCCGGGTCCGCTGTCTGCCCGCCGCGGACGGTCCGGGCGCGGTACGGGTCCTCGTGGTGCCGGACGCGGTGGCCGACGAGGGTGACGACCGGCTCCGCTTCGAGCAGCTGATCCCCTCGGACCAGGTGCTCGAAGCGATCACCACGAGCCTCGACGAGCGGCGCCTGATCGGCACGCGTCTCGCGGTGGAGCCGCCGGTGTACCAGGGCGTCACCGTGGTGGCCCGGCTCGCGGCGGCGCCGGGCGACACCGACCGGGTGCGCGACGCGGCGCTCGACGCGCTGTTCCGGCACCTCAACCCGCTGAACGGCGGCCCGGACGGCACGGGTTGGCCGTTCGGACGGCCGGTGCAGTACGGCGACGTCTTCGGCGTCCTGCAGCGCGCCACCGGGAACGCGCTGGTGGAGGACATCAGGCTGTTCCCCGCCGACCCGATCACCGGTCGGCGCGGCGCCCCGTCGGACCGCATCGACGTGGCCCCGGGCGCGCTGGTCTTCTCCTACCAGCACCAGGTGGTCGTCACGGCCGTCGATCCGGAGGCGCGGGGATGAGCCGCGCCGCCGTGCCCGGCCTGCCGAGCAGGTACCCGATCGGCGAGCAGCTGCCCGCCCTGTACGCCGACGACGACTTCGCGCAACGCTTCACCGCCGGTCTCGACACCGTCCTCGCCCCGGTGTTCGCGACCCTCGACAACCTGCCCGCCTATCTCGACCCCCGGGTGACCCCGACCGACTTCCTGGCCTGGCTGGCGTCGTGGGTGGGGGTCGCGGACGCCCCGCAGTGGCCCGTGGAACTGCGCCGTGAGGCGGTCGTCCGCGCGGTGGAGCTGCACCGGTGGCGTGGCACCGGGCGTGGTCTGGTCGAGGCCCTGCACCTCGCGCTCGGCGTGCACGCCGAGGTGACCGGCGACGGCGGCGCTACGTGGTCGAGCACCGCGGGTGCCGAGCTACCGCCCGAGCCGGGCGCCGAGATCCTGGTCCGGGTGTGGCCGGCCCGCGAGGCGCGGGTGGACGTGGTCAGGGTCCGCGAGATCGTCCGGGCCATGTGCCCGGTGCACACGGCCTTCCGGGTGGAGGTCCTGCCCGCCCCGCCCGCCGACGAAGGGAGGTGACGTCATGCGCGCGTGTCCCGCGTGCGGGGCGTCCAACGACCCCACGGACGACTTCTGCGGCAACTGCGGCGCCTACCTGGGCTGGTCCGACTCCAGCACACCCGCGCCCCCAGCACAGGAGCCACCCACACCGAGCACACCTGCGACACCGGACCGGTCGGCTTCGGGTATGCCGGTGACGCCGGATCGGTCGGCTTCGGGTATGCCTGCGGCGCCGGATCGGTCGGCCCCGAGCGCACCTGCGGCGCGGGATCGGTCGGCCGTGGGTACGCCTGCGGCGCCGGAGCCCTCGGCCCCGTCCCCGGAGTCCCCGTCCGCACCAGCCCCCGCCCCGGCGTCCGCCGCACGTCCGGTGGACGCGCCGACGCCCGCCGGACGCACCCGCACTTCGTCGTTGCGCGGCCGGCTGACCGGCCGGGGCCGCGGCGAGGCGAGGGAGCCGAGCACCCCGGACACCGAGGGCTCCGTCACCGTCCCCGACCAGACCCGGACCACCCCTCCTCCCCGGATCACCCCTCCGCCCCAGGCCACTCCTCCGTCCCAGGCCACTGCGGACGAACCGACCGCGGCCCGCGGCCCCGCCGCTGCTACGACGAACGACGCGGTGGCCGCCGACGGCGAGGACGCCTCACAGGGGCCACCCGCACCCGACGATGAAATCCGCACGGGTGGTGCGGGTGGGAACAACCCGGCCGAAGGCGAAGGCGAGGCCGCGCCGACCGTCCCGCCCCGCAGGCCGCAGGCCCCCGCCCCGGCACAGGACCCCGTCGGCCCCGTACGCCCCGCGAAGCCCGTGGCCCCCCGCCCCGTCGTACGCCCCGTCGCCGCGCCGGACGAAGGAACGGGGCGGCCCTGCCCCGCCTGCAGGACCCTCAACCAGCCGGAACGCCGGTTCTGCCGACGCTGCGCCGCCGAGCTGACGCCCGCCGAAAAGCCCGCACCGCTGCCGTGGTGGCGGACGGTATGGCCGTTCCGCCGCCGGACCCGCGCGGGCTCGGGCCGCGCGTTCCGGTTCTTCGTGATCCTGGCCGTGGTGCTCGCGCTGTGCGCGGGCGGCTTCCTGCTGCTGCCGGCCGGCCGCGCCCTGTTCGAGGACACCCGGGACAAACTGGGCAAGGCCAGGTCCGTGACCCCGGCCGACGTCAAGGCGAGCGCAGAGGTGCGCGGGCATCCGGCGACGGACACCACGGACGGGCTGAGCAACCACTACTGGGGCGCGCCGGGGCCGGGCGCCTCGGTGACCTACACCTTCCGCACGCCGTTCCGGCTGGTCGACGTGATCATCACCAACGGCGCGTCCTCGTCTCCGGAGGAGTACGCCCGCCAGGCACGCGCACTCCAGCTGGACATGGAGGTGACGACACAGGACGGCGAGAAGCACCGCAAGGAGGTCACCCTCAGCGACAAACCGGGCCCCCAGACGATCTCCACCGGGATCAGCGACGCGAAGACGGTACGCCTGGTGCTCCGCTCGCCCGTCGGTCTGACCCGGGGCCGCCATCTGGCCGTGGCGGAGGTGGAGTTCTTCCAGCGGAGCTGACAACTACCAGGCGCGCGCCGCCCGCTGGAGCGTCTCCCGTACGCGGACCACGTCCGGATTGGCCTCCGCTCCCGGACGCTGCACCAGGAACAGGGTGTTGAGCGGCGGCTCCTCCGGGTCGTGCAGGAGGGCCAGGCGGCCGGTGTCCAGGTGCTCCTGGCACAGGGAGCGGGGCAGCACGCTGTACCCGGCGCCCGCGGTGACCGCCGCCAGGACGGCGTACAGGTTCGGGACGGTGAGCGCCGCGCGCGCGGTGAGCTGTCTGCCGAAGACCGTGCGCCAGTAGCGGCGGGCGATGGGCAGGTCCTCGGCGTAGGTGACCAGCGGGACCTCGCGCAGGGCCGTGCAGGGGTCGCCGTCGGCGGGGCGGCCGGCCCAGACCGGCGAGGCCACGAGCACGTACTCCTCGTCGGCCAGCGGTGCGGAGGGGAGCGCGCGGCCCCGGGGGCGGCGCGTGGCGACGACCAGGTCGTGCCGGCCCGCCCGCATCTCCTCCAGCAGCGGCTCGGTCAGCCCCTGCGCGACCCGCACCTGCACGCCCCGCGCGATGAGCGGGGCGAGCGCCGGCAGTACCCGTACGCACAACAGCTCGGAGGGGCCCGCCAGATGGACGGGCGCGGAGTGCCCGGTCAGCGGACCCGCACCGCCCTCCAGCGCGGCGAGCGCGTCGAGCGGACCCGCGACCTCGCCGGCCAGCTCATGGGCGTACGGCGTGGGCTCGACCCCACGGGGCAGCCGGGTGAACAGCACCCGGCCCGTCTGCTGCTCCAGCGTGCGGATCTGAGCCGTCACGGTCGGCTGGGACAGGCTCAGCAGCGGCGCCGCCGCGGTGAGGGAACCGGCGCGGTACACCGCCAGGAACGTGCGCAGCAGGTTCAGGTCGGCGGGCGCGGAGCCGGTGGCCGTCGTCCGGGTGTCCATACGGTCAGCGTAACGCCGACTCATATCGGAGTACCGATGGCGGATATCGGCGCTCCTATTGGATTCCCGATGGCCGTGCGGCCTACGGTCGAGGACATCCGATACAACTCGTGAGGAAACCTCCCATGAGCATGCAGAACGCCATCGACTGGCCCGAGCGCCATCTCCCCGGCACCGGCGACAACTTCGTCTCGAACGAGGTCGTCGTGCGGGGCCTGACCGCCGGGGCCGTCTGGCGGCACCTGGTCGACACTTCGGCCTGGGAGTCGTACTACGACAACGTCGCCGGCATCTCCTTCCCCGACGGCGGTGGCCCCGAGCTGAGCGGCGGCCTGGCCTTCCGGTTCGGCACCTTCGGCTTCCCGCCCCTGGACGCCCTCGTCGTCGAGCACCAGGCGCCCGCCGAGGGCGTTCCGGGCCGGCTCTCCTGGACCGCGAAGCAGGACGGCAGCCCCGAGGAGCGGCTGGACGTGCTCCACGCCCGGCCGGTGGAGGACCTGCCCGGCGGCCGGGTGCGGATCCTCACCCAGGAGACCCGGATCGGGCGGCCCGCCGCCGAGCCGGCCCGGCAGATCCCGAACCCCATGCTCAACGGCCACCAGGCCTGGCTCGACGGACTGGTCCGCGCCGCCGCCGGAAAGGAGCGGTCCTGAGGGTCGTCCGTACGAAGATGATCGCGGACCACGAGGGCAGGAACCGTACGACAGGGAGCCGTCAATGACCGACAAGCCGACCGTCAGTGTCCTGGGCACCGGCATCATGGGCGCCGCCATGGCCCGCAACCTCGCGCGCGCCGGATTCGAGGTCCGGGTGTGGAACCGCACCCGTGAGAAGGCCGAGCCGCTCGCCGCGAACGGGATCCGGGTCGCGGAGACGCCCGCCGAGGCCGTCGAGGGCGCCGCCGCCGTGCTGACCATGCTGTACGACGGCAACGCCGTCCTGGAGGTCATGGGCGAGGCCGCCCCAGTGCTGCGTCCGGGCACGGTGTGGGCGCAGTGCACCACCGCAGGGGTCGAACTGGTCGCCGACCTGGCCGCCTTCGCGGACGAGCACGAGCTGGTGTTCTACGACGCCCCCGTCCTCGGCACCCGCCAGCCCGCCGAGGCCGGTCAGCTGACCGTGCTGGCCGCCGGGCCCGAGAAGGGCCGGGAGACGGTCACGCCCGTGTTCGACGCGGTCGGCGCCAGGACCGTGTGGACCGGGGCGGACGGGGCGGCGGGCAGCGCCAGCCGGCTGAAGCTGGTCGCCAACAGCTGGGTTCTCACGGCCACAGCGGCGGCCGGTGAGGTGCTGGCACTCTGCCAGGCCCTCGGTGTCGACCCGCAGGACTTCTTCGAACTGATCCGGGGCGGGCCGCTCGACATGGGGTACCTGCGGGCCAAGGCCACTCTGGTGCTCGACGGGAAACTGACCCCGGCGTCGTTCGCCGTGGCCACCGCCGCGAAGGACGCCCGGCTCATCGTGCAGGCGGGCGAGCGGGGTGGGGTCCGGCTCGACGTCGTCGCCGCGACGGCCGAACGGCTCGCCCGTGCCGCCGCGCAGGGGCACGCCGACGAGGACATGGCCGCCGCCTACTTCGCCAGCTTCGACGAGAAGCCGGCCGGCTGAGCCGGTGCAAAGGCCGCGACCGGGCCTCCGCGTGACGTTCCGCGCGCGCGGGAGCACCCTGGTATCAGTGGTTCTCCGGAGGTGGTCGACATGATGCACACCGCTGTGGGTTGGCACGTGGAGCTGGAATTCCGGGAAGACGACACGCACACGCGTGCCGTCGCCCTGGTGCGCTTGCCCGACGGCAGCGAGGTCCGGGCCCATGGGAGCGCGAGCCGTCACCGCATCGACTCGAACCAGCCACGGGTCGGCGAGGAGATAGCGGGCGCCCGCGCGCTCAACGAACTGGCCATGCAGTTGCTGACCAAGGCCCATGGGGAGATCGACGCGGCGTCCGGCCGGACCTCGCACCCGATCAACGTGTGACGCCCGAGGGGCGCGTGCGGCGCCGCACGCGCCCTGAGCACGTGCCCTACGCGAGCGCCGTACGCACCGCCCGCACCAGCGCCTGCGCCCTCGGGTCCGCCGTCACGCTCTTCCTGAAGCCGTTGGTGACATAGCCGAAGGCGACGCCCGTCTCCGGGTCGGCGAACGCGAGGGCGCCGCCCCGGCCCGGGTGGCCGAAGGAACCGGGGGAGAGCAGCGGTGACGCGCTGCCGTGCAGCATGTAGCCGAGGCCGAACCGGGTGCCCACGACGAGGATCCGGTCCGCTCCCGCGGACTCCTCGGCGCGGGCCAGTTCCATGGTCCGGGGGGTGAACAGACGGGTGCCGCCGTCCACTTCGCCGATGAGGGAGCCGTAGAAGCGTGCCAGGCCGTCGGCGGTGGCGATGCCGTTGGAGGCGGGCAGGGCGGCCGCGCGGTAGGCGGGTGCGTTCTCGTCCGGGAGCGGGGTGATCGCGGCGAAGGCGCGCCGGGTGAGGGAGTCCGGGTCGGCGTAGGCCTCGGACACGGACCGCTTCGGGCGGGTCTTCAGCGTGCCCGACGTCCGGGGTGCCTCCACGGGTCCGACGCGGCCCACGCGGGCCTGCTCCGCCTCGGGCAGGCCGAGCCACAGGTCGGCGCCGGACGGCGCGGCGATCTCGTCCGCCACCCACGTGCCCACCGGCCGCCCGGTGATCCGCCGGACCAGCTCGCCGGTGAGCCAGCTGTAGGTCTGCGCGTGGTAGCCGTGGTCCGTGCCCGGCTCCCACACCGGCGCCTGCGCGGCGACGGCCGCCGCCCCGAGGTCGGGATCGGTCGCTTCCTCGGGAGTCAGCGGGCGGTCCAGGACGGGCACGCCGGCGCGGTGTGCGAGCAGGTGCCGGACGAGCGTGCGTTCCTTGCCGGCCGCCTTGTACTCGGGCCAGTAGGTGCCGACCGGGGCGTCCAGGTCCAGTTCGCCGCGCTGGTGCAGCAGCAGGAGGGCGGCCGCGGCGACACCCTTGGTCGCCGAGCGCACGATCTGCGCGGTGCCGTGCTCCCAGGGGGCCGTACCGTCCACGTCCTTGGTGCCGCCCCAGAGGTCGACGACCTTCCGGCCGTCCCGGTACACGGCGACGGCCGCACCGCGCTCCCCGAGCAGCGCGAAGTTCGCTGCGAACGCCTCCCTGACCGGCTCGAAGCCCTCGGCCACCGTGCCGTTCACGTCCACATCCACGCCCGGTCCCTCCACTCGCTTGCGACCATGAGTGAAACACGGGTGTGTGGCCTTGGATTCCTCGGCAGATGGTGATATCCGCTACGGTCCGGCGCCCTCGGGCCCGTCCTCGTACCCGGCCGGGACGGCGTCCTGCGGCTCGCGTGCGGACCGGACGAGCTGCTCGACCCCGGACGGGTTCCGCTCGTACCGGTAGACACGAGACCCGTCGAGGGTGCGCAGCTCCAGTTCCTCGCGCCGGACCCGGTACTCGAACTTGTCGCCCTCGTCCGTCCAGTACCCGTGCTTCTCGGTGGTCAGCTCGGCCCAGGTGTAGGCGCGGTAGGTCCAGAACTTCCGGAGCACGACGCCCCGGTGGAAGCGGTAGAGCACGCCCCGGTACCAGCCGATACGGAAGCCGAGGGCGACCGGCAGCAGTCCGGCCAGCGCGCACAGGCCGCCCGTGACGGTGCGTTCGTCCCAGTACCCCATGCACAGGCGGATGAGCACGACGACCGGTATGACCAACCAGAGCGGGCTGGTGACCTGCAGGAAGAGCAGCACCGGCTCCGGGGTGGTGCGTTCGCACTCGACGTACGCGCCCAGCTTCCGCTCCCGCGCGCGTACGGTCACCCTGCGCGGCATGAACCAGGGCACGGCACCCCCCCCCGCCCCGCCCGGACGGGCGACACCGGCGTTGTACCCGGGACGGGGTGCCGTCACCCGGCGTGGGGGCTCAGCCCAGCAGAATCGCCACGTCGATGTTCCCGCGCGTCGCGTTCGAGTACGGGCACACCTCGTGCGCCGCGTCCACCAGCTTCTCCGCGACCTCCCGGTCCAGGACCGGCAGAGAGACGCTGAGGGCGACCGCGAGGCCGTAGCCGTGGTGGTTGTTCGGGCCGATGCCGACCTTCGCGGCCACCGTGGAACCGGTCAGGTCGAAGCCCGCGCGGTTGCCGACCAGGATCAGCGCGTTGTGGAAGCAGGAGCTGTAGCCGGCCGCGAACAACTGCTCCGGGTTGGTGCCGTTGCCGTCTCCGCCCAGCGCCGGCGGCATCGCGACCTTCAGCTCGATCTGGCCGTCCTGACTGGTGACATAGCCGTCCCGGCCGCCGTGGGCGGTTGCCTCGGCGACGTACATGATCTTTGTCGGACGGGTGTCGACAGCGGCGTCGGCGGTGACATCGGTCAAGGCTGGCCTCCCCCAGAACAAGTGGCGCACAAGTACATCGCGCACAAGGTACCGGCCGGTAGGTCGGTCTGTGTCGCCAGGGGGTGGCAACCGCGGGTAACGCGAGATCAGCGCCGGTCGGCCGCCGCGTCGGCGCGCTCGGTGAGCTTCCACAGCTCCTCGCGCAACCGCGTGATCTCCTGCGTTTCGAGCCCTGTGGTCGTGAGCAGTGCGCCGGGCACGCGAGCCGCGCGCTCCTTGAGCTGCTCCCCGCGCCCGGTGCACGCGACGAGCACCGAGCGCTCGTCGTCCGCCGCGCGCTCCCGGTGCACCAGACCCGCCCCCTCCAGCCGCTTCAGCAGCGGCGAGACGGTGCCGTAGTCCAGGCGCAGGGCGCCCGCCAGCTCCTTCACGCTGGTCTCACCGCGCTCCCACAGGACCAGCAGCACGAGGTACTGCGGGTAGGTGAGCCCCAGGTCGTCGAGGAGCGGGCGGTAGGCGGCGGTCACGGCGCGCTGTGCGGCGTACAGCGCGAAGCACAGCTGGTCGTCCAGCAGCAGCGACCCGGCGGCCCCTTTGTCGTCTCGGTCGTCTTGACGCGTCACGCGCCCATTGTCACGGACTTCGGGTCGAAGCCGAACGGCAGCTCCAGACGGTGCGCCCGCATCAGGGCGTCGTCGGAGAGCAGCTCGCCGGTCGGGCCGTCCGCCGCGATCACGCCGTCGCTCAGGATCAGCGCGCGCGGGCACAGCTCCAGGGCGTACGGCAGGTCGTGCGTGACCATGAGGACCGTCACGTCCAGGGAGCGCAGGATGTCGGCGAGTTCGCGCCGGGAGGCCGGGTCGAGGTTGGAGGACGGCTCGTCCAGGACCAGGATCTCCGGCTCCATCGCGAGCACGGTCGCGACGGCGACCCGGCGGCGCTGGCCGAAGGACAGGTGGTGCGGCGGCCGATCGGCGAAGTCCTGCATGCCGACCCGCTCCAGGGCCGTGCGCACCCGCTCCTCCAGCGCCGCCCCCCTGATCCCGGCGGCGGCCGGTCCGAAGGCCACGTCCTCCCGCACGGTCGGCATGAACAGCTGGTCGTCGGGGTCCTGGAAGACGATGCCGACCTTCTGCCGGATCGCCGCCATGTGCTGCCTGCCGACGGGCAGCCCGGCCACGGTCACCGCGCCGGTGCCGCCGCCCAGGATGCCGTTCAGGTGCAGGACGAGGGTGGTCTTGCCGGCGCCGTTCGGGCCGAGCAGCGCGACCCGTTCGCCGCGCCCGATCGAGAAGTCCACGCCGAACAGGGCCTGATGGCCGTCGGGATAGGCGAACGCGAGGCCGGAGACCTCCAGGGAAGCAGTACTCACAGGACCCATCCCAGCAGACAGACGACAAGGGCGGCGCAGGGGAGTGCCAGAGCGTACGACCACTGCGCCCGGGACGCGGTCACCTCGTCGATGACCGGCATCGAGCCGGCGTACCCCCGGCTCACCATGGCCAGATGCACGCGCTCCCCGCGCTCGTAGGAGCGGATGAACAGCGCGCCGGCGGACTTGGCGAGCACGCCCCAGTGCCGTACGCCCCGCGCCTCGAAGCCGCGCGACTCGCGGGCGATCCGCATCCGGCGCATCTCGTCGGTGATGACGTCGCCGTAGCGGATCATGAAGGAGGCGATCTGCACGAGCAGCGGCGGCAGCTTCAACCGCTGCAGCCCGAGCAGCAGTTCGCGCAGCTCGGTGGTGGCGGCCAGCAGCACGGAGGCGGCGACGCCGAGCGTGCCCTTGGCGAGCACGTTCCAGGCGCCCCACAGCCCGTTCACGCTGAGCGAGAGGCCCAGCACATGCACCCGCTCGCCCTCCGCCACGAACGGCATGAGGACCGCGAACGCCACGAACGGCACCTCGATCAGCAGCCGCCCGAGCAGGAATCCGGCGGGCACGCGCGCGCGGTACGCGACGTACGCGAGCAGGACGGCGTACGCCGCGAACGCCCACATCGCCTCGCGCGGGGTGGACACCACGACCACGACGAAGGCGAACGCGGCCGCCAGTTTGGTGTGCGGCGGCAGGGCGTGCACGGGGGAGTGCCCGTGCCGGTAGAGCCGGTGCGCGTGTCCCGCTCCCACGTCACACGCCCGTGTTCACGGGCGAGACGTCCGCGCCGCGGCGCCTGCGTACGGCCCAGAACACCGTGCTGCCCGCGACGATCGTGACACCGACGCCGATCACGCCCGCGAGGCCGCCGGACAGCCGGGCGTCCGAGACGTCCTTGACGCCGTAGCCGGCGAGCGGGGAGTCGGCCGTCGCGTGCTGCCCGGTCCTCTTGTCGATGCCCTGGTCGTGCGCGACCTTCTCCAGGCCGTCGGGGTCGGCGGAGGCGTAGAAGCTCACGAAGCCGGCGAGCATCAGCGACGCGGCCAGTCCGGAGATCCACAGGGTGCGCCGGGAGGTGCGCGCCGCGACGGGGGCTGTGGGCGACGGAGCGTCCACCAGCGTGCCGTTCACGCGCAGCTTGAGCCGCTGCTGCAGGCCGCGCGCGCCGTGCACCAGGTCCGGGCGTACGGCTATGACGGCGCTCACCGTGAGCGCCGTGATCACGGCCTCGCCGATCCCGATCAGCACATGGACACCGATCATCGCGGTCGCCACCTTGCCGATGGCGACGTCCGTGGTCCCGCCGATCGCGTACATGAGCGTGAAGGCGACGGCGGCGGCCGGCACGGAGACCAGCGCGGCCACGAAGGAGGCGACGGTGACCGAGCGCCGCTTGCGGGGCAGCACGGCGAGCAGTGCGCGGAAGACGGCGTACGACACCACGGTCGTGACGATCGCCATGTCGGTGATGTTCACGCCGAGCGCGGTCAGCCCGCCGTCCGCGAACAGCACGCCCTGCATCAGCAGCACGACCGACACACACAGCACGCCCGTGTACGGGCCGACCAGGATCGCGGCTAGCGCACCGCCCAGCAGATGGCCGCTGGTGCCGGCCGCCACCGGGAAGTTCAGCATCTGCACGGCGAAGATGAACGCCGCCACCAGGCCGGCCAGCGGTGCCGTCCGCTCGTCGAGTTCGCGGCGGGCGCCGCGCAGGCTCACCGCGAGGGCGCCGGCGGCGACCACTCCGGTGACCGCGGAGGTGGGGGCGTCGATGAATCCGTCAGGTACGTGCACCGTACGATTTTAGAGGCTTGTTGCGAACCTTTTGCAAGAGAGACGTGGTCTCGCTTCCTCGCCGGGCGCGAACCGAAAAGTATGGCACATTGGATGGAAAGCGGATGCACGACTTCCGTGTAGGTCACAGAACGTGAGAGGGCGGTCCGATGTCTGTAGTCGAGCAGTACGCGCGCGCCCACATCGTCACGGACGAGGAGGATCCGGGGGCCGTACCCGTAGTGCTGCGGTACGACCCCGACAGCGATCCGCGGTCGGTCCGGGTCGGCCTGCCTCTGCCCGGACCGCACGAGTGGACCTTCTCGCGTGCGCTGCTCGAACGGGGACTGCGGACGCCGGCCGAGAGCGGCGACGTACGCGTGTGGCCCTGCGGGCGCGTCCAGGCCGTCGTGGAGTTCCACACCGCGCACGGCGTGGAGGTGGTGCAGTTCGAGTCGAAGGCGCTGCTCCGGTTCCTGCGCCGGACGTACACGGCCGAGCCCGTCGGCCGCTGAGGCCTCCCGGACCGCTCGGCCGCTGACCTCAGCCGCCCCGCTCAGCCGCCCATCTTCAGCAGCGCCGCGACGATCGGCCCGGCCGTGTCGCCGCCGTGGCCGCCCGCCTGGACCACGCCCGCCGCGGCGAGGTCGCCCCGGTACGCGGTGAGCCAGCCGTTCGGCTTCTTCTGGCCGTCGACCTCGGCGGAGCCCGTCTTGGCTCCGTAGTTCGGGCCGAGGCCCGACATCGCCTTGGCCGCCGTGCCGTACGCCGCCGTGTACTGCATGACGTCCTTCAGCTGCGCCTGCGTCTTCGACGACATCGTGCGCGAGGCCTTCGCCAGCGTGCGGTGGTCCACCGTCGGGGCCACCAGGTACGGCTGGCGGAAGACGCCCGACTCCACCGTCGCCGACACCGACGCCATGTTCAGCGGGTTCATGCGCACCCCGCCCTGCCCGATCAGCGAGGCGCCCATCTGCGCGCCGCTCTGCACCGGGACGGAGCCGTCGAACGACGGAACGCCGATGGCCCAGTTGTTCAGGCCGAGGCCGTAGACCTCCTGCGCCTCCTTCGTCAGATCGCTGTTGGACAGCTTCGGCGCGAAATTGATGAAGGCGTTGTTGCAGGAGGCCCCGAAGCTCAGCTTGAACGTGCCCTTCTTGATCTCGGAGTCGGCGTCGTTGTGGAACGTCCAGCCGGCGAGCTTGTACGTCTTGGGGCAGGGGTGCGACGCGTCGGGCGTGACGAGCTTCTTCTCGAACAGCATCGTCGACGTCACGATCTTCATCGTGGAGCCGGGCGCCAGGGAGCCCTGGAAGGCGGTGTTGAAGCCGTGCCCGCTGTTGGCGACCGCGAGGATCTCACCCGTCGAGGGCCGCAGGACCACCACCGAGGCCTTCGCCCGCTTGCCGACCTGCTTCTCGGCGGCAGCCTGGAGCTTCGGGCTCAGCGTCGTCCTCACCGTGCCCGGCGTGCCCTTGCTCAGCTCCACGAGCGTCTTGTCGGACAGCTTGGCCGCCTCCGACGCCTTGCCGCGCACCACGCGCAGCTCCACGCCCGCCTTGCCGCCCGCCGTCTTGCCGTACTTCTCCCGCAGCCCGTCCAGGACCGTGCCCAGCGACGGGTACTCGGTGGTCGTCACCTCCCCGCCGTCCCGGTCCAGCGCCTTGATCGGCGGGGTGCCGGACTCGCCGGTGACGAGCGTGTCGCCGTCCTTCAGGTCCGGGTGCACCACCGAGGCGTGCCAGTCGACCAGCGGCTTCCCGTCGCGGGCCCGCCGCACCACGGTGAGTGAACTGTTGTACGCGAGGGGCTTGCTGAGGCTCTGGTACGACACCGTCGCCTTGACGGAGAACGGCACCTTGGCGCCGGTGGCGGTGCCGCCGGTGAGCGTGACGTCCTTCAGGTGGGCGTCCTTGGTGTAGCCGGTGAGCAGTGCGGTGGCGGCGGACGGGTCGTCGGTGGCGGCCGCCGCCTCGGTGGTGCGGCCCTGCCGCCAGGCGGTGAGGAAGCGGGTGGAGGCGGTGCGGACCTCGGCGGCGGTGAGCGGGCCGGTCTTCACGGCCTTGTGGTCGGACGCGGACGTCCGCTCGTCGGCCGCCGCACCGCCGTCGGTGAGCGCGTAGACGCCGAACCCGGCGCCGCCGACGACCAAGGCGATCACCCCGCCGAGCACGGCGGGGTTGGTCTTCCGTCGCTCGGCGACGCGCCTTCTCTTGCCCACTTCCTCAGTTCCTCCGCGCCTTCCCCAGGGTCCCCGCAGCCCCCACACTCCCCAACGACGGCACCCACACTAAGGTCCCCGCCTCTGCGGGTGATGTCAGCCCGCATTCCGTAGCACGCTTGCGACAATCGGACCGGCCGCGTCGATCCCGTGTCCGCCGTCCTGGACCATCGCCGCGGCGGCGACGTCGCCCCGGTACCCGGTGAACCAACTGTCCGACTTCGCCTGCCCGTCGGCCTCCGCCGAGCCGGTCTTCGCACCGATGCTCCCACCGAGCCCGGACATGACCCCGGCTGCGGTGCCACTGGTCGCTGTGCGATTCATCATGCCGCGCAGCTGCTGGACCGTGCTCCGGGACAGCCCGCGCGCGCGTGCCGGTTCGCGGTGGTCCAGGCCCAGCGGCACGATCACCGGCTGCCGGAAGGTGCCGGTCATCGCGGTCGCCGTCACGGAGGCCATGTTCAGCGGGCTCATCTGGACCTGACCCTGGCCGATCAGCGCGGCCGCGGTGTCGGGGCCGCCGGCGGCGGGGACCCGGCCGTCGAAGGACGGGACGCCGATCCGCCAGTTGTTCTGCCCCAGTCCGAACCGCTCCTGGGCCTCCTTGGTGAGGGTGTCCACCTCGACCTCGTTCGCGAACTTCACGAACGCCGTGTTGCAGGAGCGCGCGAAGCTGTCGGAGAGCGTGGCGTGCTCGTCCGGGGTGAGGCCCTTGAGGTTCTGGAAGGTCTGGCTCTCGGAGACGGCGGAGGGCGGGCAGGGCGCCGGGCCGTTCGCGGTGGTCAGGCCGTTGTCGATGAGAGCCGCCGCGCTGATGATCTTCATGGTGGAGCCGGGCGGGCGCTCGCCCAGCAGGGCCGCGTCGAAGCCGTCGTCGCGATGGTTGGCGACGGCCAGGATCTCGCCCGTGCTCGGCTTGACGGCCACCAGGGACGAATCGGCGTACTTCTCCACAGCAGTCTCTGCCGCCGCCTGCGCGCTCGCGCTGAGCGTCGTGTGCAGCGTGCCGGGCCGCCCCTTGGTGAGGGTCAGGAGGGTGGTGTCGGCAGCGCCACCCCCGGTTTCTCCTGTTTCCGCCGCTTCTCCTCCTCCGGCGCCCGCATGGCGTATCACCAGCTCCACGCCGGCCCGGCCGCCCGCCTTGTCGCCGTACCGTTGGCGCAGCTCGTCGAGGATCGGGCCGAGGGACGGGTACTTCTCCGGCGTGAGCACCTTCCCGTCCCGGTCGACGGCCTCGATCGGCGGGGACGCGGACTCGCCCGTCATCAGCGTGTCCCCCTTCTGCAGCCGCGGATGCACGACGGAGGGCTGCCAGTCGACCAGCGGCCGGTACGAGGTCTTCCCGCGCACGACGTCCAAGCGGCTCTCGTAGCTGAGCGGCCGGGTCTTCCCTTCGTACGACACCGTTGCCGCGACCGTGAAGGGAACGGTCGTGCCGGTGGCCGTACCGGGCGTGATGTGCACCTTGGTGATGTGTGCGTCGCCCCCGTACGCCGTCAGCAACTCCCGCGCCGCCTCGGGATAGTCCGTGTAGGTCGCCGCGGTCGAGGCGTCCCCCTTCTCCCAGGCGGCGAAGAACTTCGCGGCCGTCTCCTTGACCTCGGTGCCGCTGGGCGGACCGCTCTTCACGACGGCCGGGCCGCCGCCCGTTCCCGCGTCGCCGTTCAGCGCGGACACGAAGTTGTACGCGCCGTACCCGGCACCGCCCAGCATGACCACACACACGCCGCCTATGACGGCACCCCTGACTCCCCTGCGCATCGCGCGAATCCTCCCCGTTTTCCCCGTTGAACGCGTTCAAAAACACGTCGCAGAGGAACTGTAAGCGGTAGCGGGGCGCCTGTGGCGGGAGTTGCCGATTGTTGTCCGAACAGAGACGTTGCCGGAGGGGCTGCTGGGTCGCGTGCGGCAGCGATGCGGAATTGTCGATATTCCGTGCAGCGGTGTTATCAAGGGTGTATGGAAGTATTTTCCGGGCGCCCTCGGGGTCCGGAACGTCATCCGCCCGTCGGGGGCCCGCGCGCACGTCGCTCCTCCCTGCTGGACCTGCGCAGTGCGGCCGGTCAGGTGTTCCTCCTCCAGGTCCTGATCGTGGTCCTGCTGGTCGTGGCCGCGGTGGTGGCCATGGCGCTCCAGGCGGCAAGTGACGCCCTGCAGCAGGGGCGCAGGGAGTCGATCGTCGCGGCGCAGTCGTTCGCGAGTGCTCCCGGCGTGGCCGAGGCGCTGCAGAGCCCGGACCCGACGGCGGTGCTCCAGCCCCGGGCCGAGCAGGCGCGGAAGCGCGCGGGCGTGGACTTCGTCATCGCCATGAACAAGGAGGGGATTCGTTACACGTATCCCTACCCGCGGGAGATCGGCAAGAAGTTCGTCGGCACCATCGAACCGGCTCTGAAAGGCCGTACCGTCGTCGAGCAGGCCGGCGGGCCGCCGCTGCCCGCAGGCAGGGGGACGGACGTGCAGGCGGTGGTCCCGGTGACCGACGCGCACGGCAAGGTGGTCGGCCTGGTCTCCGCCGGCATCACCGTCAGGAACGTGGCGGGGCTGTGGCTGCCGGAGCTGCCGATCATCCTCGGCAGCGGCGTGGCCGCGCTGGCGCTGGCCGTGACGGGAACGACGCTGGTGTCCCGGCGGCTGCGGCGGCAGACGTACGGCATGGCCCCGGTGGAGCTGGCGGAGCTGTACAGGCACCACGACGCGGTCCTGCACGCGGTGCGGGAAGGAGTGTTGATCACCGACGCCGACGGACGACTGCTGCTGGCCAACGACGAGGCGACACGGCTGCTCGGACTGCCGGCGGACGTGCGGGGGCGCCCGGTGGGGGAGCTGGGACTGCCGGAGCCGATCACGCTTCTGCTGTCGTCGCCGGAGGCGGCCACCGATGAGGTCCGTCTCGTGGGGGACCGGCTGCTGGCGGTGAACAAGCGGTCCACGTACCCGCAGGACGACCTGGAGGGCAGTGTGGTGACCCTGCGGGACACCACGGAGCTGGCGGCGGTCTCGGGGCGGGCCGAGGTCGCGCGGGAGCGGCTGAAGCTGCTGTACCAGGCCGGGGTGGGGATCGGGACCACGCTGGATGTGGAGCGCACGGCCCAGGAACTGGCCGACGTGGCGGTGCCGCAGTTCGCCGACCTCGTGACCGTGGACCTGCTCGAAGCGGTGCTGCGGGGGTGGGAGCCCACGGCGGAGGGCTGGCGGCATCTGCGCAGGGCGGCGATCGGCGGCGAGCGGCGGATGATTCCGGTGTATCCGCGGGGCCAGATGATCTCGTTCTCGCGCCGAACGCCGCAGATGCGGGCGCTGCAGGATCGACGGGTGACGCTCGAGGCGGACCTGCGGCAGGCACAGGGCTGGCGGGAACAGGATCCGGAGCGCGCCATGAGGGCCCTGGAGAGCGGGTTGCGTTCCCTGGTGGCCGTGCCACTGCAGGCACGGAACGTAACGCTGGGCGTGGCGAACTTCTACCGGACGGCGGATTCCCCGGCGTTCGAGCCGGAGGATCTCACCTTCGCGGAGGAACTGGCCGCCCGGGCAGCGGTGGCCATCGACAACGCCCGGCGGTTCACCCGGGAGCACGCGATGGCGGTGACGCTGCAGCGCAGCCTGCTGCCGCGGCGGCAGCCGGAGCAGGACGCTCTGGAGGTGGCCTGGCGCTACATGCCCGCGGAGGCGGGGGTGGGCGGGGACTGGTTCGACGTCATCCCGCTTCCGGGCGCTCGCGTGGCTCTGGTGATGGGTGATGTCGTCGGTCACGGGTTGCACGCGGCGGCGACGATGGGCCGGCTGCGCACCGCGGTGCACAACTTCTCCACCCTGGACCTGCCCGTGGACGAGGTGCTCGGGAACCTGGACGACCTGGTCGTCCGCATGGACAACGAGGAGAACACGGGCGATGCCGGGGAAGGCCACGAGGGGGAGGGCGTGACCGGAGCGACCTGCCTCTACGCGGTCTACGACCCGGTGACGGAGGCCTGCACGATGGCCCGTGCGGGGCATCCGGAGCCGGTGCTGGTGCGCCCGGACGGGACGGTCATCTGTCCCGACGTGCCGGCCTCGGCGCCGCTCGGCCTGGGCGGCTACCCCTTCGAGACCGTGGAGCTGTCCCTGCCGGAGGGTTCGCAACTGGTGCTGTACACCGACGGCCTCGTGGAGGACCGTAACCACGACATCGACGTCGGGATGGAGCGACTGCGCCGGGCGTTGGGCGGGTCCGGGGGCCGCACGCCGGAGGAGACGTGTCAGGCGGTGATCGACTCGTTGAAGCCGTCACACACCTCCGACGACATCGCGCTGCTGGCGGCACGTACCCGGAGGTTCCCACGCTCGGACGTGGCCATGTGGGACGTGCCGCCGGACCCGGCGGTGGTTCCCTCGGTGCGGGCGCGCTGCCGGGAGACGCTGCTGGAGTGGGGGCTGGAGGAGACCGCATTCGCCACGGAGCTGATCGTCAGCGAGTTGGTCACGAACGCGATCCGGTACGGCTCGCCGCCGGTCGGCGTACGGCTGCTCAACGGACGCTGTCTGATCTGCGAGGTGTCGGACGGAAGCGGCACCTCGCCGCGCATGCGGCGGGCGGCGACCACCGACGAAGGCGGACGCGGACTGTTCCTGGTGGCGCAGTTCGCCCAGCGATGGGGAACGCGGTACACCACCCGCGGCAAGGTCATCTGGACGGAACAGTTCCTCCACGACGGCACGCCCGCCACCGCGGGCCTCGCACCGGTCGACTTCCTTCTCGAACAGTTCGATGATCCCGGCCTGTGAGCCGGCGCTGCTTCCTCGCCGCCAGTGAATGACAACTGCCCGGCTGCACCCACGTAGGCCATCCGTGGGCCAACGTACCGATCCCGTGGACAGCTTGTGGCATTGGTGCAGGTCAGGGACTGGGTTCAGTGTGATACCGCAACGCTCTTGAAAACCGCCGTAGTGCAAGGCGATGAGGAGCGGCATCCATAGAGGGCGACGGGACCATAGGCGTACGCCAATACCCCGCAACCCATGTGCCCAGCCCGTCAGGCTCGGCGGCGGATCCTGCCAGCCTTCAGGCTTGGGGTGTCTCTCCCGCCTTTCCCCGCCAGTAGGCGAGCTGGCTGCGGGCGGCCAGGGTGTCGGGGTGGTCGGGGCCCTGCACTCGAACTTGGTCGGGCAGTAGCTGCTCGTACGCGGCTGCGGCGCCGGCTGTGTCTCCCGCCTCCCCCCGCCGGTAGGCGAGGTGGCTGCGGGTGGTCAGGGTGTAGGGGTGGTCTGCACCTAGCACCCGCAGCTGGTCGGCCAGTAGTTGCTCGTACGCGGCTGTGGCGCCGGACGTGTCTCCCGCCTCCCCTCGCAAGTGGGCGAGGTTGTTGCGGGTGGTCAGGGTGTGGGGGTGGTCGGGGCCCTGCACCCGAACTTGGCCGGGCAGCAGCTGCTCGTACGCGGCTGCGGCGCCGGCTGCGTCTCCCGCCTCCCCCCGCCGGTGGGCGAGGTGGCTGCGGGTGGCCAGAGTGTCGGGGTGGTCTGCACCCAGCACCCGCAGTCGGTCGGCCAGCAGCTGCTCGTACGCGGCTGCGGCGCCGGCTGCGTCTCCCGCCTCCCCCCGCCAGTGGGCGAGGTCGCTGCGGGTGGTCAAGGTGTCGGGGTGGTCTTCACCCTGCACCCGCAGCTGGTCGGCCAGCAGCTGCTCGAAGGCGGCTGCGGCACCGGCCGCATCTCCCGCCTCCCCCCCCGCCACCGGGCGAGGCTGTTGCGGGTGGCCAGGGTGTCGGGGTCGTCTTCACCCTGCACCCGCAGTCGGTCGGCCAGCAGCTGTTCGAGCGAGGCTGCGGCTCCGGCCGCGTTTCCCGCCTCTCCCTGCCAGTGGGCGAGGTTGTGGCGGGCGGTCAGGGTGTCGGGGTGGTCGCGGCCGAGGCGGTGGCCGGTGGTTTCGGTCAGGCGTTGGAAGTGTGCTGTGGCGGCGGTGACCTGGCCGGCTTGGCCGAGGCTTCGTCCGGCCAGGTACAGCACCGTATGCGCGTCGGGCTGGTACAGGGCGTCTTCGGCGGTGCGGGTGAGAGCGGTGGTATTGGCGCGCAGGGCCTGGGCGAGTTCGGTGTCGCGTTCGATGGCGGGCCAGGCGATGGTGAGGGCGTCGGCGGTGGTGCGGGCGAGGTGGTCGTGCTGGTCGGGGGTGAGCGTGTCACGGGTGGCGCGCTGGATGAGCTGGTGAACACGGACGGCCTGGTGGGGGGTGGCGGGGGTGTGGTCGATGAGGCTGAGCCGATCCAGCGCCCGCATTGCACCGACCGCCTCGTCCGCAGTGACAGACACGGGAGTCTTGCGGTGCCGGGTCAGGTGGGCGAGGGCGGGGGCGCTGGTCAGAATCGTTTCGGGGATGCCGTTGGGGCTGAGGAACGCGGCGAGCTGGAGCATCGGGCGGGCCAGGCCCACCGGGCGCAGGGTGTCGGCGCGGTCGACGGACAGTGACCAGGCTGCCGCTGCGGTCTGGGTCTGGCCGTCGGGCAGGACCTCGGGGGCGGCATCAGTGAGAGAGGCGCTACGGTCGGCCAGCATCCCCCGATAGGCACCGGCTCTGATGCCGGCGTCGATGAGGTAGGCAGCGGCTTGCGACAGCGCGAGCGGCAGGTGCCCTAAGTCCTGGGCGAGCGCGGCGAGCTGTTCGCCTGGCTCGTGGCGCTTACGTGCGCCGAGTGTGGCGGTGAGGTAGGCGAGGGATTCTGCCTCGGTGAACAGTCCGACCTTGATCAGATGGCCGGCCAGGGCGGCGTCCTGGCGGCGGGTGGTGACCAGGGTCCGGCCGTGCGGGCTGGCGGGCGGCCACAACCCGTTCAGGTCGGTGGGGTCGGTAACGTCGTCGAGGACGACCAGCCACCGGCACGGCGTCGCGTTTGCCTTGGGTTCCAGCCAGGCCAGGAAGGCGCGGGCGGCCGTCTCCCGGTCCGCGGGATCGGCGCCCAGGATCTCCACCGCAGCCTGCGCATACCCGGAGGCGGCCGCGGTCGCATTGCCCGCGGTGATCCACACCAGCACGTCCAACTCACCGGCCTGCAAGGCCGTACGGGCGTAGTCCGCGGCCAGCTGGGTCTTGCCCACCCCGCCCATCCCGGCCAGCACCTGACCGTGCACCGTGTCCTGCCCCACCAGGACCGCAGCCCGTCCACCCGTGAGCGCCTCACGCAGCCGAACCACTTCCGCGCGGGTCTGGAAACAGCCCGCCCGCGGCGGGATCACCCCCACCTGATGCGGCCACCCGGCCGCAGGCCTCCGGGCCCCGTAGTAGTGATGGTGGTCGCTCCTGCCAGTGACCGGGCCGGTGAACAAACCGTCACGGAAATCGACGTGATCCCCGCCCTCAGCGCCGTACCGCGCCTCCCCGCCCGCCACCAAAACCCCCTCGAACACGGTCGGATCCAGCACCCCGACCGTACCCGCGCACCCGCCCCGGCCACCGGCTGTTCGCGACACGGAGCAGACCTGGAACAGACGCTGATTCCTCCAGGCATCCCCCAGCAGCGGCACGCAGGGGCAAACCTGCAGGTCACGGATAGCGGACTTAGCCTGCTGTAGACGGGCTGGGCCAGTCCTCGTACTGCCCAGGGTGGCTGACTGGGTGGAGCCGTGGGTTACAGCGAGGCACCCTTGGTGCATGGGGTCGCTCTTGCGTTCACCCTCGCTGCCAGGAGCAGGCGGTCATAACCGGGTCCTCTTCACACTGATGCAGTGTGTGCCCTATCTGATCGCGCTGGCCGTGCTGGTCATCGAGCTCACGCCTGCGCACTTCATCTATACCGGCCCCTTTCTCACCGCGGTGCCGGCGCTGGCGGCAGTGACGCTGGGGCCCAAGGGCACCACCGCGGCGGCGGTCCTGGCGCTGGCGATCAGCGTGACCACTGCGACCTACAACGGGGCATGGGGCACCCTGCAGGTCTACAGCAACTTCCTGGCTCTGATCTTGGTCTCCGTGGCCGGCTTCATTACGAGCCGCGCCATGCAGGAGCGCAGGCAGGAAGAGCTTGACCGGGTCCGCCGCATCGCCGTGGCGGCCCAGGAGGTCGTGCTGCGGCCCGTGCCCGCGCGCCTGGGCCCGCTGCGGGTCGGCAGCCTTTGCCTTGCCGCCGGGACCGGGGCACGGGTGGGCGGTGATCTGTACGAGGCCGTGCAGACGCGGTACGGCGTCCGGATGATCGTCGGGGATGTCCGGGGCAAGGGGCTGTCCGCGGTGCGAGCCGTCGCGGTGGCACTGGGCGCGTTCCGGGAAGCCGTGCACTATGAGGAGGACCTGGCGGAGGTCATGAACCGCTGCGCGGCTGCGCTGCGACGGGAGGTCGCCGTGCCGGGTGCGTATGGTCAGGAGGTTCTGCTGGAAGGGTTCACCACGGCGCTCATCGCGCAGGTGTCGGACGAACCCGTGGTGCAGCTGGTGAACCGTGGGCATCCGCCCCCGCTGCTGCTGCACCAGGGCAGGGCTACCCCGCTGATGCCGAGCTTGCCGTCGCCGCCTCTTGGCCTCGAAGACCTCATCGCCGGCCTCCCCGAGAAGCCTGAAAGCTACGCGTTCATCCCTGGTGACCGTTTGCTGCTGTACACCGACGGTGTGATCGAGGCCCGCAACCGCGACAGCGAATTCTTCGCTCTGCCGGAGGCCATGGAGGGGCTGGGCGTCGGCCCCACCCCGCCGGACTTCCTGGAGCAACTGCACCAGGCGTTGATCCGCCACACTGACGGCGACTTGGCAGACGATGTGGCGATGATTCTGGCTGACCGGCTCACCGACCTACCAGAGTCACCTTCCGGTGGGGCAGACGTGGAGTGACCGTCGTTGTCGGCTGCGAAACCGCAGCTCGAGGGTCGTCCCCCTGCACGGATGCAAATCTGCCGACTCATCTCGCCGGGCCGTCTCCGGGCCGTCCGAGGGCGGCCGGCGACGGCCAATGACGACCAGCATCGACCACGAGGGCACGGCCGCCGGCCGTGCCCTCGTGCAAGGTCTACGCAGCTAGACCCAGGTGTCCAGCCACATCCGCGACCGCCAGCTGTCGATCGGGATCGCCTGGCCCGTGTACAGCGGCCAGAAGTAGATGAAGTTCCACGCGATCAGCAGGACCAGGACGCCCGCTGCCGATGCGCCGATCACGCGGCGGGTCTCGGTGGAGCCCGGTGGGCCGATGATCGCGCCGATCAGCATGGCCACCGCGAGGCACAGGAACGGCAGGAAGACGACCGCGTAGAAGAGGAAGATCGTCCGCTCCTGGTACATGAACCAGGGCAGGTAGCCGGCCGCGATCCCGCAGGCGATGGCGCCGGCCCGCCAGTCGCGGCGCAGCAGCCAGCGCCACAGCACGTACAGGAGCGCGAAGCAGGCCGCCCACCACAGCAGTGGCGTGCCGATGGCCAGCACCTCCCGGGCGCACTTCTGGCCGGCGTCGCCGGGGCAGCCGTCGGCGCCGGGGGAGGGGGACTCGTAGAAGTACGACACCGGGCGGCCCAGCACGATCCAGCTCCACGGGTTGGACTGGTAGGTGTGCGGGGACGACAGCCCGATGTGGAACTTGTACACCTCGTGCTCGTAGTGCCACAGACTGCGCAGCCAGTCCGGCAGGAAGGTCCAGGTGCCGCCTCTGCCGTCCGTCGCCGCCCAGTTGCGGAAGTAGCCGCCGGTGCCGTTGGACGGGGAGAGGATCCAGCCGGTCCAGGAGACCAGGTAGACGGTGAGCGCCACCGGCCAGGTCGCGAGGAACGTGATGCCGGTGTCGTACTTGAGCGCCGCGATGAACGGGTGCCGGGCGCCGGCCGTCTTGCGGGCGCCCGCGTCCCACAGGACCGCCATCACGAAGAACGCGGCCAGGACGTACAGGCCGTTCCACTTCGTGCCGATGGCCAGGCCCAGCATCAGCCCGGCGCCCCAGCGCCAGGGCCGCCAGCCGAAGCGGAAGGTGTCGCCGACGTCCTCGTCGGGGCGTACCCGGCCGTCGGGTCCGGCCGGCAGCGCGGCGGCGAGTTTCTCCCGTGACCTGTCCCTGTCGACCACCAGGCAGCCGAACGCGGCCACGACGAAGAACATCAGCACGCCGTCGAGCAGCGAGGTCCGGCTCATCACGAAGTGCAGGCCGTCCACCGCCATCAGCGCGCCCGCCAGACAGCCGAGGAACGTCGAGCGGAACATCCGGCGGCCGATCCGGCACAGCAGCAGGACGGAGAGCGTCCCCAGCAGCGCCGTCATGAACCGCCAGCCGAACGGGTCGAACCCGAACATCAGCTCGCCCAGACCGATGACGTACTTGCCCACCGGCGGGTGCACGACGTACGCCGCGTCCGTGGGGATCGCGAGATGGCCGTGGGTCTGCAGCACCAGGTCGTTGGCGTTCTTGTCCCAGTTGACCTCGTACCCGCGGTGGACGAGCGCCCAGGCGTCCTTGGCGTAGTAGGTCTCGTCGAATATCACCGCGCGCGGGCTGCCCAGGTTCCAGAACCGCATCAGGCCCGCCATCAGCGTCACCAGCAGCGGACCGACCCAGCCCGACCAGCGGGTGATCCGTTCCGCCAGGACCGGTGGGACGCCCAGCGCCTGCCACAGGCGCGGACTCGGCTCGGCGTACGGCGGCACGAGCCGGTCGCGTACGTCGCCCGAGGGAGCGTCCTTGGCGGGCGTGTAGCCGAATCGGCGCAGCCGCTGCTGCCACGACGGCCGCTGGTCGTGCGGTGCCTGGCCCTGCCGGAGGTCCGTGGAGGACGCGGTACTGGTCACCGCGCCATCGTAGGGAACCGTTCTGTGTGAGTCCCGTGCATGTGAGGTACCGGTCGGGATGCGGTCGCTTTCCCCCCTCCTCGCCGGCCCTGGGAGGATGGGGGCGTGACTGGAACCCTTGTCCTGGCAGGTACCCCCATCGGTGACATCGCGGACGCGCCGCCCCGGCTGGCCGAGGAGCTGGCGGGCGCCGACGTCGTCGCCGCCGAGGACACACGGCGGCTGCGCCGGCTCACCCAGGCGCTGGGCGTGACCCCCAAGGGCCGCGTGGTGTCGTACTTCGAGGGCAACGAGGCCGCCCGCACCCCCGAGCTGGTCGAGGAACTGCTCGGCGGCGCGCGCGTGCTGCTCGTCACGGACGCGGGGATGCCGTCGGTCTCCGACCCGGGATACCGGCTGGTCGCGGCCGCCGTGGAGAAGGACATCCGGGTCACCGCCGTCCCGGGGCCGTCCGCCGTGCTCACCGCCCTCGCCCTGTCCGGGCTGCCCGTCGACCGGTTCTGCTTCGAGGGCTTCCTGCCGCGCAAGGCGGGGGAGCGGCTGTCCCGGCTGCGCGAGGTCGCCGGAGAGCGGCGGACGCTCGTCTACTTCGAGGCCCCGCACCGGCTCGACGACACCCTCGCCGCGATGGCCGAGGTCTTCGGCGCGGAGCGGCGGGCCGCCGTCTGCCGTGAGCTGACCAAGACGTACGAGGAGGTGCGGCGGGGGCCGCTGGACGAGCTGGCGCGGTGGGCCGCCGAGGGGGTCCGCGGGGAGATCACCGTCGTGGTGGAGGGTGCGCCTGAATCCGGTCCCGAGGAACTCGACGCGGCGGAGCTGGTTCGCCGGGTGCGGGATCGCGAGGAGGCGGGGGAGCGGCGCAAGGAGGCCATCGCCGCGGTGGCGGCGGAGGCCGGGCTGCAGAAGAGGGTTGTTTTCGACGCGGTCGTTGCGGCGAAACGCTCCGCCGGGTGAGGCGGCTGTCCGGGGAGCGCCGTGGGGGTTCGGTTCGTGGCGGGCTGACGGTATGCCGTAGCTGGTCGCGCCCACGCGACGGAGCCGCATGTCGATACGGCCCCGCGCCCCTTTCGGGGCGCTTCCCTCGGCCTACTGAATAGCCCTCTGAGCAGGGGCGTTCTCGGTTGAGCATGCGCCCCATGCGAGGGCAAAGGGCTGGCGCCGAAAGCAAAGACCAGACCCCCTGCCCGGGGCCGATTTGGCAAGCGACGTCCAAATCGCCTCCAACACTCGACAGGCCTGCTGCATTCGCTCTGGTGAAGGCGTCCACTGGTCGAAGGGACGCACCCGTCCCTCGTCCAGCGGAACAAGAGGAGCTGGCATGAGCGAGATCGCAGGGCAGACCGGCCTCCGCGGTACGGCCACAGCCGTCGTTCACGAGTCGTACTCGTTCGCCTGCATGCGATGCGGGCACGGCTGGGAGCAGTCGTACGAGATAGAGCACCACACGGACGCCGACGGCCACGAGTTCGTGATGTACGTGGCCGACGGGCAGGTCGTGCCGTCCCCGCTGAGCCGGCCGACGTGCCAGAACTGCGACGGCCACGTCGTACGGATCATGCGGCCGGGGCAGGTGTCGTCGGTACGCAGCGCGGCGCAGCACCACCAGGCACCGCGTGCCGAGGCGCCGCAGACCGAGGCACCGCAGGCGGCGGAGACGGCCGCGCGGGCCAAGGACCACCACCACTGGCATCTGTCCGATCTCCTGCACCCGTTCCACCGCAGGGCGAGCTGAGCGCATCGCCGACGTTCGAACGCATGCTCCTTTCGTAGGATCGGGGCATGCCTTCGAACGCCGACAAGAACGCGGCACCGCCGCTCCCGGAGCCCCTCCGGGTGCCCGTCGCCGACTCCCACACCCACCTCGACATGCAGTCCGGCACCGTCGAGGAGGGCCTCGCGAAGGCCGCGTCGGTGGGGGTGACGACGGTCGTCCAGGTCGGCTGCGACATCAAGGGCTCGCAGTGGGCCGCCGAGACGGCCGCCGCGTACGAGAGCGTCCACGCGACCGTCGCCCTGCACCCCAACGAGGCCCCGCGGATCGTCCACGGCGACCCCGACGGCTGGTCCCGGCAGGGCGCCCGGCAGCCGGGCGGTGACGCCGCGCTGGACGACGCCCTCGCCGAGATCGACCGGCTGGCCGGTCTGCCCCAGGTGAGGGGCGTCGGCGAGACGGGGCTGGACCACTTCCGCACCGGGCCCGAGGGCAAGGCCGCCCAGGAGCGGTCCTTCCGCGCCCACATCGAGATCGCCAAGCGGCACGGCAAGGCTCTCGTCATCCACGACCGCGACGCGCACGCCGACGTCCTGCGCGTCCTGAAGGAGGAGGGCGCCCCCGAGCGCACCGTCTTCCACTGCTACTCGGGCGACGCCGAGATGGCCGAGATCTGCGCCCGCGAGGGCTACTTCATGTCCTTCGCCGGCAACGTCACCTTCAAGAACGCCCAGAACCTCCGGGACGCCCTCGCCGTCGCCCCGCTGGAGCTGGTCCTCGTGGAGACCGACGCGCCCTTCCTGACCCCGGCGCCCTACCGTGGACGGCCCAACGCCCCGTATCTGGTTCCGGTCACGGTGCGCGCGATGGCCGCCGTGCGCGGTATCGACGAGGACACCCTGGCGACCGCCCTGGGCGCGAACACCGCACGCGCCTTCGACTACTGACCGCAGATTCGGCGCGCAACAGTACGTAGTCGCGTCGCTTTGGACAGTGACATCCGCTCCGCTAGGTTCTGGGGGCCCGATCCGGACCCCTCTGGCCTTCTGGAGCGTGTCGGCGTGAGCAAGCCGCAGTACGAGACGTACGACCCGTACGGCCATGACGCCTCCGTGCACACCGCGGAGACGCTGCCCTACGGGATGTACGAGGACACCTACCGGCCCGCCTACGAGGCCGAGGCGTACTTCGTCACCGAGCCGGTGCTGCCGCTGCCGCGGCAGGCGGCGAGCGTGTCCCACGTTCCCGAACCGGTGATTCCGGAGTCCGCCGAGCCCGAAGAGGCGGTCGGGCGGGCGGTGCGCCGGCGCAGGGCGCGCTCCGCCGAGCGCCCGGAGTCCGCGATGCGCCGTCTGCTGCCGCAGGCGCTGGTCGTCGCCTTCCTGGCCGGCGGCACCACCGCCTTCGTCGCCAAGGACAAGGCGATCGAGCTGAGTGTCGACGGCGAACCGCGCACGCTGCACACCTTCGCCGACGACGTGTCGGAGCTGCTGGCCGAGGAGGGCGTGCGCGTGGGAGCCCACGACGTGGTCGCGCCCGCCCCCGGGGCGGCGCTCGCCAGCGGTGACGAGGTCGCCGTGCGCTACGGGCGCCCCGTACGGCTCACGCTGGACGGCCGGCGGCGCGAGGTCTGGACGACGGCCCACACGGTGGACGAGGCGCTCCGGGAGCTGGGGGTGCGCGCGGAGGGCGCGTACCTGTCGGCCTCGCGTTCCCGGAGCATCGGGCGTGCCGGGCTCGCGCTGGACGTGCGCACCGAGCGCGCGGTCACGATCATGGCGGACGGCCGCACCCGCACCATCCGCACCAACGCCGCCACCGTCCGCGAGGCCGTCGAGGAGGCCGGCATCACCCTGCACGGCCAGGACACCACCTCCGTCCCGGCGGACAGCTTCCCGCGCGACGGGCAGACGGTGACCGTGCTGCGGGTGACCGGGATCAGGGAGGTGCGCGAGGAGCAGATCCCCTTCGGGGTCGAGCGGACCGAGGACTCGTCCCTCTTCAAGGGCACCGAGGTCGTCGAACGGCCCGGACAGCCCGGGCTGCGCCGGGTCACCTACCTCCTGCGCACCGTCAACGGCGTCCAGGAGAAGCCGCGCAAGGAGAAGTCCGAGGTGGTGCGGGGGCCGCTGGAGCAGTTGGTGAAGGTGGGCACCAAGCCCCGGCCGAAGTCCGTGCAGGGCACCGACCACCTCAACTGGCACGGGCTGGCCGCGTGCGAGTCCGGCGGCCGTCCGCACGCGGTGGACCCGTCGGGGAACTACGGCGGGCTCTACCAGTTCGACACACACACCTGGCACAGCCTCGGCGGCAGCGGGCGTCCGCAGGACGCGACGGTGGAGGAGCAGACGTTCCGTGCGAAGAAGCTGTACGTACGCGCCGGCGCCAGTCCTTGGCCGCACTGCGGGGCTCGGCTGCACAGGTAGCCGGAGTCGCAGCACCGTCGGCCGATGCCCTGGCAACCACCGCATCCACACCCCCGTACCCTTGTCCCGTGAGCAGCCCCACCCCCGACGCCCTCCTCGGCCCCGCCGACATCCGTGAGCTCGCGGCAGCGCTCGGTGTCCGTCCCACCAAGCAGCGCGGCCAGAACTTCGTGATCGACGCCAACACGGTCCGCCGTATCGTCCGTACCGCCGAGGTCCGCCCCGACGACGTGGTCGTCGAGGTCGGCCCGGGGCTCGGCTCCCTCACGCTCGCGCTGCTGGAGGTCGCCGACCGGGTCACCGCCGTCGAGATCGACGACGTGCTGGCCGGCGCGCTGCCCTCGACCATCGCCGCGCGCATGCCGGAGCGCGCCGAGCGGTTCGCGCTGGTGCACTCCGACGCGATGCACGTCGCCGAACTGCCAGGACCGCCGCCGACGGCCCTGGTGGCGAACCTGCCGTACAACGTGGCCGTGCCGGTGCTGCTGCACATGCTCGACACCTTCCCGAGCATCGAGCGGACGCTCGTGATGGTGCAGTCCGAGGTCGCCGACCGGCTGGCCGCCGCGCCCGGCTCCAAGGTGTACGGCGTCCCGTCCGTGAAGGCCAACTGGTACGCCGACGTGAAGCGGGCCGGGGCCATCGGGCGCAACGTCTTCTGGCCCGCGCCGAACGTCGACAGCGGGCTCGTCTCGCTCGTCCGGCGGACCGAGCCCCTCAAGACGACGGCCTCGAAGCGCGAGGTCTTCGCGGTCGTCGACGCGGCGTTCGCGCAGCGGCGGAAGACCCTGCGCGCGGCGCTCGCCGGATGGGCCGGGTCCGCCCCGGCCGCCGAGGCGGCGCTGGTCGCGGCCGGGATCTCGCCGCAGGCGCGCGGGGAGGCACTGACGGTCGAGGAGTTCGCCCGGATCGCCGAGCACAAGGAGGCGGGCAAGTGAGCGTGACGGTACGGGTACCGGCGAAGGTCAACGTCCAGCTCGCGGTGGGTGCCGCCCGCCCCGACGGGTTCCACGACCTGGCCAACGTGTTCCTCGCGGTCGGTCTGTACGACGAGGTCACCGTCACGCCGGCGGACGAGCTCCGCATCACCTGCGAGGGGCCGGACGCGAGCCAGGTTCCCCTGGACGGCACCAACCTCGCCGCGCGCGCGGCCGTCGCGCTCGCCGAGCGCCGGGGCATCGAGCCGGCCGTGCACATCCACATCGCCAAGGACATCCCGGTCGCGGGCGGCATGGCGGGCGGCAGTGCGGACGGAGCGGGTGCGCTCGTCGCGTGCAACACGCTCTGGGGCGCCGGCGCCTCCCGTGCCGAACTGCTCGCCATCTGCGCCGATCTCGGCAGCGACGTGCCGTTCAGCCTGGTCGGGGGCGCGGCCCTCGGTGTCGGGCGCGGTGAGCAGCTGACCGTCCTGGAGGTCGGCGGCACCTTCCACTGGGTGTTCGCGATGGCCGAGCGCGGGCTGTCCACCCCGGCGGTCTTCCGTGAGTTCGACCGTCTCGCCGAGGGCCGTACGATCCCCGAGCCGACCGCCTCCGCCGACCTGCTCGACGCGCTCGCCAAGGGCGACCCCGAAGCGCTCGCGGCCGCCGTCTCCAACGATCTGCAGCCCGCCGCGCTCTCCCTCTTCCCGGCGCTGGCCGACACCCTCGACGCGGGTCGTGGCGCGGGCGCGCTCACCGCGCTCGTCTCCGGTTCGGGCCCCACGACGGCCTTCCTCGCCCGCGACGCGGAGTCCGCGTCGAAGGTCGCCGAGGCCCTGCGGGCTTCCGGCACCTGCCGCACGGTGCGCACGGCGACGGCACCCGCGTCCGGCGCGACCGTACTGCCTGCCTGAGGGCGCTGACCTGCGGCGGGAAGGGGCACGGCCGCCGCCGACTACGCTGGAAGGTCGATCCGTCCCCCTGGCAGGAGTGAAATGGCCGTCAACCTGGTCAATGTCGAGAACGTCAGCAAGGTGTACGGGACCCGTGCCCTGCTGGACGGCGTCTCGCTCGGTGTGTCCGAGGGCGACCGGATCGGTGTGGTGGGCCGCAACGGCGACGGCAAGACCACGCTCATCCGGATGCTCGCCAAGCTGGAGGAGGCGGACACCGGACGCGTCACCCACTCCGGCGGGCTGCGCCTCGGCGTGCTCACCCAGCACGACTCCCTCGACCCCGCCGCCACCGTCCGCCACGAGGTCATCGGCGACATGGCCGACCACGAGTGGGCCGGCAACGCCAAGGTCAGGGACGTGCTCACCGGGCTGTTCGGCGGGCTCGACCTGCCCGGTTTCCCGAAGGGGCTCGACACCGTCATCGGGCCGCTCTCCGGTGGTGAGCGGCGCCGTATCGCGCTCGCCAAGCTGCTCATCGAGGAACAGGACCTGATCGTCCTCGACGAGCCCACCAACCATCTCGACGTCGAGGGCATCTCCTGGCTCGCCCGGCACCTGCCAAGCCGCCGCTCGGCGCTGGTCTGCGTGACGCACGACCGCTGGTTCCTCGACCAGGTCTGCACCCGCATGTGGGACGTGCAGCGCGGCGACGTCTACGAGTACGAGGGCGGCTACTCCGACTACGTCTTCGCGCGCGCGGAGCGTGAGCGGATCGCCGCGACCGAGGAGGCCAAGCGGCAGAACCTCATCCGCAAGGAGCTGGCCTGGCTGCGTCGCGGGGCGCCCGCGCGTACCTCCAAGCCGCGCTTCAGGGTGGAGGCCGCCAACGAGCTGATCGCGGACGTGCCGCCGCCCCGGGACAGCAGCGAGCTGATGAAGTTCGCCTCCTCCCGCCTCGGCAAGACGGTCTTCGATCTGGAGAACGTCACCGTGCAGGCCGGACCCAAGGTGCTGCTCAAGCACGTCACCTGGCAGCTCGGCCCCGGCGACCGCATCGGCCTCGTCGGCGTCAACGGCTCCGGCAAGACCTCCCTGCTGCGGGCCATGGCCGAGGCGGCGCGGACCGAGGGCGAGACGCAGCCGGCGGGCGGCCGGGTCGCGGTCGGGAAGACCGTCAAGCTCGCCTACCTCTCCCAGGAGGTCGCCGAACTCGACCCCGCAGTGCGGGTCCTGGAGGCCGTGCAGCAGGTCCGGGAGCGCGTCGACCTCGGCAAGGGGCGCGAGCTGACCGCCGGCCAGCTGTGCGAGACGTTCGGCTTCAGCAAGGAGAAGCAGTGGACGCCGGTCGGCGACCTGTCCGGTGGTGAGCGCCGGCGTCTGCAGCTGCTGCGCCTGCTCATGGACGAGCCCAACGTCCTCTTCCTCGACGAGCCCACCAACGACCTCGACATCGAGACCCTCACCCAGCTGGAGGACGTCCTCGACGGCTGGCCCGGCTCGATGATCGTCATCTCCCACGACCGGTTCTTCGTGGAGCGCACCACGGACCGGGTGTTCGCCCTCCTCGGCGACGGCGCCCTGCGGATGCTGCCGCGCGGCATCGACGAGTACCTGGAGCGGCGTCAGCGGATGGAGGAAGCGGTCGCCGCACAGTCCGCCGCCACGGCGCCCAAGCCGGACACGTCGGAGAAGAGCGCCGCCGACCAGCGCGCCGCCAAGAAGGAACTCCAGCGGATCGAGCGCCAGTTGGACAAGGTCTCCGAGAAGGAGTCCAAGCTGCACGCCCAGATCGCCGAGAACGCCACGGACTTCGCGAAGGTCGCCGAACTGGACGGCCAGTTGCGCGATCTGGCCACGGAGCGCGAGGAACTGGAGCTGCGCTGGCTGGAACTGGCGGAGGACGCCTGACCTCTCACGCATCTCGGGCAGGGGGCGCGTGCGCTGCGTGAAGGGGGCGTGAAGGCGCATAACGACGGCGTCACGGGCCGGTTCTCCCTTGGGAACAGGGGAGGGCACGGCCCCGTCTGCTGTCAGTCCTTGGTGATAGAAAGAGCCGTCTGAGAACTTTCTGAGTACGACCTTGGGTCCGTGAACGAACCTCAGGGCGTGGCTAAAAATCAGTGAACGAGGGGGAAGAGCGCTGATGACTCAGCCGCCCAACCAGCCACCGCAGGGTGGCTTCGGAGCACCGCAGGACCAGCCGCCGTACGGTGGCGGATTCGGAGCCCCGCAGTCGCCGCCGCCTCCGGCGGCCCAGCCGCCGGCCCAGCCTCCTCAACCTCCGCAGCCCCAGCCCGGCTACGGCTACCCGCAGCAGCCCGGTCCCTACGCCCAGCCCGGCCCGTACGGAGCCCCCGGCGCACCCGGAGCCGGCGCGCCGGGCCCGTACGGCCAGCCCCCGCAGCCCGGGCCTTATGCCGCCCAGCCCGGCTACGGCTATCCGCAGCAGCCGCCCCAGTTCCCGGGCGCGCCCGGCACCGTGCCCGGTGCCCCCTACGGCGGGAAGCCGTCGTCCAAGGGGCGGACGGCGCTGATCATCGGTGCCGCGGTGGCCGCGCTGGCCGTCATCGGCGGCACCGTCTACGCGGTCACGAGCGGGGACGGTGGCGACAAGAAGCCGGTCGCCCACAAGAGCGACGACGGCAAGCAGTCCTCCGGCGACCCGGTCAACCCCGGTGACGGCAGCGGCAACGGCGGTGCGGACCCGGAGAACCTCAACGACGGCCGCAAGCCCGGCGAGGCGACGGTGCTCTGGTACAAGACCGCACCCGACGCCCCCGGTTCCGGCGCCGACGCACCCGGCATGTGGATCACCGGCAAGACGGCGGTGAAGGCGGCGTACAAGCAGCTCGTCGCCTACAACGTCGGCAACGGCAACCCGACCTGGAACCCGATCTCCTTCCCGCAGAAGATCTGCGCGGTCACCCCGGAGAAGTCCGCCGACGACAAGATCGTCGTGGCGTACATGAGCGGCGTCACTGACCGCGCCAAGTGCAACCAGATCCAGCAGATCGACCTGAACACCGGCAAGAAGGGCTGGAGCGGCGAGGTCGCCGACGGCGCGCTGTTCGACAGCGCGATCAGCATCGAACTGACCATCAGCGGAAAGACGCTGATGGTGGGCCGTTCGCAGTCGGGCACGGCGTTCGACCTCGAGACCGGCCACAAGCTGTTCGACAAGAAGAAGTACGGCACGGACTGCTTCCCGACCGCGTTCGCGGGCGGCACGGGCCGGCTGGTCCAGGTGGCCTCCTGCGGCGCCGGCGGCGGCAACGCGCACGACGAGATCCAGGAACTCGACCCGGCCAGCGGCAAGGTGAAGTGGACGCAGCCGGTCAAGAAGGGCTGGACGGTCGCGCGGACGTACTCCCTCGACCCGCTGGTGGTCTATCTGACCAACGAGAGCAAGAAGGCCTGGAACATCTCCACCTTCACCAAGGACGGCAAGTTCCGCTCGGAGGTCAAGGTGAACGAGAAGTTCGCCCCGCACTGCGGCTGGGCGATCCTCGAACGCGACCTGCAGGGCTGCCAGGGCGTCGCCGTCGACGGCGACACGCTCTACCTGCCCACCGACACCACGAGCGGCGCCAACGAGATCGTCGCCATCAGCCTGGCCAACGGCAAGCAGAAGTGGCGCGTCAAGTCCCCCGCGGACGAGTCGATGTCCCCGCTGCGGACCGAGGGCGGCAAGCTGATCGCGTACGTGCACCCGTCGTACGAGGCGGGCGGCCAGATCGTGTCGATCCCGACCTCCGGCGGCTCGCACACCCCGGCCAAGGTGCTGCAGAACCCGGCGGGCACCGCGGAGATCGAGGACGGCTTCTTCGACGGTGACGTCCAGTGGGCCGACGGGCGTTTCTTCATCTCCTCCACCCGGCTGTCCGGCAACGACGACTCGAAGGAGAAGCTGATGATGGCCTTCGGCAAGTGAGTCCCGGCCCGTCTCCCGTCCTCCTTCCGCCGTCCGGCCCCGACAGCTTCACCGAGGTACCTCCGTCATGACCCAGCCGCCTCCTCCGCCCCCCAACCAGCCGCCGAACCAGCCCCCGCAGCAGGGGGGCTTCGGCCCGCCCCAGCCGCCGGCACCTCAGCCGCCGCAGCCCCAGCCCGGCTACGGCTATCCCCAGGCACCCCAGCCGCCCCAGGCCCCGCAGCCCGGCTACGGCTACCCGC